>JAAYDW010000099.1 GCA_012729055.1 Deltaproteobacteria bacterium
AGGACCGGACATTCTTTCTGTCGTTTTCACCGGACGGGAAGCAACTGCTGACGGGAGGGCCTGCCGCGGGACTTCTGGTCAGCACGCCGCCGAATTTGAAAATCTTCGACGTCGCCACAGGCCGGCAAATTCAAAACTTTGCGCTCAAGGAGCATTTTGTCTGGTCCGGTGTTTTTTATCCGGACGCCCGGCACGTCGTCACCGCGGGCAGCCAGGGGGAGATGCGTCTGTGGGACGCCGTCACGGGAAAAGTTGTCCGCTCGGTCAAAGGGTCCGACGACCTGATGGATCCGCGGGTGAACGTTGTGGCTTTGTCGTCCGACGGCGATTATCTTGTTACCGGCAGCTCGGACAAGAGCACGCGGATTTGGAATGCGAAGACGTTAAGCCCGCTCAAAAAATTTGTCGGCCACGACCGCATCGGCGGCGTCATGTCCGCCGCCTTTTCGCCGGACGGGCGCTACGCCGTGTCCGGCGGCAATGAAGGCAGAGTCGTGATCTGGGATCTGGCCGCGGGCGCGCCATGGAAGGTGCTTTCCGGCCACGCCGACTGGGTGGCCGGCGCATCGGCCAGATTTACGCCGGACGGCAAGTACGTCTTGTCCGCGGGAGATGCCTCCACACGGATCTGGGATGCCGTCACCGGCGAAGAAATCGCGTCGATGATTGCCTTTGAAGACGGAGAATGGATCATCACCACCGCAAACGGCTATTACGCCTCGTCGCCGAAGGGCGATCAGTACCTTCAGGTGAAAGTCGCGGGCAAGGAATACAACACGGAACAGTTGCGGGAGAGCTTTTATCGGCCCGATCTGGTACGGCTCGCGCTTTCCGGCGGGTCGCTCAAGGATCTTAAAAAAGTGGCGGACGTCAAGCCGCCGCCGCAGGTGGCCATTGTCGAAACGCCCAGAAACGTCGGCCGGAACGAGGCGACGGTGACGCTGCAAATTACCGACGCCGGCGGCGGCGTGGGCGATATCCGCCTGTATCTCAACGGCTCCGCCGTCATGCTGGACTCCGCCCGCGGCGTGGGCGTGGTTTCGAAAACGCCGGGGGAAATCCGCAAGAGCTACGCGCTCAAGCTTGTGAGCGGCGTCAATATCGTTAAGGCCGTCGCTTTCAACGCGGACAACACCATGCAGAGTTCGGAAGCCGTTTATGAAATTGCGGCGGCTTTCAAAGCCGAAAGCAAACCGTCGCTTTCCGCCCTGGTCATCGGCATCAACGCGTATAAAAACCCGAAGCTGCAGTTGAATTTCGCAGCGGCCGACGCGCAGCTCTTCGCGCGGACGCTGCGCGAGAGCGCCGCGCCGCTTTTTGAAAAGACGACCATCAAAATGCTTTCCACGCAGGATGAGACAACAAGGGAAAATATCCTCCGGGAGCTTGAGTCAATGAAGTCGCTCAATCCCGACGACCTTTTCGTCTTTTACGTGGCGAGCCACGGCACGGTGGACGAAGGGGAGTATTTTCTCATCACGTCCAACGTGGGCTCGCTGAGAACCGAGAAACTCAGGACGGACGCGATCAGCCAGAACACGCTCAAGGAGCTCATCGCCAACATTCCGGCCACCAAGAAACTGATCATCATCGATACGTGCAACGCCGGCAAACTGGGCGACGTGATTCAGACGGCGATGCTCACCCGCGGCATGAGCGAGGACACGGCGTTTAAGATTTTAAGCCGCGCCGTGGGCTCGACCGTCCTGTCCGCCTCCACGTCGCTGCAGGAAGCGCTGGAAGGATATCAGGGGCACGGCCTTTTCACGTATGTGCTGGCCGAAGGCCTCAGGGGCAAGGCGGACAAGGGCAAGTCCGGCTATATCCGAACCACGGAGCTGGCCGATTACGTGGACAACGAAGTGCCGCTGCTCGCGGAAAAGGTGTTCAGGCGCGCGCAGTATCCGACGATTTCCATCAGCGGCCAGGCGTTTCCAATCGGGAAGGTGAGGTAGTGGATGGTGGATGGTGAATGGTGAATGGTAGATGGTGGATAGTGAATGGCGCGCTCAAAAATACGGGGATAGTTGAGCTTAATTCGTCAATTTCAAAAACGGCGGTATGGTGAGACGCGTCAAAGGGAATCTTTTTTGATGCATAGCCTTGGCCGCAAAAAGATTGGATCTGAATTCGCGATGAATGAAAAGCCTCTTAAAAAAAACAAAGAACGGGCCAAAAGGAAACGGGTTGTATCGGCCCGGAGGCCGGCGCAGAGCAGGAAGGTCCAGGTCGATGAGATGTTTCAGAACCCGGCCGAGATCACCCGCCTGATGCTGGAGAACGCCAACGATGCGATCTACGTCGTTCAGGACGGGCTGCTCAAATTTGCCAATGTTAAGACGCTGGATATCTTCCAGCGGCCCCGTAAGGCCCTGGTGTCCAAACCTTTCATAGCGCACGTCCATGCCAACGACCGCGCGATCATCCGCGAGCGGCATAAGAGGCGTCTCCGGGGCGAAGAAATCCCCGACATGTTTCCCTTCCGGATCATCGACGGACGCGGCCGCACCCGATGGATTGAGGTGAACAATGTCCTGATCTCCTGGCAGGGGCAGTCGGCGACGTTGTGCTTCATGCGCGATACAACCGAAAAGAAAATGGCGGAGGACGCGCTCAAGCAGTCGGAGCGGCTTCTGGCAGACATCATTGACTTTCTTCCCGATCCCACTTTTGCGATCGATGCCGGCGGAGCCGTGATTGCCTGGAATCACGCCATTGAGAGGCTGACGGGCATACCCTCCGGCGCAATCATCGGGAAGGGCCGTTACGAGTACGCAAAGGCGCTCTACGGCAGGCGCAGGCCGATGCTGATTGACAAGGTGCTCGAGCCCGCGCTTGCGGTTGTGGAAGAGCACGTTATCCAGGGTGAGCAGAATTCCCTGCTGGCTGAGACGGGACTTCCCGGCAAAGGGGAGGAAGTCACGTTCTGGTGCAAGGCGGGGCCGATGTACGATCATCACGAGCGGATCGTCGGCGCGATTGAATCCCTCCGTGACATAACCGAACTGAAGCAGGCCGAAAGCGAGCTGAAGGCGAGAACCCGGACCTTGAAAGAGACCAACACGGCTTTGAAGGTTTTGCTCAGGCAGCGGGAGCAGGATACTCTGGAAATCGAAGAACGGTTCATCCTCAACATCAAGAAGCTGGTGCTGCCTTATGTCCTGCGCCTCAAGACCGCGCGGATCGATCCGGGGCTTGCCTCCAACGTGGACATCATCGAAAATCATTTGAATGAGATCATTTCGCCCTTCCTTTCCAAGCTGACATCCACCTACTCGCAGCTGACTCCCCGCGAAATTCAGGTGGCCAGCCTGATCAAAGACGGTCTGACGACGAAGGACATTGCGAAGGTGCTGAATCTCTCCACGAACTCCATCGATATCCACCGGCAGAACATCCGCCGGAAAAGCGGCCTTTTGAATCAAAAAACCAATCTGAGAACCTTTTTTTCCTCATTCAGATAAATAACTAAATGCCCTAGTCATTATTTAGTACTTTTTTTGTCATATTCTACCCGTGTGCCTTAGTCTATAAGTTACTCGGACTCCATCAACCCAAGGAGGAGAGAAGAAATGCTGCGATGGGCAAGAGATCTGATCAGCGGAATCGTCGTGCTGATCGTGGGCGTCTTGGGCTACGTGTACAGTTTCGACGTGGACGATGGGGGCGTGCAGGACCCCTTGGCGGGCGCCGGCGCCTACATAAGGCTCTGGATGGTCATCCTGTCCGTTCTCGCGGTCATTCTCATCATCAAGTCCATCTACAGGCGGTCAGCGGAAAGGGCGCCCGCCGTCATGTATCCTCTTATCTACATTACGCTCGCGGCTGTCGTGTTCTATGTCGGATTCATTTCGTTCATCGGTTACAGTATTGCGACGATTCTCTTTCTTGCCGCCCTCATGACCGTTTATGATTTTTACCCCAGAAAAGGCTCGTTTACAAAAAAGGATTTATTGAAGGGCAGCGCAAAATATCTGGTTTTGTCGGTGGTGATGACGGTTGTGGTAGCGCAGATTTTCACGAAATTGCTCGCGGTTATTCTGCCTGCCGGCTCGCTGTTCGGATAATATTCAATTTTGCCTGCGGACCAAACCGCAGGCCGGAGGAGGATAAAAAATGAAAAAAGCTCTATGGATTTCAGCAGTGCTGGTGCTGGCGTTGGCGGTCATCCCGCTTGCGGGAGGTTTCGCGCAGGATGCCAAATATCCGAACAAGCCGGTCAAGATGATCGTTCCCTTCGGCGCCGGCGGCGGGACCGATACCATGGTCCGCGCCTATCAGAAGTACATCGATCTGGGCGGCCAGCCGATGGTGGTCGTCAATATCGCGGGCGGCGCCGGTTCCATCGGGGTCATGGAAACGTACTACGCCAAGCCGGACGGGTATACGATCGTCTGCACCGGATGGCAGAGCATGTTGTCCTATTATGTTTCGAATTACGTCAAGGATCCCGTCGCGGAGGAAATGATTCCGATCGCGACGACCGTCAGCGATCCCGATGTTATCGCCGTCGTCAAGAATTCTCCTTTCAAAGATGTGAACGCTCTGGTCAAGTACGCCAAGGCAAACCCCGGCAAGCTGAAATGGGGCAGCGTCGGGGCCGTCGGGTCCAACTATGCGGCTTCCATGCTGGTCTGGAGAGCGCTCGGCATCAACGTGACCTATGTGCCCTTTGACAGCGCGGCGAAATCGCGCGCCGCTCTGCTGGGCGGGCATATCGACGTTTTGCTTTGCCAGGTTTCCGAGATCAATCCCGTTGCCCAGTCGGGCGATGCCCTGCCGATCCTGGTCACCACCAGAAAGCGCAGCGAGTTCCTTCCCAACTGCCCCTCCATGGGCGACATCAAAGCCAAGGAGGAATTCACGCTGTACCGCGGCTTCTGGGCTCCGCCGAAAACTCCCAAACCGATCATCGACTATCTTGAAAAGGCGTTTTCGAAGGTCCACGAAAATCCTGAATTTCGCAAGTTCATCATGAACGACCTTAAGTACTCCCTGATGTTCGCGGGATCGAAAGAGACGCGCGATATTCTGAACCGGGAAACGCCCGAGTTGACCATCCTCTATAAAGAGGCTTTGAAAAACAAGGCGCAGAAATAAATTCCATGCCGCGGCGGAGGACGATCCGCCGCGGCTCGATGCACAAAGCCAAAGGTATTTTATGGAAACGCTTCTTACCGGGACCATCGGCCTTCTCGGCGACCCTTATTCGCTTCTCATCCTGGCGTTCGGCGTGCTTTTCGGCCAGATCTTCGGCGCCATTCCGGGGCTTACCGCCGCTTTGGGCGTTTCTCTCCTGCTCCCCTTCACCTTCGCCATGACGCCGGTCCAGGGCATCGCCATGCTGATCGGAATTTACGTGGGCGGTATCTCGGGCGGGCTTTACGCCGCCATGCTCCTCAACATTCCGGGAACGCCCTCCTCTCTCGTCACCTGCTTTGACGGCTATCCCATGGCGAAGAAGGGGCAGGGTGGCCTCGCCCTGAGTCTGGGAATCTTTTCATCTTTTGTCGGGGGGATCATCAGCCTTTTTGCCCTGGTGCTGATCGCGCCGCAGCTGGCGAAGATCGGGCTCATGTTCGGGCCCTGGGAGTATTTCTCCATGGGCGTGATGGGCCTCGGAGTGGTGGTCAGCCTCTGCAGCAAGGATATTGTCAAGGGCCTCATCGCGGCCATCCTCGGCATGCTGTTGGGGATGGTCGGCATGGATCCCGTCATGGGGGTCAACCGCTTTACGTTCGGCGCCTGGCAGCTGAGCAGCGGCCTGCCCAGCCTGGCGACCCTGATGGGTTTCTTCGCCCTCTGCGAGATCATGACCCAGCTCCGGTCCGTTGGTGTGAAAACGGAGATCATTGCCGTCAGCAAGGTTCCGCTTTTTCCCCCCCTGAAGATGATCATTCGCAACATCAAGGGATTCAGCCTGGGCTCTTTCATCGGCGTGATTATCGGCATTCTCCCGGGAGTGGGGCAGGTGACCGCATCGCTTCTTTCCTATAACCAGTTAAGACAGATCTCGAAAACACCCGAAAAATTCGGCACGGGACACGAGGAAGGAGTCGTCGCTTCTGAAACGGCCAACAATGCGGTCTGCGGCGGCGCCCTCATTCCGATGAGCACCCTGGGAATTCCCGGCGACCTGGTCACCTCCATTTTGCTGGGCGGCCTGATCATCCATGGACTCCAGCCGGGGCCTCTTCTTTTCAAAACGAACGCGGACATCGTCGGTTCCATCTTCGGCGGCTACCTGATCTCCAATCTCATCTCCTTTCTGATGGCCCTTTTCCTGGTCCGGATTTTCATAAAGCTTCTGAAGGTGCCGATGCATTTCCTCTTCCCGGTCATTCTCGTCATGTGCGTGATCGGGGCCTTCACAATCAACAACCGGATGTTTGACGTCTGGGTGCTCGTCGGAACGGGATTCGTGGGGTATCTTCTCACACAGAATGGATTTTCGCTGCCCCCCATCATTCTGGGATATATTCTGGGACCCATTATCGAGTCCAATTACAGAACAGCGATTCTGGCGTCCAGAGGCAATTTCCTGGATGTCTTTACCCGCCCCATTTCAGTATTCCTGCTGATTCTGGGACTGCTGTTTCTGCTTTGGCCCTTCATCAATATTCTGCGGGGCAAGAAAGCCGATGCCGGCGCCAGGGGATTCTAGCGATATGATTTTTCAGGGAAGTATGGAGTAAACGATATGTCCAAAAACAAAGATAAAAGGATGAGCGCCGCCGAGGCGATCGCAAAATTCGTCCATGACGGGGACCAGTTGATTATCGGAAACTACACCCTCGGCATGGCCTGCGGGCTTATCTATGAGATCGTTCGCCAGGGGAAAAAGGGGCTCACCCACTGCTCCCAGTCGGGGCACGTCATCGACGAGGTGCTGGTGGCGGGAGGCTGCGTTGACCGACTGGTGACGGCGTTTGTCCTGAATGCAGGCGGTTCCGAAGGCGGCTCCGCCGTGGGACGCGCCTGGAAGCAGGGCAGGCTCCAGATCGAAGACTACACGAATTATAATTACAACGCCCGGCTCATGGCCGGCATGCACGGCTTCGCCTTCATGCCCGTGTTCGAGGGGATTCTTCATACGGACCTCTTCAAAAAACGCAGTTTCATGGGGGAGGACAAGTACCGGGTCATCAAATGCCCGTTTACGGGAAGAGATACGGTTCTCGTTCCCGCTCTGAATCCCGATGTCTGTGTGATCCACGTCCAGCGGGCGGACAAATTCGGCAACGCCCAGTACTGGGGCGCCATGGGGAGCGTTCAGGCAGCGGCCCTGGCCAGCAAGCGGATCATCATTTCCTGCGAGGAGATCGTGGAGCATGATGTCGTCCAGGCGAGCCCCCATTTCACCATCATCCCCGCTTTCCGGGTGGACGCGGTTGTTGAGATGCCCTGGGGGGCGCATCCGTCGGACGTCCTGGGATACTATAACCGTGACCGGATGGCCCTGGCTATTTTCATGAACGCCCTGAAGTCGGAGGCGGGCACCCGGGCGTGGATGGACGAATGGATCTACGGCTGCCGGGACCACAACGACTACCTCGGGCATTACGTCGAACGCTTCGGTCTGGAATCCCTTCACGCCATCAAGGCGCGCGCCTTCTACTCCGCGCCGGCGAATTACGGAGCGGCCTATACGTCGGTCTGGGATGAAGAGGGTCGCGAGCGTTCCATCGGCCTGACCCCTGAAGAGCTGGAGACGTTCATGAAAGAAAAGGGGGTGCTCCATGACTAAGCCTTACACGCTCAACGAGCTCCTGATTATCGCCATCGCGAAGGAGATACACGATCACGAGAATATTGTTCTCGGGGTGGGAATCCCGATGACATCGGGCGCCCTGGCCAAGGCGCTGTATGCTCCGAACGCGACGCTGATGATGGAATCGGGAATCATCGATTTCGAGCCGACGGTTCCCCTGAACCATATCGCGGACTGCCTGTCCTGCCGGGGCTTTTCGTTTGCAACCGATCTGTTCAGCGCCTTTACCATGACCTACCGGGGTTTCGTCGACGTCTGCTTCCTCGGCGTGGCGCAGGTGGACAAATACGGGAACCTCAATACGACCGTGATAGGCGATTACGACCGGCCGGAACTGAGACTGCCCGGCTCGGGCGGCGCCGCGGATTTTATTTCTTATTCGAAAAAGACGGTTCTGACCATGCGCGGCGGCGAATTTGTCGAGAAGCTCTCCTACATGACCTCGCCGGGATACCTGGACGGCGGCGACAGCCGTGACCGGTCCGGACATTTTCCGAAAGGAACCGGCCCGACCAAGCTGATCAGCACCAAAGGCGTTTTCGAATTCGATCCGATTACGAAAGAAATGTTCCTGGCGCAGGTGCACCCGGGTGTCGACATCTCCGAGATCCGGAAAAAAATTCCCTGGGATCTGAAGATTTCTTCCAATCTGACCGAAACGGCGCGCCCCACGGATGAAGAAATTGATTTTGTAAGGCGCTTCGCCCCGACCGAATCCCTCGGAAAGAATCTCGCAAATCAACTGGTCATCGCCAACCGGGCCGGGCGCGCCGCGCGAGACAAAACCTGAAACGAATTCTCCCCCTTCCCACGGAAAAGCCGGACCGGAATGCGCAAGGTCCGGCTTTTCTCATCTGTAGGGGGTGGTGGATGGTGAATGGCGGGTGGTGGATGGTGAATAGGGGATGGTGGATAGGGGATGGTGAGCCATTTGGGGGCTCATAGCTCATGGCTCATGGTGAGAAGAGAGCAGAACGGATATTGCCGGAAGTAAATCAGTTGTCCGCGGACGTGAGATTATCAAGCAGAAAAGGGTTTGTCTGATCTAAAGCTAAAAGTTAACACGCCCCTTTGCATTTGTGTCTTGCCTGAAGAAAGTGAACCCCTTATCTTAATCAATGCCTTGACTGCCTTGGCGAAGCATCCCTTTTTCCTGCCGGAAAAAAACACTTGTGGAATCGGGCAATGAGGGGTATTCGCCCATCAGCCGATCAGGCCATATTTTAATGAAGGAAAAAGACGCGCCCATGACAGAAAAAATGATGACATTTCAAGAGTCGGATATCGACAAAAACATTCTAAAAGCCCTCTCGGAAATGGGTTTTGCGGCGCCCATGCCGATTCAACAGGAAGTCATCCCCTTCGTGCTTCATCAAACACGCGATCTCGTGGCGCTGGCGCACACGGGCACCGGTAAAACGGCCGCCTTCGGAATTCCGATTCTCTCGAGAATCAATTCGGCATCCGGCCGCACCCAGGCGCTGATCCTTGCCCCCACCCGGGAACTGTGCCTCCAGATCACCGACGATCTTACGCAAATGTCAAAGTACATTCGCAACCTCAACATCGTTCCCATTTACGGGGGCGCCAACATCGTCACCCAGATCCGGCAGGTTGCCGCCGGCGCGCAGATTGTCGTGGCCACGCCGGGGCGGATGCTCGACATGCTCACCCGCAGGAAAGTTGATGTCAGCGCCATTTCCTGGCTGGTCCTTGACGAGGCCGATGAAATGCTCAACATGGGATTTCAGGAAGAACTGAACGCCGTTTTGGCCTCGACCCCCGAGGACAAGCGCGTCCTGCTGTTTTCCGCCACCATGCCGCGCGCCATTGAGGCCATCGCCAGAAGCTACATGAAAAAACCCGCCGAAATCACCGTCGGCGGGCGAAACACCGGCGCGGCCGGCGTAAATCATCAATACGTCGTCGCGCACGCCAAAGACCGGTATCTCGCGCTCAAGCGCCTCGTCGATTACCATCCGGATATCTACGCTATTGTCTTTTGCCGTACGCGCACCGAAACTCAGGAGGTGGCCGACCGGCTCATGAAAGACGGATACAACGCCGATGCCCTGCACGGCGATCTCTCCCAGGCGCAGCGCGATTCGGTCATGAACCGCTTTCGGTCCCGAAATCTGCAACTCCTCGTTGCGACCGACGTCGCCGCCCGCGGGATCGACGTCAGCGACCTGACCCACATCATCAACTACAACCTGCCCGATGACGCGGAAAACTACACGCACCGCTCCGGCCGGACGGGCCGCGCCGGGAAGTCCGGCGTGTCGATTGTCATTGTCAACATCAAGGAAGCTTACCGGATCGGCCAAATCGAAAAGCAGGTCGGCAAAAAATTTCAGCAGATCAGCGTCCCCACCGGACCGGAAGTCTGTGAAAGGCAACTGCTGCACATGGTGGAGCGCCTGAAAAACACCGAAGTCCCGCACGAGGACATCGCCCGGTTTCTGCCCGCCGCCTGTGACCGGCTCGCCTCGCTCAGTAAGGAAGACATCATTGCAAAATTCGTGTCGGCCCAGTTCAACCGGTTCCTGGCGTATTACCGGGACGCGGCAGACATCAACGTCACGCATAAAAAAGATAACCGAAGCGCAGGACTCCGGGCTACCCCGCAACGCGGATTGGCGCGCCTGACGGTGAACCTCGGCAAAATGGAAAAATTCAACATCAAGAAAATGACCGCCTACCTGCTGGAAACCGCCGGCATCGCCCATCTGCGCTTATCCAACGTGGATGTCGAACTGTGCAACACCTACTTTGAAGTGGACCCGCAATTTGCCGATGTGCTGATGGCCCGTTTCGCCAAGGAAAAATACATGAAGCGGCGCGTGCGGATCGACTACGCCGATCGGGGCGGCCGGGGCAGCATGCAGGGCAAACGCTACGCCGGCGGCGCGAAAACCCGAGAGGCCTTTTTCTTCAATAAACGCAAAAAAAGTCCCCGGAAGAAATATTAACGTCAGACGACCGCTGTTGATCACCTCGGTCAATAGTTGATCCGCTGCTTTCAAATCACTTTTCGTGTCAAAGAAATGAACTTCGATGTTTTTTGTTTCCTCCCGGCCAAGCTCCATGGCTTGTTTGGTTTCTATGCCAAATTGACTGTAGTGACCTGAAAAATCAAGCAGTGCGGCCGCTTTGACTTTGTTTCCTGATGAATATGCCGGTTTGAGCATTGCTGATGAACACAAAGGTCAGCGCCGCTAAGAACAACGCCGAAAATGGTCTTAGGCATCCCTTTCCCATAGAAAACTACCGCGAGATGATCGATCTCAATCTGCACAAATGCGCCGCCAGGATTCTTCGTAAACCAGCCATTCCTTGACATGTATCCCTGGAAAAGGCATATAAAGACATCAAAGAGGACAATGCTGAGCATAGAAGATGGCTTAATCGACGAAGCGGTAAATTTTGCCGGAATCAAAGAAAGACATCCCTCGTTAAGCTGGGCTTGGAAACGCTGATTGAAAGAGGAGATTTGCCATGAAGAGTCTGTCCCCCCGAATGATTGCCCGATGGAGATCAAAACTGATTTATTTGGCGCTCGCGGCCCTTATGATTTTCAACGCGACGGCCGTTTTTGCCGGAGAAGAACTTTACCGCAGTCTTTCTGCCGCCGGAAAAAACAAAGAATCAAGCCTTTTCATTGAGCTTTATCGCACCGGACAAAATCAGAACTGGCAAGCGGCCAAGGAGTTTCAGTTTGAAGGGAATCTCCGTTTTCTTGAAAGGGATGCCGCTGCCCGAGACAAGCTTCCCGGTATTTTTTTGGTGAGGAGCCTCGAAGGTGAACTCTATATCGTATCGATCCCTCCGGATGATGAATTAAAAAGAACCGGCGCTGAAGGATACTATTCTAACCTTAAAGCAATGCTCGGAAACAAACTTGTTTTTCGTGCTCTGCTCACCGAAGGCGTTTTAGGCGGTCAAAAATATACATTTATCCGGTTTCTTCATCCGCCGGCCCAGCTTATGCTGGACAAAATTTTTAAGATTGCAATTATTTTTATGTTCTTTTTCGTTATGCTCGGAATGGGACTAAACCTTACGCTCAAGGATTTCAAGCTTGTTTTGCAAAAGCCAAAAGGGATTGTGATCGGAATTATTTTTCAATGGTTCCTCATGCCGCTCTTGGCTCTCGGAATGGCCTGGGCCCTGGGGTTTTACCACAAATTTCCGTTTATTTATGCCGGGATGGTTTTGATCTGCGCCTGTCCGGGCGGAGTCACTTCAAATCTTATGACCTACTACGCGAAGGGAGATCTTGCCCTTTCGGTCTCCTTAACCTCTGTTTCAACTTTTCTGGCGCTTTTTTTCACTCCCCTGATTCTTACCGTGTTGTGCGCAAATATACCTGATATCACCATACCGACAGGCCTGATTGCACAGACCATCATCGGTCTTGTCATCGTGCCTCTCATCATCGGGATGTCCATCCGGCAGAAATGGCTTAATTTCGCGGTAAAGGCCACACCGTTCTTTTCGGCCCTCGGAGTATTCGCGCTCCTTATGGTCATCGGAGTAGGCGTTTACACAAACGTTGAAAAATTCGCCGACACCCAGCGTTACAGTCTGACTTTCTACATCATGGTGGTATCTCTTTCCATTCTGGGCATGCTGCTGGCGGCGTTTTTTCCGAAAATGTTCCGCATTGAGAATTATCAAACCAGAGCCATCTCAATGGAGGTTGGGCTGCGCAATTCAACTCTGGCGGTAACCATTGCCTTGTTAATCCAGGACCTCATGGGCGATTTTTACAGCTCCATGTTCGTAACCACAGCCATCTATGGCATTACGATGTATGTCACAGGGTTCCTGATGATTCTTTTGTATAAGAAAATTCTGCCTCTGGAGAATCAAGGGATACCCTCAAGTAATTAAGTATCAGAGAGAGAAAGGGCGTCGCTGTCTGGATAGTTAAAATGTTGACAGCGTACCTTCGGCGCCTTCCGGATCCTGCGCTTCCGGATCCTGCCGGAAGTACGCCTTGAGCTTCTGCCGGACGGATTCGGGAAGGCTGATGCCGATTTCCCGGATCCGGCTTTCATACTTTTTGAACGAGCGGGTGTGTTCTCCGGTGTTGATGAAGATCCGGAAATAGGAGCGGATGCTGCCTTCGAGTTCCGCGCGGTACTCCATGTCCTCGTTGAGCAGGTCTTCCACCGGGGCGATAAAACGGTAGTTGATGGGCCGGCAGATCGCGCGGTACGCCACAAAACGCATGGCCATTTCACTTTCGTAATCCTTTTCCCGGATGGCTTTTTCCACGAGGTTCAAATCCAGCGTGTCCATGATGTGAAAAGCATACTTGGGCGCGAGGACCGCCTCGATGATTTTCTCCGCGCTCTGATACTGCGAACAGGCCGATATGTCCCCGGCGAAGGCCTGGTCGCAGCGCACATAAACGACAAAATCGATGTCCGATGTGGTTTCGGCAAGTCCCATGTTGGTGGAGCCCATGACGTCCATCGCGATATCGCCCTGGACGTTTTCTTCAATGAGCCTGGTGATCTCTTCGAGCTTTTCCAGGCGTTCTTCTGTCGCCTGGGTCTGGAAGGTGCGGTAAAATTGCTTGATCTCGTTGTAGAGTTGCACCTCCGGGATGTGGGAGTATTTCGATTCCTTCATGTCGTAATTGCGGCCCGCCCGGAGAGCGTCATAACGCTCGGCGTCGACGAGCGTTTCCTTCCACCGGCCGTTTTGCGGATAGTAATCGGCAATGTCATGGATGCGGTCGCCGACGAGTTTGTGAAAGACGACTTTTTCGACCTCGCGGCCGTCGACTTCGATGGTATAGAAAAAGCCGCCCTCGGCGACGCCGCCGGTCAGCGTGGTCACTTCCCCGAAATTGGAGGGATTGAGGTAGATCGTGTTTTCGCTTAACTGAAATCCCCAGTCCATGTGCACATGGCCCGTGAGGCACATGAGCACCGGATGGTTGTCGCAGTAATGCCTGAGCGCCGGCGATCCGGACGTGCCGAACTGGTTGACCCGGTCGTGAACGCCGTGTGCGGGCTGATGGGCGACGATAAGATCGGGCTTGACGGCCTTGAAGAAATTGTACATTTCGTTGCGGCCGCCTTCGAAGGGCAGGTTTCCCTGATAGCGGACGACGTAGCGCTCCGGAATGCCCGGCGTCCAGATATTCGCCCCTCCGTATCCGGCGATCTTCAGGTCTTTCATGGTGTGCCAGTGCAGATGCAGGTCGCGTTCATGCAGCGCGGTGTACTTCAGGTCCATGTCGTAATTGCCGGGCAGGGCGAACACTTGCGACTTCTGCTTCATCGCCAGAATGTTCTCCAGAACCTTGTATTTCTGCTGCAGGACCCGGCGGGCCCGAATGGTGTATTGCTGATACCGCGTTCCTTTCTCTTCAATTTCCGTCTCCGTATTCGGCTGGTCGAGCAGATCGTCCACAAAGTCCTCGACGGTCATCGTCTCCCTGTGCATGCGGACGCGCAGGCCGTGGAAATAGGATTGCAGTTCATGGTAATGGATGGCGGTATGCATGTTGTAGAACGGAATATCGATCAGATCTCCGGCGATGATGTAAACGTCGGCCATCGTTTCGGACAGAAGTTGTTTGACGCGGTCAAAGGCGCCGTGAATGTCTGCCACATAAATAATCTTCAAAAAGGCATCCTCCCTGTTGAAAATAGCCTCTTGCAGACGTGCATCGGGGCCCGTCTCAGAACAGAGGTTACTATAGCCTGTCGCTTGGCGGAATGCAACCTCCGGAGCAATCACCTCCGGAGCAATCATCGGGTCTTGCATTGTGCAAGCTTTGCAAGCCTGCCGTGAACTACACCTTGATGAAAATCCTGTGCCGGTAAAGCAGGTATCCGACAAACCCAAACAGGGCGACGTGCGCCAGCGCAAACATAAACGAACCGCCGGCGGGGCCGGCCAGCGGGACGAAGAGCTGTGAGTACAGCCATGCGCCGGCGTTTATTGACTGGCCGTCGCCGGTCGGTATGCGGACCAGCAGGCGCAGGGTTTTGCCCCAGACGATGGAGAGGACAAACAAAAAAAGCGGATTGCAGCCGAAGACCGAAAAGAGGATGGTCCATTTCTGAGGGCGCCGTCCGTCGATGACGTACATGAGGAAGGCAAAGACAAGGAAGGCGAGGCCGGCGGTGTAAAGAACGTAGGAACCCGTCCACAGCGGCTTGTTGAGCGGCAGAATCAGGCTCCAGAACAGGCCGGCGGCGGTAAGGGCCGCGCCCCAGGCGGCGAGTTTGATTGTGCCGCCGTGTCCTTCCGAAGAAGGGATCAGACCGCCCGCCAGATAGCCGGCCAGCACCGTGACCGCCGCGGGCAGGGTGCCGAACAAGCCTTCGGGATCGAAGGGAATGCCGAAGCCGCGGTAAAGATGGCTTTCGCCCAGGAGGAAGCTGTCGACGGGAATCGCTGCGTTTTGCGCGAGGCTGTATGGATCCGCGCCGCCGCAGAAGTAAAGAATGCCCCAGTAGGCCAGAAGCACAAACACGCCGCCGGCGGGCAGCCACCGGCGGCGTCCGTACAGAATCAGCAGCGCGGCCAGGCCGTAGGCCAGCGCGATGCGCTGCAGCACGCCCAGGATCCTGATCTGTGAATTCTCGGCGAGCCACTGCGGATACGTGTTGAGAAAGAGGCCCAGAAGAAAAATGACGGCTACTCTTTTTCCCACTTTTATAAGGACGCTCACGGCCGGTCTGTCCGCCTGGCGGGACAGGGAGAAAAAAAGCGAGACGCCCATGACGAAAAGAAAAAAGGGAAAGACCAGATCCGCAAGCGTGCAGCCGTGCCACGACGCATGGCGAAGCGGCGGCAAGACGTGGTTCCAGCTTCCCGGCGTGTTGACCAGGATCATCAGCGCCACCGTGACGCCGCGCAGCACGTCGAGTGCCGGATTTCGTCCGGTTGCTTCCATGAAGGATCAGATTTTCTCTAAGCGCGCTTTCTTGCGGTTGACGGTGCGCAGATACTTCACTTTCGGATGTCCGAACACCATCATGAAAATCACGGCTTCGCCTTCGGCAAGGCCGACCCGCAGGCGCAGTTCGGGCGACATGGCAAAGGCCATCGTGCCGAATCCCATCATGCAGGCGCCCAGTCCCAGCGCATTGATCATCAGCTCCAGGTGGCCCGCGTTGAAGCAGCCGTCCACTTCGTTTCCCGTCCGGCTGACGATCAAGAGGGCGTTGGGCGCGCCGTGGAACAGCAGATCCCTTTTCTTTTTCTGATAGACCGAGTGCCAGTTGATCCAGATGGATTGGAAATCGAGGTACTGCGGCGGCAGGCGCAGCGCTTTTCTGTCCACGCTTTTCACGTCCAGCTCCGCAAGCGTTTTGAGCGCAATCGGCGTGATTTCGCTGAGCGTGTCGCGGGTGAGTACGATGTAGCGGATCGGCTGCATATTTGCGCCGGTCTGTGTGTAGCGGCCCATCTCCACAATTTTTGCGATGTCCGCGTCGCCGACCGGCTCGTCGGTGTACTGGCGGACGCTGCGGCGGAACCGGACAAAGTTCAAAAGCTGTTCGGGCGCGATGGTGATCTTTTGCGGATCGTCCACTTCGAGCAGTTCGGCCGGATCGTAGTCGCCGCCGAAGACGACGGCATTTTGCGGACAGACGGCCGCGCAGTGGCCGCATTCCAGGCACCAGCGGCCGTGCACGGCTTTGACGTCCGTGATCGTGATATTGGCGGTCGGACAATCCGCCTTACAGGTTCCGCATCCGATGCATTTTTCTCCATCGACGGTGATCATAACGCCTCCTCATTGCACTTCAGAATTCGATTCATTTTCATTTTCCGGAAATAGGCTTTCTCTTCGTCTTGGCCGGGAAAGGCCCACTGTGTCCGGAGCGGCTACATTTTTAAATATTCGAGCAGCTTGTACATCAGGAAAGCGGGCCAGAAAAGAGCTTTGATGACGCCCAGGACGCCCGACCAGAAACCGGAGGCGTGCTGCACGAAATAAATCAGCGCGCCGATAAAAGCCATGCCGTAAACGCCGCCGAAAAATCCATGTTCCTTCATAAGATTTCTCCTTTACACCCAGGTGAAAAAGTTTCTGTCTCCGATTGCCTCTTTCTAGGAATCCACGCGCTCCAGACCGAAGATGACCGCGTTGTCGTTGTCCGGGCACTGAAGCTCCTTTTTATCGTTGATCCAGTCTTCGGGCGGCGTTTCGCGGCAGTAGGCGGTGAGGTAAGGAATCAGCGCCGGAAGCGCGAAGACGCACAACCCCGCGGGTTTTCCCGGTTCGATCACCACGCCGTCGCGAAGCAGAAAATAGTCTCCGACCTTGTAACCGGCCGAACAATAGCCTTTCACGGATTTGACGGTTACTTTCACGTTCGACATGCTGCACCTCCTGCGGTTGTTTATTTTTCGATGGAGACGGGTTGCCGTCGGATACGGGCATCCGAAGGGCCGTTTCGCTGCCGGCAGCCGCCCGGCGGCGTTCAATAAATCCCCATGGCGCAGCCGCCGGCCAGCGTGCCGCCCAGTTCGCGGCACTGCTCAAGCACCGCTTCGGTGATGTCCCCTTTGGCGATGACCGGCGTAAAAACGGTTTTGAACTTGTAGCCCAGGGCGATGCGTTCGATGGCGCGGAGCGCACCCGAGCCGTCGTTGCCGGCGCTGATGAAAACGACGAACGGTTTGCGGAACACTTTGTCCTCGGCGCCGGCGTAAGTCCGGTCGAAAAAGTCCTTGAGCATGCCCGACATGTAGCCGAAGTTTTCCGGTGTGCCGACGGCCAGGCCGTCGCAGGCCAAAAGGTCGTCGAGTGTGGCCTCGCCCGCTTTTTTTAAAATCACCTCGACCTGGTCGATGGCCTTCGCCCCCTCGCAAACGGCCCTGGCCATTTGTCCGGTGTGTCCCGTCTGGGAATGGTAAACGATTAAAATTCTGGTCATAGATGTTTACGGCAGGGAACGGCTGCGATACCCTGAAGGCCACAGGCCGTTCCCTGCGGATTGCTTCTAAAAAAGAAACGGTTCTTACGGCATTTGCGCGATGATGCTCAAAAAACCGTCCGGTTTAAGCGATGCGCCGCCGACCAGCGCTCCGTCGATGTCGGCCATGGCGGCCAGTTCCGCGACATTTTCCTTTGTGACGCTGCCGCCGTAGAGAATGCGCAGCTCATCGGCCGCCGCCCCGTAGAGCTTTCGGATCAGGCTGCGGACGAAAGCATGCACCTCCTCGGCCTGCGCGGAGGTGGCGACTTTGCCCGTGCCGATGGCCCAGACCGGTTCGTAGGCGATGACGACGTCGGCCAGCGTTTCCACGCCCGCCAGCGCGCCCTGCACCTGGCGGCCGACGACGGACTCGGTCACGCCCTGAATCCTTTCCTCATCCGTTTCGCCCACACAGACGATCGGCTTCAGGCCTGAGGCGAGCGCTTTTTTCACTTTCCGGTTGACGCCGTCGTCCGTTTCGGAAAAGTATTTGCGCCGTTCCGAATGACCGATAAGGACGTAAGCGCAGCCGGCGTCTTTGAGCATGACGGGAGAAATTTCACCCGTGAAGGCGCCCTTGTCTTCGCTGTACATGTTTTGCGCGGCCAGCTGCACCGCCCCGCCCCGGAGGGTTTCGGCCACTGCGGTAAGCGCGGTAAACGGCGGAGCCACCACGACTTCGCCGCTTGCCGAACCGGAAAGTCCGCCCTTAATCGCGCGGGCCAGGGCAACGGATTCGCTGATGGTGTTGTGCATCTTCCAGTTGCCGGCAACAATCCATTTTCTCATGAGGATCCTCCGCATCAACCCAGCGCCGCGACTGCGGGCAGGGTCTTGCCTTCGAGCAGCTCGAGAAACGCGCCGCCGCCGGTGGAGATGTAGGAGATCTTGTCGCTTTTTCCCGTCTTGTGAATGGCCGTGTCCGTATCGCCGCCGCCCACGATCGTGAGCGCGCCGGACGCCACCGCCGCGTCCACCAGTGAAAAAGTGCCTTTGGCGAAGGGCGCCAGTTCAAACATGCCCAGCGGTCCGTTCCAGACAATCGTCTTGGCGGACTTCACCGCGTCGGAAAACGCCGCAATCGTGGCGGGGCCGATGTCGAGGCCCATCCAGTCGTCGGGAATATTCTTCGCGTCCACGACCTTGACTTCCGCATCCGCCGCCGGCGTCTGGGCGATGACCGCATCGACCGGCAGGAGGAACTGCACGTTTTTGGCTTTGGCTTTCTCCAGAATCGTTCTGGCCAGATCCAGCATGTCCGTTTCACACAGAGACTTGCCGACATTGTACCCCTGGGCTTTCAGGAACGTGAACGCCATGCCGCCGCCGACGACCAGACGGTCGACTTTGTCGATGACGTTTTCCAGAACCTTGATTTTGTCGGAAACCTTGGCGCCGCCGATGATGGCGGCAAGCGGCCGGGCCGGATTTCCCATGGCTTTGTTGAAATACTCGATTTCGTTTTTGAGCAAAAAGCCCGCGGCGCAGACGGGGACGAATTTCGTGATGGCGGTGTTGGAAGCCGCCGCGCGGTGCGAAACGGCAAACGCGTCGTTGATGTACACGTCGCAGAGCTTGGCCAGTTCCTGGGCAAACGCGTCGTCGTTTTTGTCTTCGCCCGGATAAAACCGCAGATTCTCGAGCAGGATTACGTCGCCCGCCTGCATGGCGGCCACGGCCTCAAGCACTTTTTCACCGATGCAGTCGTCGATGAAGGGCACGTCCTTTTTCAGCAGGGACGAAAAAACCGGCGCGACCGGTTTCAGAGAAAATTCTTCCACTTTCTTGCCCTTGGGACGGCCCAGGTGGGACGCCACGATCACACGGGCGCCTTTTTCGCGAATGTAATTGATGGTGGTTAAACTCGCCTTGACGCGGGTATCGTCTTTGACCTGCCCGGACTTGTCCATCGGCACGTTGAAGTCCACCCGCACAAAAACCCTCTTTCCGCTGACATCAATCGAATCTAAGTACTTCATGCGTTCTACCTCTCTGGAATATTTTGAATTGCCCTTCCGGCGCGAAATCCGCACGGCGCTAAACGCGTCTTGCGGATTTATCGACCGGAATGACAAAGACATTGTGGATCAGTGATCCGGCGCATTCGATGTTCGTCTCATTTCATGATAAACGACAGCAGTTCCAGCATCCGGTTGGAGAAGCCCCACTCATTGTCGTACCAGGAGAGGATTTTCACCATCTTGCCGCCGATGACGGTGGTGTTGGGCAGATCCACAATCGACGAATGCGGATTGCCGCTGAAATCCTTGGAGACCAGTTCTTCTTCCGAGCAGAACAAAATGCCCTTCATGGCCCGCTCGGCGTATTGCTTGAGCTTGGCGTTCACTTCCTGCCTGTTGGTTTCGCGCGCGAGCGTCGCCACGAAATCGACCAGCGAAACATTGGGCGTGGGCACGCGGATCGCGAGGCCGTCGAGACGGCCTTTCATTTCCGGAATGACTTCGGCAATTGCGCGGGCCGCGCCGGTGGTCGTGGGAATCATCGAGAGCGCGGACGCGCGCGCGCGCCTAAGGTCCTTATGCGGTTCGTCGATGACCACCTGGTCGTTGGTGTACGAATGGATCGTCGTCATCAGCCCGTGCTCGATCCCGAATTCCTCATGCAGGATTTTCACGATCGGCGCCAGGCAGTTGGTGGTGCAGGACCCCATCGAAATAATGTGGTGTTTGGTTTTGTCGTAAACTTCCGCGTTGACGCCGAAAACGAACGTCACGTCCGGCCCCTTGGCCGGAGCGGAAATGACGACCTTCCTGGCTCCGGCTTTCAGGTGTTTCTCCGCGCCGTCGCGGTCGGTAAATCTTCCCGTGCTTTCCAGAACAACATCCACCCCCAGGTCTCTCCAGGGCAGCATTTCCGGATCGCGGACGGCGAAAGCCTTGATTTCGCGGCCGTCAACGATGATGCCGTTGGACGCGGCTTTCACTTCCGCGTCGAGTGTCCCATGAATCGAATCATATTTCAAAAGATGAGCGAGTGTTTTGGCGTCGGCAAGATCATTGACTGCAACGAATTCGACTTCCTTGCTGCGAAAACCGGCCCGAAACACCAGACGGCCGATCCTCCCGAATCCGTTAATTGCAATCTTTACAGCCATAGTTGCCTCCTAAATTTGTAGATGGGAAAGACTAAACAAAAGGCCGGGTCTTGTCAACCCATTTCTCTGTAACGACAACGGTTTAGGGCAGATAGGGAAAGGCCTGCCGCCGCCTGTGCCCGTGCGAATGCCTTGAAGTTCCCCGGTGAATCTGTTAACAAAAGCACGGCCGGTCCATGCCGCCCGTCGGGCAGTGACCGTTTTTCAAATCAGCGGGCTGATGCCGGAGGGCGCAGTGCATCCACCATTTTAATCCGCCGGCCGGAGACCCTGAAGCCCATGTCCCCTCAAGGAAGGCGCTTATGAGAAAAACCAAAATCGTCTGCACCATCGGACCTGCTTCGGAAAGCCGGGAAAACCTTCTGGCGCTTCTGCAAAACGGCATGGACGTTGCGCGGCTCAATTTCTCGCACGGCTCGCACGAAGGCCATCTGCAAAAGATCAACATCATCCGGGAGCTGTCGGCCGGCCTTGGCCGGCCGACAGCGATTCTGCTGGATCTGGCCGGGCCGAAAATCCGCGTCGGGTCGATTTCCGATCCCGGCGTTGTCCTTCAGCCGGGCGGGCGGTTTGTTCTGACGAGCCGTCCGGTGGAAGGCAGCGCAAAAGCCGTGTCGATCACGTATCCGGATCTGCCCCGCGAAGTCAAACCCGGCGACCGCCTGCTTTTGGCCGACGGTCTGATGGAGCTTGTCGTCGAGCAGACGGGCGACACGGACATTCTTTGTCGGGTGATCACCGGCGGACTTCTCACCTCGCACAAAGGGATCAACCTGCCGACGGGAACAATCCGCACTCCCTCGCTGACGCCGAAGGACCGCGAGGATCTGCTCTTCGGCCTTCGGCACGACGTGGACTTTGTCGCCCTGTCGTTCGTGAAGACCGCGGACGATATCCGGGCCGTGAAAGCGATCATCGCCGGGCAGGGCAAGGACACGCCGGTCATCGCCAAAATTGAAAAACACGAAGCGCTTGTCAACATGGAGGCCATTCTGGAAGTTTCCGACGGCATCATGGTGGCGCGCGGCGATCTGGGCGTGGAGATTCCGCCGGAGGACGTGCCCCTGATTCAGAAAAGGCTGATTACCCAGGCCAACGCTGCCGGCAAGCCGGTGATTACGGCCACCCAGATGCTGCGGTCCATGGTGTCTTCTCCGCGGCCGACGCGCGCCGAAGCCGCCGACGTAGCCAATGCGGTCCTCGACGGCACGGACGCCGTGATGCTGTCCGAGGAAACGGCTTCCGGAGACTATCCTGCGGAAGCGGTCCTCTACATGAACCGGCTTGCCTCAGCCGCCGAAAACGGTTTCGCGTATGACCGGTTTCTGGCCGGAGCGCCCCGGCAGGACGTCGCGGACTCCGTCGCCCGCGCAACCTGCGTTCTGGCCGATCACCTGAACGCCCGGGCCGTCATCGCCCACACGCAGTCGGGCATGACCGCGCGCGCCATCGCCCGTTTCCGTCCCCGGCAGCCGATCGTCGCTTTGTCCCCCTGCGAAAAAACGGTGCGGCGTCTGTCGCTCAGCTGGGGGTGCCGTCCGCGCCTGATCGGCCGGATGCGGGATACGGACGAGATGATCGAAAGCGCGTCCCAGGCGGCGCTTAACGCAGGCGACGCCCAGGCGGGAGACCTGATCGTCATCACGCTGGGACACCCCATCGGCGTTCCGGGAACCACCAATACGATTCAGGTCAAAGCGCTTGCGCCAACGGCCGGCCGGAGTTGAAAAAAAAGTCCGGAGAGCGAATATTCATTTTCGATGAGGAGTTTTGTATGCAGATTTTAGCGTTCAACGGTTCTCCCCGCCCCCAGGGCAACACATCCGCCGTTTTGGCCGCCATGCTCGAAGGCGCGCGGTCGCGCGGCGCCGAGGCGGTGGAAATCCGCCTGCACGACAGTGACTTCAAAGGCGGCCTGGGCTTCGAAGGGGTCGGCCGCATTCTGCACACCCAGAGCGCGGATAAGCCCGCCGCATCCGACCGGGCGCTTCTGGAACGGGCCTTCGACATCGGCCGGAAGATGGTCCGGTGAAAATCCTTATGAGCGACGACAAGCTGTATATTGTTTTGATGGGACTGCCGGCCCGCGGCAAATCCACGCTGGCGGTCCGCCTGCGCGACGCGTTCCGGAAGGACGGAATCGCCACGCGCATCTTCAACAACGGCAATCTGCGCCGGATTTACCGGCCGCTGGCGGAAACCTCGTCGGCCGAGTTTTATTCGCCCGGCAACGCCGCCGCCGTGGAGATGCGCAAAACCTTTGCCCGCATGAACATGGAGCGCGCCAAAGCCTATCTGCGCAACGCCGGGCAGGTGGCGATTCTCGATGCGACCAACGCCGGCCGGGAGCGCCGGGCAATGCTGGAAGCGTATCTCGACGATCACCCGCTGCTTTTCATCGAATGCGCGAACGACGACGAGGACATTCTGGCGCTGAGCATCCGGGAAAAGACAAAGCTGCCGGAATTTCGCCATCTGGGCGGCGACAAAGCCCGGGAGGAGTTTTTAAAGCGCATCGCCTACTACAGGATGATCTACAGTCCGCTGGGGCCCGAAAGAAACTTTGTGCGCCTGGAGTCGCTGCAAAACAAAATTCTCGAGGAAAAGCACACCGATGCGATCGGGCTGTACGTCCAGTTGCGCGATTATCTGGTGACGGACGAGGTGAAAAACCTGTTTCTCATCCGCCACACCCAGACGGAATACAACCTCGAAGACCGCATCGGCGGCGATCCGGAGCTCACCGCCCGGGGAAAAGAGCAGGCCGAAGCGCTGGGACAGTTTTTCAGCGCAAAGAAGATCTCCTACATTTTTACCAGCAGCAAACGGAGGACCCGCAAAACGGCGGAGGCGATCGCGGCCCGGCAGACGGACTGCCGGATCATCGCGCTCAAAGAGTTTGATGAAATTCACGCCGGTATCTGCGAGGGCATGACCTACGCCGAAATTGAAAAAAACCTGCCGCAGATCTTCCTCGAGCGGGAGGCGCACAAATACGACTACGTCTATCCCGAGGGCGAAAGCTACGCGCTCATGAAGCTGCGGGTTGAAGCCGGCATCAAGAAGTCCTTTTTCCTCAACCGGCGCTCCAGCAACATTATGATTGTCGGCCACCAGGCGGTCAACCGGATGATCCTGTCGCATTTCCTGTACCGCCGCGAAGAGGACGTTCCGTACATTTACGTTCCCCAGGACCGTTTTTACCATATCGTTTCCACGCAGCATAAGAAGCTGTTTGAACTCAAACGCTATGACTGAGGGCCATTTTTCCCCTTGCGCTTGACCCTCATTGCTCATATACTTGCAACCGTGCCGCAGATTTCCGCTTACGGGAGGTTGCAGGAAAAGATGATGAAAAAGACAGTTGCAGTTCTGCTTACGGTTGTTGTGCTATTCGTGTTTACAGGGCTCGCGCAGGCGGCGGAATCATCCATTGCCGGTGTCTGGTCCGTTCCGCTGCTAAAGGGAAAGGACAAGGGCAAGGAAGGATCGCATGTCGAGATTTTCGAGAAAGACGGAGTTTACTACGGGAAAATCGTCAAACTGACCACGGCGCCGGCCGACGCCCTGTGCACGACCTGCAACAAAGAACGCAAGGACAAACCGCTTCTGGGCATGCTGATTTTGTGGGGCTTCAAGAAGGAAGCCGGGCGTTACGTGGACGGCAAGGTGTACGCGGTGGAGGTGGGCAAAGAATACAACTGCACGCTTACGCTGTTGTCGCCGGATAAATTGAAGGTTACGGCCAGAGTCTTGTTTCTCAGTGAGAGTCACTACTGGACGCGGGTAAAATGAACCATTAAAAAGGAGGATAAGGTATGAGTCGATCGTTTTTGCGGAAAAGTCTTTTTGTCGTCGTCGGATGTGCCATGCTCGTTTTTGCTTCGGGATTCGGCCTTGTCAACGCCGCCTCGGTGGGACAGGAATTGACCAATCCTCAGCTGCGGGATGCGGATGACAATCCGGCCAGTATCCCTGATTTCGGAACCCATGTCATCACGCTGACCTACGCCGACTCCAGTGTGTCGGATCTGGGCGATCCGATAAACGATGCGGTCAAGGCCAAAAAATACCCCAAAGATGTTTACCGGGGGCTGGGCGTCGCCAACATGAAGGACTCCACCGCGCCCAATTTCCTGATCCGGAAAATGGTGAAAAGCAAAATTGAAAAATACAAAAGCACCATCCTGACCGATCCCGAGTTGATTCTGGCCAAGACCTGGAATCTGGGCAACTGCAAGGGAAAGTCCGTGTTCTTTCTCATCGGCAAGGACAAGAAGATCAAATACATCCGCTACACCGACAAAAACCGTCCCTGGACCAAGGCGGACATCGATACGGTTCTGAAAATGATGGATGAACTGATCCTGAAAAAATAAACGGGAAACATTCCGGGAAGAACCCTCAGTCGTCCTGCGGCTGAGGGTTTTTTTGTCCGGGAATTTGCGGGCCGTCCGGGCGGCGCTTGATCGGATGGCGGAAATGGGATAAAAGATTCAGCATCAAACAAAAGCCGGCGGACGGTTTCAAGCCGCGCCGTCTCTGAAAGGATAAAAGCGATGATGTTTACGAAACAAAGTCATGACGGGTATTTTTCCCGGATTTCCGGAATTGATCAAAAGACGCTGGCCCACGGCGAGCGCACGCTTCTTGCGGAATTCCGGCTGGCCAAGGGCAGTCTCCTGCCCGCACATTCCCATCCGAACGAGCAGACCGGCTACCTGATCAGCGGCCGCATGATTTTCATCGCGGAAGGCAGGCGCTACGACGCGCACCCCGGCGACGCCTGGTGCATCGCGGCGGGTGTGGAGCACAGCGCCGAGATTCTCGAGGATTCGGTGGCGGTCGAAGTCTTTTCTCCCGTGCGGGAGGATTATCTGCCGGATAAAAAGGAACAGCCGACCGGGAAAAAGGAGGAAACCGCATGAAACAGTTTGTGCTTACGCCGGCCGCCGGAAAGCGCCTCATCGCCAAAGCCGTCGCCCGCCATCCGCAGGTGCAGTCCGCGCTGGAAAAGAAGACCGTTGTCGTGGTCGCCGGGACGACCAACGGCTACGTGGCCGAGGAACTCCTGGCGTGCGTCGGGCAGGGCGGAGAATTCCGGAAGGATCGTTTTTTCCGCGGCATTATTCTGCCGCCGCACCGTCCCCAGCGGGAAGACGGCCGCTTTCCTGATGAAAGCGGTTTTCCGGGAGACGTCGTGATCCGGGAGGGCGTGTGGCTTCAGGGGAAAACCATTTTCGACGTTGCGGCCGATTTGCGGGCCGAGGACGTGGTGATCAAAGGCGCCAACGCGCTTGATCTCGCGAACCGCCGGGCGGCGATTCTGATCGGCCATCCGCAGGCCGGCACCGTCGGTGCGATCCTTCCCGCGCACTATGGAAGGCGCGTGCGCGTCATCCTGCCGGTCGGCCTCGAAAAACGCGTTTCCGGCAGCCTCGACGACCTGGCGGCCCGGATCAACGCGCCGGGCGTTCCCGGTCCCCGCCTGCTGCCCGTGCCGGGAGAAGTCATCACGGAACTGGACGCGATTGCCCTGCTCACGGGCGCGAAGGCGCAACTGGCGGCGGCCGGAGGCGTGGGCGGCGCGGAGGGCAGCGTCTGGCTCCTCATCGACGGCGACCCGGCCGAAGAAAAGGAAGCCCTCGCCCTCTTACAATCGATAGCTTGCGAACCGGCCTTTACCGTTTAGAAAAAAACGTCCGGTCGCCGGGTTCTCCCGGGACGCTGTCAGCCGCTGTGCCGCGATCTTTCGACGATCGCGGCACAGTTTTTTCAGCGGGTCGCGCCGGAGGCCCGGTCGGCCGCGGCAATCGCCTGATGCGCGAGATCGATGGACTGTCCCAGCGTGTTGAGCGTCTGATCGGGATTATGAAAGCCCATCGAGTTTTCCGCGGCAATGAAATCCCAGTACCACTGCGCCCGGCGCACCAGCTCGCGCGCCCGGTTAAGTTCGTCCGGTCTGGTCTTGGAAACTTTGCCCGCCTGGCCGATGGCTTCGTGCGCCCGGGCGATCGTCTGCCCGGCTGTCTGCTGGAGCTGGAAAACATGATGTTGCGTGGTCTTGACGCGGTCGAGCAGCCACGCTTCCGACTGGGTATGGCAGGTGCGGCAGGACGCCTGGATATGTTTCATCGGGCTTGTGACCCAGTGTGAGGAATACTTGCGGCCGCTGTCGCGCAGGTACGGCATGTGGCAGTCGGCGCAGGCGACGCCGGACTGGGCGTGCACGCCTGAGCTTGAAAGCTCGAAATCCGGATGCTGCGCTTTGAGCATTTTTGCCTGGGAATCCGGATGCTGCCAGTCCATGTCGAAGCCGAATGGCAGCTCCTGGTAGTAGGCGTACATATCCTGCGGTTTGAGGCCCTTGTCCCAGGGGAACACGACCCGTTTGCTTTCCGGTTCGAAATAATATTCCGCGTGGCACTGCCCGCAAACGTAGCTGCGCATTTCCTTGCGCGATGCTTTTTGAACGTCGATTCCCCTTCGGGCCAGAGCTTCGATGAATGCGGGATTCGGCACGCGTAGTTGCATCGTTTGCGGATCGTGGCAACTGGCGCAGACGATCGGATGTTTCAGCAGGGGCAAAAGCTCGGCAAGCGGGGTTTTGGCGTAGGCCCATCCCTTTGCCTTGTAAATGTCTCGCAGGTGAGCGGTCTTGCAGGTCATGCAGGCGCCGGGCGTCGTCGGGCCGATGCGCCTGGTTTCCTTCAGATCCTCCAGAGCGTAGGGATGGCCGCGGTCTTCCGTGTAGTCCTTGCTGAAGGCCATGCCCGTGAAGTTCGTCAGAATCTCCGGTTCCTTGACGGATTTCTGCTCCTTGACGGAGCCGCCGAAGCCGGTGGGGGAGGGCGCCATTCCCTTGTTTTTCAGATAACTCTGGTATTCCAGCGGATAATGTTTTCCCCACACGGCTGCGTCGTATTCCGTCTCGGAGAGAGGTACCCGTTTGACCGAATCCTCCGGCGTCAGGAAAAAGACGCGGAGCAGAAGAACAATGACGAGGATCAAAACGATGCCCAGCAGGGCACTCAGAATGATATTTTTACTTTTCAACGGAAATTCCTCCGAAGTCTTGGCCTCTGCCGTGAACCAGGTAACGGTGGCACTGCAAGCAGTCGCCGCCGCCTTGCGCCATCGGCGTTGCGATGACGGTTGAGGCGTGGCAGCGCAGGCAGTTGCCGTTGACGATCCGCCGGCCGCGGTCGGAAAGGCCGATGGCCGCCGGGTAATCGCGCGCCGTTTCATAGATCAGGTCGTGAAGGCCGGCCTGGGTTTTATAGAGAACCTTGCCGGGCAGATGGGTGTCCGGCAAATGGCATTCGGTGCAGGTGTACTGACGGTGGTTGGACTGGCGCCACTGATCGCTGACGGGATTCATGCTGTGGCAGGAACCGCAAACCCTGGCGTCGCCCGACTGATGGTAGGCGCCGACAGCGAGCGCCGTGAGCAAAACGCCGGCCAGGACGCCGAGGGCGAGAAGCTTGAGTCCGGGCGGCCGTGTCGCTCGTTCAAGAATCATGGGGGATGCCCCGCATCGCGTTAAGGGTTCAGGAAATAATTATACCGCGTTTGCGCGTTGGAATTCTTGACGAAAATTTTATCGGCAAACGGTGGACAAGTCAATCAAAACATCGCGCCGCGCTTGTCAGGCGGGAAATTCGTGTAAAAAAAGAACTCTCCGCGTCATAGGTTCCGATCAGAACGAGTTCGTCGTCTTTGTCAATCAGATGTGTCGGTTCCGGATTAATCGACGTTTCGCCCCTGTGCTGAATCGCCACCACTGTGCAGCCGGTTTTTTCCCGGATGCCGGACTGCGCCAGCGACCGGCCGACCAGCGTCCGGGGCGCCTGCAGGTGGAAGAAGGTCAGCCCCTCCGCCAGCAGCAGCGTTTCCTCGTTCATCAGGAAATTGAAGATGGCGTTGGCCCCGAGCGACGCATAGGACATGACGAAGTCGGCGCCGGCGCGGTGCAGCGTAGAAACGTTGCGGTCCTCGCTGGCCCGGCTCAGGATCTGCATATCCGGCCGCAGGCTGCGCAGATACTTGGTGAGATAAATGTTGGTCGCGTCGTCATGCGATGTGATCAGCGCCGCGGGCGCCTTTTCGAACCAGGCTTTTTGCAGCGTGTGCAGGTCCGCCGCGTCGCCGTAGACAAAATGTTCGTCTTCCGCGCTGCGCTTTTTTGCCCTTTCGATGATCAGGTAGGGAATGTCCGCCTTCGCAAAGCGTTCTGCGATGGCATGGCCGACGCGTCCGCCGCCGATGATGATCACCGGGTCGCCCGCCACCTTGCAAATCTGGTAGAAGGAGTAAACTTCGTCGTAGGCGGCCACGGCGGCTTCCGTGCCGGCGAACACCAGAACGCTGGTGCGGTCGATGACGGTGTCCGGCCGGGGAATGAGGAAGTTGCCCCGCTCCCAGATGCCCACCACCGTGAGGCCGAACGTTTCGCGGATCTGGCTTCGGGCCAGCGTCTGCCCGACCAGCGGTGTGCCGATGACGGGCGTCTGGGTGAGTACCAAATCCTCATAGCGGCCGATGACGTTGGACTTGCAGTCTCCCGCGATCGTCCAGGCGGCAAGCGATCCGCCCAGCAAATCGTAAAGCTGCAGCACGCGCGAACTGCCCGCCAGCTGCAGAATATCGACGGAATGCGGAGACTCCGCCGTGGTAACGATGGGCAGGTGCTCGAAGTCCTCCCGCAGCGTGAGCGTGATGTTGGTGTTCATCTGGTCGCTGTTGGTGGCTACGACCAGCGCGGCGTTTTGCGCGCGCAGCCGGGTGTAGGTTTTGGGATCGTCGATGTTGCCGACGGCCACGCGGATGTTTTTGTCGTAGAGCTCCAGCGCCCGCTGGAGTTCCTCCACCACGACAACGTAGTCTTTCTTGTAGCTCGTCAGTTTTTCGATCAGCGACGAGGTGACGGGATCATAGCCGGTGATGATGACGTGATTGCGCGTGTCGGTCGGAAGCTCGCGCGGGGCGCGGCTTCTGGCCTGCGCGTCCATCCAGGGCGCAAAGAAAAACTTGATGAAGATGAACGGCAGAAGAATCAGGAGAAGAATCACGCCGGACAGCAGTACAACGATGGAAAATACCCGGCCGATATCGCTGGTGAAGGTGATATCGCCGAAGCCCAGCGTGGACATGACCACCATGGTCCAGTAGATGCCCGTCACCCAGGAATGCTCCTGGCCTTCCAGGTCCATGAGATAGTGAAAAAGGACGCTGTAGGCGGCGATGAGCGCGATAATGGCCAGCAGGTATTTGACCAGCAGGCTGATGTTGGCCTTGATGATCTTGCTGTCCGATAACGACGTAATGATGGCCGGTAAAAATTTCATCAGAAATCTGCCCTGAATTGAAGGCCGGACGAGGGTGAATTCTATTCCTCCGGCGCTCGTCCAGTATAGGAAGAAGCGCCATGCCTGTCAATCGAATTTCGTGTCGCCGGTGAAAGCGCCGGGCTGCGTTTACGGTGCGAGTATGCTGCGAAGCGCGTCTTCGATATCCGGATGGGAAAAGGAAAAGCCCGCGTCCAGCAGACGGCGGGGGATGACCCGCTGCCCCTTGAGCAGGACGGAGCCGAACTCGCCTAAAATAATCCGGATCATAAAACCGGGTGCGGGCAGGAAGGACGGGCGGTGAAGGACGCGGCCGATGGCTTTTCCCAAATCCCTGTTGCGCACGGGCCGGGGCGAACACGCGTTCACCGGTCCGGATATTTCCGGATGCGCCAGAAGAAAGATAAACGCCGCGAGGAGATCTTCCATGTGCACCCAGGAAAACCACTGCCGGCCCGAGCCGAGCGGACCGCCCAGGAAAAATTTAAACAGGGGAATCATCTGCCCCAGCGCGCCGCCGCCGGGACCCAGCACAATGCCGAAACGGGTGATGACCACTCGCGCGCCCTTGTCTTTGGCGCAGAGCGCCTCCTGCTCCCAGTCGAAAGCCAGCTGCGCCAGAAAATCGTTGCCTGCGGGCGCGTCTTCGGCAAGCTCCTCGTCTTCGTGGAATCCGTAATAGCCGACGGCGGACGTGCTCAGAAGCGTGATGTGCCGGGCGTCGTCCGGCAGGGCTTCCACCAGATGCCGCGTCGTATTGATGCGGCTGGCGCGCAGGATTTTCTTCTGCTCGTCCGTCCAGCGGCTGAAGATGGAGGCGCCGGCCAGATTGATGATGACGTCGTGTCCGCCCACGGCGCTTTGCCACTCTCCCCGGACGTTGGGATCGCCGATCAGCCAGGAGCGTCCGGGCAGAACGGATTCCGAACCGGCCGGGGCATGGGTAAGGACCGTCACGGTGTGACCCTGGCCGATCAGCTGCCGGGTGAGAGACGTCCCGACAAATCCCGTGCCGCCTGTCATGAAAACTTTCATGGTGGGAACCCCCTTCGGATGGTTGGGCCGTTTTTCAGACCGGCCGGATGTTATTTTTTAGGACGCAGTTTACCCGACAAACAAAAAAGGGCTACGCGCCGCCGCTGGTCAGGGGCAACACCTCGTCGACGCGGAAGTAAACGAGAAATTTCGACTCGGTGCCGGTCTGGCCTGCCGGGTCTTTGCTTTTGTGCCGGCGGATTTCGCTGATGAGCGGGGAATCCTTTTCCTCGCGGGCTTTGGTGAGGTACAGTCTTTTGCCTTTGTAGGAGCCTTCTTCCTTGAACAGAAAAACGGCCGACGGATTGGACTGCAGATTGGCGTGCGTCAGGCGGTCGGCCATGATGAAAGCGATAGTGCCGTCATCCATAAAATGCGGCCGGCCGTAAATGGCCGCATTGACCCTGCCTGAAGCATCGGCGGTGCTGAGAACGCCCACGCCCCGGGTCTTTTCAAAATATTCGTCAAGCTGCATGATTCCTCCTTTGATTTTATACCGGTTTGAAGTAAGTTAAATCATCCGCAGCGCAATGTAAAGGATGGGATATGAAAAAAATGGTTCTGCTGTCGGTCCTGCTTCTTGCCGGGTGCGTCCGGCTTCCCGCCGGCGTTGTGCCCGTGGAAAACTTCCGGCTGGAGCGGTATCTGGGCAAATGGTACGAAATCGCCCGTCTGGACCATTCCTTCGAGCGGGGCTTGACCCGGGTGAGCGCCGAATATCGCCTGCGGCCGGACGGGGGCGTCCTGGTCCTCAACCGGGGCTACTCAGCGGCGGAGGGCAGATGGAAGGAAGCGGAGGGCAAAGCGTATTTTGTAAACCGCGCCGATCAGGGATTTCTGAAAGTTTCCTTCTTCGGCCCGTTTTACGGAGCCTACGGCATTCTGGCGCTGGATCAGGAAAACTATTCCTGGGCGCTCGTTTGCGGCCCCAATCGTTCGTACCTGTGGATTCTGGCCCGCCGTTCCGTCCTGGATGAAGCGGTGCTCCGGCGCCTGACCGGTCAGGCCCGGGCGGCGGGATTTGCGACGGAAAAGCTGATCTTCGTGCGGCACGACGCACAATAAAGGGCGGTTCATCATGACATATAAAATTCTGGGCATTTCCGGTTCGCCGGTTAAGCAAGGCAATGTGGAAACCCTTTTAAACCGCGCGCTCGACGGCCTGCCGGGGCGGGAAATCGAACGGGAAGCCGTTCACCTTTCGAAGTTGAAAATACGCGACTGCATCCACTGCAACTTCTGTCTGACCGGACAAACGCCGGGCCATTACTGTTTTCTCAAGGACGATGCGCAGGCGGTTTTCGAAAAGGCCGAGGCGGCGGACATCATTGTTCTGGCGAGCCCCGTCTACTTCATGCGGTCGTCCGCCAGGATGGCGGCCCTGATCGACCGCTTCCGCGTTTTTGTCTTCGGCAATCTCGCCGGTGGACGGATGAAGAACAAGATCGGGGTGAGTCTGGCCGTCTCCTGGCTGCGCCAGGGCGGCCTCGAACTGACGCACCTGTCGCACATCACCGCCTTTCTGACGCTGGAAATGATTCCGGCAAGCGTCCACCAGGGGATAAGCCCCCTGGGCGCGTCCGCTTACGCAAGCCAGGGCGGATCGGGCGACTTCGATCCGGCTGTCCGGCTCGGCATCGAAAACGACGCAGCCGGTCTGCAGTCGGCAAGGCTGATTATGAGAAGGGCGCTGGAACTGGCTCGACTAATGAAAAAAAACAACTAATGGCCTTAGGGAAGCAGCCATGGAGTCATTGCTGCATTGTTCCGCCGTTACGATCGGCGAGATTTACGCCGGCATGAAGGAAGACGAACGGGAAAAGACAGAGAAGCTTCTGGACAGCATGGTAGTGATTGATGTCGACAGAAGCATTGCAGCTTTGGCTGGAAATTACCGCCGAACCGTCAAAAGCCATCAGCTGGAACTGGATGACTGCCTTATTGCCGCAACATGCGCTGTCCGAAAGGCGACATTGATTACCTGCAACGTCAAGCATTATCCCATGACGGATTTTGAGAAAAAAGCAGTCAAGATTGCATAAGATTCAGAGAATTCCGCCGGTATGGTTGAATCATTGTTCTTGAAATCTTTTGCAGCGACCGCTCGCAGATCGATTTGTTTCAAGCCGGCCTGACAGAATAAAGCCTGCCGTCTGTTTTCACGTTTTTTCGAAATGGTGATAATCCTTCGGCTGTTCGAAATTGCCGCCCCAGTGCCAGCCGCGTTTGAGGAATTCCCGGACGACCGGATGCGCGGCGGAAAAAGCGCCTTTGTTTTGCGGGCGGTAAACCGCGCCGGCGGGGGCGATGAGCCCCGCAGGGTAGATCACCGGGTTCTGCACGGGATTGATATCGAGCGCCCGGCCGAACGAGTGCAGTGAAAGTTTGTTGGTGCCGGCGATGACGCGGTAGTTGAAGGCGGACGAATTGTTGTCGGCCATGGAGTTTTCGTCTTCCCAAGCGTAGGCGACGATGGGTACGGCCTTGCCGACGGGGAATTTCAGTTTTTCGATCAGTTCGAAAATGTCGTAGACGTCGTCTTCCAGCCTCGCGTCCACAACGATCTGCCCCGCGTGCCGGCGGCCGTCAAAAGAATAGTAACTCACATCGACCATCGACAGGGAATCGAGAATCTCCAGCGGCGCGGCGCTGCCTTCGACAGCTTCGGCAAAGCTCATGGCGCTGTCGATGATAAGGGTTTGATCAGGCATGGGCAAGAATCCTTTGCAGTGTTTTTTCGTCCGGCGACACCTCCCGGTAGATGTCCCGGACGGCGTCCGCGGTAAGGCGCTCGAAATCCGCCGGGCGCGGTGTGATGATGACGCCGGCCATGTCGATGGCGCCGGGAGAAACGAAGAGCCGCTTTTTCCCTGCGGCAAAATACGCGTCCGGGCGGTGCTTGCCGCGCAGGAAAACCGTCAGGCGAAACCGGTTTGGCCCGGCCTGGCAAAAGACGTTTACCGGCGGCTCGTGCGCGGTTCCGGAAACCGTTTGCAATGCTTTGACGAGCCGCAGAAACGCGTCTTTGAGGACGTCCGGTTTTTCCGACTCCAGAACGGCAACGGCCCGGTCGCAATAAAAGCCTGCCGCGCCGCCCAGCGCCGGAACAAAAAGGGCCGGCGGCAGATCCGCCAGACGGCGCAAAAAGGGCAGGGCCGGGGCGGGGATCATCTGAAAGTGCAGGTGATCGGGCGCGGATGCGCCGCAGGCCGGGCCGTTGTAAAAGACGGTGTACTCCGGGCCGGCATCGGCCGCGATGAGAAACAGCCGCCCAAGCGAAGAGGCGATGTCCTGGGGGGTGTGCGCAATGCTTGCCACGGTGAAGTGCCGGTCGAAAATCGGCGTGGGATTGCACAGAATCAGATAATCGCCGCGGTGGAGGATGGCGCTCTGGCCGGCCGGCCGGTTGGCCGCGCACAAAAAGCAGGGGCGTTTGCGGATCGATTCCGGATCGACCGCCGCGCCGCCGCTTACCGCCCGGGCGGGATTGTACTGCAGGGTCACATCATAGTCTCCGCAGGACAAAGTCCTCGTTCTGACCGCAGCCAGATCACGGCAGGCCGCCGCGAAGTCAGGCCAGCTTTTCTTTTGCGCTGCGAATAATTCGACGCACAGGTCGGACAGGGAGGCTCTCTCCTTCCCCCGAAAGTCGGCAAAAATTTGATCCGGTTTTGCAGGGGCCGGTCGCGACCGTTTTCTGCAAAGATGCTGTCTGGCTTTGATTTCGATGGTTCTCAGCCGGTCCTTGTAAAAATCGTTGCGGTTTTTTTTGTCCACGGACAGATCGGCGTCGGTGTTGTCCTTCCAGCGGCGGCACCAGTAGAGGCTTTCATAAATCCGGCCGACGGCATAGTCGCGCGAAAGTCTGAGGGCGACGGCATAGTCCTCGCCGTAGCTCACGTTGGGAAAACCGACGGCGCGCAAAACCGTCGTGTCGAAGGCGCGCGGCGCGCCCATGCCGTTCACGCGCAGCAGATTGTTGTGGCCGTTTTTCCGCGTCCACTCCCGGTGGTCGATAAGCCCCGGCGGAAGGGGGCGCAGCTTTTCGTCGACCAGCGTGTAGGCGCCGACCGCCATCGCGTACGGTCCCCGGCGCAGCAGGTTCACCATTTTCTGCAGGGTCTGCGGCGAGCTGTATAGATCGTCGGAATCGAGCTGCACCGCGTAGCGCCCGCAGGCGGCAGAGGCGATCGCTTCGTTCCAGCAGCCGCCGATGCCCAGATCGCGGCGGGACGGAATCAGGTGATGCACGTGCGGATGCCGGGCGGCAAACTTCTTTAAAATTTCCGTAGTGCCGTCGGTCGAATGATTGTCGACGACAAGAATGTTGAACGGAAAGTCCGTTTCCTGGGCCAGCGCGCTTTTTACGGCGTCCGCGATCGTTTTGCGGCGGTTGAGGACGGGGATGACGACGCTGGCTTTCCACTGTGTCTCCGCGGAATCTGAGAGAGGCCTTTTTTCGCTGGGCGGCAGCCAGGCGCCGATGCGCTTCAGATGCTTCGTTGCGATTTTTTCAAGCTTTTTCTGCCGGGCGGCGCCGGCCTTCGCCGCATAGTCGAACTGCGGCTCAGTCAAAACGCTGCGCAGCTTAGTCGCCGGCGTCCTGGGGACCAAGACGGTGTAAAGAAACTCCGGCAAATGGAAAAACGCGCCCTCCTGCGAAAGCTTCAGGCGCAAATCGTAAAAAGCGAGGTCGGGGTCCCGGGGCAGCGCTTTAGAGCGGCCGAGCGCTTCAGCAACCGCCGCCGCGGAAAGCAAAAAAAGCGGCCCGAAGGAAAAATCGTCGCGGATCGCGCCTTCGGAATAGTCGATAAGCGGGCGGTTCGCGAGTTGGCGTCCGTCGGATGCCCGATAATCGGAATAGACCAGAGCCGCTCCCGTATCGGCCGCAACGGCAAAAAGCCTCGCCAGCGCGGCAGGCGCGCAGGAAATTTCCACCGTCGCATCGATGAACAGAAGAAAACCGGAGCGGGCTTTTTTAAAAAACGGCCCCGGCCTGGCGATTTTCCGCGCCGCGGCGTCCGGCGCAAAAGGCCGGGCGTCGGCCGCGTGCCGGGCATCCGCCGCCGGCAGGAGCCGGTAACCCCCGAAGGAATAAATGGATGGTTTCATGAACCCTCGCGCGCCGGGAGCCGTTAAAAGTTGGACATCATGAGGTTCAGGGCCTTTTCCGCCGTGTCGCGCGACAGCTTGGTAAGCGCTCTTTTCCGCGTGGCGGGCAGCAGGTTGATGTCGTCCTGCAACTCGTAGTCAACGTAGCCCGTGACGCCGCGCGACGCCCAGAGGATCTTGCCGCCGGCCTTTTCGCGCAGCGAGGTCTCGAGGGTGATCATCATTCTTTCCTCGGCGGCGAGAATCGATTTCCGGTAGGAGATCGCAAGCGTATTGATCGCCAGGATGTTGCCGCTCACGACGGCATCCGCCTGTTCCAGCTCCGGCACGACCCGGAAGCGGGTGTTCTGGATCACCTGATCGATAAATGCCGTTCGCACCAGGTTTTCCGCTTCCGCCTGCGCGGTCTTGTTGCCGAAGGGTTCGACATAAATCGTCCGGATGCTGCGGTCGATGTAATCGCCCTGCGGGGCGAAGGCGTAGCCGCACCCCAGGACGACCGACAAAAGGGCCGCGAGAAGCAAGAGGTTCCGCAGGAAAATGGCGCCGTGTCTTTTCATGATTTTCCCCGCTACTGTGCGACGACGATGTTGACCAGTTTTTTGGGAACGTAAATCACTTTCTGAATGTTGTTGCCCGCGATGAACGAGACAATTTTTTCATCCGCCAGCGCGTCGGCTTTGATCTTTTCCGCGTCGCAATCGACCGGCACCGTCATCCGGCTGCGGAGCTTGCCGTTGATCTGGATGACGACGGTCATTTCTTCCTCGGTGGCGCAGGCCGGATCGAAGTCGGGCCAGGGCATATCGACCACGGCCTTGTTCTTGCCCAGGAGCTGCCAGAGTTCTTCCGTGATGTGCGGGACGATGGGCGCCAGAAGCAGGATGGCTGTCTCCAGCGCTTCGCGGACGACGGCGAGAGCCGTTTTATCATTCGGGGATGGGCGCTTGACGCCGTAAAGGGCGTTCACCAGCTCCATCACGGCGCTGATGGCCGTGTTGAAGTGGAAGCGGTCCTCAATGTCCTGCGAAACCTTGCGGATGGTCTGGTGCGTTTTTCGCCTGAGCGCCTTGAGGTCGTCCGCAAGCTCAAGCGTTCCTGCGGCGGGCGCGACGCTTTTGATGTCTTCGTAATAATCGTCAAAGATGCGCCACAGGCGGCTCAAAAAGCGGAAAGAGCCTTCCACGCCCTGTTCGCTCCATTCCAGGTCTTTTTCGGGCGGCGCGGCGAACAGGCAGAAGATGCGGGCCGTGTCAGCGCCGTAGGTTTTCACCAGGAAATCCGGGTCGATGACGTTTTTGAGCGACTTGGACATTTTTTCCGTCTTGCCGACGATGACGTCCTTGCCGCAGATCGCGCACTTGCCGCCGGCCGCCTGTTCGGGGAAGAGGTAGCCGTGCTCGGGGCACTTTGTCGTTTCCTTGCAGACCATGCCCTGGGTGAGCAGATTGCTGAAAGGTTCGTCCACGCCGATCACGCCGAAATCGCGCAGGACCTTGGTGTAGAACCGCGCGTAAAGCAGATGCAGGATGGCGTGCTCGATGCCGCCGATGTACTGGTCCACCGGCATCCAGTAGTCGAGCGCCTCGCGGTCGAGGCCGGGTTTCACGTCGCAGTGGGGCGAGCAATAGCGGTCGAAGTACCATGACGATTCGACGAAGGTGTCCATGGTGTCGGTTTCGCGCGCGGCGGGGCCGCCGCATTGCGGGCAGGTGGTGTTCACAAAGTCCGGAAGCGCGGCCAGAGGCGAGCCGCCCTCGGAACTGAAGACGACGTTTTCGGGCAGAATAACCGGCAGGTCTTTTTCCGGCACCGGCACAATGCCGCATTTGGCGCAGGTGATCATGGGAATCGGCGCGCCCCAGTAGCGCTGGCGGGAAATGCCCCAGTCGCGCAGGCGGTACTGAATCGTCCTCTTGCCTTTGCCTTCTTTTTCCAGGTAATCGGCGATGGCTTCCAGCACCTTCGTGTTTTCCATGCCGTTGAAAGGACCGGAGTTGACCAGCACGCCTTCATCGACGTAGGCCTCGGTCATGGTCGCCGGATCGAGCGTCCGGTCTTTGGGAGAAATGACGACGATCAGCTCCAGATTGAATTTCTTCGCGAATTCGAAGTCGCGCTGGTCGTGCGTGGGCACGGCCATGACGCAGCCGGTGCCGTAGTCGGCCAGAACGAAGTTGGCCGCGTAAATCGGCATTTTATATCCCGTGAGCGGATTGAGGCAGTAGGAATCGAGAAAGAGGCCCTCTTTTTCGTAATACTCGGAAGTCCGCATGAGCTTGTCCTGTTTTTTCACTTTTTCGACAAACGCCTGCACGTCTTTTTCGCAGGGTTTGCCCTTGGCCAGCTCGGTCACCAGCGGATGCTCGGCCGCCACCAGCATGAAGGTTGCGCCGAAAAGCGTATCCTGGCGGGTGGTGAAAACCTGAACGGCGCCCTTGCCTTCCGCCATCGGAAAATCGACCAGGCAGCCGTAGCTTTTGCCGATCCAGTTTTTCTGCATCGTTAAGACGCGTTCGGGCCAGCCGGGAAGCTTGTCGCAGAATTCCAGGAGCTCCTCGGTGTAGGCGGTGATTTTGAAGAACCACTGGTCGAGCGTTTTTTCCGTAACTTCCGTGCCGCAGCGCCAGCACAGGCCTCCTTCGACCTGTTCGTTGGCGAGCACCGTGTCGCACTTTTTGCAGAAGTTGACGCTGGAGCGTTTCTTGTAAGCCAGGCCTTTTTCAACCATCCAGATGAAGAAAAGCTGTTCCCAACGGTAGTATTTCGGTTCGCAGGTGGCGATTTCCCGGTCCCAGTCGTAGCTGAAGCCCATCCGCTGGAGCTGCTTTTTCATGTGCGCGATGTTTTCATGCGTCCACTTGGCCGGATGAATCTTGTGCTCGATGGCGGCGTTTTCCGCGGGCATCCCGAAGGCGTCCCACCCGATGGGATGAAGAACGTTAAATCCTTTCATGCGTTTGTAGCGGGCGACGACATCTCCGATGGTGTAATTACGGACATGGCCGATGTGGATTTTGCCCGACGGATAGGGGAACATTTCCAGGAGATAGTATTTCTTTTTATTCGGATCTTCCGTGACTTTAAAGATGTTTTCTTCTTCCCATTTCTTTTGCCATTTTTCTTCAATGGCGATCGGATCGTACTTCATAACGGTGGTTTTCTCCCAAAAGAGTTAAATAATCGGGGATTTGCTTAACATATCAGAGGGGGGCTTGCAACGGGTTTGTGCGGCGACGGCCTACCTCCGGCCGTCGTCGGCCGTCTCGCTTTGCAACTTGTCGAGGCTGCCCAGGCAGTTGCGCGCCAGGCCGTTGAGCACGGGCAGCGTGTCGGTAAGCGAAGTGACGGTGACCAGATTTTTCACGCCGTTGGGAATGTGGCCCAGAAAATCCCGCTTGTTTTTCACAAGCCCCAGAAAGCCGTAGGCGCCCAGCGCCTGCATCAGCCGCTGGGCCGCCCCTTCCCAGAAGTAATCGGTAAACTGGTCCAGGCTGTAGGAAGGCTCCAGGATCCGGTAATAAAAGGCGATCAGTTCGCTTCTTTCCTCCGGGCCGATCACGACGTAGGGATCGCAGATGAGCGATCCCAGATCGTAAAACAGATTGCCCGTTCTCATGCCCTGAAAATCGATGAACACCGGCCGGTCGTTTTTGATCATGATGTTCTGGGATTGAAAATCCCGGTGAATCAGGCAGGGCGGGAAGGCCGCGAGGTGGTCGATGAGCGCGTCGGACTCCTCCTTCCAGTCCCGGATAAAGGCGTCGGAGAGTTCCAGACGGCAGACCGCTTCGACGAAGTATTCCCGGAAATAGTTATGCTCCCAGGCGTAGAGGGACCGGTCGTAGCCTTTCACGAGCTTCAGGCCGGCCGGCAGGTCCGCCAGGGGGAAGCGGTGCAGCCGGTGAATTTCGGACAGGACCTTGAGGTAGTAATGACGCCGCTTGTGCCAGGGCAGGGCGCGCAGCGAATACAAATCGACGCCGCCCAGATCTTCGAGCAGGAGAAAGCGCCGGCGGGAATCGAAGGCGATGATCCGCGGCGTCGTCATGCCGATGTCGGTCAGAAAGCGGTTGATTTCGGCCCAGTAAGCGTTTTCCTCAATGTCGGTTCCGTATTCCATGAAAATGAACGTCGCGCCGCCGGGCAGGCGGACCCGGTAAAACCGGCGGTCCGAGCCGCCTTTGGTGATCGGGTCGGTCGTGTAATCCACCATGCTCAAGTGATCGGTCAAAAACTTCCGGATGTCATCATTCATAGGATCTGTCCGCATAGCGTGTTGTATTCTTTTATCGTGCCGAGATCGTACCAGAAACCGTCGTCGATGACAATCCCGCCGATCGAGCGGGGATTTTCCCGGATGCTTGCGACCAGCGGCAGCACGATGGATTCGATTTTTCCCGCCGCAAGCCGCCTGAGAAAGGCGGTTTCCAGAAGATAAATGCCCGCAAAAAGGCAGCGCTGAACGCCGGGGGCGCCAAGCAGGTCTCTCATGTCGCAGATATATCCCGCGGCGTCGATCGTGACGTTTTTGAGCGCGCCGCGGCTGCGCAACGCAAGGGTGGCCTCGGTTCCCAGAGCGAAGTGGCGCGCGGCAAGCGGCGCCAGAGGCAGGTTCGAGAGGACGTCGCCATTGTAAATCCAGATGCGCTCTTCATGGGCGATCAGGTCCTCGATATTCTTGAGGCCGCCCGCCGTATCGAGGAGCGCCGGTTCATGGCGAAAGATGACCGGCAGGCCCTGCCAGGTTCCGTCCGGAAAAGCTTCCGCGTATTTGTGCGCCGCGTGGTGCGTGTTGACGATGAACCGCCGGACGCCGGCGGCGCGCAGGTGCTCCATGGCATGCGTGATCATTGGGCGTCCGCCGATCGGCAAAAGCGGCTTGGGCATATTTTCGGTGAGCGGACGCAGCCTGGTTCCCAGTCCCGCGCCCAGAATGAAGGCGGTATCAATGTTTTTCGTCGGCACGCCGTTTTTCTCTTCCCGCCGCCCGGACAGAACATTTCGTCTCGTCCTGAGGGGGCTTTCGCTTACAGGTCAGAAGTTGTCAAATGTCTTTTACAACGATATCCGCGTCGATTGCAAGCAAGAGCCGCTTGCTGTCGGCGTAGGTCGTTGCGTCGTCGCAGGCCCGCCGTGTGCGGGGCGACAGCCGGTCCCGGATCTTTTCTGCCTGCAGTCTATTTCTTCTTTCCGTACTCCGGATCGATCTTTATGAGCGCCGTCACAACAAAGCCCGGAATCGTCGTGAGCAGAATCCAGTAGTAGAAGTTGATGTAGCCCAGGTGTTCCTGAATCCAGCCGCTCATCATGGCGGGCAGCATCATGCCCAGGGCCATGATGCCCGTGCCGATGGCGTAAAAGACGGTTTTGTATTCTCCCTGCGACACCATGATCATAACCATCGTGTAGGCGGTAAAGCCGAAGCCGTAGCCGAACTGTTCAAAGGCCACGGCCGAGCCGATAAGCCAGATGTTTTGCGGCTGCGCGTGCGACAGATACACGAAAATGAGATCCGGGATGTGCATGATGATCACCATCGGCCACAGCCAGAATTTGAGGCCGTTGCGGTAAATCACGTAGCCGCCCAGAAGCCCGCCCAGCATGAGCGCCACGACGCCCACCGTGCCGTAAATCCAGCCGACCTCGGCGGTTGAAAGGCCCAGGCCGCCTTCGGCTTGCGGGTCGAGCAGAAAGGGCGCGACCATCTTGACGAGCTGCGCTTCCGCAAAGCGGTAGAATAAAAAAAAGCAGATGACGACGACAATGTCTTTTTGCCGGAAGAAGAGCGTGATGATCCGGAAGTATTCCGATACCAGGCTCTTTCCCTTTTCCAAAGGCGCGCTGCGGTCGGATGGGGGATACGGCAGAATGAAAAAATGGTAGAGGCACAGGGCCAGAAAAAATGCGCCGACGACAAGGAAGGTGATCGACCAGGCCGAAGCCACCGGATAGCCGCGCGTCTGCAGCGTGCCGGCCAGGACGACCAGACCGCCCTTGGAGGCGATGGTGGCGACGCGGTAAAAGACGGTGCGGACGCCGACGAAGGCGGCCTGCTCGGGCGTCGAAAGCCCCAGCATGTAAAAGCCGTCGGCGGCGATGTCGTGCGTGGCGGAGGAGAAGGCCATGATCCAGAGGATGGCCAGTGTATAGCGCACAAGATCCGTTGCGGGCAGCGTCAGCGCCACGCAGGCAAACGAGGCCCCGATGGCGAGCTGCATGACGATGATCCAGAAACGCTTGGTGCGGAACAGATCGACAAAGGGGCTCCACAGCGGCTTGATGACCCAGGGCAGGTAGAGCCAGCTCGTGTAAAGCGCGATGTCGGTGTTGGACAGTCCGAGGTTCTTGTACATCACGACGCTGACGGTCATGACGATCATGTAGGGAATGCCTTCGGCGATGTAGGTGGAAGGGACCCACAGCCAGGGATTGCGCGTTGCCGTTTTTATTTTGTTTCGTTCTGTTGACATGGCAGTGATCCGAATGTGGTGATGCCGCCTCGTCTGCGGTTGGCGCGGGACCGTGCGGCCGGTGTTTTGCGGGCGGTTACGGCCGCTTTCTTTCCGCCTTCTCCAGTTCCCCGTTGATGAACCAGACCTGAATTTTGTAGCGTTCGCACAGTTTTCCGGCGCAGGCGCATGTTAAAAAAAGCAGGGCCGCGATGACCGGCGCGGCGGCGATTCGGGTAATGATGTGTCGGCGGGCCATCGTCAGTAAAGTTTCCGCAGCTTTGCGCCGCCGAAATAATGCGCCAGGATTTCTTCCGCCCTGAATCCTTTGGCGGCCATGACGGCTGCGCCGATCTGGCACAGACCCACGCCGTGCCCCCAGCCGCCGCCTTGCAGCGTGAAGCGCCGGACGCCGCCTGACGCGTCGCGCTCGGCGGAGACGACAAACGCGCTGGAGTAAAGATGGCTTTCAGACAGCCAGCGGCGGATCTCCAGCTCCCGGCCCACCACCAGCGTTTTTTTGCTGCCGACGATTTTCAGCCGACGGATTCTTCCCGAGGGGCCGCGCTCCAGGGCGGTAAGGTGCTGAAGTTCGCCGAAATCGAAGCCCGATTTTCTTTTGAGCAGGTCTTCCAGCTCCTCGCGCGCGTAGGACACCTGCCAGCGGTAAAAATGCGGCGTCTCCTGATCGAATGCGGGCAGAATCCGGGCCAGAAGTTCCCTGTCCCCGGTGTTGCACCAGGCGGAAGGCGAAGCGGCAAGCCAGTCGGCCGCTTCCGCTTCCGACAAAACGGGCGGATGCGGCGTTTTCCCGTCGGCGACGCTTTGCAGATAGGGGAAGGACCTGTCCTCCCAGGCGGTGGAAAAGACGTCCGTCCGCCCGCCGCAGCACTTGTAGTAGCGCGCGTCGCAAATTTCGCTTCCATGGACCAGAAAGATGCCGCGCGTCGCGTCGATCGCCCGGGCGACGTTTTCCGAAATGATGCGCGTGATGCCCTGGTAGCGCTGGCAGTGGTCGTCGGCGCAGACGTCGAAACCTTCGTGGTCGTTCGCGTCCTGCCAGACGGCGATTTCATCGTCCGTCCGGATCTGCGCCGCCCGCGGCGCTTTTTTGCGCTCGCGCATGGCCCAAAGCCAGCTCCGGGCCGTCACGGCCTGCGCCTTGAGAAATTCCAGCGGGGCGCCGGCCGCCATTTCCGATGAAATCACCGACGCGAGATATTCCTCGAGCCCCACGACATTGATGGCGTGCAAGGCGTCGGCTTGCGCAAGGGAGAGCTTGAGCGATCCGCGAAAAGACTGTTCCTGCGTCCTCTGCCAGTGAAAGGCGATGCCGATGACGACGTCGTGGACGGTAAAAGACGCGTTGCGTCGACCCGGCAAAAGGTGAATGTCCCGGCCGCAAAACATTTCCCGGCCCTCGCCGTCCAGAAGAAAAATCTGCCCGTTTGCCGCCCGGGCGCGAAGTTCGCCCGAGAAGGCGCGCCCGCCGGGGCCGGTAAACGGGCCGGTCAGTGAAAAGCCGGCCTGCGCCGTGTTTTGCAGTAGGGCCACTTGCAGGTTCGGTTCTGTGTCGATCATATCGTTCTCCGCCGGCTTTTATGAAGTTCCCGGATTTTTAGAAGCAATGGGAGCATATGTCAAGAAAGTTGTTGTCTCTTCCGATTTTTTCCCGTCGCCGGCGCCGCGGCGCGGCGCGGCGAAAATTTTCCAGCTGATGGGTTTTATGCGGCAAAAAAACCGGCCGGTTGATTTTATCGCTTGAATATTAATAATTTATCATGTATAAACCGTACCAAAAAGTCTACGGATGGCTTATGGCGCATCTTTGGCCCATTGGAGGGGGAAAAGGCGGTTCAGGAAAAAGTTTTTTGACCAGTTCGCTGGGCAGGCTTTCCGCGGAACTGGGCAAGAAGACCCTGGTGATTGATCTGGATCTGGGTTCGGCAAATCTGCACACCCTGGTCGGCGTTCCCTATCCGCAAAAAGGCCTCTCCGATTTTATCCGCAAGAAAATTTCCCGCCTGGAAGACGCGGTGGTGGAAACGCCGCAGGCCAACCTCTTTCTGATCAGCGGCGCCCACGATAATTTTGACATTGCCAATCTTCCTTACGAACAGAAAATAAAAACCCTGCGCGCCATTACAAAGCTCAAGTACGAACGGATCCTGCTGGATCTGGGCGCAGGCACGTCGTTCAATACCCTGGACTTTTTTTTGATTTCACAAAACGGCATTTTCATCACCACGCCGGAACCGACGTCCGTCGAAAACGTCTACCGCCTCATCCGCGCCATTTATTTCCGCCGCATCCGCTACTGTTTCAACGCAAGCCAATTCAAGGCTCTGGAGTCGGAAACGGACCGCCAGTTCGGCAACGGCGCCATGAACAAACCGATCTACATGATGAAAATGATCGCCAAAACGGATGTGGAAAAGTACCGCCAGCTCCAGGAGGAGTTCGGCGCTTATCGGTTCAAGCTGGTGATCAATCAGGTGCGCAAACATGACAATACCGCGCTTGGACTGCAAATGAGCCGGATGATGGAAAGACATCTGGGCCTGCATGTTGAGTTTGCGGGCAACGTGGCGTACGACGACCATGTCCACGACGCCATTTGCCAGCAGGTATGTTTTCTGGAGCGCTACTCCTACACCAAAACCGCCGGTGATCTGCGCGAAGTCGGCAAGCAGGTTGTTCACGCGACGGGCAGGCAACTGATGCTCCATTACATGTAGTCGGCGGCATTGCCGCCGGGCGGAACAAGGGGGTCTACCATGCAAAAGGGTTTTGATCAGCTCACCTATTATGAAATGCTGGACATCCGGCCCGACGCCGCGCCTTTCGAGGTGCGTCATGCCTATAACGCCGCGCTGTCGATGTATCAGCCGGGCGCCCTGGCCAGTTATTCATTCTTTTCCGAAGAGGAAAGGCAGGAGATTCTGTCGCTCATCGAAACGGCCTACCGGACGCTCATCAGCGATCAGGCAAGAAGGGAATACGACGAGGAACTGATCCGCCGGGGCGAACTCGACGTCCGGCCCGAAGCTCCGCCTCCTCCGAAGAAAACGGCGCCGTGCTTTGATATCAGCCGCGCGCCGGTTGTGAAAGCGGTGTTCAATCCTTTGCCGGACTACCGGGACAGAATTCGCCAAAGCGAGCTCATCGGCGGAATCCTGGCCAAAGGCGAGCTGCGCGGAGCCGATTTGAAGCAGATCCGCACGGAGCTGGGGGTGGCGGTGGAGCAGATCGCAAAGGAAACGAAAATCCGCCGGGACCACCTGCTCAATATGGAGGAGGACCGGATTGCGCGCCTGCCGGCGACAGTCTTTCTCAAGGGATTTGTCAAATCCTATCTGAAATGTCTGTGCGTGGAACCGGTGGAGGAGCTCAGCGCCCGCTACATGAAAACCGTTTCGAGCCGGTCTCCGTCGTAAGCAGACATTTGCCTCCCGTTTCCCTTCGTGGTATGAAGATACAAACCGGATGCCTCACGCGCCGGAGGCGTTTTCCGAAGTCCGGGGGAACTTTCGCAGCCGTAAATCCGTGAACGAAAAAAGGAGGACGCTATGCAGACCGATACGATCAAGACGTCTCAGGGAGATCTGGTCATCCATTTCCTTGGGCACAGTTCATTGATGTTTTCCTGGAACGGAAAAATTATCCATTCGGATCCCGTGTCGGGCGAAGCGGATTATCCTCGTCTGCCCAAAGCGGACATCCTGCTGGTGAGCCACGACCATTACGACCACCTGGACCTGAAAGCCGTGGAAATTCTGAAGACGCCCGCGACCAAGGTCGTCGGCAATGCGGATGTGGAAAAACAGATTCCCGGCGCGGTCGTTTTGGCAAACGGCCAGGCGCGGACGGTGGACGGCATTCCGATCGAAGCGGTTCCCGCTTACAACATCGAACACATGATGGCGCCGGGCAAACCGTTTCATCCCAAAGGCGTCGGCAACGGCTATGTCGTCACGTTCGGCGACAAGCGGGTCTATCTGGCGGGCGATACGGAAAACATTCCGGAAATGAAAAACCTGCGCAACATCGACATCGCGTTTTTGCCGATGAACCTGCCGTACACGATGACGCCGGAAATGGCGGCGGACGCGGCGAAAATGTTTTTCCCGAAGATTCTGTACCCCTACCATCAGGGCGAAACGGACACGTCCCGGATTACGGCCCTCCTGCAAAACGAAAAGGGGATCGAGGTCCGCATCCGGACCATGAAGTAAGCCTGCCGCCCGGGCGCGCGGCCCGGAGGTTGCAAAACAAAAGCTTTTCGAAGCGCTTTATCCCGGACGGAAGCCGTCCGGGATAAAGAAACGGCCGCGCCGTTTTCCCAATCCTTTCGACGGAGAGCAGGGCCGGCATCGTCAATCGCGGATTTCTCTTCAAGCAATCGATTTAATTTGCCATTGACAGAAAATTCCCTTTTCCTGTAGGTAGATGACGTTTTTTGCCCAAACCGCCGCGGCGTTCAGCAGTTACCGAAAGCACGGTGCGGCGCGCAACGGCCGGAGCATCCGAAATTTCAGACAGTAAGGGACAGGCACGATGAGCGAATTTTCCGCGGCAGTCTCCAACAAGACCAAGATCCGTTTGCTGGCGCTGATGATGGGAATGGAGATTTACACGCTCTTTGTTTCCGCCATCGGCATTATGACGTCCAATTCCATCGTCTTCGTGGCGAATTTTGTCATCGCCTTCACGGGCGCCCTGGCCTCGGGTCTGTCGCTCTACACCATCCGGCGGATGACGAGGGGGGCGGACCTGCTCAACACTTACGGCCTGGGGCGGATGGAGACCGTATCCAGCATCGTGGTCGGCGTCACCATGCTGTTTGCCGCTTTGTTTGTCGGCTACGAGACGATCATGAAGATTCTGCATCCGGCTGAACAGCACGGGGGCCTCGCGGCCATGCTGCTTACCTTCGCGTCCTTCATCGCCTCGCTGTGGCTCTGGATCCGCAACTACCGTCTCAGCCAGAAGGAGCATTCCCCGATTTTCAGCGCGATCTGGCGGATGGCCAGAATGGGGGCGCTGGAAGATCTGCTGATCATTCTCGCCGTGGGCATCGCGCTTGCTTTTCACGGCGCGGGCTGGACGCGCTATCTGGATGTCCTGGCGACCTCGCTTCTGATGATCAGCATTGTCAAATCCATTTACGACGTCTTTTCCGGGTCCATCTCCGATCTGCTGGACCGCAGCCTTGACGAATATCATCTGCTCATCATCCTGCGCGAGCTGGTCGCGAATTTCGACGCGTACGACCAGGTTCACGGCTTCCGGACCCGCCGTTCGGGCAGCCAGACCTTCATCGAGCTGTTCATCGAATTCAACCCCGACGTGAAAATGTCGTCTGTCTATGAACTGGTGGAACGTCTGGAGGCGGAGCTCAAAAAGAATATCCCCAACGCGCAGGTGATGGTGATTCCCAGCCGTTCGCCGCGGCAAAACGCCGCCGCGGCCTGATGCCGAACGGTCGTCGCCGCCGGGATCGCAGGGCCCCTCCGGATGCCCCAGAATTCGCCTTGACAGGGTTCTGCGACGCCGGTAAGATCCAATAAGAAAGGTCGGAGGGCGTCCGGGCGCCGCTTCGTCAAAAAAGTCCCAAGGCTGAAAAAATCCGTGATCAAAAAATTTCAGGAAATCATCAACTGGGGCATCCGGCAGTCCATTAACGATATCCACATCGCCGGCGGCCAGCCGCTGGTCTATCGCAAGGACGGCATCCTGCTTTCCGATCGCAGCAACGTGTGGCATCCCAAGGACATCGACACGCTGGTGGAAAGCCTGCTTTCGGAAAAGCAGCTTTTCAACCTGCGGAAAAGATGGTCCGTTGATTTCGCCCTGTCGGTCAACCGCGTCCGCATCCGGATCAACGTGTTTTACACGACGCGGGGATTGAGCATGGCCATCCGCCTGCTGCCGGAAGTCATTCCGGATATCCGCCTTTTGAATCTCCATCCTTCCCTGGTGCAGATCGCCGAATTGAAATCCGGACTGATCCTGGTCTGCGGCAGCACGGGGTCCGGTAAATCGACGACGATCGCCGCGATCCTCGAAGAGGTCAACCGCAACCGCGCCCTGCATATCATTACCCTGGAAGATCCCATCGAATACCGGTTCCGCTCCAAGAAATCCTTCATCGAGCAGCGGGAAGTCGGCATCCACGTGCCGAGCTTCAAGCAGGGGCTGCTCGACGTGCTGCGGGAAAATCCGGACGTGATCGTGGTCGGCGAGCTTCGCGAACCGGAAACAATCCGCCTGGCCCTGAACGCCGCAGAGTCCGGCCATCTGGTGTTCGCCTCTCTGCACGCCAGCGACGCGGAGGACGCCATCTTCCGGATCAACAACGCCGCATCGGGGGAATCGGACGAAATCATCCGGTTCCAGTTCGCCTCCACGCTGCAGTGGCTGATCGTCCAGCAGCTGTACTTCATCGAACGCCTCGGCTTCCGGGTGCCGGCCCTGTCCATTTTACGGGGAACGACGTCGGTGCGGAGCATCATCCGCGAGAATCGCCTCTCCCAGATCGAATCGACGATCTTCACGAGCCGCAACGAAGGCATGTTCACGATGGACCGCTACATCAACGAATTCATCAACGCGCAGAAAAACTTCACGCATCCCAACCGGATCTTTCAGATGGCGGAGGATCAGCCGGAAGAGCCGGTCTTCCAGTCATCGCTCATCGATCCCAACGCGGTGCAGGATGTCGTGTACATGAGCACCGTCCAGGAAGAGATGGCGGGCGCCCGGAAAACCCGCCCGGTCGAAGACTACGATCAGCAGTACATCATCGAAGAGGACGCGGACCTGAAATCGCTCATCGCCGAAATGGAAAAGAGAATGCCTTCCGCCGCCGGCGGCAGGGGAGTATCAAAGCCCCTCCCGCCCAAAGGCGCGCCGGTAAAAAAATTATAGCGCGATTTTATAATCCGTTCGCTAACGCCGTCCGAAACGGTCTTCCCGACGCTGCCGCCGTTATTTCCGGCCGCCGAAAAAACCCTGCGGGGCGGGATGGGACTGGGAATTGTTTTCCAGCGTCCAGAAACTGAAAGTTCCGGAGGCGATGCGAAAGACGGCGATCATGGGATTGTCGGCGCCGTCCCCCAGGCGCATCAGCCAGGGGTGGACCGCAAACAGCCGCCGCCGGATTTCCCCGTCTTCCAGAAATTCGCATTGTCCGGCAATCCGCAGCAGCGTGCCGGTGCCCGGTACGGTTCCCAGCCCCGGCAGGGTTGCGACATCCCCCGGTCCGGGCGGCCGGAAAAAAGCGATTTCAACTTTGGGATGGCCCCGCAGCTGGCTGTACACCCGCTTGAATTTCGGCAGGTAAAAATAAAAGCCTGTTGCATCCGCCCGCCAGACCGTGAGCGGTCGGACGCGGGGCTGGTCGTTTTCGACGGTCGCCACAAAACCGTTGGGATAGGTCACTACAAAATCGATGCAGTCCTGAAAATTCATACGCTCACCTCGGCTTTCAGACGCGGATTTTTCCCGCGATGCGTTTGGAAGTCAAGGATTTTTCACGACCGTCGGACGGCCGCATCATCTCCGCTGCCCGTGACGAGACAGGGACGGCCGGCGGCGCCGCGGCGGTTTTCACATTTCGTTGAATCCTTCTCGAAAGTGTGTTAAGCCTTGTCGCCACAGGTAAATTTAATTGTTTTATCGCGGAGATCGGGCCGATGAGTGTCTTTGAATATGTAGCGTTGGACGAAAGGGGACACGAGCGCAAGGGATTCGTGGACGCCTCCGGCGTCGCGGCGGCGCGCCAGCAGTTGCGCGAGACAGGCATTTATCCCGTGGATATCCGGCCGGCCCGGGAGAAAAAAGCCTCGGCGCTGGCCGGCGCGCTCGAGGTCGGTTTTCTGCAGAAAGTGTCGCCCAAGGAGATTTCCACGTTCACCCGCCAGCTTTCCACGCTTCTGGGCGCCGGCATTCCGCTGGTACCGTCCTTTACCGTTTTGCTGGCGCAGACCAAAAATCCGATGCTGCAGAAAATTCTGGCGCAGATCCGGGCCGATCTCAATGAAGGCAAAAGCCTGACGGCCGGCATGGAAAATTTTCCGCGCGTTTTTCCGCCGCTTTACATCAACATGGTCAAGGCCGGCGAAGCGTCCGGCACCATCAACCTGGTGCTCGAGCGCCTGGCCGATTTCAGCGAGAACCAGCAGGAGCTCTTCAATAAGATCCGCTCGGCGCTGGCCTATCCGGTGATCATGCTGGCGGTCGGAACGCTGGTGATCTTTCTGCTCATGACGTTTGTCGTGCCCCGGATCACGGAAATTTTCGCCGACATGAAGCAGACGCTGCCCTGGATGACGATGGTTCTCATTGCGGTCAGCCATTTTCTGAAATCTTTCTGGTGGCTGATTTTGCTGGCTGCCGCGGCAGTCGTTGTCGCATTCCGGTATCTGACCGCGGGCACGGACGCCGGCCGGCGCTTCTGGGACTCGGTGCGCCTCCGGGCGCCGGTCTGGGGGGCGGTGAATCTGAAAATCGCCGTCGCGCGCTTTGCGCGGACGCTGGCGACGCTTTTGCAAAGCGGCGTCCCGCTTTTGACGGCCATGGAAATCGTCCGCAACGTGGTCAACAACGTTTTCATCGGCGAAATCATCGCGCAGGCGGCGCGCGACGTGGAGGAAGGCCAGCCGTTGGCCCGGCCGCTGGCGGAAAGCGGTCTGTTTCCGCCGATGGTGACGGAAATGATCGCCGTTGGAGAGCAGAGCGGCTCGCTCGAGAAAATGCTCAACCGCATTGCCGTGTCGTATGAAACGGAGGCGCAGTCCGATATTCTGGTGATGACGTCGCTGCTCGAACCGCTCCTGATTCTCGCGATGGGATTGATGGTCGGCTTCATCGTTTTCTCGATACTGCTGCCGATCTTTGAAATGAATCAACTGGTCAAGTGACGATAACCTAAAACAGCAGCTGCCGCGTCGTGCGGCGACTGGAAGGCATTCAGGCGCGCGGGACAAGGCAGCGCGCGCGTTTCTTGCCTGCGGCTTTTTAGCAAGCCGCCACAAACCGCGATAAGAAGAGGGGGGATGATGAAAAACGAAAGAAAAGTACCGAATCGGGAAGCCGGCTTTACACTGATTGAACTGATGGTGGTGATCGTGATTCTGGGATTGCTTGCCGGTCTGATCCTTCCGCGCTTCATCGGGGAATCGGACAAGGCCAAGCAGCAGACCGCCCGGACGCAGATCGCCATTCTTGAAACCGCGCTCAAGATGTACAAACTCGACAACGGCAGCTATCCGACGACGGAGCAGGGCCTGAAAGCGCTGGTGGAGCCGCCCACGGCCGGCAATCTGCCGAAAAACTGGCGCAAGGGCGGCTATCTGGAAAAAGGCAAGGTGCCCAAGGACCCCTGGAAAAATGAATTCATTTACGTGTGTCCCGGAAGCCACAGCGACTTTGACATCACATCCCTGGGCGCGGACGGAGAAGCGGGCGGTGAAGACTTCGACAAGGACATCAACAACTGGGATGTTGACTAGCAGAGGCTTCACGCTCGTCGAGCTGCTCGTGGTCATCGCGCTTATCGGCGTGGTGCTGGCGCTGGCTGTGCCGACCACGCGCGAAGCCCTGAGCGTCAACGACATCAAAAAGGCCTCGCGCCGGTTCATCGGCCTGACGCGCCAGCTTCAGGCCGACGCCGTCCGCGATTCGATCGACTACATTTTGATTTTGAAGATCCCCGAGGGCAGCTACCGCGTGGTTTCGCCGGACATGACTCCGGAAAAGCTTCTCGAAGTGGAAAAAACCCGGACGCGGAAGCTCGCCCAGGGCGTGCTGGTCCTGGATATCGTCAACCACCGCAATGAAAAAATTGCGAAAGAGGAGGTCCGTCTCCGCTTCGGCAAGAACAATATCGGCACGCCGGCGGTGATTCACCTGGCCGAAGCCGAAGAACGGATGACGCTGGTGCTGAACCCCTATCTGGGAGTAACGGGCATTTACAACCACTATGCGGATATTGCCGCAAACGATGGTCTGGGCCGCGCCGCGGCCCGGTAACGGCGGAGGAAGCATGCGCGCCGATCACAACGGTTTCACGCTTTTGGAGGTCATGGTCGCCATGTCGATTCTGGCGATGTCGCTCGTGGCTGTTTTTCACATGCAGTCGCAGAGCATCGCCATGTCCGCCGACGCGCGCTTCCGGACCACCGCGTCGCTTCTGGCGGCGGGCAAGATGGCCGATCTGGAAGGGGATCCCGGAGCGGCCCGGGAAGCGCAAAAGGGCGATTTTGCGCCGGACTATCCCGAATTTGCCTGGAGCGCCCGGGTGACGGGCACGGGAATCGCCCGGCTGATGAAGATCGAAGTCACGGTCTTTTACAAGGGCGCTGAAGAACGCGACGTCTACCGGTTGGTCCTCTACAAAACCAGCGGAATGTAACCATGGAAAAACGATTGAACCGTCCGCGCCGGGCCAAGGGATTTACACTGCTCGAACTCTTAATTGCCGTCTTTATCCTGGGGATCGTGCTGACGACGGTTTACGCGGCCTATAGCGGCATCCTCACATCGATCCGGGATCTGGACGACGACGCCCGCGCGTACCGGATGGCGCAGACGGCGCTTGACCGGCTCAGCCGGGATTTGTCTTCGCTCCAGCGTTTCGGGGACGCTTTTGTCCTGCGCGGCGGGGAGTCGGGCGCCGGCAGCCGTTCCTTCGGGTCGCTGGTTTTCTGGTCGGCTGCGCACCTGTCTTTTGATGAAAACGAGCCTTCCTGCGCGCCGGCGATGATCGCCTATTTCGTCCGGGAGGACACGGATGGCGGCTTTACCCTCTGGCGTTCCGACGTCGCCTCCGCCGCGCCTCAGCCGGATGCCGACGCGGACGGCGGAGTGATTCTCTGCGAAAATGTTCAGGCGTTCCATCTGAAATATTTCGACGCGGAAGGCCGTGAATCCGAAACCTGGGACACCCAATCTTCCGCGGAGGGCCAAAAGGGCCGGCCGCCGCGGCGCATACAGATGGATTTGCTGCTGGTCAACAAAAACAATGCGGAAAAGCCCTACCGGTTTACCGCCCGGGTTTTTCTGCCGGTGAAGAAATGAAACGCTGGCGCACCCTTTTAAAAAATCAATCGGGCGTGGCGCTCATCACCGTGATCCTGATCGTGGGCATCCTGGTGGCGGCCGCTCTGGAGTTCAACCGCTCGTCGCGCGCCGATGTGTATTTTGCGGCCAACGTGAGCGACGGGCTCAAGCTCGACTGCATCGCCAAATCGGGATTTTACGGCGCGGCGGCGCTTCTGGCCGCTTCTCAACATTCCTACGAAACCCTGCGCGACGACTGGGCCGACGCCGAAGCCCTGTCCGCCCGGTCGCGGACGCTTTTTGCCGAGGGACGCTTTGTGGTCCGCATTGAGGATGAAACAGGGAAAATTCCGCTCAACAAGCTGGTGTCCGGCGGCGCGGTAAACGAAAACATCAAAGGAATGCTGCTCAGGCTGCTTTTGCTGCCGGAATTTGAGCTCGACGAATACCGGGCGACCTCGATCGTGGACGCGCTCATCGACTGGATCGATGAAAATTCCGAGGTAACCGGCATGGGGGCGGAAAGCTCCTATTACGCGTCTTTGCCGGCTCCGTATTTTGCCAAAAACGCCCCCTTGGATTGCATTGAAGAATTGCTTATGGTAAGAGGCATCACGAATGAACTTTTTGCGGGAACCGGTAAAAAACCCGCGCTGGGCCGATTGGTGACCGTTTACGGCACGGGCGTGGTCAGTATCAACACGGCGCCGAAGATGGTTTTGCGGGCCCTTGCGCCCGAGATCACGGCCGAGAGGGCCGACAGCATGGATGAGTACCGGAGAAACCCGATCAACAATCTTTCTTCCGCCGACTGGTATAAAAAAGTTTCCGGGATGGGGGCCGTCGCCATCAACCCGGAATTGATTGGGGTGGCCAAGAGCAATTTTTTCCGAATTCAGGCCGCCGGGGTGATGGATAAAATGGAGCGCAGCGTGGCCGGCGTCATCCAGCGCTCGCCCCTGCAAATTGTGAGCTGGAGGCAGGATTAATGCCGGAGACGATTCTCTGTCTGGATCTTGGAGCGCATGCCGTCAAAGCCCTGCTGGCCGAGTGTCGCGGGCGGACGGACCTCCGTGTCCTCGCGGTTAAGACCGTCGCCCGGGCCGACGGCGCGGATCTGGACGGAGCGCTCAAAGAACTTGCCTCCGGACTTCAGCCCCTCCTGCAGGCCCGGTTCCGAACCGCCGTGATGCTGCCGGCGTCCGAGGCCATGTTCCGTCTCGTCCGCCTGCCTTTCCGCGACGAAGCCCGGATAAAAAAAACCCTGTCTTTCGAACTGGAGACGCTTTTGCCCCTTCCTCCCGAGGAGGTGGCGGCCGATTACCTGCTTCTGCCGGGCGGCGGTCTCCTGACCGCGGCTTTTGCCCGCAAGCGCCTCCGGAAAATTCTGGCCGATGTGGAGACGCATCTGGGCCCCGTGTGCGTCGTGGATATCGCTCCGGCGGCGCTGGCTCTGCCGGCGCTGGAGCAGAGAGTCTTTCCCGGCGCGGGCATCGTGCTGGATATCGGCCGGATGGAAAGCGCGGCTGTTTTCTGCGAGAAAAACGCGCCGCTGGCGATCCGCTCGTTTGCCGTGGGCGGAGAGGCAATCACCGGGGCGCTCGCCGAGGACTGGTCGTGCAGCCGGGAGGAGGCGGAAAAAATCAAGATCGACGCCTCGTTTGGCGACCGCGCCGCCGGGGCGCTGGACGTCTGCCGCGACTTCTGCCGCAGTCTTGCCGGGACGGTTGAATTGCTGCGCCTCAACGGAACACTGTCGGGCGCGCCTGACCGGATTCTGCTTACCGGCGGCGGCTCGCAGTTTGGCCCGCTGCGCCAAGAACTGGCCCGGACTTTCGGCGCGGCGGTCGAAACGCTCGATGCCGCAAAACCCGGCGACCTGCGCCTGGACGCAGGAATGGCCGGCCGCTGGACGCCGCTGCCGATGGGCGTTGCCCTGGCCGGCGCCAGGCGGGTGCAGGCCACACGCAAGTCCTTCAACTTCCGCCAGGGAGAACCGGCGACCAAAAGCCTGACCGGCGATTTGAGGCGCCATTTGCGTCTGGGAGCGGTCCTGGCCGTCGTCATCCTCGCGCTTGCGGCGGCGGATGGATTTCTGGACTATCGCGTGCAGGTCCGGCAGGCCGACGACCTTAAAAGTTCGATCAGCCGCATTTTCAGAAAACATTTCCCCCCCTCGGCCGTCATGGTCAATCCGGTCATGCAGATGAAGTCCCGGCTGGCCGAAGATAAAAAAACCTACGGGATCGCCGCCGGCGCTTCTCCGACGCCCGTCCTGGAGCTGCTGCGCGACATGTCGGGGCTGATTCCGCCCGCCCTCGATGTGGTGGTCACGCGCCTGCACTGCGAAAACAATGTCGTTTTGCTGGCCGGCGAAACGCAAAAAGTCGACGACGTCACCCGCGTTAAAAACGCGCTGGCCAAATCGAAGTATTATAAAACAGTCACGGTGAACAAGACGGCGCTCGGCCGCGACGGCGCCAAAGTGAACTTCGATTTGAGGATGGAACTGAAATGATCAAAGACTACTGGACACGACTCGACGACCGGCAGCGCCGCCTCGCCGTTTTCGCGGCGGCGGGTCTGATCGTCTTTCTTCTCCTGGCGCTGGTGGTCTTCCCCCTGTGCGATGCGAAGGCCCGGATCCGGAAGTCCATCGCGGCGAACACAAAAAAATTTGAAGAGATGAAAGTTCTGGACGCGGAATTTGCCGCTTCCGACGCGCAGATTGCCCGCATTAAAAGGGCCGTCGCCTCGCGTCTTCCGGAATTCACCCTGTTTGGCCACCTGGAGAAAAAGGCGGCGGCGGCCGGCGTCAAGGGGGCCATCCGGCAGATGAATTCCCTGCCGGGCGTCCGGTCCGCCTCTTTCGAAGAAAGCCTCGTCGACCTGAAACTCGATAAAATCACGATTGCGCAACTGGCCGACTTCCTCTACCAGATCGAGTCGCCCGAGGAGATGGTCGGCATCCGCAGAATTTCGGTGGAAAAAATGAAGGAAAGTCCGGAGTACCTGAGCGTACAGCTTCTGGTCGCCTCTTACACGCCGGTTCCGGCGGGAACGGGGGGGCCATGAAGATTTCGCGCATTGTTCAAAATCGGGCGCTGTGGCTGGGAGTCTACGCCGTCTTCATCACGGGCGTCTTTTTGTACCTGCTGTTTCCCTCGGAGCTGGTCCTGAAACGGCTGGAAGCGTCGGCCGCGTCCGCCGGCTGGATGTTGCGGGCGGCGGCGCTCCGGCCGTCGCTGCCGACGGGGATAACGCTCAGCCAACCGAGGGTCAGCCGGGCCGAAGGCGCCCGGGAGTTCGTTTTCAGCGGCGATTCGCTGGACGTCCAGATCCGTCTCTTGAGCCTGCCGGCCAAAGTGAAGCGGATCGGTTTTTCCGGCCGGGCCTATGACGGCCGCTTTGACGGCAGCGCGGGATTCCGGATCTCGGGCGCGCCCGTCGAGGGCAGCGCAACCTTTGAAGACATCGACCTCGGCCGTCTCAACGCCGGCGGCCTTGCCGCTCTGCGGGGGCTTACCGGTCGGGTGCGCGGATCCTTTTTTTATGCGCCGGAAAATCCGGTGGGCGGCGGTCCCGTGGGGAAGCTGTCCCTGTATTTGAGCCGGGGCGCCTACCCGTTGCCGGAGCCTTTTCTGGGAGTGAGCCGCATCGACTTCGACCACGGCACGATTTCGGCGCAATTGAAAAACAACCGGGTGACGCTGGAAAAACTGGAACTCTACGGCCGGCAGATCAACTGCCTTTTAAACGGCACGATCCTTCCGGCCGAACGCGCGGAGGACAGCCTGCTGCAATTGAAGGGCGTAATCGAGATTGCCGGGAAAAGCAAAATCAAGATGAACGTGACGGTGGGCGGGACGCTGGGAAGCCCGGTCATGCGTTATATCTGAAGGACAAAGCGGCCGGAAAAAGGACATGAAAGATTTTCTGACAGAGATGACCTTGCGCATACGGGCGGCCATGGACCGGATCGGCGGTCCGGCGTTCGACCGGGCAGCCCTTGCGGCGTGGGTCAAACCGCTTGCGCTGGTCCTGGCCGTGACGCTCATCTCTTTTCTGGCGGTGGATGTTTTTTACAAGCTGCTTTCCCTGCAGGTGTTGCGGACGCCCGCGACGGCGGCCGGCTCTCCTGCGCGAGCCGCCGCCGGAACTCTGCGCGAGCCGGCGGAGCGCTACGCCGTCATCGCCGAGCGCAACCTGTTTGCCACGACGCTCAAGGCTCTTCCGGATAAAAGCGCGTCAAGCGCTCTTCCCAGCGAGGAGTACACGGACTTCGACCTGAAAGGCACCATCGCGGTCGACGCTCGGACGGGCTATGCGATCGTGGAGGAAAAAGGCAAGGGCAAGCAGAAGCTCTACCGCCTCGGCGAAATGATCGGATCGGCGCGGCTCGTCCGCGTCACGCGCAACACGGCGGTTTTGCAAAGCGGCGGCCGGGAACTCATGATGAAAATCAAGGAAGCGGCCGACGCATCCGCGGCGGGGCGTTCGGCCGTCCCCTCCGGCGGCCGCAGCATTGCCGTGAGCCGCGAGGAGGTGACACAGAGCCTGGGCGATTTGAAATCCATCATGAGCCAGGCGGTCGTGCGTCCGTACATGATGGACGGCGCGCAGCAGGGATTTGTCATTTCCAACATCGTGCCCGGCAGCCTGTATGCGCGGCTGGGCCTGCAAAACGGCGATGTCATCGTGGAGGTGAACAACAGCCGGCTGGAAGGGGCCGACGACGTTTTGCAACTGGTGGATGTGATGCAATCGGGAGGCAGCGTGACGGTCGGCCTGCTGCGCAACGGGCAGAACCAGACGCTGAATTATTCGTTTCAATGAGCGCGCGGAAAGTAGAGGCGGGTCATGTATGCCGCATATTTCGGTCTTAAAGAAAATCCCTTCACGCTCTCGCCCCGGCCGGATTACCTGTTTTTGAGCGAGCAGCATCGCGACGCGCTCAATTACCTGATTTACGGCATCGGCGAGAAGAAGGGCTTCGTGCTGATTTCCGGCGGCATCGGAACGGGCAAAACCACCCTTTGCCGCGCGCTGTTGGGCATGCTGGATTCCTCGGTGGAAACGGCGCTGATCTTCAACACGGCGGTTTCGGACGTCGAACTGCTCGAGACGGTCGTCCGGGAATTCGGCATTGCCGGGCTTGCCGCGCGCCAAAACAAAATGGACTACGTGGACGCCCTCAACGATTTTCTGCTCAGGAACTACGCCGCCGGAAAAAACGCGGTGCTTCTCATCGACGAGGCGCAGAATCTTTCGCACGGCGTTCTTGAACAGATCCGGATGCTTTCCAATCTGGAAACCGAGCGGGAAAAGCTTTTGCAGATCGTCCTGGTCGGCCAGCCGGAAATCAAGGCCGCCCTGGCGCTGCCGGCGCTTCGGCAGCTCAACGAACGGATCACCGTGCGTTACGACCTCGCGCCGCTTTCGGCAAGCGACGTGGCCGCCTACATCGACCACCGCCTGCGCGTGGCCGGCGGTCCCGGAGCGATCCGGCTGACGCGGGGCGCGTATCGCCTCGTCTATGATTTTTCCGAGGGGATTCCGCGCCGGATCAATGCGCTTTGCGACCGGGCGCTGCTTATTGCCTACGCCCGGAACTCGGCGAAAATCGACCGCCGGATCATCCGCCACGCGGCGCGGGACATCGGCCGGGAGTATTTTCAGAAAACGATGAGCGGCGCCAGAAAGTTGTGGCTGCGCCTGACATCGTAGCGCGGGGGATGCATGAGTTATATCAATGACGCTCTGCACAAGGTTCAAAACGACAAAGAGGCGCCTTACGCGTCCTGGGCGCCTCCGGTTGCGGCCGGACCCCCGAAAAACCGGTCGGGGAGGACACCGGCGCTGATCGGGGCGTTCGTCGCGCTTCTGGTTTTGGCGGGCGGCCTGGCTCTGTGGTGGTCCACGCGGCCGGAAGCGCCGGCAGTCAGGCCGGCAAAAACCGTCCAGCGTCCGGTTGCCGCGGCAACCGATCCGGCGCCGGCCGCGCTTCCTGCGGCTCGTGAAGCAAAGCCGGCTGTGCCCGCGGCGGTTGTCGCATCGAATCCGGTTTTGCCTGGGCAGACGTCGGCTGTAAAAAAGGCAGCGGCAGCGCCGGTCCGCACCGGAGAGCCGCAGGCCGGGTCCGCCGCGCCGGAAGATGCGGAAAGCCTCTACGCGCTGGCGCTGGAAAAGCAGCGCGAAGGGCGTCTTCGGGAAGCGTCGCGTCTCTACCGGCGGGTCTTGAAAAAAGAGCCGCGCCATTTCCGGGCGCAAAACAATCTGGGCGTTGTGTATCTGCGTCTTGGAGAGGACCGGCGGGCGAGAATCTGCTTCAACGACGCGCTTCATATCCGCCGGGACTATGCGGACGCGCACTATAATCTGGCTTGTCTTTATGCGCAAAAAAATGATACGAAACAAAGTCTGTTTTATCTGAAAAACGCGGTGGATTTTAATCCGGATGTCAGGCAGTGGGCGGCCACGGACAAGGATTTGCGCAATATCGCCCATCTGCCCGAATTTCATTCCATAATACAGGCACGGGATCGATAACATGACTTTTATAACAAAACGCATTGGACCAATGACCGTTTGGCTGGCGGCGCTGCTGCTGCTGGGGCTCGCAACGCAGGCGCCGGCCGCGCGGATCGATGACGGGGCGCCGGCGGCAAAGGCACAATCGGCCCACGAAACCAGGGAAAGTCTTCCCGCGGACAGCGCGGCTCTCCCCCTCCCGCCCGCCCCGCCCCGGGACGTCCCGCCGGTGAAAACCGCGCGGGAGGAGGCCCCGGCCGCTGTGAAAACGGAAACCGCGGTCGAAAAGCCGCCGGAAAAACCGTCCGCGGAAAAATCCCGTCCGGCGCCGGCGGTTCGTAAAACCGGCGACCGGTATGTGACGCTCGATTTCGACAACGTCAATATTGAAGTGTTCGTGAAATTCATAAGCGAACTGACCGGCAAGAATTTCATCATCGACGACAAGGTCAAGGGCAAGGTGACGATTCTTTCTCCCCGGAAAATTCCGCTTAGCGACGTGTACAAGGTTTTTCTTTCCGTGCTGGAGCTGAACGGCTACGCCACGGTGCCCGTCGGGGACCTGATCAAGATCGTACCCTCGGCCGCCGCGCGGGAAAAGAGCCTGGAGACGCGGATCAAGAGGGACGGCGCCGAGTCGGAAGACCGGATGGTCACGCAGATTATCGCGCTCGACCGGGCCAATCCCGACGAAGTCAAGCGGGTCCTCGATCCGATCATTCCCAAAACCAGTTCGGTGCTGTCCTATCCGCCGGCGGGGGTGCTGATCGTCACCGATTACCTGTCCAACATCCGCCGGCTGCTCGAGATCGTGAAGGCTCTGGACGTGGAGGGGGCGGGCGAGCAGATCACGTATCTGCCCCTGCAAAACGCCTCCGCGTCGGAAGTGGCCAAATCGCTTGCCACCGTGTTTCAGCAGCGCCGGCCCAATGTGACGCCGGTCCGGATCGTGGCGGATCCGCGAACCAATTCGCTCATCATCTTTGCCAGTGTGTCGGATACGGAAAACATCCGCAAGCTCACGGGGCTCATGGATAAGGATGTGCCGCGCGGCGAATCCAACATCCAGGTTTACCGCCTGCAAAACAGCGTCGCCGAGGACCTGGCCAAAGTGCTGAACAGCATTGTCAAGGAAACGGGCGGAGCGGCTTCCGGCGCGGCGGGTGCGGCGGCGAGGGTGGCGACGCCGGTCGTTTCCAAAAATGTTCAGATCGTGCCGGACAAGGCCACCAACACGCTGGTGATCATGGCGGAGCGCGAGGATTACAAAATTCTGGAAAGCATCATCAGGCAGCTCGACGTGCCGCGGCCTATGGTTTACATTGAAGCGCTGATCATGGAAGTCAACACCACGAAAGACTTCAGGCTGGGCGTGGAGTGGAGCGGCGTAAAGGACACCGGGCAGGTGAACGGCATGACCGGCAGCGGGTCGGCCGCCTTTGTGAGCTCCGGCACCGGCGTGCTGTCGGGCCTGACCGCCACCCTGGACGCGGCCGGAAAGACGGTGCTGGGATTTCCCAGCGGCTTCTCCATGGGCATTCTCGGCGCGGGCATCAAGATCGGCGACGTCCTGTTTCCGACCATCGGCGCGATGGTGCAGGCCTACAAAAACGATTCCGATGTGTCGATTCTGTCCACCCCCCAGATTCTGACGCTAGACAACGAAGAAGCGGAAATCAACGTCGGGTCCAACGTTCCCTACATCACGCGGCAGGAATCCACGACAACCTCCACCCTGGTCAATTACAACACCTACGAATACAAGGACGTCGGCGTGATCCTGAACATCACGCCGCACATCAATGAAGGCAACTATGTCCGTCTGAAAATATCGCAGCAGGTCACCAAAGTGACTTCGGATGTGAAAAACACGACGCCGACGACGCTCAAGCGGACGGCCAAAACCACCGTGGTGGTCCGGGACAACGAAACGATCGTCATCGGCGGCCTGGTGGGGGACAGCACGGAGGACGGCACGAACCAGGTGCCCTGGCTGGGAAGCGTGCCGATTCTGGGCTGGCTGTTCAAGGCCAACCAGGTGAAAAGGGAAAAAACAAACCTGTATGTTTTTCTCACGCCGCACATCGTCCGCACTGAGCGGGAAGCGGCGGACCTATACCAGAAGAAGAGAGAATCCATGGGCGAAGTGGTCGAAGGCATCATCCGGCTCAACGAGCGCAAGCAGGAATCCTATCCGCCGGCGCCCGCGGTTCCCGAAAAGTAAGGGGCGGTTGTTATGTCCACCATTCTTTCAGCACTGAATGCGTCGGCCGACCAGTCCCGCAGCGCCGCGGAAAGCAAGACGGCGTCGCTGGCCGACGGTCTGCTGGCCGCGGGCGTTGCCGCCGAAACGCTGGCCGAGGCGCGCGATGCGAAAAACAGAAACGGCGCGGGTTTGGTAGGCGAGCTGTTGCGCAGAAAAGCCATCGACGAGGTCCGGCTGCTCCGGCTCCTCGCGGAGCATTTTCACCTGCCCTTTCGGCGGGAACTGCCGATGGAGAGCATCAACATCGATTTCACGCAAAGCGTGCCGATCGCCTATCTCAAGAAACACAAGATCGTGCCGGTGATCACCGCCGAAACGCGGGCGATCGCCATAAACGATCCGGCCAATTTTCAACCGGCCGACGATCTGCGCGTTCTTCTGGAAATGCCGGATTTGTCGCTGGTCCTAGCGCCGCAGGACGCCATCCTTGCCGCCATCAATCTGGCCTACGACATGAGCCGCGCCTCCGCCAAGGATTATTTCGACGAAATCAGCGAGGAGTCCGCCGACGATCTCATTTCGGAAATCAGCGAGACCGCCGACCTGCTCGACGAAACGAGCGACGCCCCGATCATCAAGCTGGTGAATCTGCTGGTGTCGGGGGCCATCAAGGACCGCGCGAGCGACATCCACGTCGAACCCTATTCCGCCAATCTGAAAATCCGCTACCGGATCGACGGCATCCTTTACGATATTCTGAGCCTGCCCCGCCGGATCCAGTCGCCGCTGGTGAGCCGCATAAAAATCATGGCGCGGCTCAACATCGCCGAAAAGCGCCTGCCGCAGGACGGACGGATCGAACTCAAAATCGCCGACCGCTTGGTCGATGTGCGCGTCTCGGTGCTGCCCACGGCCTTCGGCGAGCGGGTGGTGCTCCGCCTGCTCGACAAAACCTCGAGCATCCTGCGCCTTCGGGATCTGGGCATGCACGACGAGCGCATCCGGCTGCTCGAAAAGCTGATCAAGTCGCCTTACGGAATCATTCTGGTCACCGGCCCCACCGGCAGCGGCAAGACGACGACGCTCTACGCAGCGCTCTCCACGATCAACCGCCCGGAAATCAACATCATCACGATCGAGGACCCGATCGAATACCAGATCGACGGTGTAGGACAGATTCAAGTCAATCCCAAGATCGATCTCACCTTCGCCGCCGGCCTGCGCTCGATTGTGCGCCAGGACCCGGACGTGATCCTGGTGGGGGAAATCCGCGACCGGGAAACGGCTGAAATCGCCATTCAGTCGTCGCTCACCGGCCATCTGGTGTTTTCGACGCTGCACACCAACGACGCGGCGAGCGCCGTGACCCGCCTCATCGACATGGGCGTCGAACCGTTTCTGGTGACCTCGTCGGTGGTCGCGATCATCGCGCAGCGCCTGGTCCGCGTGCTTTGTCCGCACTGCAAGGAGATTTACACACCCGACGAGGAAACGCTGGCGAATCTCGGCCTTCCCGGCTCGGCGCTCCGGGACAACACGTTTTACCGCAAGAAGGGCTGCAATCTCTGCATGCAGACGGGCTTCCGGGGGCGCACGGCAATTTTTGAAATTCTGGTCGTGGACGACGCCGTCAGGAAGCTGGTCCTCAAGACCTCGGACGCCAACCAGATCAACGAGCTGGCGGTGGAGCGCGGACTTCTCACGCTGCAGCAGGACGGCATTCAAAAGGTGCTGGCCGGCACTACGACCACCGAGGAAGTGCTGCGCGTAACGCGGTCGCTGGCGCGGAAAGAAGACATCGTTCAGGAAACCTGAGGAGACCCGCCATGAAGCGCATTCCCCCTTACACGGATGAGATTTGCCGGCTTTTCGAACGGCCCGGCGCCGCCAACACCCGGGCGGTTCTTGAGCTTGCCGCCCGGCGCGCGGAGCGGCCCGACATTGCCGCGCTGGTCATCCCGACGCATTCCGGCAAAAGCGCTCTGTGGGCGGCTAAGATGATTGCGCCCTCCCGGATTGTCGCGGTGACGCCGGCCTGGGGCGCGCAAAAGCCAAACACGCAGGCCGTGACAGAGGCGATGCGCCGGCGGCTTTTGGACATGGGCGTGCGCGTGGTAACCGGCACGCACGCCCTGGGCGGCGTGGGGCGCGCCGTGCGCCGGAAACTGGGCGCCTATCAGATGGACGAAATCATCGCCTACACGCTGCGCCTTTTCGGCCAGGGCACGAAGGTGGCCGTTGAAATCGCGCTCATGGCGGCGGACGCGGGATGTGTCCGGACGGACGAAAATGTGATCGCCGCCGGAGGATCGTCCGCCGGGCTCGACACGGCGCTCGTCTTGCAGCCGGCCAACGCCAGCGCTTTTCTGGAGATGAAAATCCGGGAAATCCTCTGCAAGCCCAAAGATTTTTAGGATGATCAGGTTTATTGCGGCGGGCGGACGCCCGGCGCTTCCACATCTGAGAAAGGGATCATATCTCGCGGTATCGAAAAGGTGAAAAATATGGACAAAACGCGTTTTATTCAATTCTGGAAAATGAGCGGCAGCGGCAACGATTTCATCATCATCGACAACCGCGCCTTTTCCTTACCCGTGGACGACTGGCCGGCCTTTGTCCGCCGGCTTTGCGCCCGCAGATTTTCAGTCGGCGCCGACGGCCTTTTGCTGATCGAGCCGTCCGCCACGGCCGACTTCCGCTGGCGGTTTTTCAACGCCGACGGCTCAGTCGCGGAAATGTGCGGCAACGCGGCCCGCTGCGTGGCGCGGTGGGCCCATGAAAACAATCTTGCCGGCGCGCGCCTGTCTTTTGAAACGCCGGCCGGCGTCATTGAGGCAGAGGTTCAGGGCGACGTCGCGAAGGTAAGAATGCCCGATCCCTCTCCCCTGGTTCCCGGGCGGACGATTCTTTTAAACGGCGAGAAGTGCGACCTCGACTGCATCGACACGGGTGTGCCGCATGCCGTATGCTTCGTCGCCTCGGTCGAGGCGTGCGACGTCGTCTCGACCGGCCGGGAGATCCGTCAGCATACGTTTTTCGCGCCGAAAGGCACCAACGCCGATTTCGCCGTGGCGTTCAACCGGCACGCCATGCGGGTCCGCACCTATGAGCGCGGCGTCGAGGACGAGACGCTCGCCTGTGGCACCGGCGTCGTGGCTTCCGTGCTCGCCGCCGCCGGCCGGAATCTCGTGGACTCGCCGGTGGACGTGACGGTGCAGGGCGGAGACGTCCTGCGCGTGTACTTTTCCCGCGCGGACGGCCGCTTCGGGGAAATTTATCTTGAAGGGAAAGTCAAAATGGTCTATCAGGGGATGCTTTTTGAAGAAGCGTATCAATAACGTTTGTGGAGGCAAGACAACGTGCAGACAGCCGATCGACTGAAGAAAATACCGCCCTACCTGTTCATGGAACTGCGCAAGAAAATCAACCGCGCGAAGGCGGAAGGCGTGGACGTGATTTCGCTGGCCATCGGCGATCCGGTGGAAGCCACTCCGGATTCGATCATCGACGAACTGTGCCGGACGGCCCGCGATCCGCAGAATCACCGCTATCCCACCGATGAGGAAAAGGGCATGCTGGCGTTTCGCAAGGAAGTCGCCCGCTGGTACGCGGCGCGCTACGGCGTGACGCTCAATCCGGAAAATGAAATTCTGGGCCTTATCGGCTCCAAGGAAGGCTGCCATCACTTCGTGCTGGCGCGCGTCAATCCCGGCGACATCGTGCTGATGACCGATCCCGGCTATCCCGCTTATCGCTCCAGCATCCTGATGGCCGGGGGCGTTCCCTACAACGTGCCCATTCTGCCGCAAAACGACTATCTGCCGGCGCTGGAGGACATTCCGTCGGACGTGGCGGAAAAAGCCCGGGCGATGTTTCTGAACTATCCCAACAATCCGACGGGCGCGTGCGCCACGCCGGACTTTTTGGAAAAGCTTGTCGCCTTCGCGGGCGAATACGACATTGCCGTATGCTACGACAATCCCTACGGCGAGATCGTCTTTGCGGGCCAGCAGCGTCTGAGCTTCCTGCAGGCGCCGGGCGCCAAAGACGTGGGCGTCGAGCTCAACTCTCTGTCCAAGCCGTTCAACATGTGCGGCTGGCGGCTGGGCATGGCCTGCGGCAATCCCGACCTCATCGCGGGCATCAGCAAGGTCAAGGAAAATACCGATTCCGGCATCTTCAACGCCGTGCAGTACGCCGGCATTCAAGCGCTCGGCAGCGAAGCCGGCTTCATCGAGAACATGCTGTCGATTTACGGGCGGCGCCGGGAGCGGGTGCTCAAAACGCTTAAAAAAATCGGCATCGATTTTCAGCCGCCGCGCGGAACGTTTTACCTGTGGGCGCCGGTGCCCAAAGGCATGACGTCCTTGGAATTCACGAACCGCCTCTTCGACAAGACGGCCGTTGTCGTGGCATCCGGAACGGCTTACGGCCAGTACGGCGAAGGATTCATCCGCATTTCGCTCACCGTGCCGGATGACCGGTTAAACGAAGCGCTGGAGCGGATCGAAAAAGAGTTTGCACAATAATGTTGCAGGGAACGGTCGCGATAACCTGATCGCCTGATGACCTGATGACCTGAAGGTCACACGAGGTCACACGAGGTCACACGAGGTCACGCGAGGTCACGCGGAGTCACAAGCCGCTCCCTGAGGTTTGAGGCAGTCAATTATGGAAATGGGAATCCTGGGGCTTCCGCAAAGCGGAAAGAGCACCCTGTTTGAAATCATGACCGGCGTGAAAGTAAGCTCGTCGCACACCGAAGCCGTCGTGCGCGGCCAGGCCAGCGTGCCTGACCTGCGCTTCGACAAGCTCGTTGAAATCTACAAGCCCGCCAAGGTCTCTCCCGCCAAGGTTCCGTTTGCCGATGTGCACGCCGTGGGCGAGCATCCCTGGGAGGCGATCCGCCAGAACCTGAGCGGCACGGACGGCATCCTGCACGTGGTGGACGGCTTTTCCCTGCCGGATATTTCGATTGCGCTCGACGCCTACCGCAAACTTGAAGACGAACTCGTCCTGGCCGATCTGATCATCATCGAAAAGAAGCTCGAACGCCTGGCCAAGATGTCCAAAAAAGCCATTTCGCCCCAGGAAACGGCGCAAAACGATCTTTTGCCGCGGCTGAAGGACTGCCTGGAGGCGGGCAAGCCGCTGCGCCAGGCGGGGCTTGCCGCGCAGGACGTCTTCACGCTCCGCAGCTTTTCCTTCTGGACGATCAAGCCGGAACTGGTCGTCGTCAACGTGGCGGAAGACAATCTGGGCTTTGCCGATGAATTTGCCGGGGCCGCAAAGCTCGCCGAACCGGTGCTGGGCATCTGCTGCAAGATCGAAGCGGAGCTCGCCGGCCTCGACGCGGCCGATCAGAAAGAATTTCTGTCGTCCCTGGGCATTGCCGAAGCGGCGTTCGGCCGGATCATCCGCGCCGCCTTTTCGCTTCTGGGCCGCATCTCCTTTTTCACCGTCGGCGAAGACGAAGTGAAGGCCTGGGTCATTCCGCATTCCACGAAAGCCCCCAAGGCCGCGGGCGCCATCCACAACGATTTCGAGCGCGGGTTCATCAAAGCCGAAGTCATGTCCTTCGAGGACTTCATGTCCCACGGCGGCTCACAGGCGCAGGTCAAGGCCGCCGGCCGCCTGCGCCTGGAAGGAAAAGAGTACATCGTCGCCGACGGCGACATCATCACCTTCCGCTTCAACGTCTGATCGGTTGCCCGGATCTATCCGAAAACAATTTCCGCTGAAGTTCATGTACCGTAGCGCGGGTCTTCAGACCCGCCGGGTCTGGCGAAGCTGAAGCTTCGCCCTACACAGGCAAACCTTTCATGTTTCGGTGATGTAGGGCGGGTCTTCAGACCCGCCTGCCACCGCAAAATTCGTGTCAAACGCGCGAAAGTTGCAGCAGTCTCGTTTGTCAACACCATCCAGCCATTAATATTTGATTTTTTATTCCGGTCATGCGAAATTTACGGCGCGGGGGCCGCTGGAGGCATCGGCGGCGGAACAGCCGAGGTTTTTGCGCAAGCCGGCGCGAGAAGGAATTAGGAAAACGGAGAAAACGCATGCCGCTGGAAATTCACTGCATGAATCGGGAGGATGTCGGACTGGCCGTCGAATGGGCCGCCCGCGAAGGCTGGAATCCGGGATTGCACGACGCCGAATGCTTTTACGCCGCGGACCCGCGGGGATTTTTCCTGGCGCGCCGCGACGGCGAACCGGTGGGGGCGCTCTCGGCGGTGGCCTACGACGAGCGCTTCGGCTTTGCCGGATTTTATATCGTGAAGCCCGGATGCCGCGAGCAGGGCATCGGCCATGCGCTCGCCGCGCGGGCGACTGCGTACATGGGCAACCGCGTCGTCGGGAACGACGCGGTCGTCGCCCAGCAGGAAACGTACAAAGCGCTCGGTTTCGTTTTGGCCTACCGCAACCTTCGCTATCGCGGCATGGCCGTTTCCGGCCGCGTCGGCTTTCCCGGCGTCGTTTCCCTGTCGGCCGTTCCGTTTGCGGATCTGGCCGCTTACGACCGCGTTTGTTTTCCGGCGCCGCGGGCCGCCTTCCTGAAATGCTGGATCAGCCGTCCCGACGGCGCTGCGCTGGGTTTTGTAGAAAGCGGCCGCCTCACCGGATACGGCGTTCTTCGCAAATGCCGGCAAGGGTACAAGATCGGTCCTCTGTTTGCCGAATCCGAAGACATCGCCGAAACGCTCTTTTCTTCCCTCACCCGCCCGATCGCCGGCGAAGAATTTTTCCTGGATATTCCGGAGCCCAACGAAGGCGCCGGCCGCCTGGTGCGCCGTCATGCCATGGACAAAGTGTTCGAGACCGCCCGGATGTATCGCAAAGAGGCCCCGTCCGTGCCGCTCGATAAAATCTACGGCGTCACGAGTTTTGAACTGGGGTAGAGTTCCTGGTGGATAGTAAATAGTGGAT
>JAAYDW010000100.1 GCA_012729055.1 Deltaproteobacteria bacterium
GACAGGATCGTGGATGGTGAATGGTGGATCGTGGATAGAAAAAAAGCTCGTAGTTCACAGCTCACAGATCGTAGTTGGCAGTTGGTGGTATTGGGGCACTCGGTATGTCTTCCGTTCTACCACCTCCGTCGCTTCGCGACACCTCCGCCGGCGGAGGACATAAGGTGTGACGGCGGGGCTGAAGCCCCGCCCTACATTGCTGAGGTGAAAAATCGTTATTTATGTAGGGCGAACCTTCAGGTTCGCCAATGGCTAAAACGATCCGGCGCGATCGGGGATCGCGCTTTAACGATCAGCGCTATTGGCAAGCGATGGTAGGCTTTTTATACAGCTCCGCCCTCTGAGTTACATCAGGAGGGAATTTCACACATCAAACTGGAACGTTTTCGTTACAACAAAAAATATAACTTTACGCCAAGCCGTTTTTAATCGGTTTGTGTCCCCCGGCTCTCGCGTCCTCGATAAGGGCGACTTCTTCTTTCAACCGCCGGATTTCATCTTTCAGCATTTCGTATTCAGCCGTTTTTCGTTTCAGGAAGCGATAGGTAATTCTTGCCTTTTCTTCGATGCCCCCGGGGGTCAAAAGATATAAGTAACCTAATTTGTTCTTGGAATTCTTAAAATTTTCACTTTTTATCAGTCCCCTGTCAATCAACGCCCTAAGCAGGAAGTTGATTTTACCCAGACTCAAACCAAGATGAGACGAAAGCTGTCGCTGGGTCATCTGAGGATTTTCATCCAATGCCCGCAACAACTTGAGAATGGCTTCTGTTTCGTTCTTATTCATCTTTTTATCATTTTTTTGGGTTTGTTCAATTCGTGTTCATCTCGTGAACGGCTAGGCTTTATAAACAAAAAGTGGTAAGACGTCAAGGAGTTTTTGTGGTTTACATCACTTTTTTGTCATTATTTACAACTTGATCAGGTACGCATATTGCTTGACGAACATGGTAATTCGAAATTGACAATCATCACTATGCGGTTTTAACCACCTCCGTCGCTTCGCGACACCTCCGCCGGCGGAGGACAGGATCGTGGATGGTGAATGGTTGAAAAACAGCTTAAGCTCACAGCTCGTGGCTCATAGTCGGTGGTATTGGGACGCTCGGTATGTCTTCGGTTCTACCACCCCCGCCACTTCGTGGCACCCCCGCCGGCGGGGGACAGGATCGTGGATGGTGAATGGTGAATGGTGGCTCGTGGATGGTGCATAGATAAAAGCAGCTCACAGCTCATAGCTCGTGGCTCGTGGCTCGTAGTTGGTGGTATTGGGACACTCGGTATGTCTTCTTGACACCTCCGCCGGCGGAGGAGAGGATCATGGATGGTGGATAGCGGATGGTGAATAGATAAAAAGTAGGGCGAACCTTCAGGTTCGCCAATGGCGGGGCTAAAGCCCCGCCCTACGTCACTGAAATTGGTTCTGGAAAGATTGATAGGCCCGGTTATTTCACGCTAAAGCCCCGCCCTACGTCACTGAAATGCGCTAATCGAATTTCTCTGCTTCTTTGAAGGATGAGGCTTGGGCGTCTTTGGCGGACAGAACCGGCGGCCCCTGGAGCGGCCAGGCAATATTCAGGTCGGGGTCGTTCCAAAGGACTGCGCGTTCATACTGGGGAGCCCAGTAGTCTGTTGTCTTATACAGAAATTCGGCCACGTCGGACAAAACCAGAAAGCCATGGGCGAAACCTTTGGGAATCCACATCTGGCGTTTGTTGTCCTCGGATAGTTCTGCCCCTGTCCAGCGTCCGAAATATGGGGAGCTTTGACGTAAATCGACGGCCACGTCAAAAACTTTCCCCCGGATGACCCGCACCAGTTTCCCCTGCGGCTGGCGGATCTGGTAGTGCAGTCCGCGCAGAACATTTCGTTCGGAGCGGGAATGGTTGTCCTGGACAAAGACCTCGCCAAGACCGGTTTTTTCCTGCCAGGCTTTTTGATTGAAGCTTTCAAAGAAGAAACCGCGGGCGTCGCCGAAAACGCGAGGCTCGATGATGAGAACATCCGGTATGTCGGTTTTGATGATCTTCATGAGTTTAGTGAATGGTGCATAGTGTATGGTGGATAGCGGATAGTTTATAGTTCATCATGTTATGGTTCGTAGCTGATCAGAGTCGGTTCCTTGATGATTCTTTCCAGGTAGTCCCGGTAGGACGACTTCGGCGTGTCGGCAATGACCTGCTTCATTTTCTTTTTATCCACAAATCCCAGGCGATAGGCGATTTCCTCCAGGCAGGCAATCTTCAGTCCCTGGCGGGCTTCCAGCGTGCCGATGAAATGGCTGGCCTCGAGAAGGCTGGTGTGCGTCCCCGTGTCCAGCCAGGCGATGCCCCGCCCCAGCGGAATGACACGCAGTTTCCCGCGGCGCAGATATTCCATGTTGACGTCCGTGATTTCCAGTTCACCTCTGGCCGAAGGCTTCATGGTCTTTGTGATCTCTGTGATGTTGCGATCGTAAAGATACAGTCCCGGCACGGCGTAGTTGGTTTTGGGCTTGGCCGGTTTTTCCTCGATGCTGATCGCCTTGCCTTCCGCGTCGAATTCCACGACGCCGTAACGCTCGGGATCGTTGACGTAGTAGCCGAAAACCAGCGCGCCTTCCTGAAACTCCGATACGATCTTGTGCAGATTCATTTTTCCGTAAAAAATGTTGTCGCCCAGAATCAGGCATGCGGATTCGCCGGCGATAAACTCTTCGCCAACCAGAAACGCCTGGGCAATCCCCTTGGGTTCGGGCTGCACTTTATAGGAAAGTTTGATCCCCCAGCGGCTGCCGTCGCCCAGCAGGGCTTCAAAGCGGGGCGTGTCCTGCGGCGTGGAAATGACGAGAATGTCGCGGATGCCCGCCGTCATGAGCGTGGCCAAGGGATAGTAAATCATGGGTTTGTCGTACACCGGCTGCAGTTGCTTGCTTGCCACCAGCGTCAGCGGATAAAGCCGGCTCCCTGCGCCGCCTGCCAAAATGATGCCTTTTTTAATACCTTTCATTATTTCCTCCGGAAATCAGTAGATAGTGGATGGTGAATCGTGGATAGAAACACCCATCGACAAGCACTGATCTACATGCATTTCTTTTTTAGTGACGTTATCAGAGCATTTAACATTTTTCTAATAACGATAATTTCAGCATTCAAGATTTCTTTATTTTTTAGATAGCCCAATTTTTCGGCAATAATGATTTGTGTCTCCAATTCAGAAGCTGAACCCAGTGCGATATATAGAAACTGAACGAATTCTTTGGTGGTGTTCCTTGATGCTCCTTCAGCAATATTGGATGGTATGGATACGGCTGCTCTTTTTATCTGGTCCGTTAAGGCATAACATTCTTCCTTAGGGAATACTTTTGTAATCTCATATGCATGCAAAACCAGAGCAATCCCTTTTTCCCAAACCTCCAATTCCTTATAATCTTTCATCCATCCACCATCCGCTATTCACCATCCACCATTCACTATTCACCACTCACCATCCACTATCTCCCTCCGTACATTTTCTCATAATACTCCCGGTAGGCGCCGGTGGTGACGGACGCGATCCAGGCTTGATGGTCCAGGTACCATTCCACGGTTTTCCTCATGCCTTCGGCGAAGTTTACCTGAGGAGTCCAGCCAAGTTCGGTGCGGATTTTGGTGGCGTCGATGGCGTAGCGGCGGTCGTGGCCGGCGCGGTCTTTGACATAGGTCACGAGTGACCGCCTGGCTTTTTCACCGGGCAGGAGGCCCACCTTCTCATCCAGAATGTCGCAGATGGTGGAAACGATCTCGATATTCTGCTTTTCGCTGTTGCCGCCGATGTTGTAGGTTTCGCCGGTTTTTCCCTTGTGCAGCACGGTGAGAATCGCCTCGCAGTGGTCGATCACGTAAAGCCAGTCGCGGACGTTTTTACCGTCGCCGTACACGGGCAGGGCCTTCCCCTGAAGGGCGTTGTTGATGACCAGGGGAATGAGCTTTTCCGGAAACTGGTAGGGGCCGTAGTTGTTGGAACAGTTGGTGATCAGTGTCGGCAGACCGTAGGTATGAAAGTAGGCGCTCACCAGGTGGTCGGACGAGGCTTTGCTGGCCGAGTAAGGCGACCGGGGATCGTAGGGCGTGGTTTCCTGAAAGGCGCCGGTTTCGCCAAGCGAGCCGTAAACTTCATCGGTGCTCACGTGCAGAAAGCGGTATTCCTTGCCGGTGGAATCTCCATTTTTCAGCCATGCTTCCCGCGCCGCTTCGAGCAGGGTGAATGTGCCCAGGATGTTGGTCCGGATAAATTCGGCGGGACCCGTGATGCTGCGGTCCACGTGCGATTCGGCGGCGAAATGAACAACCGCGTCGATCTTTTCTTCCGCAAAAATTTTTCGCACCAGGTCGGCGTCGCAAATGTCGCCCTTCACGAAACGGTAGCGGGGAGAATTTTCGATATCCGTCAAGTTGCCGGGATTCCCGGCGTAGGTCAGTTTGTCCAGATTGATCAGGCGATATTCCTTATAATGCTCCAGCGTGTGGCGGACAAAATTGGATCCGATAAATCCGCAGCCGCCGGTAATCAACACTTGCTTCATTGTGAAACTCCTTATCTTTTAGAGAATGCTTTTGCTTTCGAGTGGGGTATATTCAGGGACAATTTCCTTAAGCTTTCTTTTGATGCCTTCACTGTCGTAGCGCGCGGCCAGTTTGATCAGTTCGTCGATTTCACGGTAGAGGTGCTCTTTGCCGTCCTGAGGATCGGAAAATCCGTTGAAGCAGGTGCTGGAGCGCAAAACCATGACTTTTTCATGCCCGGTCGGCAGAATGTCTTCCCCAACGGTGATCAGTTCCTCGTAAAGCTTTTCTCCATCCCGCAAACCGGTAAAGACGATTTTAATGTCCACATCCGGTTCCTTCCCGGAAAGGCGGATCAGGTCGCGCGCCATGTCGAGGATTTTGACGGGCGTGCCCATTTTCAGGATGAAAATCTCTCCTCCCTCGCCCATTGTCCCCGCCTGCAGGATCATCTGCGACGCTTCGGGAATGGTCATGAAAAAGCGGTTCACCTCCGGATGCGTAACGGTCACCGGACCGCCCTGTTCGATCTGCCGGCGGAAGAAAGGAATCACGGAGCCGGAAGAGCCGACCACGTTGCCGAACCGCACAGCCATAAACCGTGTGCCGTTTCCCTGGAGGCATTGCATGATCAACTCCGTCACCCGTTTGCTCGCACCCATGACATTGGTCGGACGCACGGCCTTGTCGGTGGAAACCACCACAAACCGTTCCACGTGGTGCCGGAGGGCTGTTTCCATCGCCACGCGGCTACCGATGATGTTGTTGTAAACGGCCTGCCAGGGATTTTTCTCCATCATGGGCACATGTTTGTAAGCAGCCGCGTGAAAAACAACTTCGGGCTTGTAAGTCCGAAAAACGGCTTCCATCAGGGATTCATTCTGGACACGCCCCAAAATGGCCGGACACTGACGATAAAAATGTTCGTTTTGCATTTCCATCTGAATTTTGAACAGATTTTCTTCGCTCGAATCCAGCAGGATGAGATGGCGGGGCTGGTACTTGGCGATCTGGCGGCAGAGTTCGGAGCCGATGGAACCGCCGCAGCCCGTCACCAGAATGGTTTTTCCGTCCAGGTATTCCCGGATCCCCTGGATGTCCAGCTGAACCGGCGAACGCCCCAGCAAGTCTTCATAGCTGATGTCGCGAAGAAATTTTACGCTGACCCGGCCGTCGATCAAATCTCCGATGCCGGGCAGGATTTTATACGAAATACCGATTTTTTGACAAATCTCCACCATCCGCCGGATCTCTTCTCCCGAGGCGGAAGGAATCGCAATCAGGATCTGCTGAATTTTTTCCTTTTGAATGATAGCGGGCAGATGATCGATTGTTCCCAGAACACGCACGCCGTGAATGGTCCGACCCTGCTTCTGACGATCATCGTCGATGAAACCCGCGACATTGTAATGAAGGTTATAATTGTCCATCATTTCCCGCAGAATTTTTTCTCCGGCCTGCCCCGCTCCGATGATAAGAACTTTTGTAGGAATCCGTATCACCTCATCGAGGTTGTTCTGCGGTTTGCTGACGAAGGCAAATAAAGTGCGGATGGAGAGCCGCATTCCGCCGGTAAGCAGCAAGGTCAGAAGACCGTCGATGACAAACACACTGCGGGAATATCCTTCAAATCGGTTGGCCGCCAGCATGATCAGCAAAATGAGCGCCGTTGAAAAAAGGCAGGCCCGGCACAACAGCCAGAAATCGCGCAGACCGGTGTAGCGCCACAGACCGCGGTAAAGTCCGGAAGCCAGGAAAAAAAGCGTTTTTATGGGAACCATCCACAGCAGCAACTCAAAAATCTGGTCGAAATCGATATAATTGAAGTTGAATTCAAAACGAAAAAGGTAGGCGGCATTGAGCGCCACGATGAACAGAATGATGTCTACCAGAAGAATAGCGTAAAATTTTGGATTTTTCAGCTGGGGATATCTTGTCGTGAAGACGTCAAATTCTCTTAGCTCAGAAAACTTCATAAGCAGATCCTATATTGGAAATCCATTTTGAAAAGGACGATTCATAAAGTGATGTATATTACAATATTTTACAGGAAATTGAAACGAGACCTTTGAAAAATTATTTTTCGGCGGCCCATAAGCTTCATCCGGCCGAAAAAATTAAATATCTTTTATGCCGTACCAGAGACGACCGACATGCTCTTTTACAACAAGACAGTTGTTCAAAAGCCATTGCGACTGCGGCACATAACGGACGGCAGCCGTCCCCAAGGGTGAAAAGTAAAGGTAGCCCGCCGGCAGAGGAGTTACATTTTTGAAATACTTGCGAAACTCCGTTTCGCTCCGCTTCAGGTGATAAGCGGAAGTCACCAGACCGATCCGCAGATTCTTATCGGCAAACAGCTTGTTAAACTCCACCGCATGTTCATACGTATTTCTTGATTTGTCTTCGATGCGGATCTTTTCTTTCGGCACGCCCAGATCACCGGCCAGTTTGGCCATAATTTCCGCAATGGACGCTTTTTCTCTGCCCGTCCCGGAACAAATCAGATATTTCGGGTTGTAGCGGTGAAACATCTGCACGGCGTAAACCACTCTGGCAATGCTGGACTCGCCGGCAAAAGACTGATTCAAAGCGTGAATGTCATAGGCGCCCCCGCCCAAAACGACAATGACATCGAGCGGCGTTTGATCTGCCGCCGGGAGGGGTTTGATGTAATCCTTTTCCAGCCGGTAGCTCAGATATCGGGACACGGGCTCGATGCTCAATCCGTAAAACACTACGAGCGCAAGAAGCAAAAACAGGACGCCGGTTTTTTTCTTGCCGGACACAAAGCAAAAAATCAGCGAAATGAAGAGAAGTGCAAAGACCCAAAAGGCCGGATCGACAAACGATTTAAACACATCATAAACAGGCTGCATAATCCATCCGCTCCATTTATTTAAATTTATATCTCCCGCTCGCGGGAGTGCCACGAAGTGACGAAGGCGGCCAAACCTCCAACCTCCCCCTGCCCCCTCCAGAGGGGGACACACCCCTGCCCTTTTTTTGAGGAGACTACTTTCCTTTTCTCCCCCGCCGGCGGGGGTGGTCGCCTGTAACCAGTGGGTTGTAGGGAACGGTCTTGTGACGTTTAGGTTATCGCGACCGTTCCCTACCAAATAATGTAGGGCGGGGCTTTAGACCCGCCATTTGGCGGACCTGAAGGTCCGCCCTACATAAAAAAACTATAAGCCATGAGCTGCGAGCTATGAGCTCTGAGCTACGAGCTTTTTATAAAATGCCAGCGGAGGATTTGCAGATAAACTCTCCACTTGTCCCGCAGGCCTTTTGCCAATCCCAAGGTAGCAAGGACGCCCGCGGACGCGAGCAGCATATTGACCAGCAGGCGCAGAAAAATGATCCCCTGGGCCGCGCGGTAATAAGCGCTACCGTACCACTTGCGCAGAAACTGGTAGCGCGACCGGTAAAACTCGATGCGCGATCGGGCGTTGTGGCCGATGCTCTGGCCCTGCAGGTGGTAAATCAGCGCGTCCGGAACCTGAAAAATCTTCCAGCCCGCCTGCTTTACGGCATAAGCCAGGTCCGTTTCCTCAAAAAAGAAGAAATACCGGTCGTCGAAAAACCCGACGTCGTCGAGCGCCTTTTTGCGGACCATCATGCAGGCCCCGATGGCCGAGTCCACCTCCAGCGGCTCGCTGTGGTCGTAGCGCTTGCTCGGATAGCGCCCCGGAAAAAGGTATTCCAGAAGCGAGGTGTTGGCGGCCAGCGTCAAAAGCGTCGGAAAAGAAGCGATGGAATTTTGCCTGCTGCCGTCGGCGTTGAGCAGTTGGCCGCAGATGATCGCCGCTTCGGGATGCGCCTCGGCAAACGACCACATTTTCTGCACCGCCCCCTCCGTCAAGACGGCATCCGTGTTGATTAGGAGCGCGTATTTCCCCCGCATGACGGCAAAGCCCTGATTGTTGGCCCTGCCGAAGCCGCGGTTTTCCCGGTTGGCGAAGACCTGAACCGACGGGTATTCCGCCGCCAGCATCTCAACCGAGCCGTCGGTGGAGGCGTTATCCACCACGATTATTTCATACTCCGGTCCCGAGACGGTTTTGCCGATGGATTGCAGGCAGTCCCGCATAAGGTCGCGGGTGTTCCAGTTGACAATGACAAAGGAGATATCCATCGGGAGTCACTTTTTCAAGAAAGGCTTCTTTCCCAGCGTTTGGCATGCTTTAAAAAAACATACCCCGCGGAATTTATTGCGATGACCAGGCCCGGAAGGCCGTCGAGAAATCCGAGCTTCCAGAGGTAACATTCGAGAAATTTTCCCGCGGCGTGAAACAGGCCGGCGACGACGAACCAGCCGCCGCGGGGAGCATCCTGCCGCGCGTAAATTTCCGAAAAGCTGTTCATCGTCACGACCTGGTCGGAAATGCTCCGGTAAACGTAATGGCGAAACGGACGGGTGAGATCGACGACCCTGCCTTCGGCCACCAGCTTGTCGTGGGGATTGACGCCCTGCCACCGGCCGCGGCCGCGCCGCACCAGGCGCACTTTCCGGTCCGGATACCAGCCGCCGTGGCGGATCCAGCGTCCCAGATACTTGGATATCCGGGGCATGGAAAAGCCGCCGACATCGGGTCCGGCGGACCGGACGGCCGCGAGGATTTCCGCCGCCAGATCTTCCGGCACTTCCTCGTCCGCGTCCAGGCTGAAAATCCACTCGTGCGAGGTCGCTTCCAGGGCAAATTGCTTTTGTTCGACGTAGCCTGCCCAGGGATGGTAAATGACCTTCGCTCCCGCCTTCTCACAGATAGCCTGCGTGCCGTCGGTGCTGCCGGAATCCACAACCACAACCTCGTCGGCAAACGCCACACTGGCCAGCAGGCCGCCGATGCGGTCGGCCTCGTTTTTGGCGATAATGGCCACGCTGATTTTCTGCTTATCCAAGTTGCTTTTCTTTCGCCCCGGTTTAAATCGCCCGGCCCGGGCCTTGCGCCGGCTCCATTTATCGCATGAAATAATTAATGTTCTGTGTTAGTAATTTCTAAAATTTCGAAGATGACCTTATGCCCAAAATTGCCGTGATCATCCCCAAATACGGTTTAGTCGGCGGCGCCGAACAATTCGCAGCGGAGCTGACCGGAAAACTCTGTAGCAGACCTCCCCATACATTTCAAGTGTTTGCTAACCGCTGGCAGTCCGGGAACCCGGCCCTTACCTTCGCCAAAATTCCGATTATTTCCTTTCCCAAATTCCTGACGACGGTCAGTTTCGCCTGGTTTGTGCAGCGGCGGCTCGCGCAGGGCGCCTTTGACCTGGTGCACAGCCATGAAAGAATCTTTGCGGCCGACCTCTTCACGCTGCACGGCATTCCGCACCGCTACTGGGTGCGCCGCATCCGGCAAAAATCCATGAGCCTTTACGACCGCGCGACGGCGTGGGTGGAAAACCGACTCGTTTATGAAGGCGGCTGCCGCAAGTTCGTTGCCGTTTCCGGGCTTACCAAGGCCATCTTTCTTCAGGAGTTTCCTGTCGATCCGGACCGCGTGGCGGTGATTCACCCCGGTGTGAATTTGTCCGACTACGACCGGCCGGACCGGAACGAAACGCGCCGGATGACCCGCCTTTCCCTGGGAGTGGGCTCCGCCGACGCGCTCATCATCTTTGCCTCGATGAATTTCGAGATCAAGGGGCTCGATGATATTCTTGTATCGCTTGGCAAACTGAAAAGAAAGACCGGCCGTTTTAAGCTGATCGTGGCCGGCAAGGGCAACGTCAAAAAGTACTCGAAACTGGCCCGGGAGGCGGGCATCGCCGACAATGTGCTGTTTGCCGGCGTGGTTTCAAAGGAGAGGCTGGTCGATTTTTACCTGGCGGGCGATCTGTATCTGATGCTTTCCCGCTTCGACACCTTCGGCATGGTGGTCCTGGAGGCGATGGCGGCGGGGCTTCCGGTGATGATCAGCAAGGCGGTCGGCGCACGGGACCTGGTGCGGGAGGGAGAAAACGGTTTTGTCGTATCCGATCCGTCCGATCATGAACAGATCGTCTCCCGGCTGGAAATTCTTTTCGATGCGGACCGGCGTCAGCAAATGGCCGAGGCCGCCTGCCGGACCGCGGCGCAAAACACGTGGGACCGCGTCGCGGAGAAGTACGAAAATCTCTACGGCGAAATTCTCGCCGCCAAACATGCCGCCACCTGAAAAATACCCGATGAAAGAGTGCGTTTGATGCAGCGTTCTTCATGCAGCCTTTTAGATCTGGCGCGGGGCGAAAGCCCCGCCGCAGGCGGACCTGAAGGTCCGCCCTACATGGACATGACTATGAAACATCCACCATCCACGATCCACCATCCACGATCCACCCTAATAACGTAGGGCGGGGCTTTAGCACCGCCACAGGCGGACCTGAAGGTCCGCCCTACATGGACATGACTATGAAACATCCACCATCCACGATCCACCATCCACCATCCACCCTAATAACGTAGGGCGGGGCTTTAGTCCCGCCAC
>JAAYDW010000101.1 GCA_012729055.1 Deltaproteobacteria bacterium
AGTCCGCCGCGGCCAAAACCGAAGGAAAGGGGCTGCGGGCTACGCCCTCCGCCCCTTTCCTTGAACATCGTTAAAAGCGGACATATCATGTGCTACAAAATAGGACTTTTCTATTTGCTGCTAACATAAAATATTGCGCGGCCGCCGTTGGTCGTTGACGAATGACTTTCCTTATGGTAGCAAATTTACCGTCAGTAAGTAAACTGTGCGGCGGAACCTTCCGCCGGGAGCGCTGAGAATCGTGATTTTACGCGATGAGCATAAGGATGTCTGCCGGCAGCGACGCGACCGCGAAAAAGCCCAGCGGATGGCTTCCATTGTGGAGGCCGCAAAAAAAGTCTTCGGTACGAAGGGGTACCTGAAGGCGACGATGGACGAAATCGCGCTCGCGGCCGAAGTGACCAAACCTACCATTTACCTTTACTTCAAGGCCAAGGACGACCTGTTTTTTTCGCTCATGCTGCCGTTGATCGACGACATCCGGGCGGAACTGCAGAAGGTTGAATCCCATCTCCGGGCGGGGAAAATCCGCGACGGGGCGGGGCTGATCACGGCGATCTTCAATGCCTTTTATGCCGCCTACGAGCATTGGCCGGAAACTTTCCGGATCATCCAGCTCTTCCAGCAGCAGGGGCTGATGGGAGAATTGAGGCCGGAAGTCCGATCCGCCCTCAACGACCGGGGGAGAGCCAACTTCCATCTCTGCCGGCAGCTGCTTGCGACCGGCATGGAGCTGGGACTGATCAGGAAGGTGAACGTCTATGAAATGGCTGACGTCGTTTGGGGAGTGCTGGTGGGGATCATCCAGCTCGAAGACGCCAAATTCTACGACCGGAAAGACAAACGGACAACGGAAAACACTCTGCGTCTGGCTGAAAAACTGATCGCGGAGGCAATGACAATAAAAACCAGAGGGAAGAGGAAATGACGGGAAATCGTGCGGAGAGTATGATCAGGCGGGTGAGAAAGCAGAAAAGACTCACGATGACGGAGACGGAAGCCAAAACGCTGCTCGGGAACTTCGGCGTGCCGGTGGTGCCGGGCCGGGTGTTTACCCGTGCCGACGAGGCTGTCCGGTATGCGCGGAAAACCGGTTTCCCTGTGGTGGTCAAGGGTTCCGGGGCGAAGCTCAGCCACAAGACGGAGCGCGGCCTGGTGAAAACGAACCTGAAGACGGCCCGCGAATTGCGCGAGGCGTTTCGCGCCGTCCGGAACGCGGCGGGCGACGACTGGGAAGGCTGCCTGGTGGCGCCCTTCATCGAGGGCCGGCGGGAGTTTGTCGCCGGTCTGATTCGCGACGCGCAGTTTGGTCCGGTGGTGATGTTCGGCCTGGGCGGCATTTTCACCGAGGCTTTATCGGATACTGCTTTCCGGATCGCGCCGCTTGATGAAAAGGAAGCCAGGCGCATGATCGGCGAAATCTCCTCCCGGAAGCTGCTTGCGGAATTTCGCGGCGAGGCGCAAGCCGACGTTGAAGGGCTCGTCGCGGTACTTTTGGGCCTGTCCCGCCTGAGCCAGGAGCTGCCGGACGTCCGGGAAGTGGACATCAATCCGCTCATCATCACGCCGCGGGGAAAGGTGGCGGCCGTCGATGCCCTGGTGGTGCTCACCGGGCCGGAAGAAAAAGATGCGCCGGCGGCGCCGCGCCGCGTGTCCCGGAAAATCTCCGCGGCGCTCGACACAATGACGCATCCGCAGTCCGTCGCCGTGATCGGCGCGACACGGACGCATACCGAAGGCTTTCCGGGGATGTTTGCCTGCATCGCCGATTTTGGTTTTGCCGGAGAGCTCTACCCCATCAATCCCCGCGCCGATGAAATTCTGGGACGCAAGGCTTATCCCAGCGTGACGGCCATCGGCAAGCCGGTCGATCTGGTGGTGATTTCCGTGCCGGCGCCGAAAGTGCCGGATGCGCTTCGGGACTGCATCGCGTCGGGAAGCAAAAACGTGCACATTTTCTCGTCGGGATTCAAGGAATCCGGCGAAGAGGAAGGCATTCGCCTGCAGCGGGAAATCGAGGCGATTGCGCGCGAAGGCGGCTTGCATGTCGTCGGCCCCAACTGCATGGGACTTTACGTGCCCGCTTCCCGCCTGGTGACGTGGCTGTACGCGCCCCGGCAAAGCGGTCCGGTGGCTTTTGTGAGTCAGAGCGGCGGCAACGCGCAGGATTACACCTGGTACGCGGCGGAAAAACTCGGCGTCCATTTCAGCAAGGTGTTCAGCTATGGAAACGCGCTCACGCTCGACAGCACGGATTTCCTGGACTATCTCGAAACGGACGATGAAACAAAAATCGTCACAATGTATCTGGAAGGCGTCAAGGACGGACGTCGGCTGCTCGGGCAGGTGCGGCGGATCAACAAAACCAAGCCCGTCATCATGATCAAGGCGGGGCTTACCGAATCCGGCGCGCGGGCGGTCGCCTCCCACACCGGATCAATGGCGGGCGGCGAGAAAATCTGGAACGCTTTTTTCCGCCAGACCGGCGCGGTCCGCGTCGAGTCCCTGGAGGAAATGGCCGAAACGGCGCTGGCGTTTGAGCGTCTCGGCCGGGTGCGGGGGCGCGGCGTGGCGGTGATCGGCACCGGCGGCGGCATCGGCGTCGCGGCGGCGGACGCTTGCGCGCGGGAAGGATTGAACCTGGCCGCTTTTCCCGAAGATCTGATGGCGAAGCTGCGCGCATTCATTCCGCCCGCCGGCAATATGATCCGTAATCCCCTCGACGCCCATCTGATCCTGATCGAGCCGGAGCTGCTGGGCCGGGCGCTGGATCTTTTGTCGGCCCAGCCCTGGCTGGACATGTTCATCATCTCTCTGCACATGGACTGGCTGTTTTCCCGCGGCGAGGGCGCGGCCACCCGCCGGATCGCAGAGTATATCGCCGACGAGGCGCGTCGGCACACGGAAGGCAAGCCCCTTGTGGTCGCCTTAAGGCAGTTTGCGCCCAGCGCTCCGATCCGCCATACGCTCGACACCGTCAAATCCATCCTGCTTGCGGCCGGCGTGCCGTTTTACGACGGCATTCCGAAAGCCGCTTCCGCTCTGGCCAAAATGGTAAAATATTATGAATTTCAAAAAGATGGGAAAAAGGCTCGTTTCGACTGAAAAAAAAGCCGCATTCCTTAGGGACGGGTCGGGAAACCTTTTCCGGCCGGTTTTTGTTATTTTTTATTGACTTTCGGTCAAGATTGGAATTATAGTCAGCAAGTGGAGTGAGACCCGTCTGTCCGGGTCGCCCGTGATGTTTCAGAATCGTTTATGTTCTGTAAGATCGGAAAAATCTCTGCAGCATATTACAGCCGGAACGAAATCTGCGTTCCCAATTGTCCGCCGGCTGCCCCGAATAGGAACAATGCATTAACGGACGTTGTTTAACGTTTGAATTTTCACAACTAAAAAGAAGGGAGTTAGTTATGGGCAATTTATTAGTGAACACTCGCGATCAGCAGTTTGCCATGTTTGAGCAATATGGCATGGACAAAATTTTCGAATCGGAAGAGTACGGGGGGTTTTCCAAGGATGATGTCATGATGATCTTGAATGAAGCCGAAAAGATGGCCGTCAACGCCATCTTCCCGACGCTCAAGGACAGCGATCACGAAGGGTGTACCTATAAAAACGGCGTGGTTAATGTCCCGAAAGCCTTCCACGAACTGTGGAAGAAATACACGGAAGCCGGCTGGATTTGCCCGATGGATTCTCCCGACGTCGGCGGCCAGGGGCTGCCCCATATGCTCGGCTGGGCCTGCTATGAACTCATGAGCGCCGCCAACTACGCTTTCGGCATGTATCCCGGCCTTACCCACGGCGCCGCCAACATGATCAACACCCACGGCACCGAAGAGCAGAAAAACAAATACATGTACAAGATGTTTTCCGGCGAATGGGCGGGCACGATGTGTCTGACCGAACCGGGCGCGGGCTCCGACGTCGGCGCTTTGAAAACGACCGCGAAACGTCTGCCGGACGGCAAGTTCCTGATCACCGGCACCAAGATTTTCATCTCTTCGGGCGAGCATGATCTGACCCCGAACATCATTCATCCGGTTCTGGCCCGCATCGAAGGCGATCCTCCCGGCACCAAAGGCATCTCTATTTTCATCGTTCCCAAAATCCGCGTCAACGACGACGGATCCCTGGGAGAACCCAACGACGTGAAGTGCGGCGGCATCGAGCACAAGATGGGCATCAAGGGATCGGCCACCTGTACGCTGAACTTCGGCGAAGACGGAAAATGCATCGGCGAATTGATGGGCGAAGAACGCTCCGGTATGAAGATCATGTTCCAGATGATGAACGAAGCGCGTCTGGGCATCGGCATGCAGGGCGTTTGCCTGAGCTCGGCCGCTTTCCAGCATGCGGTGGCCTATGCCAAGGAACGCATTCAGGGCACGCCGGTCTGGGAAATGAAGAACCCGGCCGCCAAGGCCGTTCCCATCATCCAGCACCCGGACATCCGCAAGAAACTGATGTGGATGAAATCCCACGTGGAAGGCATGCGTTCGATGATGATTTTTATCGCATACTGCATGGACCGGAGCAAGATATCGAAGACGGAACAGGAAAAAGCGGACTGGGAAGGCTACATTGAACTTTTAACCCCGATCATGAAAGCTTACTGCACGGACAAGGGATTCCTCATCGGCTCCATGGCGATGGATGTTTACGGCGGCTACGGCTTCTGCTCCGAGTATCCGGTGGAACAGTATGTCCGCGATGAAAAGATCGCCACGATTTATGAAGGCACCAACGGCATTCAGGCGCTCGACCTGG
>JAAYDW010000102.1 GCA_012729055.1 Deltaproteobacteria bacterium
CTGAAAGAGGCGAGCGTGCGCGCCAGTTCGGTTCTTTCCTCCTGGGACGACGCCCGCGCTTCCGAGCGCGCGCGGCCCATCTCATCGCGCAGAGAGCGGTCGGTCCTCTCCTGAGCGTCCAGAAGCGCCTCCAGCTTTGCAGCCAGCGGCGACCAATCGACCGGCCGCCGTCCCAATTGCACAAATTGCAGCACGACCACGATCAAAAGCAAGGCAACAATAATGTAGAGAATGATTTCCATTTTACCGAAGGCGGGCAAACGGCCGCCGGCCGTTTGCCCGCGTCATAATTTTTAGACCTTTAAACCCTGCAGCCTATCGTCCTGCTGCTCAAAACACTTTCTGGAAATCGCGGTCCCGCAGAAGGGTCGTAAAGGCCAGGTCGATGAGCTGGTAGCCGCGCCGTTCCAGTTCGGCCTTGTCTTCGGTGGCGGCCGGCGCCATCGTCACCGTGAAATCCTTGTCCAGTTTCGTTTCGCCTTCCTTGAAGATAAGCGCCTTGAATTTCAATTCCTGATCGGTCATTGACAGCAGAATAAACTGAAATTCGGCCACTCCCCGGGGCGCCTTGTAGCCGCCGGGACCGGGAGCGCCCCACCACCAGCCGTGGCGGTAAGGATGGCTGCCATCATAGGTGTAGTCCACGAGAATCACACCGACATGCTTGAAAGCCTTCTGAAAGCTGTTCCAGTACAAATTTTCGAGGCTCACGTTGCCTTCATAATTCAGTTTGTTGTCCGGGCTGAAATAGTTGTAGGTTTTGGTATTCTGGGCCTGATTGAAAAAGCTCGAAAGCACCAGCTTCTTGCCTTTGTAACGGGCAAAGTCGTTTGCCTTGAAGGAAGGGGCGTACTTTTCCTGCGTCATCGTGATTTTCGTGCCGCCCGCGCAGCCGGTTACAACCAGCGCGAGAATGAAAAAGCCCGCCAGGAAACGCTGTATATTACGTTTTTTCATCATCCGCTACCTCCTTTGTTTTAATGGTGGTCAAATAAAAATAAATATTATCGGAAAAAGCATGCCGATTCTAGCGGCCAAAAGTTGCCCGTGTCAAGCAAAATGAAAACCGTTCTGGCGCTCCGAAGAACCGGGCGACCGCTTCCGCGCGGATGTTCCTTCCTCTCCCGGCCGACAATTTCCTTTGGGGAAGGAAAATCCTGTGCTAGGATTCGAAAGCAACAGATACCATCACTGCCGACCGGCGGCCGGCCCGAGGGGAGCGATTCATGCAAAACGAACTCATGAACATTCTGCCGAATACGGATGACTATGTGATCGGCTTTGCCGATTTGGAAGACCTGGTCAGACAGCGGTATCCTTACCGCTACGCCGTGGTGATCGGCAAAAAGCTTGACGATGCGGTCATCGATAACATCGAACAGGGACCGACGCCGGTTTACTACGACCTTTACCGCGCCACCAACGACGAGCTCAACCTGATTTCGGCGAAAATGCGCCGCTTCCTTTTACAAAACGGCATCCCCTGTCGTGAGATCAAAGCCACCGTCCAGGAAGACGACAGGCCGGCGGATTTTGCCCGCACGCTGCGGATGCCTTTTTCGCACAAGATGGCCGCGACCCGCGCCGGACTGGGCTGGATCGGCAAGACGGACCTCCTGGTATCGGAGCGCTTCGGACCCCGCCTGCGGCTGGCCACGCTGCTCACCAATCACCGGTTTGCCGAACTGGGCGTTCCCATTACCGAAAGCCGCTGCGGCGCCTGCGCGATTTGTCTGGAGGCCTGTCCGGCCGGCGCAGCCAACGGCCGGCTGTGGAACGACGCCACCGACCGCGATGAATTTTACGACGCCGGCAAATGCCGCGACGCCTGCCGGCGGCTCTCGCAGGAAAAGCTCACCCGGGAAGTTTATCTGTGCGGCATCTGCGTTTCTGTCTGCCCCTGGGGCCGGCGGCGACGGCCATGACCCCGGATCTCCATGGCGTAAAAGGCTGCTCTGCCGGTCGCCCTGGTACGAGAACGGCCGCTTTGCGGGATACGTCGAACTTATCCACCCCCTTCCCGATCCGCTGAAAACGCTTACGGAAATCCGCCGGGTCCGCCAGCCGGCAGAAAAAGAGTCTTGACAAAAAATCAAGGAAGACTATTATACCCCCGTGGGGTATAAAGTGAAAAGCAGGAAGGAGAGGGACCATGAAAACGCAAAATGTTCATTTCAGCCGCAGATCGTTTTTGAAGATCGGCGCGGGCGTGGCGGCCCTGACCGGCGTGCACTGGCCGAAACGGGCCGGCGCCGCCGATGAGGGACGGCTGGCAACGCTCATTGACTTGAGCCTGTGCGACGGGTGCGTCGACCGCAGGGTACCGGCCTGTGTCGAC
>JAAYDW010000103.1 GCA_012729055.1 Deltaproteobacteria bacterium
GGGCCGAACTCCGGCGGAAGAAACGGCGAAAGCTTCAAAATGCGGTCGAAAAGCGCCAGCAGGTTGGACACGAGCGCTTCGGTTTCAATGTCCTTGACTTCCTGCTCCTCGATCAGTTTGACGCGGGCCTGCTGATAGGGCTTGCCTTCCACGAGCTCCTCGACGGAAAAACGGCTCACGCCCTGCAGCAGAAGCTGCGTGTGGTTTTCCGCCGTTTTGGCCATTTTCAGAATCACGGCGCAGGTGCCCACCGCGTGCAGGTCTTCCTTTTTGTAGGTATTGGGAGTCTCCGGCTCGCTTTTGGACATGATGAGCCCCACCAGGCGGTCCCGGGTCATGGCTTCATCCACCAGAACGGACGCGACGCCCGAAACCTCCAGCGGAATCATGGTTTTGGGAAACACCAGCACGTTTTGCAGAGGAAGGATGGGAATCACTTCCGGAATATGAAATGTATTTTTATTATCCTTGACGTTCTGTTCCGTCATAATCACCTCCAGTTGGGATCGTCGAAATAGAATTTGCGGCCGCTGGCTATTTGGTGGAAATGACCGATACGCGGTGCGTTTTCATCACCGGCAGCTTGTTCATCCGCAGGACCAGAATACCGTCGGCATAGGTTGCGGCGGCCGACTGGGCGTCCACGGGAGCCGGAAGCCCTACGCTTCTTTCAAAATAGCCGTGCGGAATTTCCGCCTGGCAGTAGCGGGCATTTTGCAAAAGTTGAATCGCCTTGCGAATGCCGGCGATTTTTATTTTGTGCCGGCTCACCTCGATGTGCAGCTCGTCCTTGTTCAGTCCCGCCATGTCGGCCAGCACAATGACTTCGTCGGCCGACTCGTAGACATCGACGTTGGGACGCCAGATGCACTCGTAGTTTTTAAAGGCCGGGCGCACCAGATGAAAGACCTCGTCCACCGCCTTTTGAAATTCATCCTCAAAATTACTGCCGAAATTAATCTTTATGTAAGTCATTGGGGCCGCCTTTTGGATCCTGGATTGTTTATTCCTTGCAAAATTATAGTGATTCTCCGGCCATTTGTAAAGGCCGGCGGGAAATTTAGCACACGGCTCGCGGGGAATGGTGAATGGTGGATGGTGGATGGTGGATGGGGAATGGGGGATGGGGGATGGGGGATGGGGGATAGGAAATCGGAAACCCGTAAAAAAAATCGCTGGTTTAATCGGCGATATTTTGTTATGGGGGAGCCCGTTTCATGGAAAAGACATCGTTTCAGGGATCTCCTGTCGGTTGCGATTCGTTTCACCGGAAGCCAAAATACATCCTGAAAACAGCAGAAAGAGGGATATGAAAAAAGAACACTTAAGAAATGTTGCGATCATCGCGCACGTTGACCACGGCAAGACCACGCTGCTCAACGCCATGCTCAAACAGACCGGTATTTTCCGCGCCAACCAAGCCGTGGAGGACCGCATCATGGATTCCCTGGCGCTGGAAAAGGAGCGCGGCATCACAATTGCGGCCAAAAACACGGCCGTCGTTTACAACGGCGTCAAGATCAACATCGTCGACACGCCCGGCCACGCCGATTTCGGCGGAGAGGTGGAGCGCAGCCTCAACATGGTGGACGGCGCCATCCTGCTCGTGGACGCCAGCGAAGGCCCCCTGCCGCAGACCCGTTTTGTCTTAAAAAAAGCGCTGGCGCGCCGCCTGCCGATCATTCTCGTCATCAACAAGATCGACCGGTCCGACGCGCGCATTGAAGAAGTGATTTCCGAAACCTACGATTTGTTCATCGATCTGGGCGCCGAAGAGCATCAAATCGAGTTTCCGATTTTGTACACGAACGCCAAGACCGGTGTGAGCCATCAAAAGCTCGGCGACGACAGCGCCGATTTGCGGCCGCTGCTTGAAGCCATTCTGGATGCGATTCCCGCGCCGCAGGGCGACGACGGGGCCAATCCGCAGTTTCTCGTCACCAACCTGGACTACGATCCCTACGTCGGCCAGATCGCCGTCGGTCGCCTGCAGGCGGGACGTCTGGAAATGAACATAACCTACAGCCTCTGCGCGCAGGATGAGGTCGTAAGCGGCGTGAAATTCTCCGCCCTCTACACTTTTCACGGCCTGGCCAAAAAGCCCGTCTTATCCGCGGAGGCGGGCGACATCATGGCGCTTGCCGGCGTGGAAAACGTCACCATCGGCGATACGATCTCGTCGGCGGACCATCCGCAGGCACTGCCCCGCCTCATCGTGGACGAACCGACGGTGTCGATGGTCTTTTATGTCAACGACGGGCCTTTCGCCGGCCGGGAGGGAAAATACCTGACGTCGCGCCACCTGCTGGAGCGCCTTGAAAAGGAAGCGCTGCGCAACGTGGCGGTGCGGATCAAAAAACTCGACCGCACGGACGCTTTTGAAGTCTGCGGCCGCGGCGAGCTGCAGATGGCCGTTCTCATCGAAACGATGCGGCGCGAGGGCTTTGAGCTGACCGTTTCCAAGCCGCAGGTCATCATAAGGAAGATCGACGGCAGAATTTGCGAGCCCGTGGAGCGCCTGTTCCTGGACATTCCCGAAGAATTTGTCGGCCGGATCACGGAAAAGCTCTCGCTGCGCAAGGGCCGGCTGGAGAGCCTCGTCAACAAGGGCAGCGGCCGCGTCAGCATGGAATTTCTGATCCCGTCGCGCGGGCTGATCGGCTTCCGCAGCCAGTTTCTCACCGACACCAAGGGCGGCGGCGTGATGAATTCGCTTCTGGAGGACTATGCGCCCTGGTTCGGCCCGATTCCTCAGCGCAACACGGGCGTCCTGGTGGCCGACCGCGCGGGCCGCGTGACGGCATACGCCAGCTTCGCCATGGAAGACCGCGGCGAAATGATCGTGGACGTCGGCGCGGATGTTTACGCGGGGATGATCGTGGGCGAACGCAACCGCCCGCAGGACCTCAACGTCAACATCGTCAAGGAAAAGAAGCTCACCAACATGCGGGCCTCCACCTCCGATGCCACCGTCATTTTACGTCCGCCGCGCATCCTGTCGCTTGACCAGGCCATTGAATTCATCGCTGAAGACGAGCTGGTGGAAGTGACCCCGCAAAGCGTGCGCCTGCGCAAGATGGAACTCGACGCCACCAAACGGCAGATGAAAGCCCGCCGCGAAGAGTAGCGGCCGGACACGGGCAAAGGAAATCGAAGGTCAAAGGCAGACCGCCGGACGCGTTCGCCATATCCGGCGCGCGCCCGCGGCGGTCATTCAGATCGTGAACTGATAATTTTTTTCCCGGAAGAGCCACAGGCAGGTGTCCACCACCTCCGGGTCGTACAGGATGCCCCGATGACGGCTGATCTCGTCGAGGGCCGCGTCAATGCCCAGCCCCGCCCGGTAAGGCCGGTCGGACGCCATGGCCTCCACCACGTCCGCCACCATCAGGATTTTCGATTCGATAAGCAGCGCGTCCCCGGTTTTCCCGTCAGGATACCCCGATCCGTTGATCCGCTCGTGATGTTCCAGAACGATCCGGGCCACCGGCCAGGGAAATGCGATATCCTTGAGAATGTTGAATCCGGCTTCGGAATGGGTCTTGACGAGGCTGCACTCGAGCTCGGTGAGGCACGTGGGCTTGCTCAGGATTTCCGACGGCACGGTAATCTTCCCCAAATCGTGAATGATGCCCGCCATGCGCAGGCCTTCGATCTGATCGTGGGACAGGCGCATTTCCGTTGCGATGGCCCGGGCCAGATCGGCCACCCGACGCTGGTGCCCCGCCGTGTAAGGGTCTCTGGCCTCCACGGTCACCGCGATGGCCTGGACCGTCGCCCCCAGGGCTCTGCGGATCTGCTCCATGCTGACCTTCCGGCTGGTGATGTCTTCCGCAAATCCTTCGTAAAGAAGAAGACGTCCCTTCTCATCGCGCACGGCGCGCTTGTTGATGGAGACCCAAATCGGGCTGCCGTCCTTCCGGATGAATTGTGTCTCGACTCCGGAAACCTGTCCCTCCATCTCGGCCGACAGCAGCAGTTCGCTCCGGTCCTCCGGGTTGGCGTAGACTTGGACGTCCAGATCCGTCACGGATTTCATCAGCTCTGCGGGCGAATCATAACCGAGGATGGCCGCCATCGCCTGGTTTGCCGTCAAAAACCGGCCTTCACGGGTGGACTGGAAAATGCCTTCTTGGGCGTTTTCGACGATATTGCGATATTTTTCCTCCGCCTGGTGCAGCGCCATTTCCGATTTTTTCTGTTCCGTGATTCTCCAGACGGAATGCATAAGCAGCGTCAGCTGCCGGACGTCCGCTTCATCGTAATCGGTCGCCTTGTTGGCCACGCCGGCCACGGCGATAATCCGGCCGTTGTTGAATACGGGAACCGTCATGTACTTGGAAAGACGGACATGACCTTCAGGATAGCCTTTCTTGAGCGGATGCGGCGCCTCGAAATCGTTCACGATAATCGGCCGCGCCTGCCGCACAGCCTCGCCCCAGATTCCCGTTTTGTCCAGTTCATAGACGTTCTGCGCGCCGGCCACCGAACACTCCTTCATCACATCTTTCGACCAGGTATTGAGATAGAATTTCTTTTCTTCGTCGTTGTAGAAATAGATGTACCCGATGCGGCTGTCGGTCAGTTGGATCGCTTCCTCCAGGGCATAGTCCAGAAGGTCCTGCTCGGATTTCGCCTGGTACTGGGAAATCCGCAGCAGGCTCTCCAGACGCTGCTCGTTTTTCCGGATCATCTCCTGGGCTTTTTTGCGTTCCGAAATATCCCGCGAGATTCCCTGAATGCCGACGGCATTGCCCGTTTCATCACGGATGAAGGACAGATTCATGGCCAGCCATACCGTGCTCCCGTCGGCGCGGGAATACTCCACTTCAATCAACCGCGACCTGTTCTTGTCGGCGCGCGGGTCCTTCTCCTTTTCCATTTCCTCCCGGAGCAGCGCAGTGAGGCGTTCCACGGATTCCGGCGGATGCTTCTCCTGTAAGGACCGCGCCAGGTGCTTTTCCACGGATTCGCCGTCCAGTCGCTCAACGGACGGACTCACATAGGTGACGTTGAAATTCAGATCGGCAACCCAGACGACATCCGCCATGTTTTCCGTGATGCGGCGATACCGCTCCTCGCTGGCCCTGAGCGCAAGCACCGCGCGTTGACGTTCGGTGACATCGACGAAAATGGCCGCAAAGCGGCCGGGGGCGGACCGGAAAGCCGTTACTTCAAAATATTTATCCAGCGTCCGGGCGTAATTTTCGAAAAA
>JAAYDW010000104.1 GCA_012729055.1 Deltaproteobacteria bacterium
GAGAAAGTCCGCCGGGGCGAGTTCCGCGAAGATCTCTATTTCCGTCTCAACGTCATTCCCGTTCAAATGCCTCCCCTGCGGCAGAGGCAGGAGGACATTCCGCTCCTGACGCGGCACTTTATCGAGAAGTACGCCCGCGAGTTCGGCAAGGAGGTGCGGACTATTTCCTCCTACGCCATGGAGCTGCTGATGGGATACGCCTTTCCGGGCAACATCCGCGAGCTGGAAAATATCATTGAGCGCAGCGTGGCGATGGAAACGTCGAATATTATTTTGCCCGAAAATCTGGTGTTGTCCGTGGAGACGGACGATATCGGGAAAACCGCGGAATTCACCATCCCCGATTCGGGTCTGGACCTGAACGCCGAAGTGGAAAAATTTGAAAGAAGACTCATCGAAAAAGCGCTGCAGAAAACCGAAGGCTCCAAAACGCGGGCCGCCGAGTTGCTGCGCGTGACGTTTGATTCCCTGCGTTACCGCATTGAAAAGCTGGGGGTGGAGTGAAGCTCCGGTGCGACAGGTACAAAAGATGAAGGTTTTTTTTAAATTCGGGCCCGGACTGCCGGCGCCTTTTATCGCTGTGGTTTGCTGCTTCGTTTTGTTCTGGATCGAACCGCTGCCGCTTACGCTTTTGCGCAACGGCGTATTTGACCAGTTCCAGCGCTGGCGTCCCCGGTCCTATCAGACGGCGCCCGTTCGCATTGTCGATATTGATGAAGAAAGCTTGAAAAAGCTGGGGCAGTGGCCCTGGCCCCGAACGCGGATGGCTGAACTGGTCGATGCCCTGCATCGATCCGGCGCGGCCGCCGTCGGATTGGACATTGTATTTGCCGAGTCCGACCGGACGTCTCCCGGAGCTGTTTCAGCGGCCTGGCCTCTCTCCGGCGAGATGCGCCGGCGTCTGGCCGAACTTCCCGACCATGACGATGTGTTTGCCGCCGCCCTGAGCGGCAAAGGCGTCGTACTCGGCTTTGCGGCCGGACCGAACGACCCGGCCTACGGACCGCCGGCCGGTTCGTTTCGCGTTGTCTTTTCCGGCCCCTCCCCGCAGCCTTTTCTCCATGCCTTTGACGGCGCAGTGACTTCTCTTCCCCTGTTGGAGAGCGCGGCTGCGGGAAACGGCGCGCTCACTTTTGTTCCCGATTCCGACGGGGTGGTCCGCCGCATACCGCTGCTGATCTTACTTGCCGGCCGGGTCATGCCCTCTTTTGCCGCCGAGACGCTGCGCGTCGCCCAGGGCGGGCGCAATTACATCATCCGGACGTCTCCGCGGAAGGACATAGGCGTTTCGGAAGTCCGCATCGGCGCCGTCACTGTTCCCACGACCTCCCGGGGAGAAATGTGGATCTATTACACACCCGCCGTTCCGGCGCGGTCACTGCCGGCATGGCGGGTATTCTCAGGGGAGGCGTCGCGCGAAGAGCTGGAAGGCCGGATTGTCCTTGTCGGCGCGTCGGCGCAGGGTCTCATGGACCTCCGTTTCAGTCCCCTGGGCGACATCATTCCCGGCATCGAGGTGCACGCCCAGGCGCTGGAACAGATCTTCACGGGAACCTACCTGACGCGTCCGTCCTGGTCCTATGGCCTGGAAGCGCTTTTTCTGGCGGCGGGGGGCCTGGCCATAGGCGCATCCGCTCTGGCAACGCCTGTGCTGGTTTCGGCGGGGATCACCGCCGCCGTGCTTCTGGCGGCGGGCGGAGGCGCTTGGAGCGCCTTTATCCGGCACGGCCTCCTTCTCGATCCGGTAACGCCGGGGCTGGTTTTGCTGGTCGCTTTTATATTGGGCGGCATCGTCCGTCACCGGTCCAGCGAAAAACGTCAGCGCTGGGTGAGGGAGGCTTTTTCGCGTTACGTGTCTCCCAACCGAGTGGACTACCTTGTCCGTCATCCCGAACAGCTGGAGCTCGGGGGGAGGCGTCAGGAATGCAGCTTCGTTTTCACCGACCTGGTCGGTTTTACATCACTTATGGAAAAAATGGATCCCGCCGACGCCGTGTCCGTGCTTAACACGTACCTCGATCGGATGGTCGAAATTGCCTTTGCCCACGGCGGCACGCTGGACCGGATCGTCGGCGATTCCGTCGCGATTATGTTTTCCGCTCCGGTCTTCCAGCCGGATCACCGCGCCAGAGCGCTGGCCTGTGCGCTCAACATGCACGCTTTTGCCGAGTCCTATGCGGCCGAAATGGAAATTCGGGGCGTTGCCTTCGGGAGCACCCGCATCGGCGTCCACTCGGGCGACGTCATTGTCGGCAACTTTGGCGGATCGGCCATGTTTGACTACCGCGCGCTGGGCGACGCCGTCAACACGGCCGCCCGTCTGGAAAGCGTCAACAGGCACCTGGGAACCAAAATATGCGTTTCCGAAGCGACGCTGTCCGGCTGTCCCGACGCCGCGGCGCGGCCGGTGGGATTGCTGGTGATGAAGGGAAAAACGGCGCCGCTTCAGGTTTTTGAGCCGATTTTCCGGAAGGAAAAAAACGCCGCGGCGCAGCCGCGCGATGACGCCTACGAGCAGGCCTTCAGCTTTTTACGAGACCATGACGCCCGGGCGATGGACGCTTTTAAAAAACTGGTCTCAGAAAGGCCGGAGGACCCGCTGGCGGCGTTTCATCTAAAACGGTTGCAGGCGGGTGAACGGGGTGATACAATCCATTTTGAAGAAAAATAAGCGCGTTCGCCGGGCTGCGGTTTTTAACGGCGGGCGATTGCGGTGCGGAAAAGAGCATCGCACAAGATCAACAGCGAAACGGTATCAGCGCGAACATACCGAAAATTACCGCAGAAGAAAGGAACGAGGAACATGAGACACGGGATAACGGCATTCGTTTTAATTCTGGCGCTTGCCTTGCCGGGGCAGGCCGGAGAGATCATCGGTTTTGTGAAGACCGTAAGCGGCAGCGCGGCAGTAGTCGACGCGGGCAAGGCGGTTCCGGCCAAAGTCGGCACGCCGATCAAAATGGGCAACACCTTGCAGACGGGTCCGGGGGCGAGCCTGGGCGTCACCTTCAAAGACAATACCGTCATGTCTTTCGGACCGGATACGGAATTGACCGTGGACGAATATTTTTACGCGCCGGGAGCCGATAAACTGAAATTCAGCTCGAGCATGTCCCGCGGAACCCTGCAGGTCGTGTCCGGCGTCATCGCCAAACTCAAACCGAAGGCGGTGACCGTAAAGACGCCGTCAGCCATGATCGGCTGTCGGGGAACAAGGTATTTGGTGAAAGTCGATCCTTAGGATGCGAGCGGGGAGAATCATGATGAATTATTTCAAAACAGGGGGTGTTATCCTGGCGGCTCTGCTCTGCATGGCGGGCTGCGCGACACAGAAATCGTACGTTGTGCTGATGGACAATGCGGACGGGACGACCGGCAAACTGGCGGTGAGCGGCAAAGGCGGCGAGGTTCTCCTCGACAAGCCCCGCACCGCCGCTGCGCTTGACGGAAAGGCCGCCGCGCCTTTTGCGGTCGATGAAAACGCCATCAAGCGCGATTTCGGACCGGCGCTTGCGGCGCAGCCGATCCTGCCGGTCAGTTTTCTGCTGTATTACAAAACCGGCGGTACGGTGCTGACCGACGAATCGCGCTCGTTGATTCCGGTTGTTTTGGAAGCCGCCGGGAAATATCCCGCACCCGACGTATCGGTGATCGGCCACACGGACACCCTGGGCGACAGCGCAGCCAACGAGGTGCTTGCGCTCCAGCGGGCGCAGGGGGTTGCGGAGATCATTCGGAGCGCCGGCCTGCAGGTCCACGATCTGACTGTTGCGTCCCACGGTGAAAAGAATTTGCTCATTCCCACGCCGGACAACACCGATGAACCCAGAAACCGCCGCGTGGAAATCACCGTCCGGTAAAAAACGCCGGGCGGCGTTTCGGCCGCCGGGAAAGCCGGAAAGCGGACCGGCTGCGCGCATCGGAAACCCGGGTTCGACAGTTGTAGGCATTTTTTGGCCATTGGAGCGGCGTAAGTAGTTGAATTTCCGTAGGCCGACCTTAGAAAAACTGGAATTCTTGTAGGCATGCGAATTGTGATTTAATGCTTGACA
>JAAYDW010000105.1 GCA_012729055.1 Deltaproteobacteria bacterium
ACGTCGTCGATCCGCAGACCGTCAAAGCCATCGCTGAAAAATCCTTCAGCCGGCTCGAACACCGCCTGGTCGACGACGACCATCCCTTAAGCCGGATGTTCGTGATGCTGCCCTGGTCCGACCTGCTCGCCTGACGCGCCGCCGGAAGGAATGACAGGTGCGCGCCTGCGGCCGACAAAAGCCGCGAATCCCGAAAGACATTGACAAATTCCGGCGTCTGTACTAAAAATTCGGAAAAAGTATAGAGCAAAATCATTTGCTGTTTTGCGGACACATAATTTTTCCTCGCAGTGTCCGGCTTTCCCGATGAGGTAACCATGGCCGACGAAAGCAAGACCTTTCCCTTTTCCGAATCTTCGGCGTTTCCGTGGCTGGCGTCCGCCGCGGATCTGTGGCTCGGTCTGGCGAAAAACGCGCCTGCCGATTCGGACGCCGCGCTGAAAGCGCAGACCGCCATCCAGAACCGATTCGCCCAGCAGCTGGAAACCAACCTGAATCTGCTCAAATCCTTTTCAAGGATGATGAGCGAACCGGAATCCGCGGCTGCGGCCGCCAACTCCGCAAGCGCGCTGCCTGAAATTCTTTTGAAGATGGCCCGCTCCGGCTTCGACGCGGCGATGCAGATTCAGAACCACCTGATGGAAAAGGCGGGCCGGATCGGCAGGCGCACGGAAGCATACAACTTCGACAATCTGGACCAGGAAGTCTTCAAAGCGCTCACGGACATTTACGAAAAGGAGTTGCGGCAGTACCTGAAGATTCCGCCGCTGGGGCTCGCGCGGTTTTATCAGGAGCGCTTCAACGAAATGCTGGACAAGCATAATCTGTTTGAAACGACGCTCGCCGAATTTCTTTCCATCCTCTACCTGCCGATGGAAAAGTCCTTCAAGGTCCTGGCGGAAAAGCTCGAGCAGATGGCGCAAGAAGGCCGTCTGCCGAGCGAGGCCCGGGAAAGCTACGCTCTGTGGCTCAAGATTCTGGAAGGCCACTATATGAATCTGTTCAAATCCCGCGAATACACGGACGCGCTGCACCGGACGCTCAACAAACTGGAGGACTTTCTAATCGCCCGCAACGACGCGATCCGCGATTTGCTGCAGCTCCTGCCGGTGGCGACGCACCGGGATCTGGACGACCTCTACAAGGAATTCCACCTGCTCAAAAAACGCGTGCGCGAACTGGAAAAGCGGCTCGACATTTCCCCCAACACGCTTACGGCCGTGAAATAGCGTTTCCCCGAAACGCGGGAAACGGAAACCGGAGCGCCCCGGAAGGATGATATCTGCGATGACCAATACGAAAATTCCCCTGGACCTGATTCTGGAGCGCATGGCCGAGGATACGGAAAAGGCGCAACAGCGCGCCTCCAAGGCCTCCGACGTTTTGCTGGGGGAGCTCGACTATGAACTCGGTTCCACGCCCTATGAAATCGTCTACGAAGAGGACCGCGTCCGGCTCAAGCACTACACGCGCAACGAAAACGCCGAACAGAAGCTCAACGCCCCGCTGCTGGTGGTGTACGCGCTCATCAACCGCGAAACCATGCTGGATCTGCAGCCGGACCGCAGCGTCGTGAAAACCTTTTTGCAGGAAGGCATCGATCTGTACATGGTGGACTGGGGCTATCCCACGCGCAAGGACCGTTTTCTCACCATCGACGACCATGTGAACGGGTACCTGGACAACATCGTCGATTTCATCCGCCGCCGGCGCGACACTGCGAAAATCAACCTGATGGGCATCTGCATGGGCGGAACCTTTTGCGTCATGTACGCCGCGCTGCATCCTGAAAAAATCAAAAATCTGATCACCACCGTGACGCCGACGAACTTCGACACGGACAAGGGCCTCCTGCACGTCTGGATGAAGGACATCGACGCGGACCGCATGATCCGCACCTTCGGAAACATCCCCGGCGATCTGATGAATTTCGGCTTTCTGCTGCTCAACCCGGCCCGCCTGATGATCGACAAGTACGTCGGTTTTATCGAGAACATGGACAGCCGGGATTTCGTGGAAAACTTCGTGCGCATGGAACGCTGGATTTTCGACAGCCCCGACGTGCCGGGAGAAACGTTCCGCCAGTTCGTCGAAGACTGCTATCAGAAGAATCTCCTGATCCGGAACCAGCTGATGCTCGGCGGAAAAAGAGTGGATTTGAAAAATCTGACGATGCCGCTTTTGAATTTCTTCGGCGAATATGACCACCTGGTGCCGCCCCCGGCCTGCGACCGGCTCGTGGAAGCCGTCGGCAGTTCCGATGCGGAAAACGTCTGCCTGGAAACCGGCCATATCGGCATTTACGTGAGCTCCAAATTCCAGCGCCAGTTCGCGCCCCGCATCGCCCGATGGCTCAAGGAACGGGACGGGGAAGAGCCGGCGTTCGCCGCAGCGGCGGCAGAACCGGTTCCGGATCAAAAAC
>JAAYDW010000018.1 GCA_012729055.1 Deltaproteobacteria bacterium
CGGGGGTTCTGACTGCGGAGGTCATAAATGGCCCGGATGGATTGGCGGATGGCGTTCGTTGTCGCCATCGCCTTTTGCAACGCCTCGTCGGAAATTGCGACACCCAGTTTTTTGCCCAGGTCGGTCCGGAATTTTTTCAGAACGTCGATCATGTAGTCTTTGGCGCTGTCCGTGTCGAGTTTGACCGGCAAAGTGACGTCCAGATGAAATCCAAAGGGGATGTTCATCCGCCAGATGTCGGAAAGGCGCTGCATGGAGTCGCAGGTATGGGGAAAAACCATGCCGTCCAGAAAATCGATTCTTTGAGAAAGTCGCTCCTCCAGAATTCCGCGGACAACCGAGCAGCAGTAAGCCTGCAGGTGGGAATCAGCCAGGCTGACGTGGTGTTTTGTCCCGAAAAGCCGGAGCGGATGGGCGCCTGCGGCCATAATGATTTCTTCGGGCGTGTAAGAGCAGGTGTAGCCGATGATTTTCCTGCCCGATGTATTTTTCAGCTGCCGGACATAATCGGAAGGGTCCGCAACGGCCCGGCGGTATTCGTCCAGATGCTTCATTATTTTCCTCCCGTGTACTTTCCCGCTTTGCGGAGTTTTTCGATTTCCTGCTTTTCCAGTTCGGTGTAGGCAATCTTGCCGACTTTTGTGAGAGGCAGCTTGTCCGTGAATTCCACTTCGCGCGGGCAGGACCATTTGATCAGGTGTTCGCGCGTAAAGTCGATCAGAGCCTTTTCCATCTCCGGGGATGCTTTGGCCGGATCCTTGAGGACGACAAAGGCTTTGACCTTTTCGACCTGGGCCTCGTCCGGCACGCCGATCACGCAGGCCGCCGCCACGTCGGGGTGCTTGTCCAGACACGCTTCCACCTGAACCGGATAGACGTTCATGCCCGAAGACTTGATCATGCGCTTGAGCCTGAGCTTGTAGTAGAAATAACCGTCCGCGTCCTGGGTGAAAATATCGCCCGTGTGCAGCCAGATCCTGCCGTCGGCGTGGGTCTTCAGGACTTTGGCGGTTTCTTCCGGCTGCTCCAGATAGCCCATCATGACGGCCGGTCCGCTGACGCAGAGTTCTCCCTCTTTGCCGATGGGAACCTCTTCGGTTGTTCCGATGCCGACCACCTTGGCCAGCATGTCCGGAAACGGAATACCCACGCTGCCTTCCCGGTAGCCGTCAACCGGCGTGGACATGATCGCGGTGACGGCCTCGGTGAGGCCGTATCCTTCCACCAGTTGAACGCTGCCGTTTTGTCTTTTGACGACTTCTTCAAACCTTTCCTTGACGGTCCGGGGCAGCGAGTCGGCTCCGGAGGATGTATTTTTAAGGCAGCTCAGATCGGTGGTTTGAAACACTTCATTTTTGGCGAGGGCGTCGTAAAGTGTCGGAACCCCGACAATGATGTTGGGGCGTTTCTTCCGGATCAGGTCGGCGACGATCTCCGGCGTGAACTGGGGGACGAGAATGCTTTTGCTGCCGCCCATGAAAGCGGCGTTGCAGCAGACGCCCAGGCCGAAGCCGTGGAAGATGGGCAGGATGGCCAGAACGGATGAATCCTCCGCCATCAGTTCGCCTCCGCCCCAGTTGGCGACCATCAGCCCCTCGCTGATGAAATTGTAATTCGACAGCATGATGCCCTTGGGGAAGCCGGTCGTTCCGCCGCTGTAAAGGATGACGGCCATTTCGTCCGTTCCCATATCGGCCTGCGGCGCCTGCGGATGCGCCGCGGTCATGAGCTCCTTCCACCACCGGACGGCCGGCCCCGCGCCCGGCGCGGGTTTTTCCGCCATGGGCTGCCCCTGGGTGAGCTGGTCGAAGATTTCGGTGAGGATGAGGAGCTCCAGCGGCGTCTTTTCAGGAAGGCTTTTAAAACTCTCCTGAAACAAATCCAGCGAGAGAGCGACGCGGCTCTTGCTGACGTTCAGGTAATAGGCGATTTCGGCGGGCGTGGAGAGGGGATGAATCATGCTGGCCACAACGCCGAGCTTGTTGGCGGCGTAAAAGCAAATGACGCCCTGCGGAGAGGTCGGCATGGAAATCGTCATCCGGTCGCCCTTTTTCAGGCCGAGCGACGCCAGCGCGTTGGCGCAAAGGTCGATGTCGCGGGCAAACTGGCGGTAGGTGGACGTGTAATCAAAGAAATCGTAGGCGATGCGGTCCGGAAATTTTTCCACGGTCTGCATCAGGGCTTCGTACATCGTCACTCGGGGGTAGTCAATCGTTTCAGGAACGTTTTTGTAGAACTTCAGCCAGGGCTTGTGCTGTGACATGGTGTCTCTCCTTTCAGAAGTAATTTGCCCAGAAGACTTAACAGATTTGCCGCCAAATTGTAAGACGAAGAAATCATTGAATGAGACAAGGATCCGGACCCTCTCCTGCCTTAAAATGTGTCGCCCCTCCATCATGCCGGCCCCCGCAGCGGCAAACCGTTTGCCGCGGTCAGCCGCGCCTCCATCCCCGATGAACTTCAGGAGGCCGAATGGTTCGGCTTCTTGCGGAACGAATCAGGTCACGATGAGGAGCTGGAGATCGCAGACGTTTGTGCCCGTGGGGCCGGTGATCAGCAGACCCCCGGTTTTCTGAAAGAAAAGATAGGAGTCGTTGGCCGCCAGATACTCTTCCGGACGGAGAAGCTCTTTTTCGATGACCTTCTGCATGCGGGGCAGCACGAAAGCCCCGGCGGCATCGGTGGGACCGTCAATTCCATCCGTTCCTGCGGAGAGGAAAAAGACGTCTTCCAGGGTGTCCGTGGTGTCGAGGACATCGGCGAGGAACGCCAGGGCAAGCTCCTGGTTTCTCCCTCCCCGGCCGCTTCCCCTCACGGTCACCGTGGTTTCTCCCCCGGCAACGATGCAGGCGGGTTTCGCCATCTCTGAGGCCCCTCGCCTGATGTCCTTTGCTATGGAGGCGAAGAGATGGGCCATCTCGCGCGCTTCGCCCGTGAGCGAAGAGGTGAGAAGACAGGCATGGTAGCCGAGAGCGCGAGCCTGCTCCACGGCCCCCCGGCACGCGACCGTGTTGTTGCCCAGGATGATGTTTGTGACCTTGCGGAAGACCGGATCTCCCGGCTTGGGCGTTTCGGGGATCGCGCCCCGCCCGCCCGCCCGGAGGATATCCATCACCGGGCCAGGAAGCTTCGCTGCGATGCCGTACTTCTCCACTACGGCCAGAGCCTGGCCGAAGGTTGTGGCGTCCGGGACGGTGATGCCGGAGGCGATGGTGTCGAGACGGTCGCCCATCACGTCCGACAGGATGAGGCTCACCATTCTGGCGGGGAAGGCGGCCCGGGCAAATCCGCCCCCTTTGACGCGGGAGAGATGCTTTCGGATGCAGTTGATCTCCCGGATGTCCGCGCCGCATCCCAGCAGGGCTTTTGTGGTTTGCTGCAGGTGCCCCAGAGTGATTCCTTCGCGGGGCAGACTGAACAGGGCTGAACCGCCGCCGGATATGAGGTTTATAATGAGGGTCTTTTCGTCGGCGAGCTCTGCCGTGGAGTGAAGCGACAGCGCTCCGCGCACGCTGCTTTCGTCCGGAACCGGATGGCCGGCCTCCAGCACCCTGATTTTTTCGAGCGGACTGCCCTGGCCGTGCTTCGTGATGACTGCGCCGCCGGTTATCCTGTCTCCCAGAACTCCCTCGACGGCGGCGGCCATTTTCGCAGCTGCCTTGCCGATGCCGGTGACGAGGACTTTCGGGTAGGCGTTCAGGTCAATGGACAGGTTTTCGGCTTCTCCTGCGATCAGCAGGGTTTCCCCCCGGGTCTGCATCCTCTCCCAGATCATGAGGACGGGATCGACTTTCTTGAGGGCCTGATGAAAGATCGCTTGAAGATCTTCCTGAGGATTCAAGAGATCACCTCCCGGGAGTTCTTTTTCATGCAGGGCCATCCTTTGATTCGAAGATTCGTTTCATCGGCGCACAATAGGGTCCTTCCGGAATCACGGCGAAAGAGCATCCCTTCCCGGCCAGATCGTTGACCGTATTTTGCAGCTGTTCGGCGGTTTTGTCTGAAGCGGCCTCGATAATTTTCACTCCCAGAAAAGAACTGTGGCCGGAAACAATTCCATGGGTGACAAAATGAATTTTGTCCAAATCGGTTTTCTCATAGATTCTGGCCTGCATCTGTATCTGCCACTGGTCTTTTTCAATGCTGCTTGTCTTTCTGATGTCCCGGATAAAGCCGGAGAAGTCGTTGCGGTGTCGGCGAAGTATGTTTTCATATGTCTGCGATCCTACGCCTTCCACGCATCCGCCCGCGGCAATAATCGTCCCTCCGTTTCTTACACACGGCAGAGCGGCTACCAGAGCTTTGATGCATTGATAAAAAGTGGCGTCCAGGGGATAGCCCCCGCAACCGGCGACAACCACATCCGCTTCTGCATCGACGACCGGACAGGCCTTCTGGCCTGCATAATTGCATGCGTCGGCATGGCTTTCAAAAAGATCTCCGGCAAAAACCTTCACGATCTTTTTTTCCCGGTTCATGATAACCTGGATGCTGAAATCGACGCCGGCCAGCCTGGCCACGGACAGCGCCTCTTCGTGGCAGGGATTTCCCGCGAGCTGCCCGGTAACGACGCTGGAATGGGAGAGGAATTCATACCCGTGAAAGTGTTGGATCGTTTCCAGGGAGGAAAGACCGGGGCAGAGTGTTTTGCGTCCGCCGGAGAACCCCGCCATAAAATGCGGTTCGACAAGCCCGATGACGATTTTATAATCCGCCTTGGCAAAAAGTCTGTTCAGTTTTACCGGGGCCCCGGAGTAGCTTGTCCCCGGAAGGTCGGCCATGTCGCCTTCAGCATCGTGATCCACAATGGTATAGTTTTCGGCAACCTCTTTACCGAACATGAAGAGCCGCTCTTCCGCCGTACTGGGCCTGTGCATGCCGGCGGCAATCAGAATGGTAATCCTTTTCCGGTCTATTCCCGCGGATGCGATTTCATTAAGCAGAGCCGGCAAAAAAGCCCGGTAGGGAATCGGTCGGGTAATATCCGAAACCGCAATGATAACATTGTGACGCGGTCTTTGCTTTAGCGAGTCCACAAGACTTTTTGAAGCGATCGGATGTCTGACCGCCTCCAGGACAAGTTCCGCTGCAGGAGACGCGGGAGTGTCGTAGGACGAACGATAGATTCGGCTTGTGTCTGGAAATTCTATGTTCAGTCGAGTCCGGTGATACCCGATTTCCGCTATCATAAAATCCTCCTCAGGGAATCATTCCCGCGGAAAAAGCCAGCATGAACTGAGCCGCATAATACAGGGGTAACCCCAGATAGCGGTTCGTAATGTCTTTTTTCACAAACCTGTGTCTTGCCACAAAGAGGTCTGAAACGTAAAAGAGGAGCGCCCCTGCCATGATCAGCGCCCGCGCGTGAAGGCTGAAGTCCTGAAGGAAGGCCAGTGAGGCCGCTCCCACAACCATGAGGGATATAATGACCAGATAGGCGATCACCGGACCTCGCATGGAACCGAGGTGGGGACGCAGTCTGGTAAAGACAAACAGGGAAACGACGGATATTCCGGCAAGGGACACCCCTGTGCCGGTTGTAACGCCGGCGGTGATGAAAAACGCCAGAACATATAAAATGTGTCCTGTGAGGAAGAACGCCAGGCCGGCAGTAAAAACCTTGCGGTTAAAGAAAAAGGCCAGGCAGACATCGCCGGCGAAGCATAAGACAAGACCCGCCAGGATGAGGGAGTAATAAGGACCCGCAGGGTGGGGCAGCAACAAAGCCGTTGCGATGAAAAGTCCTGACAGGAGCGGCTTGGTCAGAAGGATGCCCGGGAGACTTTCTTTTTTTTCCGCAAAAAGAAGACCGCCCAGAAGAACGACAGCTAATGCCAAGATGATGATTGTATTCATGTTATCTCTCCATAAGGAACGATATTTTTCGTGGTTCCAAACTATACACCAGAAAATAAAAATATCATACAGGAAATAGATTTAAAAGTAAATTGGTGAATATTATGTTCACTTGTTAACTTTTTATTGACAGGGTCCCCTGACTTTAGTAACCACATTTCCAACAATAAAATGATTGGAGGACCATTCCACATGAAGATCAATCACAATTATCAGAAGAGAGTCGACAAAGTCCGCGAGCTCATGAAAGCAGAGGGTATTGATGTTTTCCTGGGAAC
>JAAYDW010000019.1 GCA_012729055.1 Deltaproteobacteria bacterium
CTTCCTTGGCCTGGGGACTCATAGAAAAACCTCCGTTTCCGATTCTCTTCTCGGTAACATCGGTTTATGAGTCAACGTATTTCCTGTATCCTCACCTTCGGTAACATTTTATTTGAGGCAATTCGCCATCCCGAAAGTTTCTTGACAAGCTTGGCCCCTCTCTTTATACTGGCGCGCCTTTTTCTGCCGGAAAACATCCGGGAAAAAATCGCCCGAAGGAGGGCTCACATCACCATGAACATGGAAACACTGCTGCAGGACACCGCCGCGCGTCACCCGGAAAACACGGCGCTGATTTTTGACGACAACCAAATCCGCTACCGCGAACTCGACCGGTTTGTGGAAGCGCTGGCCGGCCATTTCCAGACCCTGGGCGTTGGAAAAGGCGATAAGATCGCTCTTTTGCTGGCAAACGGACCGGAGTTTGTGATTGCCTATTTTGCCGCGCTGCGGATCGGCGCCGTCGCCGTCACGCTCAACATCATGTCGACGGCCTACGAACTTCAGCATCTCATGGAAGACAGCGAAGCGAAGATTCTGATCGCGGGGGAAAGCCAGGCCAAGCGGTTCGAAACCGTCGCGGCAACGCTCCCGCAGTGCAAAACCTTGATTCCGGCGGCGGGATGGAAGCCCGGATCGCCTTTTTACGATATTACGCACGCCGGCGCGAAAACTGCGGCGCTTCCCGCGCAAGGACTGGACGATCCGGCCGTCATGATCTACACGGCGGGGCTCACCGGCAAACCTTTGGGCGCGGTTTTGACCTACCGGAATCTCGCCACGCAGGCACAACTGTTGCGCACCATCTGCAACGGCACGTCGGCCGACCGGGCCCTGGCGGCCATCCCCTTTTTCCACTCCTTCGGCGCTTCCGTAAACCTGCTGAGCCCGCTCGCCATCGGGGGCTCCGTCGTCCTGATGAGCCGCTTTACGGTGGAGGCCCTTCTGGCGGCCATCCAGAAGGAACGGGTCACGTATATCACGGGCGTTCCGCGCCTCTTTCTGGCCATGCTGTTTTCCGAGAAGCTCAAAGACTACGACCTCGGATCGCTGCGCTTCGGCATCACAGGCGGATCGGCCATGCCGCCGGAGCTTTTTCCCGAGTTTGAAAAACATTTCGGGATTCCTGTCCTGGAGGGCTACGGGCTTACGGAAACCTCGCCCTGCTGCATCTTCACCCATCCGGACCGGCCGCAAAAGCCCGGATCGATCGGAACGGTGCTGCCGGGCGTCGCGGCGAAGGTCGTGGACGACGAGGGCCGCGAGGCGGCGCCGGGCGTAACGGGAGAACTGGCCGTGCTGGGCGATGTCGTCATGCAGGGCTATTACAAAAACGATGCGGCGACCGCGGAAGTGATCCGCGACGGCTGGCTCTACACGGGCGATCTGGCCCACGCGGATGAAGAAGGCTATATTTTTCTCGACGGCGTCAAGAAGCGCATGATCATCACCAGCGGATTCAATGTCTATCCCAGGGAAGTGGAAATGATCCTCGACATGCACCCCGCCGTGGCCTCCTCCCGGGTCGAAGGCC
>JAAYDW010000020.1 GCA_012729055.1 Deltaproteobacteria bacterium
CCGGCGGCCGTTTTGCCCTCTCCGGTCCGGCTGACCCTCCGCGTGGAAAATCCCGCTGCCGCGGCGGCGGACGTGGAAAAGATTTTCAAGCAGGTTGGCGCCCGAAACATTACGCAGCGTCCGATGGGAGAGGGAATTGCCGTTTCCGCCGATCTGTCCGCGGAAAAATGGAAAACCGTCCGCGCCGCCCTCGGGAAAATCGGGCCGGCCGTTGAAAGCTCCGGAGCCGCTGATGAAGCGTCCGGCGGCATCGCCGCGACGGTTGTTCTGACGAGCCGGTGACAAACGGCGTCCGTCAAAAGCCGTTGCCTGGGGCGGCCCGCAAAAAAGGAAATCCTTCTTGAAAAGGATCGGAGTGGACTTGCAAAACGCAAAAATAGTACGCCGGGCGGCCGGCCGTCTGATGCTCGCGGCGCTGGCGGTTTTATGGATGGCTTCCTGCGGCGAACCGGACCGACCGGCCGCTGTGGCTGACCGGGCCCTGGCGCACATGCTTCATCTTTCGGAAGCGATCGGGCAGAGGGTCACGGGAACGCCAAACGAAGCGAAGGCGCTCGACTATGTCCGGCAGACCTTTCTCGCCATGGGCTACGAGCCGGCCGTTCAGCCGTTTGGCTTTGCTGAAGAGGGAGGCGGGGTTGTTTTTTCGGCCAACGTCATTGCGGTGCTGCCGGGGGACTCGTCCCGGGAAATCATCGTCGGCGCGCATTACGACTCCGTGGACGTCGGCCGGGGGTTTGCCGACAACGCATCGGGCGTGGGACTGTTGCTCGCCCTGGCCGGGCGGTTGAAAAACAGCCGCCCGCCCTGTACCGTCCGCTTTATCGTTTTCGGGGCCGAGGAACCGGGGTTTATCGGTTCCCGCTTTTATGTTGCAGGCATGTCCGAAGCCGAAATCGGCCAAACGGTGGGAATGATCAATCTCGATACGCTCGCCTGCGGCGACATGATCTACGCTTACGGCGGGGAAGGAGAGGCAGGCTGGATGAGACACAGGGCGCTGGACATCGCCGCGCAGCTGGGAATCGACCTGAAAACAAATCCCGGCTGGAATCCTCACTATCCCGCGGGCACGGCCGGGGACTGGAGCGACCACGCGCCTTTCCGGCAGGCGGGCATCGACTATCTGTACTGCGAGGCCACCAACTGGGAGATCGGGGATTTGGACGGCTCCCTGCAAACCGAAAAGTTCGGAGAGATTATTCACACGCCCAGAGACAACTTCTCTTTTCTGGCCAGGAACTTTCCCGGACGGGTCCGCGGTCAGCTCGGAGACTTTGCGCGGGTCCTGGAAACGTTTCTTCTGTCTGTCACGGCCGAAGACGCGGCGGCGCGCATCGACGCGCGCGGGAAAGATGAAGGGGATGCCCGACCGGCTGTTTACCTGCGCCGGGACGGCTCCGTGCGGAGACTTCCGCCGGAAACACCGGGAAGCCCGCTGCGGCTGCGAGACGAGCGCTAGGCGCCGGGCGGATTTTTCTTCGCTTGAGCAAGAAGGCGCCGGGTGAAACGGGCAAAGCGCCGGCCGAGGGGCAGCGATTCGTGAATGCTCTCCAGGGACTTGCGGGCGGCTTCCTCGCCGATCCGCACCAGGTCGGAAGCGCGGCTGAAGTCCGTCCAGTGCAGATTGCCCACGGCGGGGCGGATGACGACGTCCGCGTTTTTCAACTCCGTTTCTTCCAGGGCATTGGCCGTGATTTCACCCGCCCGGTAAAGGACGTCCTTGGCCGTTTCGATGCTGACGTCCGGCGGCAGTTCGCGGTCCACCATGACGGCGATGACGACGTCCGCGCCCGCGTTGCGCGCGGCGTGAACGGGAACGAGGCTGGTGACGCCGCCGTCGGCCAGCAGCCATTCGCCCATCCGTGTGGGCTCCACTGCGCCGGGAACGGAACTGCTCGCCAGCACCGCCTGGCGCAGCGATCCTTCGCTCAGCACCACCTGCCGGCCGGTGATCAGATCCGTTGTGACGGCGGCAAAGGGAATGCGCATGAGGCGGATGTCGATGTCGGGAAGCAGGTAATTGATGAGCGACTGAAAATCCTCGGCGGGCAGGATGGACGGGCTGATGAGCGCGCGGATCAGGTAGTACTGGTTTTTGGTGAAAATCTGCATTTTCTGCAGCAGCGTTTTGGGGCCGGGCGAAAACGTCATGCCGATGGACTTGATGGCCGATTCGGCAAACTCGGGGCTTTTCAGATAGGCGGTCACCTTCGCCGTGATTTCCTTTGTGGTCATGCCCGAGGCGTAAGCGCCGCCGATGAGCGCGCCGGCGCTGGTTCCCACGATCAGGTCAACGGCGATTTCCTCCTCTTCGAGGACGTTGAGAACTCCGATGTGCGCCAGCCCGCGGACGCCGCCGCCGCCCAGCGCCAGGCCGACTTTTTTTCCGGTCCATTTCATAATGGCTCGCTCCGCCAAGAGATGCGGAATCTTAGCAAGACGCCTCCCGTCTGTCAACCGGCGCTTCTGTACGGCCGCGTCCGGGAAAAGAAAAAAAGCGGGCTTGCGGCTTTACGGTTTGTGGCCGTTCAGAACCATGAGCGCGTCGACGATCACCGGCTGGCTGCCGCGGATGATGACCGGATTGATGTCGATTTCGGCGATTTCGTTGAGGCGGCAGCCCAGTTCCCCAATTTCCACCAAAGCGTCGGCCAGCGCCTTGCGGTCCACGGCGGGACTGCCGCGGAAAGCGTCGAGGAGCTTCGCCAGGCGGATTTCTTCGAGCATTTCTTCCGCGTCTTCCGTCGTCAGGGGCGCCACGCGGAACGTGACGTCCCGGATCGCTTCCGTGAAAACGCCGCCCACGCCGAACATGACGCAGGGGCCGAACTGCGGATCGCGGGTGAGTCCCAGAACGAATTCCCGGCTGCCCGAAACCATTTCCTGCACGAGAACCCCGTCGAGACCGGCCGCCCGATCCACGATTTCGGCGTAGGCAGAGGCGACCTCCGCTGCGTCTTTCAGGCCGAGCTTGACCAGGCCCATTTCCGTTTTATGGGCGGCCTTGTCCGAACAGCCTTTGAGCGCGACGGGGTAGCCGATTACCGAGGCGGCGAGCACCGCCTCTTCCTGGGACAGGGCGAGCTTTTCTTGCGTGACCGGAAGGCCGACCGCGCCCAGCACCTGTTTCGAGTCATATTCCGAAAGCGTTTTCTGGCCGCGCCGGGCGGCCTTTTTAATGAGCTCTTCCACGTTTTTTCTCCTTTTTCTGCAAATAATGAAACTGCTGGTGCGACACCACCAAGGCCCGCACCGCTTCTTCCAGCGTGTTGAACAGCGGAAGGTTTTTCTCGGCGCGCGCCGTCCGCACCCGCGCCATGCTGTTGAAGCAAAACAGCGCGGCGGGCTTCCGGTGGCGGCGGCACAGCTCGACCAGTTCGCTCATCACGTCGGCCACGTAATCGCGCCACATGCCCACGACGTGCAGAAGACCGTCCACGCCGGGATCGGAAAGCAGAATGTCGTAAATCTGCAGATACACTTCCGGCAGGGCCGGCCCGATGTCCACCGGATTGCCGGCGTTGAAAACACCGGGCAGCCGGCTGAGACTTTCCCTGGTCCGGGAGGTAAAGCGCGCCATGGCAAGCGGCGTTTCCGCGAGCAGGTCGGCGCCGATGCTGCCGAAGGCGCCCGAGTTGGTAAAGACGGCAATGCGTTTTCCGGACAAGAGCGGCATGTCGATAAACATCTTCGGCAGCGCGTGCAGCTCCTCCGGCGAACGCAGGCGGATGAGGCCCGCCTGGCGGCAGGCGCCCTCGAAGACCGCGTCATTGTTGGCCATGCCGGCCGTGTGCGACAGGGCGGCGGCCGAGCCGGCTTCGCTCACGCCCGACTTGTAGACGAGGATCGGTTTCGGGCAGCGCAGGGACGCCGCCATCAGCTTGTTTCCGCGCTGGACGTTTTCGAGGTACAGTCCGATAACCTCGGTGTTGTCCGTTGTGAAGTAATCGATGAAGTCGGATTCATCCACGTCGGACTTGTTGCCGATGCACACCATTTTGTTGACGCCCGGCAAATCTTCCATCAGCCGCTCGACCACCAGTCCGCCCACGCCGCCGCTTTGAATGACGTAAGACACGGTGCCCGGTTTCTGCACCGTCTTTTGCACCAGTTGATTGGCGCCGTACAGGCAGCAAAACCGGTTGCGGTTGTCCAGAATTCCCAGACAGTTGGGGCCGATGATGCGCATGGAATGGCGCCGGGCCGCCTCGGCAATTTCGGCCTGCAACCTCCGGCCGTCCGTGCCCTGCTCCGAGAAGCCTGAGCTCTCGATCACGATGTTGCGGATGCCGTTTTCGCCGCAGTCCCGGACGAAACCGGGAACGACGGCCGCAGGCGCAAGGATGACCGCGAGGTCGACCGGTCGACCGATGTCCCCCACCGATTTAAAGCCCGGCGCGCCGTGAACGTCTTCTCCGCCGCGGTTGACCGCAAACACGTCTCCCGAAAAAGCGATGTCCTCCTTGAGCGTTTTGCAGATGGTGGCGCCCAGATTGAAAGCGGCATTGGAAGCGCCGATGACCACGACGGACGATGGATTGAAGAATTTTTCCAGATTCGCGTTATTACCAGTTGTGTCCATAAGCAGTGTCTCCTGTGTCTGTAAACGACGTTTACATACAGAAACACCGTTACTATGTCAAGTCTTTTGTTAGGATTGGGACGCGGGAGGGGAAGTTGATATTTTTCTCAATAAACTTGACAGGTTTTGCGCGATCCGCTGCCTGTGCATCAGCACCTGCTCCATATTTTTTTCGGGATGATTCCGAAAGGTCGCGACAATTCCGGTGAGGGCGGCAAAGAGCGTGTGCGAATGACGGCGGACGTTTCCCTCTGCGTTCATTTTGATGAAGATGAGGTCGAAGTGGCCGAGAATTTCCCGTTCGATTCGGGTGAGCTTTTCAAACAGGGTCGGATCCACCGACCCGCCGAGGAAGAAGTTCATCATCATCTGGAAGTACTGGTCGTTGCGCGTGAAATATTCGATGAAATCCGCGATGACCTGCTCGATGGCGCCGTCGGACGACCGGTCGATCGTGACGAAGATCTTATCGAAGATGCCGCTGATTCCCCGCATGAAGGCTTCGGCAAACAGAGACTGCTGATCCGGAAAATGGCGGTAGATGAGGGCGGGCGAGACGCCGGCGCGTTTGGCGATGTCCCGCATGGTCACTTTGGGAAAGGGTTTGGTGGTGAATTCCTTTTCCGCGGCGGCAATGATGATGTCGCGGCGGGCCAGTTTTTCTTTTTCCTTGAGATCAGACAAAACCGTGTTCGTTTTCATGCGAAAGCCCGGATGAACGATTATTTTTGTGCTGTGAACGTCCTTTAAATATCATTGATGGGACGGCCTGTCAAACCCGAAGGAATCATCCGGATCGACTGGCCGGGAAGGGGCTTTCCCCGCCGGGATAATGTGTTGACACTCCTGCGGTTTGCTCTTATAGTTTTTCCGGCCCTGAGAGGTTGCATGTCGCGTCTTTTCGAAGACGGACGTCGCCTGAAGATACCACCCATCCGGACCGCGCGTCTTTTGCGGCCCGACAAGACAGGAGGATTCAACATGTCTGAACGATTTGCCTATCTGAAAGAGGCCTGGCGCGATGAAGCGCTCAAGAGACTTCAGTCGGAACTGACCCCGGAAAAAATGAACAACGTCACCACGTCCATGTCCAACATTTATAAAAACTGTCCCGGCGGCGAGGAGCAGTTTCTCTTTGTCGAATGCAGGGACGGGAAAGTCACCCGCGTCGAAACGGGCTCGGGCGAATCGCCGCAGGCGGAGTTCCGGATCATCGGGGATTACGAGACTTTTGCGAAAATTTCCCGCGCGGAGCTTGGCTCGCAAAAGGCGCTCATGACCGGCAAGCTCAAGCTCAAGGGCAACCTGGCCCGCGCGCTCAAACTGGCCGCCGTCGCCGACCGCCTCAACAAGGTGCTCGCGAAGATTCCAACGCAGTACTAGAAGGGAGATTGCATCATGACCAGAATACTGGACCCCACGGATAAATATTACATCGACAATCCCGGCCGCGTAAAGGCGATCCAGGCGGAAATGGCCCGGCGCGGCATCGACGTTTATCTCGGCTCGCGCATCCGCACCATGAGCTTTGTGCTGGATACGTTTTGCCCCTGGCGCAGCTATGTGATCATTCCGCCCGAAGGGCAGCCCACCTATTTTACGTTTGTCGTGGACGCGCTGCGCGTCGGCGACGAAACCTGGCTCGATTCCGACCACGTCCGCGCCTACGGCCCGATGGGCGGCATGGACCAGGTCTCCGCCATCACGGATTTTATCAAGGAGGAGCTCGGCATCCGGAAAGGGCGCCTGGGCTTTGAAGACGGCATTTCCACCTACACGGCCGAGGGAAATCTCTCGCACTGGGAGTACACGCATTTCAAGGACGCGCTTGCCGGTTTTGAATGGGAAAACGCGCACGACATCGTGGACGCCCTGTCGCTGATCAAGGACCAGGGGACGATCGAGCGCTTCCGCACAGCGTCGCTGATCGTCGACGAAGGCCACAAGGCGGCCCGCGCCGCGCTTACAAACGGCGGCTACAAGGGCATGACGGAAACCGTGATCGCCGGCATCGCCGCGCTGGCGATGCGCCGCGCCGGCAGCGTTTCCGAGTGGAACTTCGCGGGGCTCAACGAGATCTCCAGCGGCTACCGGACGGGGCTGGGCGCCTGCACGCCGCCCACGACCAAAGAAATCGGCGCGGGCGAGCCGCTGATGCTCGATTTTCACGCCATGTTCAAGCTGGCGCTGGGCGACCATTCGCACAACTACCTCATCGGGCCGGCGACCAAACGCCAGCGCCGGCATGCGGACAACTTTGTCGCCATCATTCAGACCGTCATCGACCACTACCGCGCTGGAACGACGCCCGGCACTCTGGCCGCGATCATGATGGACTTTGCCGAATCGCGCGGCTGCGGCGATTTCATCCAGCCCGCCTGCGAACACGGCATCGGGCTTTTCGGCGACGAGTGGCGCATCGGCGCCGTCGTCAATCCCGCGCTGCCCTACTGGACGGATCAGGACCACGTCTACCAGGAAAATGAAATGGTCGTCTGCGCGATGCAGTACGCCGCGCCGGAGGAGAACATCGGCTTCCGCTACGAAAACGACATCGTCATCACGAAAGACGGCTGCGAGGTTCTCTCGAAGTATCCGCTGGGGATCGAGGAGATCTCGTAAATCGGGCAGGATGCGCACACAATGAAAGGCATCCGTCTTCCCTGGCCGATCGATCTGGCGGGTTTTTACTGGCGGCGGAAAATTTACGGACAGCGCGTTCCGCTGCTGGCGAGCTTCAAGGTGACGTACCGCTGCAATTTATCCTGCCGCGCCTGTCCGTTTCATCTGCGCGCAGGGGAGGAAGGCGATACGCTCTCCTGGCGGCAGGCCGTGGACGCGCTTCAGGCGCTTCGGCGCGCGGGAACGCGCCTGGTGGTTTTTGAAGGCGGAGAACCGCTGCTGTGGAAAGATCAGACGCGCCGCCTGCACGACCTGGTGGTTTACGCCCGCCGGCATTTCCTGCGCGTGGCGGTGACCACCAACGGCACGCTGCCGCTGGACGTTCCCGCGCATGCGCTCTGGGTGAGCCTCGACGGTCTTCGCGAAACGCACGACGCGCTTCGCAGCGGCTCCTTCGACCGCGTTCAGGCCAACCTGGCGGCCACCCGCCATCCCCGGGTGTTCGTGCACTGCACGCTCAACCGCCGTAACTGGCGGGAAATCGACGCGCTTTGCCGGTGGGTGCGCGAGGCGCCGGCCGTTCGGGGCATGACCGTCCAGTTTTTCTATCCTTATTTTCAGGGAGAAGAAGACCTGGCCCTGGCGGAAGACGAGCGCCGGGAGGCCGTGGCCAGACTGCTGGAGCTGAAAAAGAAGGGCTTTCCCATTTTAAACTCCGCGGGAAGGCTTGCGGCCATGGCGCACAACCGCTGGCGCTGCCACGATGACATTCTGATCAACGTCGATCCGGACGGTGCGATTACCCGGGGCTGTTATGTGAAAAGCCGCGGGCGGATCGCCTGCAATGCGTGCGGCTTCACGCCGATGGCGGAGGCCTCCGGCGCGCTGGACCTGATTCCCGGCTCTCTGTGGGCGGGCTGGAAAATGTTTCTGAAAAGCTGAATTTTTTGCCTGAGCCGGAATCCGCGCGGGCAAAGGCGATTGCGAAAACGACACATCAAGGGGGAGAAGGCATGAGCGGTCAAAAGGAAAAAACGTTGCCTAAAAACGCGACGGAAGCGCAGGGACTTTTAATCAAGGCGGTGTATGAAAAGTACGGCAGCGAGGCTCTGCCCCTCATCGAAGAGGCTCTGGGCCGCCAGGGGCGGGCGCTGGGGCTTCGGGCAAAAAGCAAATTGCCGGACAACCGGCTTTCTTCGGTTGGAGCGGCCTTTGCCAAAAACTTCGATCCTTCCACGGTCGATGTGGTCGCGCTTTCCGACGACTTCTTTCACATCCGGGGGAAAAGCTGTCCGTTCGGTCTGAAAAATACGTCGCGCGAGCTTTGCGAGGCGGTGATGGCGATCGACCGCGAATATTTTCTGGCGGCGACGGACGGCCGGGCCTTGCTCATGATCGAGACAACCCGGGCCGAAGGAGGCGAATTCTGCAACACGGTTTATAACATTGCGCCGCAGCCAGACAAACGATAGCCGGACCGGCCGCCTCCGCCAAACCGGTTCCGGCGCCTTCCGGCGTCAAACCTGCACGATCCCCCATGGATCACTCCGGTAAGGTCTGCGGGCGGCCAGGCGGCGGTTGCAAAAAATGCTTTTCCGGAAAGTCAGAAGGGATTATGCTCGCCCTACGTAAAATCCGTTAACGACATTTGAAATCAGCGACAGACAGTGGAGGTTTAGGCTGATGCTGACGCGCAGAGAATTTCTGAAAGACGCCGCCTTTTGCGGGGCCGCGGGCCTCGCCTTTCCGCATTTGTCTTGCCGGTCGTCAGAGGAGATCTATGACATCGTCATCCGCAACGGTACGGTTTACAATGGAACCGCGGCCGCTCCCTTTGTCGCCGATGTCGGCATTGTCGGAGACCGGATCGTCGCCGTGGGGCATCTGGCCGCCTCCGGCCGGGCAACCATCAGCGCCCGCAACTGCATTGTTGCTCCCGGCTTCATCGATGTCCACGAGCACTCCGATTACCTCTTTCAGTCGCTCGGGGACGACAGAGAGGATGCCCGGGGGAACCGGTGCTGGATGTCCAATGAGGCGGGGCTGCTCCAGGGGGTGACAACAGTCGTATCGGGCAACTGCGGATACGGCTTTACGGACATGGACGAATACTACGCCTTTATCGACTCTCTGCCCTTTGCCCCCAATACCTGTTATCTCACGCCGCACGGCTACCTGCGCCAGGAACTCTTCGGCATCGATACGATGGACCTGACGCCGGATCAACTGGAGCGCCTGAAAGCGAAAGTCGCGCAGGAAATGGAAAAGGGCGCGCTCGGCATGTCCACGGGACTGGGCTATGTTCCCGGCGTAAACGCGTCCAAAGAAGAACTGATTGCGTTGAGCAGAGTGATTAAAAAGTATAACGGCATCTATGTCAGCCATATCCGCAACGAACCGCCGTCGGACTACACGAACGCCAACGTCCAGATCATGGCGGGCATTCTGGAGGCCATCGACATCGGACGGCAGGCCGGCGTCCCCGTACAGATTTCGCACATCAAAGCCTATATCGGAGGCGCGCCGGCGGGTGACGACGCAATTGGCCGGGCCATCGGGGATGCGCGCGCGGAGGGCATCGACGTAACGGCCGATCAGTACCCTTTTACGGCTTCTTCCATGAACCTGAGCGTGCTCGCGCCTCCGGCCTTCCGCACCGCGACCGGCATCAAACCGCAATACTGGAACGATCCGGAAGCCCGGCAGGCCATCCGGGACGCGGTGGCCGAAACGTTTCTGACGCTGACGACGGATAAAATTCTCATCACCCTGTGGACGGGTAAACGCGACTATGCCTACACGTCGCTCCAGGAGATCGCCGCTGAAGAGGGAAAGGATGCGGCGGAAATCTACGTGGAGATGGTTTGTGGGGAAAATCCTCCGGCCGGAATATTTTTCGTGATTGACGAGGGGGCGCTGAGACAGTTGATGGCCAAAGAATACGTCTTTACGGGATCGGACGGCTGCGCCGTGCCGGAACAGGCATCCTACGGGCATCCCCGGACAACGTCTTCTTTTGTCAAAAAGCTGAAGGTCTTTGCCCTGGAAGAGGGGGTGTTGAGTCTTCAGAGCGCTCTTTTGTCCATGACGTCCCGCCCCGCCGAAAAATTCGGCATCAGGCAACGGGGGAAAATCCTTCCGGAGTATTACGCCGACGTGTGTGTGTTCGATCCGGCCGCCCTGGAAGCGCCGGCGACATATCTGGAGCCGTCTGTTTACAGCAAAGGCGTGAGGTATGTGATCGTCAACGGCGTGATCGAGGTTGCAAACGGCTCCGTCACGGGATTGCGCGGCGGCCGGGCGCTGCGGCGGTCGACGTGAAAAAGGCATCAGGCAGCAAAGCGGGAAAAAACGTTATCCCCCTCTCACGGGATATTGATTCTCTTTTCATCGGACGCTGCAAATCCTATCGTTGTTTTTCCTGTCGCCACTGGCGCGATATGCGAACCGGCCGGTAAGGGAACGCTGCGGCATGCGTATCCGTGAAGGCGGAGGGCTTTGCCTCTTTCTTTTGTCGAATGCGGCGATTTGTGATAGTGAACGGCATATTTTCTTAAAGGAGCGACGATGATGAGAACCATGAAAGAACTGTTTGATTTGTCCGGACAGGTGGCCATTGTAACGGGCGGCGGATACGGCCTGGGATATCAACTGGCCCATGCCCTGGGGGAGGCTGGAGCGAATCTGGTGATTGCCGCCAGAAAACTCGACAAGTGCAAGGCGTCCGCCGAAATCCTGGAAAAGGAACTGGGCGTCAAGGTCCTGCCGGCGCGCCTGGATTTGACTCAGCCGGCGGAGATAGACGCCTTGTTTGAACGGGTGCAAAAAGAATTCGGCAAAGTGGACATCCTGGTCAACAATTCAGGCGTCGCCCTGGTGGAGCCCATTTTCAAATTCTCGCTGGAAACATGGCGCCAGGTCATCGACACGAATCTGACGGGACTGTGGCTGATGTGCCAGAAGGCGGGGTCGCTGATGACCAGGCAGGGGTACGGCCGCATTATCAATATTGCCTCCATTACCGGTTTGATCGGGTGCCCAAGCGACGTCGTGATGTCTCCGCCCTACAACGCCTCAAAGGCGGCGGTGATGGGATTGACGAGGGATCTGGCCGTCAAATGGGCGAAAAAGAAAGTGACCGTAAACGCGCTCGTGCCCGGCTGGTTTGAAAGCGACATGGGAGAGCAGAACAAGCCGGCGCATGACAAGCTCAATGAATACTACATTCCGATGGGGCGTTTCGGAACCGATGACGAACTCAAGGCGGCGCTGCTTTTCCTGGCTTCCCCCGGAGCGTCTTACGTCACCGGAGCCGGCATCGTGGTTGACGGAGGGATTACCATACAGTAATTCGACCGGCATCAAACCGCAGCATTGATAAACGTCAGCCGGAGGGATCTTAAGGTCTCTCCGGCTCTTTCGTCAGGGGCGGCGCGGCAAGGGAGATTGCAGAAAGCGCCGCGCATCCTGTCTGCCGAGTTCGTAGGTTTCCAGAAGGCCTTCGGGATTGGTGTAATCCCATTTGGCAATGGCAATCGGCCGGGACGGCTGGATGTAGGCATGCTCCGGAACCGAAGGCAGAGATTCGCGGCGATAGCTGCGGGTTAAAAGGAAGAGCGTTTTGCCGCCGATATGCGCAACCGCCCGGTAGGGCACGTTGTCGATCAGCCCACCGTCCAGCGCGACTGCACCGTTCCAGCGCAGGACGGGTGTAAAAGGCGGCGTGCAGGAGGAAGCGAGAATCAACGCGGCCAGCATCTCCGGCGTTTCGCAGCTCCGGACGGAGACGATTTCCGGCCGAAAGCCGATTTTAATGGCCAGCGTCGGGTGCAGAGGGGCCGAAAGGGACTTTTCAATCTGGTAGCATAAAAATCCCAGCAGGACCGCCAGGCCAGGCTTAGCCCACGCCGGCGGGCGGGAGAGCAAAATCCGGACGTCCGGCCCCCGGTGCAAAGTTTTTAAGGCCTGTTCGTCAAAAGCCGAAAGGAGCGTATTGCGGTACATCTCCAGGTGCGGAAACAGGGGAACGCCTTTGAACAGGTTTTCCGGATAAAAGTTTTTCGGATTCTTCGCCGTGATCTTCTGAAAATAATCCATGGCCTCGGGCGCTCTGCCGGCAAAGACAAAGCAGGCCATCGCCGCTCCGGCGCTCACGGCGCCGACCGCCCGCGGGCCGTTTTTCAAAAAAGGCGAAAGCTCTTCCCAAAAACCGACCTGCCAGGCGCAGCGGGACCCGCCGCCCGCAAAGACCACGGATGCAAAATCGCTGTGTTCCATTTCAATCCACCCTCAAATCTTAGTCGATGATGCCTTCAGAAGGCAGAAAAAGCATATTCGGGGCCCATCTGTCCAGATTATATTTTATGGTTGCGCGCGGTGCGGCGCGAAAGAACCGGGGACGAAAAGGCGCGGCATGTCGCTTCCCCCTTTGACCGGCCCCGCCGGGTGTGCTATGCGCAAAGGCGGCAGCAACCCGCGACAGGCAACAGAAAGGAAGAAATATGGATACTTTTCCGTGGTGGAATGAAGCGCAGATCAGGCTGGCCGAGGAGGCCGGGAAATTTGTGGACGAAGTCCTGATGCCGGTCGGCATGCGCAGCGTCGCCAAAAATGAATTGGCGCGCGAAGCGACAAGGCTGATGGCCGGCCGGGACTGGTTCGGCGCGCTGGTCCCGAAAAAATACGGCGGGCATTTTGAAGACTGGGGCGTGACGGGCGCGGCGATTCTGAACGAGGAAGCCGCCCGCGCCGGCGTGGTCGGCCCCCTGGGCACAACCATGTTCGGAAGCGCGACGCAGCTTCTGCACAACGGCAGCGAGGAGCAAAAACTCAAGTGGCTGCCCGCCATGGCCAAAGGAGAGCTGCTGGGCTGCATTACCATGACGGAGCCCTACGCCGGCTCCGATATTGCCTCCATCGAGTCGACGGCCGTGCGCGCCGGCGACGACTATATCATCAACGGGAAGAAACGGTTTCAAACGACCGCGGCGGCCGCCGATCTCTATCTGTGCTATTTCCGGACCAGCGAGAAGCCGGAAGACCGGGCGGCTTACCGTCACCTGAGCGCTTTTGTCGTGGAAAAAGGCGCGCCCGGCTTCCATGTCGAGCGGGTCAACGACATGATCGGCATGTTCGGCAATTACAACGGCAACCTGACCTTTGATCAGGCCAGGATTCCGGCGTTCAACCGCCTGGGAAACGAAGGCGACGGATGGAAGATCATGATGGGCGGCCTCAACGTCGAAAGGATTTTGAACGCCGCGCCGATTCTGGGCATGATGCGCGAGTGCATCCGCTACGCCAAACAGCATCTGGAAAGACGTTTGCAGTTCGGCCGCCCCACCGGCGATATCGCCACGAACCAGTTCAAGCTCGCGGAGATGATTTCGAAGCTCTACTTAAGCCGGGTGATGATGTACTATTCCTGCCACTGCATCGACCTGGGGCGGGAAATTCCCGTGGAAGCCGCCGTCTCGAAGCTCTTCGCGGCGGATTCGCTCATGGAAACGGCGCTCGAAGCCATCCAGTGCATGGGCGGAAACGGCGCCCTGAAAATTTATCCCGTGCAGCGCATCATGCAGGACGCCAAGCTGACGCAGATTGCGGCCGGAACCTCGGAAGTGCTGAAGCTGCTCATCTACCGCCAGGGAACCAAACGGATGAAGGACGACTTGAAAGCCCCGCAGCGGATGATCGATCCGGACCTCAAGATCCCCCTGCCGGTCGGGAAGCCGCCGGAGCGCGTCGCCGCCCGCAGCGAAGCGGATGTCCTTGCGGTTCTGGCCGAAAATTACCGGGTCAATCCGGGACTGCACATGACGATGGACGACATCCGGGAGTGGCTCGAGGCAAGCGACGCGGACCTGAAAAAATACCTCGAAGCCCTGGAAGCTGCGGGGTGGGCGGGCCTCTACCGCACCCGCCAGGGCATTGCGCTCGCCCGGGTCACCCTGGCCGGACTTCAGCAGGCTCACGCGCCGGAGTATTACCGTTACATTCCCGACTGGGCGGCGCCCCAGGACATGTTTTAGCAAAGCGCGGGGAACACCTGTAATCTGTCGGAAAAGTGCGCCGCGGAGCGCTCCGGCGGCATATGGCCAACCGGAAGAAATGGGAAAAGGCGGGCGGCCGCAGACCATAACGGGCGCTCCGGAGCGGCGATCGGCGGTCTTTGAGATAAAGCCTCGGCGCAAGAAAAGAAAAAACTGATTTTCGGCCCCTTCATGATGAAAGGCATGACACGATGACGCTTACGCATCACTTAAAAAATACCGCCTCCAGGATTCTGCATTATCTTCAGGATTTCACGCCGCGCGAGGACCTTTATGCTTTGGAGGGAAACGAAGCCTGTCTGAATCGCGGAAAGGCCGCAGACGGCGGCGACCGTTTTGTTCTCTCCAATCCGGAAGCCTTTCATGATCTCGGCATCGGCGCAGTCATGAATGCGGTTTTCACCGCGGTTCCCCGGCCGTATGAAAAAAGCAGGGTCAGCGACAGAGAATACATTGAAAGCATCTTTCATCATCCGGCCGGCGATGGCGGGGAGATCGGCAAACGGCAGGAAACGATTTTCGAGCTGCAGAACAGCGAAGCCTTGTGGCGGCAGGTCCTTGCCGTCAAGTCCAGCCTGGATACCTGCCTGTACGACGAACGCTATCGGAGCGCCGTCAACGGTCTGAAATCTCTTCAGGATGCGGCCAACATCATGGAATTTGTTTCCAGCATCCGCAAAATGCAAAAGCCCCTTTCCCGACGCCTGAAACGCATAAAAGACCTGGGCGACCGGTTCGACGCGGATACGAAATTTGGCGAAGCCGAGAGGTTTCTCCGGGATATCTATGTTCCTTACGGCGTGGGCGACGCCATCGACGACAACATGGATTATCTCACCTCCCTCAGCGCCGTGGGATCGCGAAGGGAATTTTACAAAAGAAACAGGATTCTCCTCGAAGCCACGGAAAAGATGCTTACCGAAGATCCCTATGCGCAATTTCTCAACGATGAAGCCGGGGCCGTCAATCTGCTTGCGACCATGAAAGCCAAACTCGACATCTGGCACAAAGAAATATTCAGCTTCAATCTCGCCGGCATCACCCTGGAAACGTGGGGGAAAAACGAGCGGAAACGATACGGGGATTTGATGGAATACTGGCTTCTGCTCGTGAACGAGGCGGTTTATTCCCGCATTCCGCAACTGGCGATTGGAGATTTGTCGGCAGAGTTGAGTTTTTATTTTGGCGCCGCGGCGCTGCAGCGAAAATGGAAGGCGGACGGCTTTGCCGTGACCCTGCCCGTCATCCTGGACAAAAGAGCCATCAGAGCTTCCGTGACGAACGCCCGCAATACGTCGCTGATGGAGCGTCTGCAAGCCGATCATATTGTCGGCAACGATATCGTGTCGGACCGGGATCATAACCTCTTTGTGATTACAGGCCCGAACAACGGCGGCAAGACGACCTACCTCCGGCAGGTGGGGCAGATGTACTGGCTGGCCCATCTGGGCATGGCGCTGCCCGCCGATCAGGCCGAGCTGAGCCTCATTGACGCGATCTTTACCTCCTTCAATACCGAAGACAATACGGCCGAAGGCACGGGGCTGTACCTGACGGAATTAAAAAGAATCGCCCGGTTTTCCCGTCCCGCGGCGGGGCAGCCCCGCATGACCCCTTATTCCGTCGTTTTCTTCGACGAATTTGCCAACGGAACGGATCATGAGGAGTCGGTCAAACGAACGAAGATCGTTCTGGAGTATTTAAGTCAAAAAGGCGTGACGGCTTATTTTACCACGCACAAGCATGAAATCGCCGATATGGTCGAAGCGGGCCGGCTGCCGGGAGCCGCCAACCTGGGCGCGGAAGTCCGGCAAAGCGAATGCGGCATGGAAACAACCTTCAGAATTCTGAGAAATGCCAAAGAAAAAAGCTACGGCCACATTCAGGCGGAAGCCATGGGCATCACACCGGACGCGCTGCAAAGCTATCTGTTAGAAGAAATCGCAAAGCGGCTTTACCCGGTGGAAGACACGCGGATGGAATTCCACGAAGAGGCCCGACATGAGCGGCAGCCGTCAGGCGGCGCATGACGGCTCCGGCATTAATTTATGGCCTCGCCGTCATTCCTCGCTTGTAACCTTCAGGTTACGAAAGCGGCAATCCGGTTGCTTTTAAATGCTTCCTGGATTCCGGACAACCTAAAGGTCACGCGTCAAGTCCGGAATGACATCTCTGTTGCATTTCGTTGCCGGTGTAATAATTTCCAAACTTACCACGTTATTAAAGCCGTTGCTGACGAAGGCGACTTCGAATGAATAAAGATTGGCCGGGTTCAAAAGAGCAGCAGGGAACATATTTTTGGAAAAGAGATTTGAATTGAGTGAGGGTGAATTCTTGTCCCCTGCGTGGAGAGAGGTAAGCGGATAGCCGGCGAACACGGCTATCCGCAGCTGTGCTGAAAGAGAGGGAAAGTTAGACTTCGTGGGCGTCCCCAAAACCACAATTTATTTCTTTCGGCGGTTTCTTTTTGTTTTTTTTGCGGGGGCGGGCTCTTCCGTCGCAGTCGTCTTTTCCGCGTTTTCCAGTGGTTGGTAGACAGAGCAAAAATATCCAGTCAATTCATTGCCGGTAACGATGTTTCCACCCGCAAGATTAATGATGGCATCAACTCGTATTCCTTTGTTGCTTCCATCTAAGATCAGGATGTTCATCGGCGCCTGTTTTGCGCTTCTCGTTGTAGCAGTTCCTGGAAGGGTAACAGTTATTAACCCTTGCTCTTTGTCGCTATTAACAATGTTATATCCATGCGCAGCTACTGAAGCTAATATTTTATTAAAAGCAGCTTTCTTAGATGTATTTGGATATTCCTTCGAACATTTATTAATCACTCCTCCCGTGGAAAGACTTCCGCTGGTTGTGAAATTGGGAGAACAAACATTGTCCGATGATGGCTTTGGACCTAACACTTGACAACTACATAAAACAAAGATCAGCATAATAAAAAATGTTTTCATTACCCCTCCTCATTGAATCAATATTGAAAATTTCTTGGTGACGCACTTTAAAAACATAAATTCAGTTTCATAAAGCAACTCACAGAAATTTATTTTGATATTTTGAAGAGCGTCCCGCATTATGTACGCATTATGTATGGACAGGATTGACTCTCATATAAAGATCGAGAGCCAAAATTAATTCATCACGAGACCATTTCGAATTTCTTGTCATAATTATCCTGCGCTAACGAAAAGCTAAGCCGGAGCAGCACCGCAGGTGCTGCTCCGGCTTTAGCGACGGGTTCGCTTCAGCGATAAACGTCTTTGCGATGTCCGACTTTTACAACCCATACCGTAAGTTCCTGGTCTTGAATTGAATAAATAATTCTATACGTGCTTTGGCGGATCCGATACTTCTCCTGGCCGGAAAGTTTTTCGTAGCCTTGCGGTCTTGGTTCTTGCGCAAGCGCTTCTATGCGTGTGAGGATTTTCTTTAAATCTTTTTTGGGGATGGAGCGAAGGTCTTTTTCAACGGATTTCTTAAAGAATATTTTATATTCTCCCATCTTTTTTAAGCCTCTTGATCATTGCTTCATAGCTGATGAGTGGCTCTTTTGCTCTTTCTTCAAATGCCGCGATGTCTTCCACGTCTTCTACAAGAGACTCTTTAATAGCATCATTGACTAACTTTGATAAAGACTGAGCCGTTTCAACAGCTTTCAGTCTTAGTGCTTTGTGTAATTCTGGGTCTAAATATACGGTTGCTCTCGTTGCTGCGGTTCCCATATTATTACCTCCTTAACGTTATGTACTTATAGCACCATAACGTTATGATGGCAATTGTTTTTTAAGGCGAACGAAAAGCTCAGCCGGTGCAGGCCAGCGGCCTGCGATCGGCTGTAGCGATTTTGATACTCATCAAGGCCTCCTCCTCAAGGCATGATAAAATGCTTTTTGGAGAAAACCACTTTAAACCAAAAGGAGGAAACCCGATGAGATTCTATACGCAGCAACACAAGTACTATTGCGGCATTGATCTGCATGCCCGATCCATGTACATCTGTATTCTGGATCAGGCGGGGAAAAACGTCTTTCACAAAAACGTCAGATCGAATCCGGAATCCTTTCTGGCAGCCATCCAACCTTATCGCGAAGATGTCGTCGTCGCCGTCGAATGCATGTTCGTCTGGTACTGGCTGGCCGATCTGTGTCACCGTGAATCTATTCCGTTTGTGCTTGGCCATGCATTATACATGAAAGCCATCCACGGGGGAAAGACCAAAAACGACAAAATCGACTCCAAAAAGATCGCAGTCCTGCTCCGGGGTGGAACCCTCCCTACGGCTTATGTCTATCCCGAGGGCATGCGCTCCACCCGCGATCTGCTCAGACGGCGAAATCACCTGGTCCATAAGCGAACGGAACTTCTGGCCCATGTCTACAACACTAAAAGCCAGTATAATCTTCCCGACTTTGAAAAGAAGCTCTCTATTGCCTCCCACCGCAAGGGACTGGCTGATCGCTTCCCTGATCCCGCCGTCCAGAAGAGCATGGAAGTCAATCTCCAGCTTTCCGAACTCTACGACCGCCTGATTAACGATCTGGAGCTTTATATCGTCCGTCAGGCCAAAGGGCACAACGCCAGAAGTTTCCATCTCCTGCGGAGCATCCCCGGCATCGGAAAGATCTTAAGCCTGATCATCCTGTACGAAGCCCATGACATTAGCCGCTTTGATCGGGTCCAGGACTTTGTCTCCTACTGTCGTCTGGTTAAATGCCCCAGGGAATCCGGTGGAAAAAAGTTTGCCTCCAAAAACAGCAAAATCGGCAATGTTCATCTCAAATGGGCTTTCTCCGAGGCAGCCTGTCTGTTCCTGCGTGACAACGAACAAGCTCAAAGTTACCATGACCGGCTGGTCAGCAAACACGGCAAGGGGAAAGCGCTGTCCATCCTCGCCCATAAAATCGGACGAGCGGTTTACTTCATGCTCAGAAGAAAGGAGCCCTCCAATATGGACACCTTCTTTGCTCGGGCTTAACGGGGCGGGGCGGGTGAAACCCGAAGCCTGACTGGAGCACGTGTCAGGGCTATCCTCTCAACGGCGCTTAAAATTAAAGTCTATCCGACTGCATCTGTGAATGCTAAAAGCGCCATAGGAAATTATCCCTGGAATCCGCTGCTTTGATTAGACACCCTCTCCGGTCCCTCCTGTATATAAAAAACGGCTATGCAATGTAACGTCGGTCATGTGTGCTGCCCCGTCCCCGAGCCACCCTTGTAACTGGACGTCCCGATTCCATCGGGATGACCCCGTCTTTTGATTGGCCGGCATACGGGTACGAATGTTCTTCTAGGTGGGGGATAAAACCCCCTGGCGCAATTGGCGCTGCAGCCTCAATAGGTGTTTGGTGCAGAACACGTTTCTGCAAACCTGTTCCTGGAAACCAAGTCCGCACGGACAGGCCCGTTACGGCAAGTCCGTTCTCCGTGGCAAAAAATAAAGCTTGCACTCACCTTTTTTCCGTCAGGGGATTTTTTTGCTCTTGACAAGCAAAGGCCTTATAGGTGTTGGAATTAAGATTCAAACTCACTTTTTGAAACACCAGATTGACGAATGATGGATTGTAGTGTCCCGATTCGGAGTTCAGAATGATTAGGAACTGGTACGGTGATCGTTGTTTCAGGAAGATGCTTTTGCATGACAATGTGGCTGCCGCGCTGGCGCACTTCTACAAATCCATGCTGGGAAAGGATGCTGCATACTTACTTTCCAGAAAGAACGCGAAATTTACCCAACGGCAACCTCCACCTGTGTTACATATACTTCCGTATGCAATCTTGTTTTAATTTCCGACGGTGAGGCTGCTTCAAAAAAAAGTTCTAGAGCTTCTCGAAGGTTTACACGGGCTTCCTCTATAGTATCGCCTTGGCTGGCAATATCAAGTTCCGGACAAAGTGAAACATAACCGTTGCCCTCGCGCTCAATAATCGCCGTGAGTTGTTTTTGCATGGTATTTCCCCCAAAGTTAGATTTCACTCGTCTGTTTTAAACACCATGGCCTGCGTTGCACGCGTAAACCATGTGTCTTTTGTTGAACCAGCAGTTTTAGGGCCTACTTGTTGAGTGCCAGGACCTCGTGGACAGTTTTTGTGCCAGGAGATCGTGGACACTCAGGATTAATTAACGCAGTTTATATTGGAACTCCTCGACCTGGATTTTATCCAGGAAGAGCTTTAATTTTTGCTCTTTGACATTTACGGTAGCTATTACGTATTCATATTTCAATTCAGGCGGCACGGGAAAAGTCTCGCCAAATATGTCCAGTTTTAAGTTGCTTCGGATGAGACGGACAAAATGATACCTGCCTGTTTCCGGTTTCTTCAAGGGATGCTTCGGTGCATCAACTTCCTTCGGAAAACGCAATTTAACTTTTGATTCCGACAAAGCTTTCAGAGGCGTTTTTCCCTTGAGTTTACTGAATCGATACTTGCTATTGTGACGCTGCTCGAAAGCCAGTGAACCGATTTGAAGCTCCTCTTCCGCGTACATGATCTTCTTTTGAAGAAACATTTTCTGGTAGCGGTCATTAAACTGCTCCACCATTCCGTTTCTCCAGGGTTCGGCCATTGGAATAAACCAGGGCTCGATGCCGTGATTCAGGCAGAGTCGGATGAGTGGCCCCATGCCACGGGGATATTTCCGGCTGCCAAAGAAACTCAGGGCATTATCGATCTGGAGATTATTGGGCATCCCCAGGCGCTTCCAGATGTTCCAAAATCCGACAATCATGGGCTGACTGGCTTTGGATGAGGTTGGATATAAGCCGCAACGAACCGTGGCCGTATCAATCACATTGAGGCTGTAAAAGCGCACAGGACCTTTCAGGTAACATGGCCCTACCAGATCGGCTTGATGCGTCTGGTTGGCTTTAATAGACGGCAACACGGGATAGGCGGTTCCCTTTGCTTCGTATTTTCCTGTTCGCCGGTGGGTAAGACAATGTCGGATCAGAATCCGGTTAATGGTTCTGACAGACGGCAGCGGCTTTAGTGCCCGATCTTCCATCTCCCACTGGATCGCCTGAGCCCCGCAGAATAAGTCGTGATTGTAAAGATCAAGGCGGATGAACTTAATAATCTCCACCGTTTCTGCCGGGGTGATATTGGCAGTCTTTTTAGGGCGGCAGGATTGACTTTCACTCCAGGATGCATCGTGATCGTCATACCGTGAGACCCATTTATAGAGCCAGGATCGTGGTTTACGGTATTATGCACAGATCGATTCCGGACTTTCACCGCCATGAAATCGCTCAACGGCCAAAATCCTTTGCTGTATGGGCTCTTCTTTCATGAACACCTCCAAATTGTCTCAGATGTCCATGAAATGACGTAATAGCTATTCGATTGTCAAAGAACTTTGTCCACGATGTCTTGGCACTTAACCCCGGGTTCGACAGTTGTAGGCATTTTTTGGCCATTGGAGCGGCGTAAGTAGTTGAATTTCCGTAGGCCGACCTTAGAAAAACTGGAATTCTTGTAGGCATGCGAATTGTGATTTAATGCTTGACAG
>JAAYDW010000106.1 GCA_012729055.1 Deltaproteobacteria bacterium
GGCCTCTGGCCCGACGAAAGGATTGGCGACGTCGATCGGATTGATCGCGCTCGAGCCGGGTTTGGGCAAAACGCTGCCGATGCGCTCCTGGAGTTCCGGCGGCAGAGCCGGAATCTCGATGCCGTAGGCTTCGGCCGTATCGCAGGCGGTCACGCCGATCGCGCCCCCGCCGCCCACAACGGAAATGCCCCGGAAAGGCTTCTGCGGCAGCGTTGCAAAGGCCAGGACGGCCTGTGACATCTCTTCCGTATCGTTTACCTGAACGGCCCCCGCCTGACGCAGAACGGACTGCCAGATCACGCGGCTGCCGCCCATCGAGGCGGTGTGACTGGCCACGCTTCTGGCGCCGGCCGCGGAAAGGCCGCCTTTGTAAACGATGACCGGTTTTTTTGCCGCCGCGGCTCGAAGCTCGCGAAAGAACGCGTCTCCGTCCTTGATGCCTTCGATGTACATGGAGATGACGCCGGTTTCCGGATCATCGGCCAGATAGTGCAGAAGCTCCGCTTCGCGCAGGTCCGCGCCGTTGCCGAAGCTCACCATCTTGCTGAAGCGGATGCCCAGCCATTTTCCCGCGTGTGCGAGATCGATCGACATGCCGCCGCTTTGTGCGACGAACGCCACCGGTCCGGTTTCGCGCGAAAGGTCCGGTCCCGGCAAAAGCGTAAGGCCGCTGGCCGGGCAGTAGATGCCGAAGCAATTGGGACCGACCACACGGATGCCGCGGGAGGCGATGTCCTGGATCCGGCGCTCGAGTTCCCTGCCTTCCGTGGTGCCCAGTTCGCTGAAACCGGAAGACAGAATCTCCACGCCGGCCACGCCGATCTTCCGGCAGGCCTCGAGCGCGTCCGGGACGTAGCGCGCATTGACCGCGATGACGGCAAAATCGACCGGACCGGGAATATCGTCCACCTGCCGGTAGATTTCGAGTCCGGCTATCGTTCCTCCCCTGGGATTGACAGGGTAGATTTTTCCTTCATAACCCATCATCATAATGGCGCGCAGCATGCCGGTGCCGAAACCGACGCCGTTTTCGTCCGCGGAGACGCCGATGATGGCGATCGCCTGCGGATGAAAAATCCTTTCGTAATCCGTGGGCGGATACTCCGCCCTTTTGTGGCTGCCGGATTTCCTTATTCCGCTTGACATGATGAACCTCCTTGCCGGCGTTGTATTTTGTGTGCTGATCCTGTTGCGCCTTACGGTTTCCGAAGATTCGTGAGCATCCGGACCAAAAGCAGCCTTTCTTCCGTACTGAAAACCGAAAGCACTTCCTGATTGACGTCTTCGGTTTCCTGGAGAAATTTTTCCCGGCAGCGGCGCGATTTGTCGGCCAGGGTGATGTTCAGGACCCGCCGGTCTTCTTTGACGTTTTTGACAATCCAGCCGCCGTCGGCCATGCGGTCCAGAACGCCGGAGAGGGTTGCGCTGTCCAGCGCCAGGCGCCTGCCCAGTTCTCCGGCGGAAAGATTTTCCTCCTCGTAGAGGGCGTGCAGAACGAGCGCCTGCATCGGCGTGAGGCCGTACGGCAGCAGACGCGTCTTGAAAGTTCCGTACACTTTCTGATTGGCTTTGCTTAAGATAAATAAAATGACGTCCGAATAACTGATCACCCAGACACCCGCGCAATTATTTTGTATGCAAGATAAATAAGCGGCCGGAC
>JAAYDW010000107.1 GCA_012729055.1 Deltaproteobacteria bacterium
GGGAATGTCGTAGGCGGCCAGGACCTGTTTGGCCTCGTACTCGGAAAGGGTTTTGCGGCCCTGCTTCAGAGCCTTTTCGATGATCTTTGCGGCTTTTTCGTTTTTCATTTTATTCTTCCTCCATAGTAGTTATTGACATGGGAAATTGCCCGGATGGCGTCGTGCAGCTCGTCGAAGACCGGAATGCCGCAGGAAAGGTATTCCCGCCGGGTTAAGGCAATGAGCTCCGTCACATCCATGCTGTCCACGCCTCTCGTCATGTTCGGCAGCACGGCAATCACCGGTTTGCCGGTCTTTGCGACAACGTCGCGGACGCACTGGGCCAGCTCCCGGTAAGGGGTGACTTCCGTGATCGGCCGGCCAAACGCGCGGGCAAGGCCTTTGTAGTGAAACAGGAGCGAGACGAGAATCTGCAGTTCGACCTTTTCGTCCTCGGCCGCGCCGAGCAGCACTTCCTTCAGGGCCTGCGGCTCGACGAAAGGATTGGCGACGTCAATCGGGTTGATCGCGCTCGAGCCGGGCTTGGGCAAAAAGCTGCCGATGCGCTCCTGGAGTTCCGGCGGCAGCGCCGGAATCTCGATGCCGTAGGTTTCGGCCGTATCGCAGGCGGTCACGCCGATCGCGCCTCCGCCGCCCACGATCGAAATACCCCGGAAAGCCTTCGGCGGCAGGGTTGCAAAAGCCAGGTTGGCCTGCGCCATCTCTTCCGTATCGTTTACCTGAACGGCCCCCGCCTGACGCAAAACGGAGTGCCAGATCACGCGGCTGCCGCCCATCGAGGCGGTGTGGCTGGCCACGCTGCGGGCGCCGGCCGCGGAAAGGCCGCCTTTGTAAACGATGACCGGTTTTTTTGCCGCCGCGGCTCGAAGCTCGCGAAAGAACGCGTCTCCGTCCTTGATGCCTTCAATGTACATGGAGATGACGCGGGTTTCCGGATCATCGGCCAGATAGTGCAGAAGCTCCGCTTCGCGCAGGTCCGCGCCGTTGCCGAGGCTCACCATCTTGCTGAAGCGGACGCCCAGCCACTTTCCCGCGTGCGCAAGGTCGATGGACATGCCGCCGCTTTGCGCGACGAACGCCACAGGTCCGGTTTCGCGCGAAAGGTCCGGCCCGGGCAAAAGCGTGAGGCCGCTGGCCGGGCAGTAGATGCCGAAACAGTTGGGGCCGACCACCCGGATGCCGCGCGCGGCGATGTCCTGAATCCGCCGCTCGAGCTCCCGGCCTTCCTTTGTGCCCAGTTCGCTGAAGCCGGAGGAGAGAATCTCCGCGCCGGCCACGCCGATTTTGCGGCAGGCCTCGAGCGCGTCCGGGACGTAGCGCGCGTTTACCGCGATGACGGCAAAATCGACCGGCCCGGGGATGTCCTCCACCTGCCGGTAGATTTCCAGTCCGGCAATCGTCCCTCCCTTGGGATTGACGGGGTAGATTTTTCCTTCAAATCCCATCATCATGATGGCCCGCAGCATGCCGGTGCCGAAACCGACGCCGTTTTCGTCCGCGGAGACGCCGATGATGGCAATCGCCTGGGGATGAAAAATCCTTTCGTAATCCGTGGGCGGATACACCGCCCTTTTCCGGCTGCCGGATTTCCCTGTTCCGCTTGACATGATGAGCCTCCTTCCCGGCATTTTATTTTGTATACTAATCATCAGGCGCTTTACGGTTTCCGCAGATCCTTGAGCATCCTGACCAGGAGCAGCCTTTCCTCCGTGCTGAAGATCGAGAGCATCTCCTGGTTGAGTTCTTCGGTTTCCCTGAGAAATTTTTCCCGGCAGCGGCGCGATTTGTCCGCGAGCGAGATGTTCAGAACCCGCCGGTCTTCCTTCTGGTTTTTGATGATCCAGCCGCCTTCGGTCATGCGGTCCAGAACGCCGGAGAGCGTTGCGCTGTCGAGGGCCAGGCGCCGGCCCAGTTCTCCGGCGGAAAGATTTTCCTCCTCGTAGAGGGCGTGCAGAACGAGCGCCTGCATCGGCGTGAGACCGTACGGCAACAGGCGCGTCTTGAAAGTTCCGTACACTTTCTGATTGGCTTTGCTTAAGATAAATAAAATGACGTCCGAATAACTGATCACCCAGACACCCGCGCAATTATTTTGTATGCAAGATAAATAAGCGGCCGGAC
>JAAYDW010000108.1 GCA_012729055.1 Deltaproteobacteria bacterium
ACAAATGGTCATGAACACCGCGCCGGCCGGCATTGCCGTCAACAGCATCGAGACGCGCCTGAAAACGCACGGCCTCGCGGTCGGGCTGCGTTATCATTTCTAGCCGCCAGGAAAGCCCGAATCACCGGAGAAAAATGAAAATCGCCCACGATTTTCCGTTCCGCAAGCGTCTCTTTCCTTCCCACCGCCCTTCGCCGCCGCTATTCTTTCGAAATAAATGCGTACGCCCTCCTGGCTCATTTGATGGAATTTTCAAATACTACAGAAGCGTGCTTTGTGAGTTCATCGGTGAGGTTGCCGCTGGAAAAGTTCCGGTGACCGACTCCTGTCGGAATTCCCGGCAAGCGGCAACTCTTTTGCAGGAAAATTGCCCGGCATCGGGGCGAGCGACTCTTCTTATCTCATAATCTTATTGACAGACAACCGAACCGGGAGTTATTTGATTTCGGCATCTGATTTTATTCATCAAAGGACTGGGCTTTTACGAAACATGACGCAAACAAGCACGCCGCTGAACCTGCTGATTCTGACCCTGTGTTTTCTGGCGGTCTCCTGCGCCGGCCCTGGAATTTATGAACCCCCGTCCGGCCGGGGGCCGCTCGTCGTTATGATTTCCGGCAAAACCGGCACGGCGCTTTATGGGAAATTTGCCGGACGCCTTGCCGAGGCCGGCTACCGCGTCGCGCTTTACGACGGAAATGATTTTCCGCTCTCCCGGCCTCAGGCCTGCCGCTCGATGCTCCGAAAAATCGTCGCCGACCATCGTCCGCTCGGAGCCGGCAAGTCGGCGGTGATCGGCTATTCCCTGGGAGGGGCCGTAGCGCTCAGCTGCGCCGCCTCTGAGGCGGATTTGATTGCCGGCATAATAGCGTACTATCCCGCCACCGCGCTGCTGCCCGACCCTTCATCCTGCGTCGACGCCTGGAACGTCCCGATCGTCGTCTTGCAGGGTGAAGAAGACCGGTACTTCAACTGCTGTCGGGTGGAAACGATCCGCGCCATGCAGAAGGAGGCGCGGAAAAAAGGGCGGGCAGTGGAATTGCACGTCTATCCCGGAGCGGGCCACGGATTTAACCTGGGGCCGGCAGCAGACGAGGCCCTGGAAAGCGATGCCTGGCAAAAGACGATGGACGCGTTAAAGAAATTCCTGCGCTGACAAACGGCCGCGCGGATTTGTGCGGCATACACAGAAAGTCCTTCAAAATCACATCCGGAAGTGAAAGCGCAGAACGTCGAATCATTGCGCCTTAATGTCCTGCAGCCGCTCGAATTCCATCACGGTGGACATGGCGCGATTGTCAGCCTGAAGGCCTGCTTCGCAGGCCGCCGCCACCGGGTTCAAGCCGCCGATCATAATCATTCCGATCTTGTTCACGTCAACATGCGTCTGGCAAACGGGATTGCCGATGTTCCCGACGGACAAGACGGCATTGATGCCGGCGCGGGTGAAGTCATCGATCACGCTTTCCACCAGACTGCGGCTCAAGGCGGGGATTTCACGAAAATTGGCCAGGATTTTGCCGTCGCCCTGCGCCACCACTTGCCCGATGGAGGTCATCTTACCGCGAATAAATATTTCCGACGGGTCCAGCGAGGAACTGTCGTAATGAATCAATTCCACAAATCGCAATCCCCCACCCTTTCTCATCTGGAGGATGCCGCCAAATTTGGAATCAATGGAAATGCCGTGCTTGAGAAGCACGCCGTTAACGACGATGCTGCAAACCGTCGCCAGGCCTGTTTTCCCCCTGGGAACGACAATGTCACCCAGCGATTCCCCCGCCTGCGCTACGGCAACCCGTGAACTGACAGAGAGTTTTTTGGCGAAAACAGGCTTCATAATTTTCAGCGATCGGGCAAACTGCTCTTTTGGAAAGAAGGAAACGTTGACCGGAACCAGGCCGCGCTTCTTTTTTACGTCGAATGTCGTTCGAAAGGCCAGAACTTCGATGCGTGAAATGGAAAGGTCGACTTTGTCATGAACGCGCGCGTTGTATACGCCCGCCGGCGCGGAATATTGTGAGTCGAACATCAATGAGACCTCATTGAACCCGGTCATGAAGCCTTCCTTTTTGAAGCATGATTTTTCACGATTCGCGCGCTTGCCCCTTTAGCCGGGGCAAGCGCGCTTCGCTGATAATTTTCATGGTGTATCGCTGAATAATCTTTGGCCGGTGACGGTTATTTGAGAATTTTGTCAGCTTCTTTTTTATCGACATCCATAATGTATTGAATGCCGCTGACATCAGCCGCTTCGCGGGTCAGCGCCGCCAGGTCGTCCCGCGTCATATATTTTAAAGCAAATTTTCTGCTTCCCGCCATCAACTGGCGCAGTCCCTGCGCCAGTCTTTCATAGTAGGTGTAAAGTCCGATGGCGCCGGTGGGCAACTGTTCAAATTCTTTATGGCCCAGTTCACTGCGCAGCGTGCCGGCCGTGACGAAAATTTCATCCCTGGTGCTGCCGAAACGTTCAACATAAACCGGCACCTGCTGGGCATCGATGGTCTGGCCGATCGTTTTACCGACCATGGCCGCCGCAATGGGCGCCCGCGCCATACCGATCAGTTTGACAAAAGGAGCGCCCATGGCCAGGCCTTTGAAGATCTGATCCTCGAAGGTGAAGCCGCCGTTTACGGCAATGGCCGGCAGATATTTTTTCCTGGCCGCCAGCTTTTTGGCGTACTGATACACCAGGGTATGCAGTTCCACCGGCGGAACGCCCCACTCGTTCATCATCCGCCACGGACTCATACCCGTGCCGCCGCCGGCGCCGTCCACGGTGAGCAGATCCAGTTTGTATTTCGATGCAAAATAAATCGCCCGCGCCAGATCGACGGGACGGTAAGCGCCGGTCTTGAGGAAAATGTATTTCGCCCCGGCCTTGCGCAGACTTTTGACCGTCGCCGCAAACGACTCCTCGGTGACCATGCCGACGCGTGAATGACGCTCGAACTCCTTGAAGGCGCCCCGGGCAAAGGCTTCGATGACATTGGAATCATAGGGATCCGGCAAAACGATATAGCCGCGGTCGTGGAGCATCTGGGCCTTTTTTAAATCCTTGATTTTAACTTCGCCGCCGATGTCTTTTGCGCCCTGTCCCCATTTGAGCTCCACGCATTCCACGCCCAGTTCCTCAATGGCGTATTCATGCACTTTCAGCCGGGTGTCCTCAAGATTGGCCTGCACGATGATGGCGCCGTAGCCGAAGCGCTGGTAATCCCGGTAAAGCTTGACGCGGCGCTTCAAATCGACCGTATCCACGATGTGGCCGTTTTTGAATTTGGATTCCGGGTCCATCCCGACCACGTTTTCCCCGATGGTCAGCCCCGTTCCCGCCAGAGCGGACCCGATGGCCAGCCCTTCCCAGTTGTTCTTGGCAATATTGGTGGAGCCGATGCCGGAAATCAGCCAGGGAAGTTTGAACTTGATTCCCCTGTCGTGGCCGAAAACCACTTCCAGGTTGACGGCGGGAAAAATGGCCTTGTCGCTGTCGGCTTCAATGCCATAAGCGCCGGCGGCGGTGCCCATAATATTGAAATGGGAATAATCCACCGGATATTTCTTTTCGCCGGCGCAGGTAATCACGCCGAAAGGCTGGGGGTAGATGACTTCATGGCCGCGGTATGCGGATTTGCCTATTTCACACATGCCGACGCAGCCGTCAATGCACGTGACACACATGCCCGACGTCGGTGATATAGACTCTTCTGTCCTGTTTTTGGTAAGGGTGGCGCTGGAGGTATTTACTCTTGAAAAAGACATATATCCTGCTCCTTTCTGGGTTTAAGCTTATTTCATTTCACAGGCCACGCAGGGTGACATGTAACACATCATATCGTGGAACTGATCCTTCTCGATGCACGGCGGCGCGAGATTTGCACATCCTCCGCAGATCGCCTTTTCCGGCTCATTAAACGTGCAGCGGGCCTGACAGGCCGGGCAGACTTCCATGCAGCCGCCGCAAAGCCGGCAGACATCGGATTTCATGTCGAAGGGCGTGCCCAGGCTTCGGTTTTTCCCCCGTCCGCGAAAGCCGATGGCCCCGGCCATCATCTGCTCCTTGCACATCCGCACGCACAGTCCGCAGAGGATGCAGTCTTCATGCTCCTGCCGGAAGCGCTGCTGACGCACGTTGTGCCGCGACGCGATATCCTGAATGACCTTGGATTGCGGACAGGAGGCCAGGAGAAGCTCAATGATGATCCTTCGCGCTTTCAGGACGCGTTCAGAGGCGGTGCGGACCTTCATGCCTTCTTCAGCGGGATAGGTGCAAGACGAGACGAGTTTCGCGCCCGGGCCTTCGCCGATTTCGACCACGCACAGCCTGCACGCGCCGTAAGGCGAAAGCCCTTCCTTGTGGCACAACGTCGGGATGGGGAAGCCGTAAAATTTTGCCGCCTCCAGAATCGTCGTGCCCTTTTCAACGGATATGGACAGTCCGTTCAGTGTCAGATTAACCATTTTTTCCACCTCCGATTGCGGCCGCCGCAGGCTTTTCCGCGGATTTTGTTCTGGTGAATTCAAGATCGCATCTCAGGCACCGCCGACATTCCGACCGGGCCTGCTCTTCCGTCAGGACCAGTGTCACTTCCCGGAAGTTTTTCAGCCTTTCGACCGGCGGCAGCACGGCGGGCTCGGCACGGGTTGCCGTTTGCGCCTCCGTGTCGTCGATTCCGGCAGGTTCGATAAAGACACCGGGAAGTTTTGGAACGGCCGGCACGACCAGCGGCTGGTTTTGCAGGTAACGATCCATGCATTGCGCGGCTTTTTTGCCGGACGCGATGGCGTCAATGACGGTATTGGGTCCGGTCACCAGATCGCCGCCGGCAAATACCCCTTTGAGGCTGGTTTCGAAGGTTTTGGGGTTGACCTTGATTCGGCCGCCTTTATCCACATCCAGTCCCATCGCGGACAGAAACTCGCTTTGGGGCTTTTCGCCGATGGCGACGATGAGCGTGTCGAGTTCCACCTTGAACTCGCTTCCGGAAATCGGAACGGGTTTGCGCCTTCCTGTGGCATCCACCTCGCCCAGACGGTTCTTGATGCACTCGATGCCGACGACATGGCCTTCCTTCGAATAAATTTTGACCGGCGTGACCAGCGTTTCCAGTTCAACGCCTTCCTTGAGCGCCGCGTCGATTTCCTCCTGGCGCACATGGATCTTCACCGGCGAAATCAGGGTTTCTATTCTGACGCCTTCCTCCAGGGCGGCGTCGATTTCTTCTTCGTAAGCCGGCATCTCTTCGCGGGTACGCCGGTAGAAAAGAGACACACTGGTGACATCTTTCTGGCGCAGGGCGACGCGCGCGGCATCCACCGCCGAATTGCCGCCGCCGATGATGCCCACATGTCCACGGGCCAGTTGCTCGCCCCGGAGGTTGAATGCTTTCAGAAATTGAATGGAAGGATAGATTCCTTCGATATCTTCATTTTCCAGGTCCAAGCGCCAGCTTTCATGCGCGCCGATGGAGAGAAAGACCGCGCTGAATTTTTTGGAAAGCAGGTCCTGCAGGCTCATGTCTTTCCCCAGCTTCCGGCCATACTTTATCTTGATGTTGCCGTTGAGAAGCGTTTGAATTTCCTTTTCCACAATATCCCGGGGCAGCCGGTAGGCGGGCAAAGAACAAGACAGCATGCCGCCCGGCACCTGTTCCGCTTCAAAGACGGTCACCTTGTAGCCCAGAACAGAAAGATTGTGGGCGGCGGTGAGCCCCGCGGGGCCGGCGCCGATAACGGCCACTTCCTTTCCTTTATTCTTGGCCGGTTTCGGCCGGTAAGCAGACGGATCCACCCGGTCGGTGACAAACCGCTTGATGGCGCGGATGCCGATGGACTCTCCCCCGCTTACGCCCAGGTTGCAGCGGCTCTCGCATTTGCGGTCGCAGACCCGCGAGCTTACCGCGGGAAACGGATTGGCCGAACGGATCACACGATAGGCTTCTTCATAATCGCCTTTTTCCACCAGCGCGACATACCGCCACGGTTCAGTGTCCACGGGGCAGGCCGCCTGGCAAGGAGCCCCCGTCAGTTCCTTGCAGGCAAACGCGTCGCAGCGTTTGTCGATAATGTGGCGTTCATATTCGTCACGGAAATACTTAAGCGTGCTCAAGACGGGATTGGCGGCCGTTTGGCCGAGCCCGCACATGGTTGTGTCTTTCACGGTTTGCGCAAGCTCCTCAAGCAGTTTCAGATGTCCGGGCGTGCCTCTTCCTTCAGTAATATCTTCCAGGATTTCATGCATCCTTTGCGTGCCCTTGCGGCAGGTAAAACATTTTCCGCAGGACTCGTCTTTCAGGAAGCTCATGAAATATTTTGCGACATCCACCATGCAGGTGTTTTGGTCCATGACAATCATGCCGCCCGATCCCATGATGGACCCGGCCTTGGCCAGGCTGTCATAATCGATCGGCAGGTCAAACATGGAGGCCGGAATGCACCCGCCGGACGGCCCACCGGTCTGAATCGCCTTGATCTTTGCCTCGCCCGATGGGCCGCCGCCGATATCATAGACGACTTTGCGAATCGGCGTTCCGAGCGGCACTTCCACCAGACCGGTGTTCTTGATCTTGCCGACCAGGGAGAATATCTTCGTGCCGGCATTGTTGGCCACGCCGATCTTCAAATATTCGGCGGCGCCATGATTGATGATATACGGGACGTTGGACAGGGTTTCGACGTTGTTGATGCAGGTCGGATAACCGAAAAGACCTTTTTGAATCGGAAAGGGCGGACGCTGCCGCGGCTCTCCCATCTTTCCCTCGATGGATTTGATCAGCGCCGTTTCCTCTCCGCAGACAAACGCGCCGGCGCCGTGGAAAATCTCGATGTCGAAATCGACGCCCTGTCCTAAAATATTTTCCCCCAGAAGCCCCAGTTGCCGGACACTTCGCAGTGCGATGGTTGCATGCTTGATGGCCAGAGGATACTCTGTGCGCACGTAAATGATGCCGTGCGTGGCGCCGATGGCCAAAGCGGCGATGATCATTCCTTCAATGACGGCGTGGGGGTTTCCTTCCAGCATACTCCGGTCCATATAGGCGCCGGGATCTCCTTCGTCCGCGTTGCAGATAATGTATTTCGGGCCGCGGGTCTTCATGTTGCGGGCCAGTTCCCATTTTTTCCCGGTTAAAAAACCGGCGCCGCCGCGCCCCCGCAGTTTGGCTGCCAGAATTTCGTCAACAAGCCAGGCCCGGTCCTTTTTCTGCAGCGCTTTTTCCAGCGCGGCGTAACCGCCTATTTTCAGATAGTCGCTGATCCGGATGGGATCGAGATGCTGGTTCTGGCCGAGCACAATGCGGGTCTGCCCCTGGAAAAAGGGAATTTCTTTTTCAGAGTAGCGTTTGACCGTGGAGCCGGGTTCCCGGTACAGGAGATCTTCGATCACCTCTCCTTTCACGGCCGCGTCGATAATCCGGGAAACGTCCTCCATCTTCAGCTTCGGGTACAGATTGTATCCCGGTTCGACGATGATAAACGGGTCCATTTCGCAAAACCCCAGGCACCCTGTAATCCGCAGGTCCAGTTTGTCGTGCAGATCCTGTTCCAGGATTCGGCGCTTGATGATCCGGATCAGATCATTCGAGCCGCTGGCCTGGCCGCCGGTGCCCCCGCAGATGACAATGCAGGGTTTGGTCTGATCCGAAGTTGCCGGAAATGATTCGCGATACGTCTTGAATTGAGCGACAGATTGAAACGTCTTCATCTCTTTTCCCTTCATCGTTATTTTTGCATATTCATTGAATTCAGATTTAACAGGTGGCCTTCGCAGCCCTGACGCGTGCACACCTCCCAGGAGCAACTCTCGCGGACCTGCAGGGCGGCCATCGGGGAGCCGCATTCCGCGCAGTTGGAGAAACTCGGCAGCTCACCCCCGCAATGCGGACAGAATAATCTGGACAAACTGTTGGCTGGAATCGGATGTTCCATGGCGTTGGACCGGCTGCCGTAAAGCGAAGACATGCGCAGCCAGCCTTTCGTGCCGTTGTAAGAGACACGGAGGTTTATCGAGGGATAACCGTCCAGCGGATAATCCGGATCCAGAAAACTTTTATTACAGGCGGAGCAGGAAACCTGGAGGGGGAATATCCGATTGTCGGTTTCCGCATCGATTTTTTCCACGCCGGCCATCGCCTTGGCGATAATGTTTTTCACCTTGCTTTTGCTCACGTGGGGGAAATAATGTCCGTCCACCACCACTGTCGGCCCCAAAGCGCAGGCCCCCAGACAATTGACGGTCTCCAGGGTGATCTCGTTGTCCGCTGTTGTTTCGCCGGGCGCAATGTCGAGTTCGCGCTGAAATTCGTCGACGATCCCCTGAGCGCCCCGGACATGGCATGCCGTGCCCAGGCAGACGGATACGCAATGCTTGCCCCGCGGTTTCAGGCTGAATGCTTTATAAAAGGTCGCGACACCGTAGATATCGACGAGCGAACGACCGGTCTCTTTTGACACCAGGCGCAGCGCCTCTTCAGGAAGATAGGTATACTCCGCCTGGATTTCCTCCAGGATGGCAATCAGCGCCCCCTTGTTTTTGTCATGCTTCCTGATGGTCTCAAGGATATCTTTTGTATCAATGCTTCTTTTTTCCAAACCCAGCGGACTTCCGGATTCCTTTACACAACCTTCACACCGGTATTCCTCGCAATGCCAGATGCCGGATTCGTCCTTCGGATAAAGACAGGTCTTTGCATCATCACACGTGGCGCATAGCCCCTTGCCGGTATCGCGCGGGACCTGCGCGTCGGATCTTGTTTTCACCGCAACCGGCGCAATCCGGTCTGAACCACTGGTGAATTCTTCGCAAAAAAAGACAGGCTGCCTGACAGGCTGAACAAAACTGCACAGGGATAAATTTTCACACGAAGAGCAGATGCCTTGTTGTTGCCGGGCATCGGCGTTGCCGGTCTTTTTCATCTCGAAGCTTGCACGGGCGCTACTTTTCATTTTTTCTCCCCTTTCGATAGATGATCGTTTTGAAAGGAGAGCAACTTATCTGCCAATTATTCTTAAAGACGGGGAATGCTGTTTGCGAATGATATTACTTAAATAATGTTAATGAGCTAGGATGATATCACCTTCGTCATGGGCAAAAATCATGCAATGACGGCAACCCGAAAATCGGCTCGGCTACCGGGGAATTTTGAACCGCCGGAGAGTTTTACCTCGCTTACGACGGTTTTGCTCTTTCCGGTGTTTCCAGGAGCGTTTTTCTGTCGATGCCGAGGATTTTTGCCGTCAGGGTTTATTGTTATTTACGCTCTGCAACACGCTTCGAATATATTCGCATTCCACAGCGGCGCTTGCCATTGGTGGTAGGCGCCGACCTCTACCGCCGAACGATTTTCTGCTAATTTGATGAAGCCGGTTTCAGTGGCTTCTGCCTCCATGACCGATGAGACTGTTTTGCCTCATCCCCGATAAAGGCTTCCGTAAATGCCGCAGGATCAGATGGGACAACAGTGTGGCGGACAGTGAATGTTTCTGTAATCGCCGCTGCCGGGGTCGGGCCATCGAAATCAAACTGCCGGAAAAGCAACCGGATATCCCAGAAATCTTTCATGCAACTGTTCATAATGCCCCGCCTGCTCATCGCCTCGAATTTCTCGGCAATCGTGTTCTTCTCACTGCACCCGCGGATTTGCGGCGCCGGCAAATCGAGAATCGGCGGATACGCATCAGATCAGGTGGCTGAAGACATACATCCCGAAGCATGGCTATGATGGCACCCGTGCTGTTTTTCATCTTGCCCAGCATGCCGATGTCCATTGTGGATCGAAACGCATGCATTTCCCACACTAGAACAATAAAGTGATTTCCATGGCTATCGCGGAGGCAGATTTCCAGACAGGGCGCAGTCGTCTTCCGTTTCACGGCGGCAACATATCTGTCTCGTCCAATCTCATTACATAATATTTTTCACCTACTTGACGATATTAATCGTCATCGAGATGTCTCGGACTTCATTTGGCGGTATACCGTTTATATTGTAAGCTGCATTGATCGCCGCAATGACTTGTGTTTCCAGCTCCTTGCTTCTTCCGGCAGCAATCCAATTATATCCGGTCGTAACATTCGGTACGCTTTTAGCTTGGGCATGAACAGCAACACTCCTCGGTCCAAAAGTATAGTGGGCATATGCGTCACCGGAACTGCCCGATGCCGCATCTGTAATAACATCAGATGAGCATGCTGAAAACTGCACCCATGTGATATTAACAAGAGTGGTTTCACTGTATTGCCCTGCCAGGCCACAATCAAAATATTCCCTTCCAAACGGTATCGGCGGCGTCCAGATGCCAGGCCATGTTGGATCAAGTCTATGGACCCACTGAGGTATAAAATTGTCTTCGCTGTGTGTCATGTCCCATGGTCCTTGCGATCCGCTCGCCGGCTTCTGCCAAATCTTCGTTTTATAATTTCCCGAGAATGATGTTATCTCACCAAAGGCGCTATAAAATTTGTATGTTAAGCTTGACGTGCTGCTACCGCCATAAATAAACTGCGGTGTACCAGCCATTTGTGTAGCTTCAGATTTAGATGAGCTAATCACGTGAGTCCGCACTCCGGTGGCCGCAACAGGAGAATTCGGAATATTGATGGGGCGGTAGAAACTTTTCGGAAATGGATTTTCTCGGAACCGGTATTGAGGATCATAGGGCGGATACGGATATCGATATAAATGTCTCGTAACCGCCTTGATATCTTTATTTTGAGTGCCTTTTACATTTGTTATCGGATACTCTTCTCCAAAATGCTCGGGGTCGAAGTAACCGATAATAGTTTCGACTGTATTTATATTCACCGAATCAAACATATTTGGGATTAAGATACCGCATTCAGAAGGCTTGCTTCCAGCAAAAGAATATGCCTGCCCTATCTCAAGACCACATTCGACCAGTAATCCAAAAATTTCTTTACCGACTACAGTTCTTTCATTATACCATGTCTGAAAAACGGCATCGTCAAAAACAATTTGGCCAGAAGGAGCAATTTCCGTGACCATCGGCGACCCTCGCGGACTGCTAGTTGTGGGATTCCAAACAAAAGCCACACTTTTTGCATAAGCTCCCCCTTGCAGTCTTTCAGGAGTTGTAGGGAAATCATGCAGCCTAATATGAATGACTACCGACTCAACAGGGATAAACTTACCGATAACAGCGCCGGATTCGCTGCCAAGCTGGCCTTTATAAACAAGCATATAGGATGACGCATCTTCGGGCGAATTGAACGGAATTATCTGCTCCGCACCGTTTGCAATGGTGTTGGCTTGTGCGCTTGATAATAAAGTCCGCCGGCCATCGGCATTATCAGAATATATTTCAAATGTTCCATTGGAAATTGTTTCAGATGAAACGTTTTTGATCTTGATATTGCCATCACCGAACACTGCATCCAGCTGTCCCCGAAAAAAATAACTTAATACTTGGGAGGAATAGCCGATTGCGCGGGGGATGAGATATTGAGCATAGTCGGCATGGACATAGTCGTCCAGTCTTAATCCCCGGAAGGCATCAGTGGACGGCAGTAAGTTATAGTATATTTTTTCCCGCACAAAGTGCTCGATGGGGAGAGGTCCCGTTTTTCTCTGATAAACGACTGTTTTGCCAGATCCCATGTCTTGCTCGTAGGCTTGCAGGTTGCTCCAGTTTGGATAGGTAAAATGCCGAAAAATAGTTTTTGCGCTAAGAAAGTTGGAATTGGTAAATTCCGAAAGGCCGACACTATTCGATAAAGTAACAGTGGGATTTGAATCATCATCATATTGACCCGTGTCAAAAAGATTAAGAATCAAAAAGGAAGAATTGTAAGGCGTATGAGCCTGGAAAGTATACGCGTTGACCTGAGTTCCATCTTTGATATTTCTTTTCGCCCATAATTCATAACCGTCACCTTTTAATCCATGCGCATCATTTCTGACATGCGCCGGTACGGACATGTCCTGAATCAGGTGCATTACTTGGCCTATGGCTCTGAACGTTTCCGCAAAGTTAGTATCTCTTGCCGCCTTGTCCTTTGAAGTCAGAGCTTTATAATAATAGTCTCTGGCATCAAACCATGAATATTGACCGTCTGCATACTGATTACCAGCAGGTTTCAAGGCCCAGTCTTTTGCGGAAATAAAAATGCTAAACAACCCCTGATCATTTAATGGATTGTAAAAATGGTTTGAATAGCGGAGAAAATTATCTTCGTATTCGCCACCATCACGAAATAATTCCCATACCTTCTTCTGATTGAAACCTTCCTCCACACCACCTTGCATTCCTAATTGATTTCTCAAATATTCACCTAAAAATGCTCCTTTCGCAATATACTCGTTAATTGCACTATGTGTCTCTATCTCAAGGGCAAGGCAGTGTATTGGAATCAGTGTGAAAGACAAAAAGAAGATTATGAATACCATTAATAAATAAATGATATTATCCATTTTACTGTGTTTCATCGTATATCGCCCTCCAACCCTCTTTTTTTGCGATCTTCATTGATGGCTTTAAATAAGAGTGGCAACTTATTTGATCTGTAGTCAGAGGACGGCGCACCTGGACTACCTCTGACGAAATCTTCACTTGTTTTTGCTCTTTTCAGTTCCATAATTCCCAGCGGTCCTTTCCATTTGACATAGCTGCCGTCTTCAAATGAACCGGCTTCAATCTCGGTCTCTTTGCCGACTTCTATCGCTGAAAAATATTTCTCCATCAAAATCGGCTGAATATACATTGGACCGTACCCGGCCATATAGCCGGGTTTGTAAAATATGAATTCAGCGCCAACATCTTCCGTAAAGAGTATCAGCGAAGAATATGAAGGAAGATAAAACTCGCCCTTTTTGTCTGTTAACGTTTCTTTTGCATGAAAAACATAAGAATTCGGACCGCCCGGCCCGCCGATCAAAGGTCGTTTTAAATAAAGAACAACCACCACTGCGCCTTCAATCGGTTGTCTGGTTTCAGCATCGATCATTCTACCGCTAAATTCCGGTTTGCTGTAGATCAGCCCACCGCAATGCGCCGCCGCCACTAAGGAAAAAAACATAATTGTTGCAAAAATGAATACAGAGTAATGCTTCGTCATGGCTAACCCTCCGGATAAGGAATCAATGACTTGGTATGAATTTCATTTTTCTGGTCTGCGCCGGCACGGACATTTCCTTCACCAGATGCGTGACCTGACCCACTCCCTGGAACGTGTGGGCAAACCAGTCATTTCTGGATTTATTTTCTGCTGCTGTAAGTGCCCGATAGCAGCAATATCCACCATGATATTAAACTCCCATCTGAGTTCAAGATCTCTTTTGTTCGTGGCGCACCTACTATGGTCAAAATTCATCAACAAACCACAGCCCCGATGCATCTTGTCTGAAATCAATTTGATATACGTATGTTCTTCCATTTTTTACTGCCGCCAGCTCATACCTTGCAACGGATGCTTCCATTGATATCAGGGTAAAGCTTCGGTAAGACGCCGTAATGGATGTCCAATGGTCTTTCAACACAGTGAAGACGACTTCATAATTTTCTCTTCTGGAGGGTAAAATATAATTCAGTGCCGATGAAGGATCTCCACGTTGCAATGCTTCTGTCATGCCAGTCCATTTTGATTTCAGTAATGTATCAACTATATTCAGGGGTAAGACAGTCACTGCAATCTTATCCGCATAGTTATTGCCGTCCGGGCCTGTTACCTGGGCGGTAAAATAATAAACCCCTTCCGTTGTCAATTTATATTTGTATTCCTCCGGATTGTCACTGACCAATTGCTCGACTGTACTTGCGCCGGTAAAAGTAATCGTTGGATTGCCGATGCTGAACGTGCCGTTGATTCTTAAAGTAACTTCCATTGGTGCAATGCCGGAATCGGGATACGCGGACATTTCGATAAAGTTCTGCGGAATAGCTGCGTTTACGGTAATGGATTTTGTCGCTGTCGTTCCGTTAATGTCCTTCGCGGTCGCGGTGATGGTGTTTTGCCCTTCGGTCAGGGGAACATCGTTTAAGGCAAACTGATTATTGTTCAGGGAGGCGGCGATGCCGTTGATGGTCACGCCGGTTTCCGCATTGACGGCGTTGGCAATCGACCCGTTAACCATGACACTGCTGCCGCTAATCGTCGTGCCGGCGGTGGGTGATGTGATCGTGATATCAATCTTTCCGCTGGTCTTAAAAGCACTGTCGCCGGAATAGATGGTTGTGCCATTTGATGACGCCGCCGCAATGCGAAAATGATATGTCGTGGCCGGGGATAATCCCGCGAGCGTCAGGCTGTGCGCTGTATTTTCAACAGCATCGGAGGCTGCGCTGCCATAAGAGGTTGTCGTGCCGTATTGAACGGCTCCTTGTGTCGGTTGATCCGTCGCCCAACTGATTTTGGCCGAGGTACTGGTAACATCCGAAACCGAGATATTGCTGATCTCGGGATCAACGGGGGTTAAGGCTGTGTTCGTGATGGCAGTTTCTCCGGCGGTCACCGATCCGGCAAAGGAGTTCGGCAAATACCAAGGCTTGATGACGGTGCCGGCAAAAGCGCCGGGGGCCACCTCGGCGGTAAATGTTCCGGAGATGCCCGTTGCGATCGTCTGGGTATTTCCTTCAGCATCTGTTATGGTTACGATGGCCAAAGGCAATAACCCGCCCGTTACGGCATTGGAAACAACGCCCGTTACTTTTCCGGCCGCCGGAAGGGCAATGTCGACCGTGATATTGTAGCAGTCCGTGCGGCCATATTGATCCGTGGCAATGGCGGAAATGGTGTTCTTGCCCGCTTTGAAGGTTAGAGTTGCTGTAAAGGTATGAGCGCTTACAGTAGCTGCAACGCCATTAACCGTTACATTGGAACTGTTTTTCACGATGCCGGAAACAGTGACGGTATCGGACAATATCTGGGCATTGTCCAATGGCGATGTGATTTTTATCTTGGGTAGTGTGGGAGAAAGGAGCAAGGGGATAATCGTTAAACCGTCCTTTTCATCATCGGCCACGATGGCGATATTTTTTAGGCTGTTGACTGCAATGCATTGTGGATGACGGGGGAGTGAATACGTTTTGATGATTTTACTCGTGTCGAGATTTAAAAGAAGGAGTTTTCTGTCGCGGTCGCATAAAATCACCGCCCGGTTGTCAATGCTGTTGAATGCGACGTCCAGCGGAAACTTTGCAACATGAATTAACGTATGGCGTCTGCTCAATAAGTCTATTTCTGTAATGCTGTGGTCGTGATAATTAGTGATCAACGCCGTATTCGTTTTCGGATTGACGTCTATGGCCTGTGGTCTTCTTTCCAAATCAATTGAATCGCAGATACGATATGTATTCATGTCGATCATAATAAGCTTCGTCCGCACAGGGTTCAGCAGAAGCGCCGCATTTCGTTCCGGGTCGACGGCAATATCTCCCGCATGCAAACCAACGGGAGTTTTCGCAATAATTTTTTTCTGCAAAATATCGAGAAAGCAGATGTGAAAATCAGTTGCGCTGGTGATGGCTGCTATGTGTGTTCGTGAGTTAATGGCAATGCCGCCGGTGACATTCCCGACATGAATATCCGCAGCCACCCGATTATTATTCAAATCAATCAAGGTCACCGAACGTTCGCCCTGATGGGTAACGACGGCAATATTCAATTCCGCATCAATTGCCACGCCCTTGGGCATTCTTCCGACGTGAAGTTTTGTAATGATCTTTTCGGTGTTCAGGTCAACGATGGATACGGTATTGGAATGCCGGTGGGTAACTACGGCTCTGTTAGTTGCCGGATTTAAAGCAAGCATTCGCGGATCATCGTCAATGGCGATGCTTGCGTGATCATCATTGGATGAGACGCTTCCCTGGAAAAAGAAGATGCCCGGAAGCACTAAAGCAATCAACAGAATAATTGATCTTCTTTTGCCGGGCGCAGTAAACCATAAAAACATAGCACACCTTCAACAATGAAGTTTGTGGCAAGTTAATGACGAATATATTTTCGCAGGATTACTTCTAGTCCTGCATGATGACTGGTATTTTTGATGGGATTTCTTAATTGACTATTAAAAATTATCAAATAAGTCAAGATACTAATTCATGGATCTTGCGTGGACATATAAAGATATGCAATGAACCATCCGGGAGACCTGTTGTATCAAGGGATACGCCAATAACCCAAAAACGACAGGAGGCACCCAAATGGTAAAAAAGTGCAATGAGGATAGCGGGTAAAGCCACGTCAGTAAACGATATAATGCAACCTGCGGGATAGCCAGAAGAATCAATGCTTCAACAGCCTATGGGACATGTGGCGAGCAGTTAAGCCCATTTGGCGGGCTTTGGGGACTTGGATAGTTTCTGTATCTTTTTAATTTCGAGAAGCATTTTGATGAGATGTATATCGCACCATCGCGCGAAACCAAGCTGGGCGACTATGCCATGATTCTGGGGATTGCCGTGCTAATGTTTATCAGATTCAACCGGAGCCGGCATTTTGTTTACATTCGCTTGGAAGCCTTACTTCGCGGCATCTTCAGGGTGGCCAGGATTCCGGCAGTCAGCACTTATTGTCGCTATCTGGACAGTCTGGAAATCAATCAGGCCCAGTCCATATTAAGAATCATGAGCCGGTTAAGAGAACAGGCGTGGGAAAGAGGATCAGTACACCTATCGGATCTTTTGCACAAACCTACGTGGGAAAGCCCATGAGGTGCGCCGTCAGAAATGATTCCACTTCTCTAAAAACATCGAGGGCTATCCGGCCCCGGACAATTCCGTGCCTGTTGAACTCAATCCAGGCAAAATGCTTTTTGTCCGTGCCCAGGCGCTGAAATATTCCGGGCCCGCTTTCGGGCGCGACTTTGGGGTCCTGATTTGCCTGGATGACCAGCGCAGGAATTGCGATGTCGGGCAGCGACCGGCGGACCCTTCTCATGAGCGCTTTTACCTGAGCAAAAGAGCTGACCGGGCAAAGCAGATAGTTGATGTGAGGATTATCGGCATCGTTTTTCAAAAACTTCCTTGCAAACTTGCTCATCCCCAAATCATTGCATAGAAGATTAAATCCATGGAGGAGTTCGGCAAACCGCGATGAAAAGCTTTTGAATTGCAGCGGCGCGCTGACGGCAATCACGGCCTCAAAATCGCGCGGTTTCAGGATAACGGATTGCAGGGCAAGGCCCGCTCCGGTGGAGAAGCCGGCCACAATAATTTTCTTGCAGCAGGTTTTCAAAATCGCGTGGCCGCGATCAACTGAATTAAGCCAGTCGGGATAGTTGCGAACCGAGAGGTCTTTTGAGGATGTTCCGTGACCGGAAAGTCTGGGGGCATAAACGGTCAGGCCCTTTGCGAACAGGAAATTCGCCCACTCGCGTACTTCCTCGGGCGCCGCCATCAGCCCGTGAATCAGCAGCACGCCCGTGTCGGAATCAGGCGCGCGCAGAAAAAACGGCATGCCGATTTCCGGCGGTTTGCTCTCGCCTGCCGCATAGTTCTTTTCATATTCTTGAGTAAACAGCGCCGACTCGGCTTCCAGAAGCGCGTCTGTTGTCTTGCCTGGTTTTGTGAGGTCAGGAACCGTTGTCATGACTTAAGCGCCGTAAACTCCGTAGATCATCGCGTAATGCAAGACGCCGCCGATCAGCACCATGACGTGAAAAACTTCATGGAAGCTGAAAACACCCGGAAGTATTTTGGGTTTTTTGATGGCATAGATAATGGCTCCCAGTGTAAAAGCAAGGCCGCCAGAAACCAGGAGGACTGCCTGGGATGCAGACATATTGGCCAGCATCTGCTTGATGGTGAAAAGCGCCGACCAGCCCATCAAGAGGTAGATAACCGCGTACAGTTTCCTGGGCGCCCTGGGGAAAAAAATCTGGGAAATCACACCAAAGCCTACAAGACTCCACTGGAAGGCGATCATCGACCATTTCCACGCGCCATCCAGGCAGAAATAACACATCGGCGTAAAGGTTCCGGCAATCATGAAAAAGATGGCCAGCCGGTCCATTTTTCGCCAGAAGGACAACTCGTTATCTTCCTTCTTGAACGCGTGATACAGGGTGCTTGCCGCAAAAAGGAAAACAACCGAAATTCCATAAATCAGCGCGGTGACAAGGCCGGAGGCCGAATCACTGGCGACGACTGCCAGAAAGATTGTCCCGATCACCGCGGCAACCATTCCGGCAAGGTGTGAATAAACATTAAAAAGTTCCCGGGTCTTGACTCTCATAACATCTCCTTTGGGGAAAACACCTGTTGGCGGTCTCCAATTTGAATTGTGTTCACAAATCCATTTTAAAAGCGAGCATTTAAATGCAGAGTTTAATCTCAGAGCAAGATACCCTGATTATAAGAACCGGTTTCATGAGAAGCCGATCGTCAATCTACGGAGGCGCATCTAACCAAATACGGGAAGTTACAGGAAAAGAGAAAAGCGATGTTGATCCGGCCGTGTTCTGGAATCGCGACAATATTGACGGACTGGACGAGGATGTTCAGTTAAGAATGTTGAGCTGGGATGCCGATCTGAGAATTGAATCCCGTTCCTTGCCCGAACCGATTTTGATGAAACCGATCCGTTCATCCGGGAAAACATCACAACGGATGGACGTCTTCTCTAAAGCACTATCTTTGTCGAATTCCTTTCTTTCAACGACAAAGGCATCCGGGCGTCTGTCTGTGATGCCTTTAGTGAATATGGTCGGTCATAACGCGTTGTGAAATAATTGTGAACCGTTGGTAAGATCTACCTCGATGCAGACAGATTCGCTCTTTCCAGTTTTTCCCGAAGCGTTTTTCTGTCGATGCCGAGAATTTTTGCCGCCATGGTTTTATTGTTGTTTACGCTCTGCAACACGCTTCGAATATATTCGGATTCCACCGCGGCAAGGGTGCGGTTGGAAGTCGCGGGCTGGTAAGCGGAAAACCGCATCAGAGAGGGCAGGTCCGGGACATCGATAACGTCCCCATCCGTCATGACAACGAGACGCTGGATGATATTTTCCAATTCTCTTACATTCCCCGGCCAGTGATAGCTGCGCAGCACCTGCAAGGCGCTGTCTGAAAACAAAGGAGCAGGATGCCCGAGTTCCTCGGCAAATTTATCGGCAAAATGGCGCGTTAAAAGAAAAATGTCATCCTGCCGCTCCCTTAATGGGGGCAATTCCACGGTAATGACATTGATCCGGTAGTAAAGGTCTTCCCGGAACTGGCCTTTTTTTATGAGTGCGGGAATATTTTTGTTGGTGGAGGCAAGGATGCGCACATCCACTTTTCGGGTGTGCGTCGCGCCGACCATGCAGACTTCCTTGTCCTGCAGGACGCGCAGAAGCTTGACCTGCATGGATACACTTGTTTCACTAATCTCGTCGAGAAAAATGGTGCCGCCATCCGCCGTTTGAAAAAAACCGGCGCGCGTTTCGTTGGCGCCCGTGAAAGCGCCTTTGATGTGGCCAAAAAGTTCGCTTTCCAGGAGCTCCTCGGGGATGGCGCCGCAATTGACGGGAACAAAGGGCGCTGAAGCTCTCGCGCTTTTGTAATGAATCGCGCGTGCAACAAGTTCTTTGCCCGTTCCGCTTTCTCCGGAAATCAAAACGGTTGCCGACGTCAATGCCGCTTTATTGATAAAATTGCTGATCCTGGACATTGCCCTGGACTCGCCGATCAGACCGTGGGGGATATGGATTCGCGGCCTGTTCGAGGCGTGGGCCGTTCTGCGAATGTGGAGATTCCGGAGGATCCTTGTGACCGCGGATAAAAGTTCTTCGCCGGTGAAGGGTTTGGCCAAGTACTCTTCCGCGCCCGTTTTAACGGCCTCCACCGCTCCTTTAACGCTGGGATAAGCCGTGATGATCATAACCGCCATGTCGTTGTGATTTTCGCGGACATGGCGGGCGAGATCAACGCCGCTTAAGCCCGGCATTTTGAAATCGGTAATTACAAGATCCACCGGAGAGCTGTCGATCACCCGGAGGGCTTCGTCAACATTTGACGCCATCGATATCCGATATCCGGCAGGCGTCAAATTTCTCTCCAGCAATTCCAATGTTGCCGGGGCGTCATCTACGATAAGAATGCGATCTTTTTTATCGGCGAACTGTTTTTTCTTTTCTTTTTTTGACACGTCCGGTTCTTTCACGCCGGCAATTGAATTTTGCATTTCGTTCCCATTCCGACTTTGCTTTCAATTTTTATGGAACCCTTGTGGGCGGTGATAATGTCATGAACGACCGGCAGGCCCAGCCCTGTTCCGACATCCGCTTCCTTGGTTGTAAAAAAGGGAATAAAAACCTTTTGCAGAATCTCTTCGTTCATGCCGACGCCGCTATCCTCTATATGCAGAAACACTTTCTCCCCTGCCCTGCGCGTCCGGATGGATATCGTTCCGCCGTCAGGCATTGCCTGTATGGCATTGACCATCAGGCTGACAAAAACCTGATTCATTTGTGCGGGCGCCGCCTCAATCTCCGGCACATCAGGCCCCAATCGACACTGTAATTTTATTCCCTCGCTGACACAGCGGGATTCCAGAAACGTCAGCCCTTGTCTTATAAGATGATTAAGATTGACTTTCGTTTTTTGCTGGGAAGTCTGACGGGAAAAGATCAAGAGTTGCTTCACAACTTCTCGCGCGTGGAGGGATGTCGCCAAAATTTTTTCATTGTCAGCCATGGCCTGAGCGGGAAGACCGGGGCATTTCTTGACCAGTTCGGCAAACCCCAGAATATGTCCGAGCGGTTCATTAAGTTCGTGGGCTACACTTGCGCAAAGTTGACCGATCGTCGCCAGTCTGTCCGCATGACGGAGTTGATCCTCCAGCTTTAATTTATCCTGTTCCGTTTCTCTGCGCCGGATCATGGCGGATACTTCCCGCGCCACCGTGTCGAGAAGTTTCTGTTCTTCGTCCAGGAAATATTTCTGATGATGCGCTCCCTGCCTCTTCGGATAGGCCACTTCAATATAACCGCGGCACTTACCGCTGATGGTCAACGTCGACCTCTGCCGCCGGACGATTTTCGGATAATTCGGCGTTGAATAAATCCGCTCTTCAAAGATAATTTTTGCGAAAGCCTCTTTTGGATATTGCCAGGCCTCCGGAAGAATTTCCACAATACCCATCAGCATATTTTCGATGCCGAGACTCGTGTCGGCGGCAATGCGCGCCATATCGTACAGACACGTCAGTTCTTTTACGCGCTCCATTAAATATAACTGCATTTTATCGTTTGAAGCGGACAAATCGACTTTACTTTTGTTTTTCAGCATAAATCCACCATCGCGTGACGTATTCACATCGGAAATATGTGCGCCGGCAAAGATTGTCAATTGATCAACCGCAAAATTGTCCATACCGTAACAGAATTTAGAATCGTGTCAATGGTATTTAGAATCCGGCAGCCACATTTGAATGAATCCGGAGGCATTCGAGAAGCACAGAAAATCACTTAAAGATTATTACAGGCGAAATATCGGGAAAAAGACAAAGAGTGGCAGCAAGACGGCAGCACGGCAATAAAAAAGGGTTTAGCGGAAACTCGCCAAACCCTTGATGTTATTGGTAGCGGGGGTAGGATTTGAACCTACGACCTTTGGGTTATGAGCCCAACGAGCTACCAAGCTGCTCCACCCCGCGACAGGACTTTTAAAAACGGAACACCTTAGACCATTATCTCTTTTGTTTGTCAAGAGCTTATTTGCCCGCAGGCGCGCAAACGCCTAGAAAACAAACACCGCGGCTGCGACAACCGTTGTGTACCAGTGGTTCTTGACAATGGTCGACTGCGTGATGTTGCGCGTGCTGACGATCTTGCCGCTGATTTTAAAAATTTCCTTTTTCTCGTCCCAGCTTTCGTCGATGTTGAAATCGATGCCCAGCGTGGAGGCGAGCATGGCGGCGGCCAGGTCTTCCGCATATTCGCCCGTTTCCTTTTCCGTTCTCCCAAAGGCATGGTGTTCGCTGATGTAGCCGTAGGCCTTTTTGTCTGCGGGAATCGCCAGACCGACAGAAGAGGAAAGCAGCCGCCGGGGTTCGTTGCTGCAGCAGCGGCTCATGACACAGTAAGTGATGGCGCCCGGCAGCAGTGCCTTGACGCCCTGCGCCTTGGAAATCACCTTGCACCCGGGCGGCAGGATGCTGGACACCTGGACCAGGTTGCATTTCTCGATGCCGGCGTCACGCAGGGCCAATTCGAACGAGTGCAGTTCTTCCTTGTGGGCGCCGACGCCCTTGGTAAAAAATATTTTCTTGGGTACGTTTAAATTCAATGTCGCTTCTCCATCCTTGAAATGAAATCGTGCTGCGGTTATTTTTTCCGACGATCGGTCATGTAGCCCATCAGGCGGTAGATCAGCTTTGCCGCCATGAAATCCGGCGCCACAACGCCGGGCAGAGGCGCCAGTTCCACCACGTCGAATCCGCGGATCGTAGAGCGTCCGGCCGCGGTTTTGAGCAGCGTCAGAACATCACGCCAGTAAAGGCCTCCCGGTTCGGGCGTGCCGGTCGCCGACATGATCGAGGGGTCGAAAACATCCAGGTCGATCGTGATGTAAACATCGCCCCGCAGGTGCTTGCAGACCGTCTCGGCCCATTTCGGGTGTTCAAAGACATAGTCCGCCGAATAGGATTTGACTTTGCTTTGCGGCAGGTAATCCCCCTCTTCCTTGCTCATCGAGCGGATGCCCACCTGCACCAGCCGGCAGAAATCGGCCACCCGGCGGGCGACGCAGGCGTGATTGTAGGGCGTTCCCTGATAGCTCTCGCGCAAATCCGCGTGCGCATCGAGCTGCAGCACCGTGAGATCCGGATACCGCTCGGCGACGGCTTGCACCGCGCCCAGGGTGATGCTGTGCTCGCCGCCCAGCATGACGGGAATCTTGTCCTGCGCGACGATGCGGCGAATTTTTTTGCGGACCGCCTGGATCATCTGCCGGGGACCGCGCGCATCCACGGCCACGGGCAGCGCGGTATGGATGCCGGCCAGATAGGTTTCCTTTTTCAGCTCTTCGTCGTAGAGCTCCATGTTGGTTGACGCTTCGATGATTGCGGCCGGGCCGCGGCGGCTGCCGGGCTGATAGGTCGAGGTCAGGTCATAGGGAACGGAAACAACGACAAAATGCGCATTGCTGAGCGGGCACTCCGGATATATTCCGCCGAAATTCATGATCTCTACCTACCCTCCTGATGATGTCCGATGCCCGGGCGGCCTTTTTAAAACCGTAAAGGCGCTGCCACAGACGGTCCGGAAAAAAAGCGGGAAGCCCGGCTCTTTAAAAAAGATCGGGTTTCCTAGCATAAACCGGCGAATCTGTCCAGTTTTTCATCGTCCCGGCCGGAAAGCCGTTTATTGCGGGGGATAAAAGCTCAAAAAGAATTTTTTGTCTTCTCCGTAGAGGAAAGAATAGTGGGCGATCCAGTCCCCCAGTGTAACGAATGTTCTTTCCCGCCCCGCCACCGTAAAGTTCCGCAGGAGCGGCTTGTGGCAGTGGCCGAGAATCACCGCGTCGTAGTTTTCCCGCCACTTTTCTTCGGCAAAGGAAAGCATTTTCCCCAGCAGGTACTCGCTGTTGTCATCGTTCAAGTTTTTGCTGACATTGGACGTCATATTCGCCAGCGTCCACAGGAGAGAGGCCGGCAGCCGGCGCTGGATGGCGTAAAAAAAACGGCTGCGCAGAAACTTGCGGAACATCAGATAGAGCCGGTCGGAGCGGTCTGCCGTGTCCCCGTGCGAGACCAGCACCCTGAGCCCGTCGAGATCGACCGCGGCCCATTCTTCAAACACTTCCATTCCCAGCACATCCTTAAAGTATTCCTTAAGGAAAAAGTCATGATTGCCTTCGCACAAATGGATGCGCACGCCGTCTTTCTGCAGATCCGCCAGCGCGTTGATGACCGGCTGAAATTCGGGATGAATCGCATCGGGGCGGCAAAACCAAAAATCGAAAAAATCGCCCAGGATGTAGAGTGCGTCGATTTGCGTCTTTTCCCGGCCGAGGACCGGCGCATCGACAAGCGATCGGATCCGCCCCTCGCGCAGATCGGCAAGAAAGCGCAGCAGTTGAACATAGCGATCGTCCGTGGAGCGCTTCAAATGTGCGTCGGATAGAAATACTGTTTTCATGTTCGGATCTCACCTGTCGTCATGCGGCCGTTTATTAGCACAGGGCCGCCGCCGAAACCATGATTTTTTTACCGGAGCCGTTAAACGGAGCGCGAATTGATTCTTGTTTTGTCCGGTCTTTTTTGCTAGTTTCGGAATCCTGAAGAAAACAGTGCATCACAGATGAAACGGGCGGAAAAAGATATGAATCATCAACGAACGGCTGTCAAACGCGCCAGGGAAGTGCTGAAGATAGAAGCGCAAAGCATCCTCTCCCTGATGGATAAAATCGACGGAAATTTCTCCCGCGCGGTGGATATGATTTACTCGTGCAAGGGCCGGGTCATCATCACGGGCATCGGCAAATCCGGCCTCATCGGGCGGAAGATTTCCGCGACGCTCACCAGCACCGGAACACAGGCGCTTTTCCTGCATCCCGTGGAGGGCATTCACGGCGACCTGGGCATCGTCACCAGGAAAGACATTCTGCTGGCCATCTCCAACAGCGGCGAAACGCGGGAACTTCTGCCGATCATCAGCTCGGTCAAACACATCGGCGCGCCCATCATCTCTTTCACCGGCATGCTTTCCTCCACGCTGGCCCGCAACAGCGACATCGTCATCGACGTTTCCGTGGAGAAGGAAGCCTGTCCGTTCGGACTGGCGCCGACCTCCAGCTCTACCGCGACGCTGGCCATGGGCGACGCGCTCGCCATCGCTTTGATCGACCGGCGCAAATTCCGCGAACAGGATTTCTACAAGTTTCATCCCGGCGGCAGCCTGGGCGCAAGACTCCGCGCCACGGTCCGCGACGCCATGATCACGGGAGATCGAATTCCGCGGATCGTCGCCGGAACGTCCGCCCGCGAGGCCATTACGGTGATCGACCGCATGAACGTCGGCTTTGTTCTGGTCACGGACAAAAAGAACCACCTGCTCGGCATTCTCACGGACGGCGATGTGCGGCGGCTGGTAAGCCGGGGAACCGCCTTCGACGAAATCACCATCGACGAAATCATGACGGCAAATCCCCAGACCATCGACGAAAAAGCCTCGCTTGCCGAATCCGTCGAATTCATGCAGAAGAAGGAAATCACGTCCCTGGCCGTGGTCAACGACAAAAAAGCTCTCAAGGGCTACGTCCATCTGCACGACATTTTCGGCCGGGGCGGCTCCGTCAACATTTCACTGAGTTATTAGGAAAAGCTTATGGCGCTTTATGAATTCGACGGCAAAAGACCGCAGGTTCCGGCGGACTCATTCGTCCATCCGGCCGCCACCCTGATCGGCGACGTCCGCCTCGGCCACGAATGCCTGATCGCACCCGGCGTATCCATCCGCGCCGATTTCGGGCCGGTGATCATCGGCGACCGGTCGAGCGTTCAGGACAACGCCGTCATCCACGTGTACCCGGGTTCCGAAACCGTCATCGGAGACGACGTGACGGTGGCGCACAGTGTTATTTTGCACGACGTGCATATTCATTCGCGCTGCATGATCGGCATCGGCGCGATCGTTTTGTTCAACGTCGTGTGCGAGGAAGATGTGTTCGTGTCGGTGGGATCGCTGGTTCCCAAAGGGATGCATGTCCCCGCAGGAAAGGTCATCGCCGGCAATCCCGCCAAAATCACCCGCGACCTGACGGACAAGGACAAGGCCGCCGCCAAAGACGGCATCGAAGCCTACCGCTATCTCTGCCGGACATACCTGGCGACGATGAAAACCATCGCCTGAGTGTTTCCGAGCGCTTACTTCGCAACGTCCGGAAAAGCATCATGGCCTGCCTGCCCGAAACGGCCCGCTGCGGCGGGAGGCCCTACTTTCTTGGCCTTGATCAGCAACACCGTTGATAACACGCGGGGCATGATGACCGCGTCAAGCCGCGCCAATCCCGCGTAAAAGACGTTCAGCGATTTAAAAAGCATCCTCAAAAAGCTGCCCGGCGGTCTCTTTTCCTGTGTCCGGTTTTCTTTCCGGTCTGCATTCTGAGCAAAGGACAAATACGCGGTGACGAGCAGCATCGTTATCTTTTCCAGCGGGCCTAGCACCTTTTGCACGTCCACGGGACGAAAACCTGCCTCCTCCAGCAGGGAAATCATTTCAGACAACTCATATCGCCGGTAATGATGAACAAAGCGGTCGTCGTGGGCAAAGTAACACCGGCGATGAGGAAAGGTTGCCACCAGCGCCCCGCCGGTTTTAGTGACCCTGTTGATCTCTCTCAACGCCGCCCGGTCGTCCAAAATGTGCTCCAGAACCTCGGAGCAGATCACGTGAGAAAAAGACTCTTTTTCGAAAGGCAGTCTCGCGGCATCGGCAACAACATACCGGCCCTTGCCGTTCATCATGCGTTTCAGCATTTCCATGGCGGAGGCGGAGACATCGGAATAAACCATCCGATCCCAGGACGTCATGACGGGAGAAATGCCGCTGCCGATTTCGAGAACCAGATCTTTTTCTTCTTTGCGCAGCGTCCGTTCAACGGCCCGTTTTCTCAAAAGATAATTATACAAGTCATTTTTTAAGGAAACATACCGGTGATCCCCGAAAAAATCGTCAAAACGATTTTTGTTTTCCGGCATCATCGCTTGATCTCCGGGAAAACCGGCGACGGGAACCATCCTGTTTTCGCCAGCCGAAAACGCAGCGCCGTCTTAAGGCATCCGATTCCGTATTGCACGCTGCGCCGAAAATTGATCGACGACGCTTCGGCAAAATACTTGGTCGGACAACTGATCTCGGCAATCGTGTACCCCAGCCAGACGATCTGGGCCAGCATCTGGTTGTCGAAGACAAAGTCGTCGGAATTCGCCTTCAGAGGCAGTTTTTCCAGGAGCTCCCGGGAGAAGGCGCGGTAGCCCGTGTGGTACTCGGAGAGTTTTGCGCCGATCAAAATATTTTCGGCCAGTGTGAGGAAGCGGTTGGAAACATATTTCCAGCGGGGCATTCCGCCGGTGACGGCGTAGCCGCCCAGAATGCGCGATCCCAGAACGCAGTGATACAGACCGCTCGCAATCATGGACGCCATGGCCGGAATCAGTTTCGGCGTGTATTGATAATCGGGATGCACCATGACGACAATGTCCCCGCCCTCTTCCAGCGCCAGTTTATAGCAGGTCTTCTGGTTGGCGCCGTAGCCCTTGTTCCGCTCGTGAACATGGACCCGGGTCTGCGGCAACCGCCGGGCGATTTCCGACGTCTCGTCATGACTGCCGTCATCCACCAGAATGACGAGATCGACAATGTCCTGTTCCATGACCTCGTCATAGGTCTTTCGGAGTGTCTGCGCCGCGTTGTAGGCCGGCATCACCACAATAACTTTTCTTTGTCGAATCATCGCATCACTTTCCCGTCCGTAGAATGTGTGACAAGCAAAACCGGCGTTTTATCGATGTCCAGGAAAACAAACTATTTTTTGTCCATCATAAAAAATCGACCGGAGAGCGGTTCCTCAACGTTAAGAGAAGATTTTAAATGTATTTCTGCAAATTACAGAAACTGCTTATATTACGCTGAGGGATCAAGTCAACAGGAAATCTGAAAATACGGTATGTCACTTTCAACGCTGCCGAATCACGGTTGATAAGAATCATTGCAGGAAAAAAATCTGTTGGAGACCGGAGGATGGAACCAGCAACCGATCCGGTTCGGATAACGTTTTACACCCCGCGCCTATCCGATAAGAAAAGGGACGAGCGATTATCGCTCATCCCTTGATGGTTTCATGGTAGGCGGTACTGGGATTGAACCAGTGACTTCTACCGTGTGAAGGTAGCACTCTCCCGCTGAGTTAACCGCCCAAGTGCCGTCTGCTATAGCTTAAAGTTTCCCGCATTTCAAGCAAAAAGACTTCCCCCCTGCAAATAAAAGAGGAGAAACAACCTGCCGCTCGCCCTTCCGCCATCATAACACCTTCATGACGGAAGGGCTCAAGCGACACTTTTAGCTTGGCGCTGGAGGGGTCTCTAACTACAGCATTTCATAAATGGCTGCCGCGCCCATGCCGCCGCCGATGCACATGGAAACGATACCGCGCTTGGAACCGCGGCGCTTCATTTCATGCAGCAACTGCGCCGTCAGCTTGGCGCCCGTGCATCCCAGCGGATGGCCCAGAGCGATGGCGCCGCCGTTGGGGTTGATATCGCCCGCCCAATAGCGGTCTTCAATGCCGACGACGCGGCAGGAATAAATCGCCTGCGACGCGAAGGCCTCGTTGATTTCAAAGACATCGATGTCTTTCGGCGTCAAGCCCGCCATTTTCAAAACTTTGGGAATCGCATATGCGGGACCGACGCCCATTTCTTCGGATTTGCAGCCGGCGACAGCGTAGTAAGCCAGCCGCGCCAGAGGTTTCAGTCCCAGGGCCTTGGCTTTCTCGGCCGTCATCAGCATCGAGAAGGCCGCGCCGTCCGTCATCTGGGAAGAATTAGCCGCCGTGACACTGCCGCCCAGTTTGAAGGGAGACTTCAATTTGGCCATACCTTCCATTGTGGCGGGCCAACGCACGCCGTCATCCGTGTCAAACGTTACGTACTGGCGAACGCGCTTGCCGTTTTTAATGGCATATTTCACAGCCTGGATCGGAATAATTTCTTCCTTGAACTTGCCGGCCTTGATGGCTTCAAAAGCGCGGCGGTTGCTTTCCATGCCGAACTTATCCATGTCTTCGCGGGAAATATTGTAATTCATCGCCACGTTTTCCGCCGTGTTGCCCATGTTGATATAGACATCCGGCAGGGTGCCATAGGCCCAGTCCGGATGCGGACGCATCGCCGAACCGCCCATGGGAATGTGCGACATGGTTTCGCAGCCGCCCGCGATGATGATTTCCGACCATCCGGCGCGGATCTTCGCCGTCGCGTCGGCAATCGCCTGAACACCCGACGAGCAGAAACGATTAACGGTCATACCGGACACGGAAATCGGCAGTCCCGCGCCCATCGCCAGAATTCTGCCCAGGTTCATGCCCTGTTCGCATTCCGGAAAGGAACAGCCGACGATCAAATCGTCGATTTCTTCCGGCTTGACTTCAGGCAATCTGGCCAGAAGGCCTTTCAGAACCTGAATTCCATATTCATCTGATCTCGTCTGCGAAAGACCGCCTCTTTTATAACGACCGCCCGGACTTCTTACGGATTCAACAATTACAGCATCACTCATGATTTTCCTCCTTCATGTCATGAAGACGCGGGGAATGCTTTATTCACCCGCCGCGTCCGTGATTGATCAATGTTAGTTACGCAGCGGTTTGCCGTTGGTCAGCATGTACATTATGCGTTCCTGGGTCTTCTTCTCGCCGCAGAGGCTGACAAACGCCTCTTTTTCCAGTTCCAGAATCTCCTGCTCGCGAACATACGTTCCTTCAGCGCAGTCGCCGCCGGAAAGAACGTAGGCCACCTTCTTCGAAACGTACAGATCGTATTCGGAAACGAACTTGCCGTAATACATGTTCTGAAGAATAGCGTTTACCATGCCCCGGAAATTCTCACCCATCACGGGAATCAATGCCGGTTTTGGCGGTTTGTAACCGGCCGACACCAGCGACAACACAAGCTGCTTGGCCTCATAAATCTGCTGGTCGCGGCTCATGTTGATTCTTTCGGATTTGCGGATATAGCCCAGCTCCATCGCTTCCGCCGCGCTGGTGGAAACCTTCGCCATGGCGATGTTTTCAAAGGCTTTGCCCATGTGATACTGCAGATTGAAGCCCTGCTCGATCAGACCGTCGGGAATCCCTTCGGTCAGACGGACCAGCAATTCCTTGCAGCCGCCGCCCGCCGGAATCACGCCGACGCCGACTTCAACGAGACCCATATAGGTTTCGCCGTTGGGCAGACACCGCGCGCCGTGCATGGCGATTTCGCAGCCGCCGCCCAATGCCAGACCGGCCGGAGCCGTGACAACAGGCTTGGAGAGATATTTCATTCTCATGTTGACGCCCTGCAGCGCCTCGACGCCTTTTTCAATCAGATCCCACTGCCCCATCTGAGCGGCCGTAAGCACCTGAAACACATTGGCGCCTGCGGAGAACGAACGCTCATCATGATTGGCGACAACCATGCCCACAAAATCTTTTTCCACGATTTCGCAAGCTTCAGTCTGCATCGCCGTCAGCCCTTCATCAATGGAGTTCATCTTCGTATGGAATTCCAGACAGACGACGCCGTCGCCGATGTCGATCAGGCTGGCGCTGCCGTTTTCTTTGACGACCTTGCTGCGGCTCTTGAGATCGGGCAGGATGATGATGCGCGGATTTTCTTCGATCTTCACATAGCCTTTCTTCTCGAAGTCGTAGTAATACTTTCCGTCCGCCTTGGTGGCGTAGAAGGATTCGCACCCTTTCTTCAGCATTTCGTCCACCTTCTTGGGGACTTTCAGCTTCATCTTCTTCATGACTTCGATGGCTTCCTTGACGCCGACGGCATCCCAGGATTCAAACGGGCCCAGTTTGTGGTTGTAGCCCCACTTCATGGCGTTGTCGATGGCCATGATGTCATCGCAGATTTCGCCGATGCGATTGGCGGCATAAATGAAGTTTTTGCACAAATATTCACGAACAAATTCACCCGCTCTGTCATCAGCGAAGAAAACGGTCTTCATCGAGTCGGCAACGTTTTCTTTCTTCTTCGCGGCGCTGATGGAATTGAACTTCGGCTTTGTGGCCGGAACATATTCCAGCGTCTCCATGTCCAGCATCAGCTTTACGGATTTGCCCTTGGCATCTTTGGTCTTCTTGTAGAAGCCCTGCTTGGTTTTGTTGCCGAGCCACTTATTTTCGATCATCTTCTGGGCGAAGGGCAGCGGCAGGAACATATCGCGGGATTCATCATCGGGAACGGCATCATACAGATTCTTCTGCACGTGCATGCCGATATCCAGACCGACCAGATCCAACGTCCCGAAAAGCGCGGTGCCGGGGCGGCCGATGGCTTTGCTGACGATAGCGTCGGTTTCATCAACTCTGTATTTGTTATCAAACGCAATGCGCTGCGCGTTGGACAAATCAAAAGATCCGATGCGGTTGCCGACGAAGTTGGGAACGTCTTTCGCAATGACGACGCCCTTGCCCAACGTCTGCTCGCTGAATTTGCACATATAATCAACGATCGCTTTATCCGTTTCCACGCCGGGAATGATTTCCATCAGCTTCATGTAGCGGGGCGGATTGAAGAAGTGCGTTCCCAGGAAGCGTTTTTTCAAATCGGCGCTGAACTTCGCGCTGATGTCTTTGATGGGGATACCGGAGGTGTTCGTCGAAACGATACAAGTCGGTTTGACGACCTTTTCCACTTTCGCGAAAAGTTCCTGCTTGATTTTAAGATTTTCCACAACCACTTCACACACCCAGTCCACATCGGCCAGCAACTTGATGTTGTCTTCCAGGTTGCCGATTTTGATCATGGATGCGTTTTTCTTGGTGTAGAAACTGGCGGGCTTGGATTTGGTCACGCCGGCCAGGCCGTTCGCCGCAAAGCGATTCCGCCAGGCGGGGCTTTTTTCCGTCAATCCCTGCTTCTTGTCGGCGTCCGTCAGTTCGAATGGAATGATATCGAGAAGGTAACACTCGATACCGGCATTGGTCAGATGAGCCGCGATGGTCGCGCCCATGACACCCGCTCCTAATACTGCCGCTTTCTTGATCTCTAATGACATTATTCTCCTCCTTCTCTTTCTTATGAGTCCCTTTAGGTTTTAAGACTCATAATTTGTTTGAGGCCAAGCTATGCCCCCATTAATCCTTCATACCTCTTTTGATATTCCATGAACCGAATCCTCCCCGATTCATTGATTATTGCGCGTTACAACGGCGAACAGATCACATCCTTTCTTTAGGGTATTTCCGGCGGCAAAAAACCTTCGCCGCAGAAAGTACAGCGAGAAGTATTTGCAAGTCTTAAAATGCTGTGACGGTGAAAAGAATGAATTATGTTTTGAAAAAAGGAGGGGTGACGGCAACGGACAAATGAAGCGATTGCCCCTGATGGAATTTTTCGATTGTAAAGCCATGAACCGAAAAATGTGCTGGTGAAGACTTCAAGCATTCCGTGGCTCCCTTTTCCACATTGAAGAGAAGTCAAACTAAGTGAAATTGATTTTGCCCTGTGGACACGAACGGGAATCAATTCCAGGCACTCAGGAAAGAAACAACAGACGCTGAAAAAAACGGTCTGTTTATCCGGATTTTCAGGCAAATCGGACACGGATTTCTTTGCGTCCAGCCCTCACCTGCCTTACCTCCGCGCTCCCTGAGGGATCACTTTTAGTCGCCTAATGGGCTTGGGTCAATTACTGACTAAAAGTCAATACGGTTATTAAACCAATCAAACACTAAAGTCAAGGCAAATCAGGACGCCAAACGAATAAATGCGGCGCACGGAAATCCCCGGCTAAGGGATCAGGCGGAAAACCGCGTAATGTCCATCCTGGAAAAGGATTTCGGCGTTTTTTTCCAGACGTTCATTCAGGTGTCGGATCCGCTCCGGCGGATAGTATTGGGTGAGGTGCTGCAGCAACAGATCATAACGCGCCAACAGATGCGTACAATTCAGCGAGCGCAGATACGCGGCAAAGGCATCCGCATCAGAGGATGTTTTGACTAGATTTTGGACGATATCCAGTCCAAAAGAAGCGTTGTCTTCATAATATCGGTTGAGGTAGTAGCCCCGCCCCGCAAGCAGAATAAGCCGGATTTTTGCATTTTCCGCCGTATTTTCATTGATGTACTTGATTGCCGGATAACTGCCGTCATGCCTGGCGACAAACTGGTCCCGCGATTCTTTTTTCAAAAGATAATTGACGGGAGCGATCGACTGAAAATAATTTTTCAGGTAAGCCGCATTAAATACGAACAGAAAAATCAGCGCCGGCAGGATGACCACCGGACCGGCCGCCCGAAATCGCGGCATTTTATCGGAAACCACTCTGCAAAGATTTTCCAACCCCATGACCGTCAGGATGACGGCAAACGGAACCGCCGGCAGAATATAGCGAATCCGGTGCTGATCCAGGAAGAAAGCCAGGAGGACGACGAAACCCGCAAAACCCAGAAAAAGAAGTTTATCGGCCGTATATTTCCTTTTGATGAACGCAAACGGAGCCGCCAGAATGAGGATCGGATTCAACACGCCGTCAAAATACCGCGGAGTATGATCCTGGCCCTCAAGGAAAAACCGGATGGGAATCAGCAGGACTTCCCAGATGCTTTCATCGTAGAGGATCTCCCTCGTTTTAAACATCCCCATGTAAGCCTGCCCGGAAACCAGAGAATAGGCCCGCTGTCCGACCGTTTCATAAGCGCCGAAGATTCCCTTGAACAACGGGTAGAAGGGGTTGCCGGTCAGCGCGGCGTTTTTAATCAGCCACGGAGAAAAAAGCGCAAGCGAAATCAAAAAGAAAAAGACGCCCCGCTGCAAAGACTTCCCCTGCTTTCCCGTATCCCTGGCATGAAGGAAGACGATCGCCATCGTCAGGAAAAACCAGGCCAGAAGGGCGTTGTACTTGACGCCCAGCGCCAGTCCCATGGCGACGGCGGATACAAAAAGCCAGCCGTGATTTTCATAGCGCGAATCCCTCCAGACGGCCACGGCCAAAACGCTTGCCGTTGTAAAAAAAGTCAGCCCCAGATCGACATAGGCCATCGTGGACAGTTTGACGATCACCGGCGTGCTGATATAAATCGCCGCTCCCAGCAGTCCCGCCGTCCGGCCCGACCGCCTGTTCAAATACAGATAAATCAGGAAGGCCGTTCCGAGCGCGAAGGCCATGTGAATAAAATGGGGAATGACATCGTTTCCGAACGCCAGCGGAATCAGGTAGAGCAGATCGAGGTTCATGGGATAATAGGAATAGACGGCCCACGGCGTTTCGTAAAAACCGCCATGGATCAGCCACAGCTTGGGAATGGCCAGATGATGGATAAGCGCATCGCGCGCAATGGGAGGGGCGAGCGCCAGGAGACACGTCGCCAGAACGAACACAAGGATGATCAACAGCAAAACCGCCTGAACCGGACGCTCGTATGGAAAGGATGAACTTTTCACGTTACGCTCCTGAAAAACAAGATCGAAGGAAACCTCGCGGCAATCCCCCGCAAAACAGAACCGCAGAAAAGCCGCCCAAGCCTGCCTAGCGACAAAATCCCCTGGCTTTGGCCCACTCCAGCGTCTGACAGGCGCCCAACTTACAGGCGGCCCGCGCATCGCGGCAGCCGGATAACATTTCATCCTGCCGGAAATGGGCGGCGGCGCGGCTGTTCAAGGCCGGCGCATAATCCGGCTTCAACCGGAGGGCCTGCGAGTAATCCGCGATTTCAAGCTGGGTGCGATTTTCCTTTCCGTAAGCCGCGCCGCGATGATAGTAAGCCTCGTAATCTCCCGGCTGCAAACGGACAGCCGCAGTGAAGTCCTCTATCGCCTGCGAATACCGGCCGAGCTTCAGATAGGCTTCGCCCCGGTTGTAATACCCGTTGGGATCACGCGGTTTCAGCCGGACGGCCTGCGAACAACTTTCAATCGCCTCCTGAAACCGGCCCAGTTTCACCTGGAGATGTCCCAGGTTCACGTAAGCATCCGCCGAATCCGGCCTCAAACGGAGAACTTGCGCATAATCCGCAATCGCTTTTTGATACTCGCCGAGACCGGCATAGGCAATGGCCCGGTTGTAGTACCCCGTATCGTTGTTCGGACTCAGACGGACGACCTCATTGTACACCGCAATGGCCGTTTCATACTGTCCGCCGGCCGCGTAAATCGCGCCTTTGTTGTTGTAAGCTTCTATGTAGTCCGGTTTCTTTTGAATCGCCTGGTCCAGAATCTCAACGGCCGTCTCATGCCGGCCGAGATCCCGGTACGCCATCGCTTTGTTGAAATAGTAAATCGGGTCGTCCGGCTTGAGACGAATGGCCAGATCGTAGCTTTCGATAGCCGCCTCGTACTTTCCCAGTCCGGCATACGCGGTCCCCCTGTTGTTGTAAGCCCCGGCGTAATTCGGCGAGATGCGAATGGCGCGATTGTAGTAGTAAATGGCCTCCTGAAATTTCCCCAGGTTATAAAGAGCAAACCCGAAATTTTCATTGGACCTTTCCTTGTTCGGTGATTTTTGAAGGCAATCGGCCCATAAAGTATATTCACTCTTCCAGACTTTATTGCGCTCATAGGTCAGCGCAACGTTGATCGAAGCGACGATCAACAGAACCACTATCGCGGCTTTGAGATACCGATCCTTGAAAAAATAAAAGACCGCGCCGGTCAAGGCGATAAAGAAGCCGACGCTCGGCAGATAAGTCCGGTGCTCAAAGATCACGTTCTGGGAAATCGGCAGGATGCTGGACTCCACGGAGAGCGTCAGGAAAAACCAGAAGATGCCGAAGGCAATAAGACGGTATTTCTTAAACAGCAGAACGCCTGCGGCAAAAAGCAGCAGCAAAGCGGAAAAACTCAAAAGCGTTTTCATTTGGAAAAATGCCGCGGCAATCGGGTAATCGTAGTCCAGATTTTGACCGACCGGGAAAATCAGAAGACGGATGTACGTAAGAATCACGCTGAACTGGGTGAAGAAATATTCCTTCATGGAGATCGGATAGGCATAGCCCTGGCCGGGTTCCACCGGATGGAAACTTTTCAGGGACACGATGCCGAGCGACCAGAAAAGAAAAACTATCAGGATGGCAAAAGCAACCAGCAGACTTTCGTCCCGCCATTTCCATCGCCACGGAGAGGTCTTAAAAAAACAGAAATCATACAGGATAATGGTGAAAGGCAAGGTGAAAACCATCTCTTTGGTCCGCATTCCCAACAAGGCGCTGAGGACGGCGCCGCCGAATAACAGCCAGGAAACTTTCCGGTTACCCTGCCGGAGTTTCCCCAAAACGAAGAGAGCAAGGGATAAAAGATAGAACAGCGTTGCGAGCGAAGCGAAGCGCTGGATGATGTAGGTGACCGACTGGGTGGCCAGGGGATGGGTCACAAAAAGCAGACCGGCCAGAAAAGCCGCCACCGTTTTGTGCCTGCTGATTTCCGTTTCCCTCATCGCCGGCGTGGAAAGGGTCAACCAGACAAGCCACCAGACCAGGAAAGCATTGATCAGGTGAATGACCAGGTTGACCAGATGATATCCCCAAACATCAAGGCCGTGAAAATAATAATTGAGGTAAAACGTCACAACACCGACCGGTCGGTTCGGAAAAAGTCGCATCCAATCCGCAAAAGTATCCCCCGCCTGAACAAAGCTGCTTCCGAACAATTTGGCATC
>JAAYDW010000021.1 GCA_012729055.1 Deltaproteobacteria bacterium
ATCCCGCGCCGTTATCCCGAATGGTTAACATCACCTGCGGATGGCTGTACGTGAGAATGACATCCACCGCCGTCGCCCGGGCGTGCTTGGCGATATTTGTCAGCCCTTCCTGAACGATGCGGTAGATGGCCAGTTCAACTTCGGGACTGAGCTGTTTTTTGAAACCCAGCGCCGAGAAGTCGACATGAATCCCCGGCTGATTCATCCTGAACTCCTCGACGCGCCTCATCAGCGCCGGCAGCAGGACGATTTGATTGTGAAGCTCCGGGCGCAGATAGGAGGTGTTGTCTCTTGCAATCCCCACCAGCCGCTCCACGCTGTGCACCAGCGCCTCGCTGCGCCGCCTTTGCTCCGCGTATTTGGAAGGAAGAGTCTTCAGCAGATAATCGAGATTGAAGCGCATGGCGGTCAGGATCTGCCCCATTTCATCATGAAGATTGGCGGCCAGGATTTTTCTTTCCTCTTCGCGGATTTTGACCAGCCGCCGGGAAAGCTGGCGGATTTCCTCTTCGGCCTTTTTGCTTTTCGTAATATCGATGAAATTGACGACGGCAGCCGGTTTCCCCATGTACATCGCATGCGTGGCGCGGATTTCCGCCCACGTCGTCTTGCCGTTTTTATCGATATACCGAAACGTGTACTGCTCCGGCGTAAACTGCCCCTTTTCCCGCTTCGTGCCCCGTTCCTTGATGACCGCCCGATCCGCCGGATGAATGTGACGCCAGAACTCCACGCCGATCAGTTCCTCGGAGCTTTTATAACCCAGCATTTCCGCGCAGCGCTGGTTGGTGAATTGAACGCGTCCGTCCTGGTGCACCAGAATCGCCGAAAGAGAGCTTTCCACGACGGTGCGATATTTTTCTTCCGACTGGTTGAGGGCCAGTTCGGCCAGTTTCCGGTCCGTGATATCCAGGACAAATCCCTCGCAGCCGACAATGGCATTGCCGGCGTCGCGGCGGGCGAATTGCGTGATCCGGACATCGAAGGCCGTTTTATCCATCCGGCGAAAACGGGTTTCGTAATCCTGAACGAACCCCTGTTCGGCAAGACATTTCCTCAGGCGCTTGCAATCCTTTGCACTGGCGAAGAACGAATCGATGGATGCCTTTCCGATGAAGTCTTCCCGCGATTCGCCGCCCAGCATGGCAGCGCCCGGCGAATTGATATCCAGAAAGACGCCTTGATCATCGGTGAGATAAACGAGCGCCGGCGACTTCTCTAAAAGATGCCTCATCCACCGCTGCGGGAATTGGGATGCGGTCTTTGTCGGTTGTTTTAACTGCATATTCTTGGCCACGATTGTTTATCTCATATTATGCGGGCGGTTGCAATTCAAGACATTTCCGCGCCGGCCGGACCGGCTGTCTCATCACCGCTTATCTCGCCGTGAAGCCCGGTTGAAAAAGTGCCCCGTTCTCCGGGGGGAGAAAGGGGCACGTAAAGGGTGACAACCAATAATCACTAAATCAATTCCCGTCTCAAACAGACCGGCCGGGAAAGGCACGCTTATTCAGCGCCGCTTTTTCCCTTGCAGCGATCCAATTTTTCATCCATCCAGGGAATGACCTTCTCCGCCGGAATGTCCCAGGACGGTCCGCAAAGCGAGCTGCCTTTCACCCAGTAATAGGGCGGCATGTTCATGGAAACCTTCTGCTTGTCCGGCTCTACAAATTCGCAGACCCGGAATCCCTGAATCGCCTTGTGATCGCAGGCGCGCATCCTGGAGACGCGGCCGCTGACAAACTGATAGGAATCTCCCTCGAAGACCGGGATGATCTTTTCCGCATCCGTGCTGCCCGCGCGTTCGATGACGCTGTACAGCCAGTACATCTGCTGGGTCCAGAAACCGTAGGTTCCCCAGGGGTACTCAAAGGTTGCGCTGTTGAAAGGCGCTGTTTTGAACTTTTTCCATTCGTTTCTCCAGACCGTGTAGTACTTCTTCATGCCCGCGTTGGTGAACTGCGGACCGGCCTGTTCAAAGTGTTTGATGTTCATGAGGCCCTTCGTTCCTTCGACGCCGACTTCCGCCAGCATGTTCGGCTCATCCATGAACAGGTTGGCGAAGGGAAGCGTGATCCCCATCTGCCGGGACTGCTTCAGCACGTTGGCCGCATCGGGAGACCAGTCGCCGGTGTAAACGACTTCGGCGCCGGAGGCCTTGATCTTGGTCAGATACGGAGCGAAATCCGTCTGGAAGAGCTTATGATAGTCTTCGCCGACAATCTCGGCTTCCGGATAGTATTCCTTCAAACCTTTCTTGAAGCCGGCGGCCAGTTCGCGACCGAAGGAGTAATCCTGGCACAGAATGTAGAATTTCTTTTCTTTCTTGCGGATCTGGCCGTAATAATACGCAACGCCGCGGCCGACCGCTTCGGTCGAATCGGAGGTCATGAAGGCATAGCGGGAGAAATTGGTCGCATCCTGCAGGTCGTCCGACAGGGCTCCGATGTTCAGGGCGATGACTTTGTACTTGTTGGCCACTTCGTTGGCGATCTTCATGACGTTGCTGCCCGATGTTCCGATCAGGACATTCACTTTTTCCTGGAGCACCATCCGCTCACAGATCTTCTTGGCGGCATCCGGTTTGGACTGGCTGTCGGCCTTGAACAGAGCGATCTTTTTCTTCTTGCCGTCAACCAGAATGCCGCCGCGCGCATTGATGTCGTAAGCGACAAACGTGGCGCACAGCCAGGCCATCTGGCCGTTTAACGCGCCCGGTCCCGAGTGGGGCCAGACGATCGCGACGCGGATCGTGTCGCCTTCGGGATTGACCCAGTTGGCCGGATCCCAGCCTTTCATGTTGCCCATTTTGCTGGCGTCAAAAGCCGCTTTGGCCGCCGGGGCCGCCTTGGCCGGAGCTGCCTTGGCTTTTGAAGCTTTCTGGTCTTTGGCCGCCAGGGCCATTGACCAGGCGCCGACGAGCAAAACACACATCAAAACCGTTACAATTATCTTGCCTGTTATTCTCATCTTTCTACCTACATTTCTTTTAGTTGTTCACATGCCGCATTTCATCATGGATCGCTTTGCTGTCTTCATCGGGCGGGCGTCAAATCACTCGATAGCCCCGCTGTTCCACCCAGTTTATGTCGCCTTTACCGCTTATACTTTTTAGGACGATTCCGGATGAAAAACCAATGGGCGTGTCCCCCCATTTGAAGGGATGGCAACCCTACTTTCTTCGCCGGACGCGAGCAGTGAAATTGAAAAAGGAGGAGTCGTTTGAGAGAAAATATGCCCTTAAAGGCAAAGAGTTTATTTTGTTATTGGGCGTCACATGAATTGCGAATGTTCCATGCAAAGCTGGCCAAGTGCATCGGCATAAGCCCGCCGGGCGTTGGTTACAGCGTTGAAAGGGGAAATAAGAACCTTTATTAATGCATGCCGAGTTGAATTTTAACGACTTCCTCAACTTTGCGCATGTCCTCTTCTGAAAGAATTCCAGCGCAATTGAGTAGCCGCAATTTGCTTACCGTGGCCAGTTGATCTGCCATAGCTTTGCTTTCTTTACCGTCAAAAAGCACCCTTGCCTCACTTGGATAAAGACGATCTGTGTTGCTCGTAAGTGGAACAACCTGAACTCTATTTAAAAATTTGTTTGACGCGTTGTTACTGATGATTACGGCAGGACGTTTCTTTCTGATCTCTCCACCTACAGAAGGATCGAAATTTATCCACCAGATTTCACATCGCTTCATGCTCCATATCCTTATCCTTTATATTTATTTCGGCCCACTCCAGTGCTTCATTTTCTCTTTTTCTATCTTTTGCCATTTCGGCATAGGCAGACTCGTAATCAGGACGAACAACGTAAGGGCGAACTAGTTCCTGAACAAATCTGCTTATTTTGCGCTGTCCAATGACCTTATGAAGTCCTGCGTAAACTTCTTCATCTACGGTTATGGTTAATTTCTTTTGCATATCATACCTCCATTGCACGTGCATTATACGTATTGCCGCTAAGTATGTCAAAAGATAATTTCATGCCAACGAAAAGCTGAGCCGGAGACGCGAAGCGGAAGAAACATTGGGACGTTGGGAAGAAATATTGGCACGCTGTAAACTTTTAAACATTTCGTTATCGCACCGACAATTCGCTTAAACGGATGTCTGGCTGAAGGAAGAGACTCCATACTGATAGAGCGACGAAATGATTGCCAGCTATTAGACTGAGAGGACATGAAGAGAGCAACTTATTATTTTACCCCTGTCCCTGACATGACCTCTCTGTCCCTGGCGTGCTGCCGAACGGTTTGCCTCGTGCCGTGCAGATCATTGGATTACGGGAACAGGGTCTGCAAATAGGCCTTCATCGCCGGGCTCAATGGCTTGTAGAGTTTGGCGTTGTAAGAAGCATTATACGGAATCCCTTTGGAGGTCAGATCCACAAACTGAATGGACGGGTCGGTAAATGCGTTTCCCGAACCCGGCACAATCGGATCGCCGCCTCGCGGCCGGGTCGGATCTGTGGGGCCTAAATCCCTGCCATACATTGTCGCGTAGTTGGGAGGATTTCCCTTCAACGGATTCTGAAGGATCTGTTGCGTGGCAATGGCATACTTTCGCGATGTGGCTGCGGGCGTTCCCGCTTTGACGGCCGTGTCAACATTAATCGCCTCGATGGAAATGCTGTAGTCTGTGTTGAGGAAGATCTCGAAGGTGCGGAACTGCTGCGGGAAATCACGAAGGGAGGAGGTTTCCACCTGCCAGAAACCCTTTTCAGGCGCGCCCGCCCGATCAGGCGATAAAAAGGCCTTCACGGTATTGACATGACGATGCCCGGCAATCCACATTAAAAGATTCGGCGCGTTCTGAAGAGCCCCCACCAGCTCCGTTATCGTGCAGGCATTGGTGGTTGTGGTGGATGCATCGCCATGGGCGCCAAGCCACCATTCCATTTCGGTGCCCACATTGGTCACACAGATCGGAATATGCGCTGCAATGATCATCAACTGATTGGCCGTCTGGCCATCGGCAAGTTCGGCTTGCAGCCAGGCCCAGCGCGTTTCGTCAAGAAAGCCGTGGCCATGGATATCAATGGAGCCGTCGTCCTCCCGCTGCGTGTCGTCCAGCACGATGACCTTGAGCGGCACATCCGACCTGGGCACAAAACTGTAACAGGCAAAGCCGGCTCTTTCGCTTAACGGAACCAGGGAATAATTCGGGTTGGAAGAAACCAGATGAAAACCATGTCCTGACGGCTGGGACGTTGTGTTGAAAAATTCCGAAATCCATTCGGTTCTGTGCAGTGCGCGGCGGTTGGGATCGGCAACCACCTGGGGCGGGGCGTTATAGTCTTCGACAGGCCCGGAGGAGATGATGGCGCCATAAGGGGAGGCGCCGTCGATCACGCCCTGGTAAAACCTTGCCTCCGGATCATTCATCTTGTTCCTGTCGATGTTGGCCGGGAAGTTGGCGGGAATGGGGATGAGCAGATTATTCGATAGGGACCAGACGGTATCGCTTACGTAAGGCTGTTCAAGACCGGACTCATCGATGGGGAAGGAACCGATCATAAAGTGGTCATGGTTGCCCAGGGTCTGGTAGAACGGGATGGATCTGTCCAGCCCCGCCGCCTTGAACGGCTTCTGAAAATCAATGGTGGACGCGCCGCGATGGCTTCCGGAACTCGGCGTGATGACTTTGCCGTCAATGATATCCAGATACCACCGAAGTTCGTTGTACATCGCCGTATTGGAGACATCTCCCAGCGAAATGAAAAAATCAAAGGGATTGTTGCGGTGCAGGGCGTTTGCCGTCTGAATGGCGGCGTCAAACACCTGTGGCGTATAAAGCATGACGCCCGAGTAGATGGAGCTGTTTGGTCCGGCGTACCCCGGAAGACTCTGCTGGAGGTAGATCAACTGGTTGGGTGCTTCCTTGTCGGTCAGATGGATATCCGTCATGGCAAAAAAGTTCACCAGCCGTGTTTTTTGCGCGACGGATGCGGCATGGTAACCGTCCGGCATGATATCCGTCCGCTCCACGAGAGGAAGAGGCCAGTTCACGTAGATCCACTGGCCGTAGCCCAGCCCGTCATAGTCCGGAATCCGGCACAATTGAGCCCAGGTCAGCGCCGTCCCGCCATTGGGGCTCGACGCAGGGAAAGACGGATCTCCGGGCTCGGGCATATGGCCGGGAGGGGGAGGCTCAGCGGCCGCAATATAGGGAAACGCTATCATCCGCTCCGTCGTTTTGACCACTGTGGAATCAATCGGGTAGCCCGCGACCAGCGGTATGGCGCTGTTACTTCCGCCGCCGCATCCCTGGGCCAGCGAACCTAAAGAAAGGGCTGCGACGGTACCGGCGGAAAATTTTATGAAATTACGACGCGATAATCCCTCGCGATATCTCGTCAACCAGTCTCCGGTTTCTGATGAGGGATGGTTTATCTTTTTTTGATCTTTTTCTGTCGCCATGTAGCCGTTTCCTTCCTTGCTTTAATGATTGATTCGTAACCTGTTGAAATCGACGATGCGGAATTACTGCCTTCGGGAAATTAATCGTGATGTCTTCGGGCCGGCTCTGATCAAACGGTAATCCGGTTGTCTGGCCTCAAGCAATATCGGTATCCTTCCGGAAAAACTTGAACAGGGATGTCGAAGGAGAATCCGGAAACGGTTGACGGCCATGGATCATCTTTCATCTCATAATTTTTTTTCATATATTGCATCAGCAATTTGCTCCGGCGGATGTCTTGAAACAAAGCAAAGCAAGCAGGGCCTCTTCCTGGCTTGACAGAAGCAAGGCTGTTGATGCTGCCCAGGGCTAAGGGCTCCCTTTGTTTCCTGCTCCTTCGGTTCTCCCGCACGCAAGATATAGGTGCTGATTTCTTCAAATAAAGCAACTAAAAACCCTTATCAATTATAGAATTCCGGCAGATGTGATTTATTCAACCGCGGTTCCCGGCAATTTCCCCCGGGGATTCCATATTTCCCGCCGTCGTCCATAATGCTGAAATCTTGCTTTTTTGGTTCGGTGTGCTATGTTGCCGGCCATGCAACCACTAATCATTCCCCGGAAGGAACACCGGATTTCCCGGAAAAAAATAAACCGGAATGTTCTCCGCACACTTTACCGGCTCCACGACAACGGTTTCATTGCCTATCTGATCGGGGGGTGTGTCCGCGACCTGCTCCTGGAGCGCACGCCCAAAGACTTCGACATTGCGACAGACGCCAGACCCGGTCAGATCAAACGTCTCTTTCGAAATTGCCGTCTTATCGGCCGCCGTTTCAGGCTGGCGCATCTGCACTTTGCAGACGAAATTCTCGAAGTATCCACGTTTCGGGCTGATGCCCTCCCTGAAGAACCGGACACGGAAAGTCCGGCGCCCAACAACCACAACCCCCGTCACCTCAAGGACGATACCGGAATGGTCCTGCGCGACAATGTTTTCGGCACACCGGAACAGGATGCCCTCCGCCGTGACTTTACGATCAATGCCCTTGCCTATAATATCGCAGATTTTTCGGTCATCGACTACACGACCGGACTCGCCGATCTCCGCGACGGAATCATCCGCCCCATCGGCGACCCTTACGTGCGCTTTACGGAAGACCCGGTGCGCATGCTCCGCGCCGTTCGTTTTGCCGCATCCCATCATTTTGTCATCGAACCTGCCACGTGGAAAACCCTCTGCGAGCTCTCCTCGACCATTTCCCGCGCGACGCCGGGAAGGCTCTACGAAGAGATGTTGAAACTCTTCCTGTTCGGCGCTGCGCGGCCGGCTTTCGGTCTGATGCACGAAAGCGGCCTCCTTGCCGCCCTCTTTTCCAGGCTCGTCAAGTGGCTTGGCGAAAACACCGACCGTCTGAACATCATGAACGAGAATCTTGGCTGCCTCGACCAACAATGCCAAAGAGGAATATCGCCGTCTCCGGCGCTCTTCTTCGCCGCATTCTTCGGTCCCCTTCTTGCGGAGACAGCGCTGGCCGGCCACCGGGAAGGCATTCCTATCCGGTTGACGCAGGATGCCGTGTGCGGGGAGTTCATTTCTGAGTGCTCGAAGACCGTGAGCATTCCGGGAAAGGTCGTAAATCAACTGCGCAACATCCTCGCCCTGCAGCACGTGCTTCACAAAGTACCGCCGCGCCGTCCTTCGGTCATCGCCAGGAGACCGGAATTTTCAGACGCCCTGGCCTACCTGCATCTCGCAGGGGAGTCGAAAGGAGCAAATTCATCCGCCGCGGCATGGTGGGATTCGTTTCTTTCAGGGGAGCCTTCCCCCATCATGACGGAAACGCCGGCCGATGCAGCGCCGGCGAAACGGCGCAGAAGACGGAAACGCAGACGCCGCCCTGCTGCGCCGGCCGATACAATCCACGGGTAGGAAAAACCCAGGACCGTTTTGTCGGGCAGATGCCCGGCCGACGCTTGCGTCGGACTTTGAAAAGAACTATAGTATACGCCACGGGCAGGCGCCGCAGGGATTCAGCGACAAGCGAAGATCAGAACGGACGCCCATTCTTCCCTGTCCAGGAAACAATAATCCATTCGGATAAAGGAGGAATGTATGAAAAAATACGGCGCAGAATTTTTTGGAACATTCTGGCTGGTGCTTGGCGGATGCGGCAGCGCCGTCCTGGCGGCGGCTTTCCCGGATGTCGGCATCGGACTGCTGGGCGTGGCGCTGGCCTTTGGCCTGACCGTGCTTACGATGGCCTTCGCCATCGGGCACATATCCGGCTGTCACCTGAACCCGGCCGTTTCTCTCGGCCTCTGGGCCGGAGGCCGCTTTCCGGGAAAAGAGTTGCCGCCCTATATCATTGCGCAGGTTTTAGGGGGCATTGCAGCAGGGGGCGTTCTGTTTCTGATTGCTTCGGGTCACGCCGGCTTCGATGTCTCCGCCGGTTTTGCCTCAAACGGCTACGGCGCCCACTCGCCCGGCGGCTACAGTCTGCCGGCTGCCCTGATAACGGAAGTGGTCATGACCATGATGTTTCTCCTGGTCATTATGGGCGCCACGGATAAAAGGGCGCCGCAGGGATTTGCCCCGATTGCCATTGGATTGTGCCTGACGCTCATCCATTTGATCAGCATTCCGGTGACGAACACCTCGGTGAATCCTGCGCGCAGTACGGGCGTTGCTCTGTATGTCGGCGGTTGGGCGGCAGCGCAGCTCTGGCTCTTCTGGGTGGCCCCGATCATTGGCGGCATGCTTGGCGCGGTCATCTACCGTTTTATCGGCAGCGAAAAAAGCTGACCGGAAACATGCCGGACACACTCGCTTCAGCGGAGCGCAAATGCCGCGCCCGCTGAAGCGAGTGTCGGCGCACGGGAAAACCGACTGATCGCTGCCGGCATGTGCCTCCCGTCGCTTCTTTGCCCTTCTTTTACATCGCAGGTCTTAATCCTGCATTCCTGTCTTCCATCTACCAAACCATGAAAGGAGCGCTTTCATGAAAACGTTGTACACAATTTTTGTCTTTCTCTTCTTCCTGATCGTGACGGCCGGCTGCGGGGCAAAACATTCCGGAATCGGCGGCGCAGCCGGCGACGCGACAGCCGCCACGCTTGCGGCCAACAAACGTTTCGCGCGAATGACGGGCTCCGCCGGCGTGCAGGATGACGAGGAGGCCCGACGCGGTTTCATTGCAAGACCGAGCGGCAAAATCACCAATGCGCAGAGCGCGGTCCTCGTCGATTTCGACGCGTTTGCGTTTGTTGCGGGCGCGGCGCCCCCGACGGTCAATCCGAGCCTCTGGCGGCACGCCATCTTGAACAACCGGATCGGCCTGTTTAAAGTAACAGACGGCATTTACCAGCTGCGGGGTTTCGATGTGGCCAACATGACGCTCATCGCAGGCAAAACCGGCTGGATCGTGGTGGATTCCCTGACCTGCCGCGAAACCGCGGAAGCGGCCCTTGGCTTTGCGCGAAAACATTTGGGGGACAAACCCGTCTCGGCCCTCATTTTCACGCACAGCCATATCGACCACTTCGGGGGCGCGCTGGGCGTGCTGTCTCCCGAAGAGGCGGCCGCGCGCAAAATCCCCGTCATCGCGCCGCAAGGATTTCTGGAGGAAGCGGTCAGCGAAAACATTCTGGTGGGAACCGCCATGGGACGCCGGGCCAATTATCAGTTCGGCATAACGCTCGAGCGCTCGGCAAAGGGGCTGGTTGATGTGGGCCTGGGCAAGTTTATCGCGTCCGGGAAAAGCGGCATTCTGCCGCCGACGGTCGTTATCCGGCAGGCCGAAGAGGCTCGGGTGGTTGACGGCGTCCGCTTCGTCTTCTACAACGTGCCGGGGGCGGAGGCGCCCGCGGAGCTCACGTTCCTCATTCCCGAAAGAAAGGCCTACTGCGGCGCCGAGCTCCTGAACCGCACCATGCACAACCTTCTTCCGGTGCGCGGCGCGAAGGCGCGCGACGCCCTGCGCTGGGCAAACTATCTGCAAGAGGCCCTGGAGCAGGCCGCGGACGCCGAGGTGTGCTTCAACACGCACAACCACCCGGTCTGGGGCCGGGCGCGCATCGCGGAGTTTATCGCCAAGCACCGCGATGTCTACAAATACACCCATGACCAGACGATCAGGCTCATCAATGCCGGTTTGAACGCCCCGCGAAATCGCCGACCGGATTCAACTGCCGGCTTCGCTTGCTTCGTACCCGGCCGGCCGCGGCTATTACGGCGATCTGCGCCATAACGTCAAAGCGGTCTATCAGTTCTACATGGGCTTCTACGACGGCAATCCGGCGAACCTCAACCCCCTGCCGCCCGAGGAATCCGCCAGGCGCTACGTAAAGCTGGCCGGGGGCGCGGACAAAGCCGTAGCAGAGGCGCAGGACGCTTTCGACCGCGGCGACTACCGTTGGAGCGCCGAGCTTTTGAATCACGTCGTGTTTGCCGAGCCGGGCCATAAATACGCCGCCGAGCTGCTGGCGCGCACCTACGAGCAGATGGGCTACATGGCCGAGGCGGCCACCTGGCGCAACAGTTATCTCGCTGCCGCTTTTGAGTTGCGCAACGGACCGCCGAAGAAGGGAATGGACAGGAGCTCCGTTTTCGACATGCTCATGCAGACGCCGACGGAATACTTCCTCTCCGCCATGGCCGCGGCCCTGGACGGACCGGCCGCGGAAGGCAAGAACCTCAGAATCAATCTCGTCATCTCCGACACAGGAGAATCTTACGTGCTGTGGATTGAAAACGCGGTGCTGCACCACCGGAAGGCGGCGCCTGCGGCCGGCGCCGACGCAACGCTCACGCTCAGCAAAAAACTCTTCATCAAAATATTGACCGGCGGCGCCGCGGCGAAGGACGCGCTGCTTGGCGACGAACTGCAAATCGCGGGCAGCAGGATCGATCTGGTCCGCTTCTTTATGCTGCTCGTCAAGGCTCCCGGCACGTTTCCGATTGTCAAGCCGTAGTCGGGCCGGTCGGCGCGAGACAACAACCGTCCGCCGGCCGTCCGCGATGCAGGTTAGCCGCCGCAGCTTTCCACGGCAGATGGTATTTGCTTTTTTGGCCAATGCCGTATAAGCCTGCTGAGCGTTAGATCAAGTGAACGAGGAGAAAAGGCGATGCTGAAATCTCCGGGCGGATTCCTGCGCGGCGCAATCGGCGTTATCTTCATCGGCATCAATACGTTGTTTTGGGCCGTGCCGGTCTACATCACCGCCGTCTTCAAGCTTATTTTGCCCTTTCGCGCGGCGCGCCGGTTCTTCGATACGATCCTGAATTTTTTGTCCTATGCCTGGATTTACTGCATCAACGGTTTTATCGGCATCATCAAAACCGTGGAATACGATGTCGCGGGACTGGACGCATTGAAAAGGGATGAGTGGTATCTTGTCATTGCCAACCACCAGACGATGGTCGATATCATTGTCCTTCAGAAAATATTCCACGGCCGTATTCCCTTTCTTAAATATTTTTTGAAGCAGGAACTGATCTGGGTGCCGATCCTGGGCCTGGCCTGGTGGGCGCTGGACTATCCCTTTATGAAGCGGTACTCTTCCGAACTCTTGCGGAAAAAACCGCATCTCAAGGGCAAGGATATTCGCGCCACACGGAAGGCCTGCGCGAAATTTAACGACCGGCCCGCTTCCATCATGAACTTTGTCGAAGGCACCCGTTTTACCCGCAAAAAACACGCGCGCCAGAATTCTCCCTACCGGCGCCTGCTCAAGCCGCGGTCGGGCGGCATTTCGTATGTGCTGTCCATGATGGGCGAAAACATGCGGAAGCTGATCGACGTTACCATTGTTTATCCCGACGGCGTCGAAACGGCCTGGGAATTTTTCTGCAGCAAAAGATCGCGCATCATCGTGAGGATAGAAGTATTGCCGATCGATCCCACTCTCTGCGGACAGGACCCCGACGATCCGGAATACCGGGAACGGTTCAACGCCTGGCTAAACGCCCTGTGGGAAATGAAGGATACAAAAATGGCACAGGCGCCGAAAGGATCCCGCAGCGCCTGACGCCCGAATATAGAATCGGCGTCGTTCGGCATTTCAAGTATAAATGTAGCCCGTGGCTGAATATGGCGCGGACCTTTAAGGGTTGTGTCCGGCCAAATGTAGGGCGGATCTTCAGGTTCGCAGCCTGGCGGGGAGGAAGCCAGCCCTGCGGGTGATTCGTTGCGCCGGGGCGGCGCTGTTGATTTTTGAAAAAGCGGACATATATTTACAGGCAGGCTGATGATCATGAATTGTCGCCCCGGCGCGCCGGGCGTTGATGCCTTCGGCACGGTGGGCAATTTTTTTAAGGTCGTTGCGGACTTCGGATCTCAGAAGACCGCCCGCAGCAGATGGCGGCAGGGCTTTATTGCGACGCCTGGAAATGATCCGGAAGAACTGCGGCGCTCTCGATATGCGAAAAAACGACGGAAGGAAAAGAAAATGATTGAAATAACGGTTACGGAAAAAGCGAAAGCTGAACTTGTCAAGGTGCTTGAATCTTTCAACGCCAAAACCGTGCGGCTGATCCGGCAGGGTTTTGGGTGAATCGGGCCGCGCTTGGCGATGGTTCTGGACGAACCAAGAGAAGAAGACGAAACGGTGCAGGCCGAAGGCTTTACGTTTGTTTATGACCGGCGCGAAAAGGATCTGTTTCACCAAACGGTCATCGACTACAAGGACTCCTGGTACGGCGAAGGCTTTACCGTTTGTTCCCCTGCCTCCGAACCCTGTTGAAAACGGATATTCTTGACATCCGGCGGCAACAGTTATAGATCGCGTTAGCGGTCCACGCTTTACGGAAATGGGTTCTATCGCCCCGTTTACGGATGAAGAAAAGCGGGCGTGAATGCTGCCGGATAGCGGCGAAAAGATATCACATGCCGTTTTGACGGCCGGTGGAGGATGCCGCCGGTGATGGGGAACGATGACATGCGTTCGGTAAAACTTTTAACATTTATCGCCTTTACTTTGGTTGCCGTCTTCATTTTGTTTGTTCTGGCCGTGATTCTGTTCCCCTGGATTCGAAAACTGGGGCCCGGCCTCTTGCAGCTTTACAGCCGGATCTCCCTTTCGATTTTGCGAGTGCGCGTCGATGCCGCGGATCCGATCCCCGTCGGCGTGGCCAAGGACAAGGGCATCATCCTCATTGCCAATCATGTGAGCGTGCTGGATATTTTCCTGATGTCTGCTTTGTACCGGACGCTTTTTCTGAGCAAGGAGGAAGTCGCGCACTATCCCGTCATCGGAATTGCGGCGAGGCTCATCGGCATCTATTTCCTCAAGCGCGAATCGCCTTTTGACCGTCACCGGGTGATCCGGAAGATCGCCAGCCAGTCCAACGGCCGGATCATCACGATTTTTCCGCAGGGCACGACCAGCGCGCTCGAAAACCTTTTGCCCTTCAAGCGGGGAATTTTCAAAACGGTGGAGCTGAATCACGGCACCATTCTGCTGCCGGCCGCCATCCGTTATCGGGAAGACCCGGCCATCGCCTGGCGGCGGGATCAAATTCTCATCGACAATCTGAAAGCCGTCTGCGCGCAGAAAAGAATTCACGTCAAAGTGTCGATTGCCGAGCCGATGTCCATTTCCGATTACACGGACAAAACCATCGATGACGTCTGTTGTGTCGCCCAGGAAAGAGTATTTTCCCGGTTAAAGAGCGATTATTGATTTTTTCGGCCGGACGAAGTAAAAGAAATACCATGAAGACAATCGCAATCATAGCACATGACGGGAAAAAAGCGGAAATGGTGGCCTTCACCAAGGACAATCTGGAGATTCTGAAAAAATATAAAATCGTCGCCACCGGATCCACCGGCGGCTATATTGAAAAGGCGGGGCTGGAAGTTGAAAAAAAGCTGTCAGGGCCGCTGGGCGGCGACGCGCAGATCGCATCCGACGTTGTTGACGGGAAAATTCAGGCGGTCATCTTCCTGCGCGACCCGCTGGGAAAACATCCGCACGATCCCGACATTTTCATGCTGATGCGTATTTGCGACGTTCATAACGTTCCCCTGGCGACGAACACGGCCAGCGCCTATCTGATTCTCAAATCTCTGGAAGAATAATCCTTTTCCGGAAACGCCGCGGCCTTTGTGCACTGCGGTGAAAAGACGAAAGCCGTTTCTCCATGACGGATGCCGGTGTTTTTGCTTTAGCGATTCAGAAGCTCATCTTTTACCAAAATCCGATGATAAAACTGTTGCTCACACCGACGGTCGATCTTTTGCTGCCCGCAGGCACCGTTTTTGCCTATGAAGAAAGCCCGGAGGACACGCTATTTGTTTTTGAATCTGCCGCTGGCCGCCAAAATCGTTTTTGCCGCGAGCCTGTTTCTCCTGCTCGTTTCGCCGGCCCTGTCCCTGCGCGAAGTGTGCCTGTCGGCCGATGCGCTTTTGCTGCAGGTCCATGGTTTTGACGTGTCCGGGAAAAGGCGGAAAGAAGAAAGTCGGTAAGGGGAGGCGAACAATTCTGTCCAGAAATTTTTAAACCGCACAAAGATGTGCCGGCATACAGCCGCACGTTTTTCTAACCTCCCTGAATTTCTCAAACAAACCGATCGAACGGCGCTGGCACGGCAATTGCTCGTGAATTCGGCGTTTGCGAAAATCCGGCGCGACCCTCTTGAGCGCTCGTCTTCAGGATACTGCCGGGTTTAAAAGTCACACACTGAGGGGTCGTCTAAAGGTAGGACGGCAGGTTCTGGCCCTGGAAATCGAGGTTCGAGTCCTTGCCCCTCAGCCATTTTTCCGTTGGGAATTTTTCCGCTCGTCCGCGCCGGCGCGGCGCGGCGTTTTCACCTGCGCCAGAACGCCGGCATCAGCAAAACGATGACGGTATAAATCTCGAGACGCCCCAGCAGCATGGCGGCAATCAGGATCCATTTGCCGGCGACGGGAACGCCGGAGAAGTTGTCCATCGGTCCGACGCTGCCCAGTCCGGGACCGACGTTGCCCAGGCAGGTCGCCATCGCGGACAGGGCGGATATCATGTCCATGCCCAGCGCGGAAAGCGCAATCACACCCACGGTGTAAATCCCCATGAAGAGCAGAAAGAATCCCCAGATGCTGCGCATAATCGTCTGGGAAACCACGGCGCCGCCCAGCTTGACCATCGTGGTGGCGTGCGGATGGATGATGCGGAAGATTTCCAGATAGCAGTGCTTGGCCAAAAGGACCAGGCGCATGATCTTGATGCCGCCGCCGGTCGATCCGGCCATGCTGCCCGCGAACATGCAGAAGAAAAGAATCACCTGCGACATTCCGGGCCATTTCTCAAAATCCGCCGTGGCGAAGCCCGTCGTGGTGAGAATCGAAATCACCTGGAAGGACGCGTAGCGGAACGCATCGGCCAGACTCGAATATACGACCGCGTAAACATCCCAGCACACGAGCCCGATAAAAACGGCGGTGATGAGAAAATAGGCGCTGAGTTCCGGGTCCCGGAAGAACTGCCGGATCCGGCCGCCGAACAGTTTGTAATGCAGGGAAAAATTGATCCCCGCGGCAAACATGAAGACCAGCAGAACATAGTCGATATAAGCGCTGTGATAATGACCGATGCTGGCGTTTTTGGGAGAGAAGCCGCCGGTAGGCAGCGTTGCAAAGCTGTGGCAGACGGAATCGAACAGGGACATGCCTCCCATGAGCAAAAGCCAGATAAGAACGAGCGTGAGCAGGATGTAGATTTTCCACAGCGCCCGGGCGGTTTCGGCGATCCGGGGCGTCAGTTTGTCCACCACGGGACTCGGGGTTTCCGCCTTGTAAAGCTCCATGCCGCCGATGCCGAGAAAGGGCAGGATGGCGATGGACAGAACAATGATGCCCATGCCGCCCAGCCACTGGGTCTGGGCGCGCCACAGCAGGATGCCCTGGGGAACGGCTTCGATGTCGGTGAGAATGCTGGCGCCGGTTGTCGTAAAGCCGGACATGGATTCGAAATACGCATCCGTGAAATCCGGAATGGCGCCGGAAAAGAGATATGGAAGGCACGCCGCCAGGCCCGCGACGATCCAGCCCAGCGCAACGATGGCCATGCCGTCGCGGTGGCTCAAATAGAAGTCCCGGTGGCCGCGGGTCCACAAAACGACGACGCCCCCTGCGCCGCAGGTGACGGCCAGGGAGATCAGCAGGGCCATGGCGCTGCCGTCTTCATAGGAAAGGGCTGCCGCCAGCGGCAGAACCATGGACGCGCCGAGACAGACGACCAGAACAGCCACCAGGTAGGCGATGAGCCGCGGATTCATCAGAAGTACTCCAGTTTGACGGTCAGCAGACTTTCCAACTGGTTCAGCACCTGCTGCAGGGCGAAAATGATGAGCCGGTCATGCGGCAGTACAATCGTGTCGCCACGGGGAATGATGATCTTCCCGTCCCGCACGATGGCGCCCAGAATGGCGCCCGAGGGAAAGTTCACCTCCGCGAGAGGCGTGTTGACGATGTCCGACGTTTCCAACGCTTCGGCTTCGATGGCCTCGGCCTGCTCCTCCCGCAGGGGGACGACGGAAATGATCCGGCCCCGGCGCAGGTGCTGCAGAATCGCGCGCACCGCCGACATCCGGGGATTGATCACCGTGTCGAGCCCGATGGCGGACACGATGTGCATGTAGCTGAGCTTGCTGACCCGGGTGATGGTGCGCTTCGTTCCCAGCTCCTTGGCCAGCAGCGAAATGAGGACGTTGCTTTCTTCATCCCCGGTGAGAGCGATGAGCAGGTCCATATCGCCCGCGTTTTCTTCCCGCAGCAGGTCCCGGTCCGCGCCGTCGCCCTTGATGACGATGACGTGGTTGAGTATCGTGGCGGCCTCTTTGCACTTGTCTCCGTCCTGGTCGATGATGCGCACGTTCAAATGCCGGTTGTCGAGCGCCCGGGCGACGTCCATGCCGGTGCTCCCCGCCCCGACGATGACGATGTTCTTTACCGGCCGGGTCGGCATGCCCAGGCGGGCCAGCGTCCGGGGGACGTCCGATTTTTTCACCACCAGGTAAACGAGATCGAGCGGCAAAATGGTGTCGTTGCCGCTGGGGATGCGGATCTTGTGCCCGCGGACGATTGCGCCGACCAGAAGGTTTTCCTCGGAAATCCTGAGGTCGCTCAGTTTTTTCCCCGCGAGCGGCGATTCCTCGGTGATTAGAAAACCGACCAGTTTCACTTCGCCGTCCAGGAAATCGATAACCTCCGACGCGCCGGGGATTTCCATGAGATCGATAATCGTCTTGACCATCATCGCCTGGGTGTTGATGATCAGGTCCACGCCGAGCAGGTCCTGGCTGAACAGGGACGGTTCCCGCAGATATTCCTGATTCCGGACGCGGGCGATCTTGATGATGTGGCGGTTGAGGCTCCGCGCGAGCAGACAGGCGATCAGATTCACTTCGTCGCTGTCGGTGGCGGCGGCCAGCAGCTCCGCTTCCTGGATGCCCGCCATCCGCAGCATGCGGGGGCTGGTGCCCGAGCCCAGCAAGGCCTGAATGTCCAGATTTTCGCTGATGCGCCGGATCTTCGCCGGGTCCTTGTCGATCAGAACGACGTCTTTCTTTTCGTCGGATAGTTTTTTCGCGATGTGGTATCCGACTTCACCGGCGCCGATGATGATGACTCGCATGGATTCCTCCGCCTGGAATTAGTGAGGCGTTTATATAACAGGTGGAAGGCGGATAACAAGAAGAAAAAATTGCGTTTCCGGGATCAGGCGACGGCGCGCCGCCGTTTGTCGCGCCGAAAAAATCCCCCTTGCCAATAGAACGGAAGTTCTATATAAGGAAACATCCGCCGCAGCGGATGCCGGTACGGGAAACAAACCATGGACACGCCGCAGAAAATGCACAGAAGAATTCTCCACATCGACATGGACGCCTTTTTTGCCGCGGTCGAGGAAAAAAGAAACCCCGCTCTTGCGGGAAAGCCGGTGATCATCGGCGGCGCGGGCGATCCCTCCCGGCGCGGCGTCGTGGCCACCGCCAATTACGAAGCCCGCAAATACGGCGTGCACTCCGCCATGCCGCTGCGCACGGCCTACAAACTCTGTCCGCAGGGGATTTATCTTCCGGTCGATTACGAAACCTACGCCGCCGTTTCCCGACGGTTTAAGAGCGTGCTGCTTTGCGTGACGGCCGAAATGGAAAGCGGCGGCATCGACGAAGCCTACCTGGATCTTTCCCTGGTTCCCGAAAGCAATGAAGCCATCGCTTTGAAAATCAAAACCGGCATTGCCCGCGAGACCGGTCTTACCTGCTCCATCGGCATTGCGCCCAACAAGCTTTTGGCCAAGATCGCCTCCGACATGCACAAACCCGACGGGCTGACGATCCTCACGCCGGACGACATCGAAGGCCGCCTGTGGCCCATGCCGGCGCGCAAGCTCTACGGCCTGGGGCCCAAGACGGAAGCGCATCTCAGGGCCATGAATATCGCAACCATCGGCCAGCTGGCGGCTCTGCCGCTGGAAGTCCTCGCGGAGCATTTCGGTCCGTCTTACGGAGGCTACCTGCACGACGCTTCCAAGGGCCGTGACGAAAGCCCCGTTATCACCCACTGGGAACCCCGGTCCGTGAGCCGGGAAACCACGTTTCAAACCGACGTCGGCAACTGGCAGGCGATCGCGAGGACAATTGCCGAGCTGACGAAAGACGTCGTTTCCGATCTGGCGGCCCATGGCTACCGCGCGCGGACCGTCACTCTGAAAATCCGCTTTGGCGATTTCAAAACCGTCACGCGCGCCTGCTCCGCAAGCGAAGCGCTCGACCGGGAAGAAGACATCCGGCGCCGGGCGTTTGCCTGTCTCAAACGCGTCGATCTGGCCGGAAAAAAAGTCCGCCTCGTCGGTGTCCGCGCCGGCAATCTGGAAAAAAGATTATAAAGACCGCGACTTTTTGCCCTAAATGTGATAGGTGCAGCAGGCGTAAACAGAAAGATTTGGGAAGCGAATGATGCGGACAGCGGGTATTGATATCGGATCGATCACGGCCAAGGCGGCGATCATTGAAGACGGGAAAATTCTGGGCACCCGGGTCATTTTTACCGGCTATTCCGCGGAGACGGCGGGAACAAGGGTTTACGAGGAGCTCCTGGCGGATGCCGGCATCGACAAATCGTCCATTGCCGCCGTCGTTGCCACCGGCTACGGCCGCAATTCGGTCAAATTTGCCGACAAGTCCTTCACGGAAATTCTGGCGCACGCCGCCGGGGCGTATTTTCTCAATCCGTCCGTCCGGACGATCATCGACATCGGCGGGCAGGACTCGAAGGCCATCAGCCTCGATGAAAAAGGGAAGGTCAGGAATTTCGTCATGAACGACAAGTGCGCCGCGGGAACCGGACGGTTCCTGGAAGTCATGGCGCGCGCGCTGGAGGTCGATCTGGACGCCTTCGGCGCGATGTCGCTTGCGGCGGCCGCCCCTGCCCGCATCAGCAGTCTCTGCACGGTGTTTGCCGAATCGGAGGTGATCTCGCTCATCGCCCGCGGCGAAAAACGGCCGGACATTATCGCCGGCATCCACGAATCGATCGCCGCGCGCGTTTCGTCGATGCTGGCCCGCGTCGGCTCGGCCGAGCCTGTGACGATTACCGGCGGCGTGGCCCGCAATGCCGGCGTCGTGGCCGCGCTGGAAAAAAAGCTGGAGGTGAAAATCGCCGTCTCGTCCCACGCGCAGCAAAACGGCGCGATCGGCGCGGCGGTTCTGGCCGCAACGCTTTGATCCAACGTTCCTTTCGGCACTCGGAAAATATTTATTAGGACATCTTCGCACAATCTGATATAGCCGGCCCTCTGAAATTCAACCGAAGGAGTGTCTGACGTGCCCTCTGTTGGCGATTCTATTGATGCGTACTGTCTGAAGTGCAAGCTTCTGCTGGATCATGTGGTTTTATTCAAGGTGGGCGGCGCGGTGAAACGGGTCCAGTGCAGGACCTGCGGGACGCAGCACCAGTACCGCCCGGCTGCGCAGGCGGACCGGAAAAACACGGCGGAAAAAAAGCCGGCCGTCCGCAAAACCGCGGCGGCGAAAAAGGCGGATGCGGCACAGGCGCTGGCCGGCCAGGCTGCCCTGGCGTGGGACCGCAAAACGCGCGAGACGCCGCCGGATATGCCCATCCGGGATTATTCGCTTGGCGAAATTTACAGGCTCAACGACGTCATCCGGCATCCGATCTTCGGCGTGGGATTTGTCGAAAAAGTCGTTTCCGACAAAAGCATCTCCGTGTTATTTTCCGACGCGGTGCGCCTGATGGGCATGCATATCGCCCCGTGAACCGGCGTTCGTCGGAAACTCCCCCTCCATTGCTTTTTCGCCTCTCCGGCATTATAGTACTGGCGGATTAAAAAAAATCGAACAAGGGGGATTCCACTATGCCGGATGACGTTTTGTCGGCCTGCACCGTGACGATGAATGTTCCCGTGGCCTGGGGAGAAATGGACGCCATGGGCCACGTCAACAACATTATTTATTTCCGTTATTTTGAGACGATCCGCATCGCGTACTTCGACCGCCTGAAGATGACGGACTATACGCGCGAGACGGGCATCGGGCCGATTCTGGCCGCCACCGAATGCCGCTTCAAGATGCCGCTCCAGTATCCGGACACGATCATCGTCGGAACCAAGATCCATGCCATGGAGGAAGACCGCTTTGTCATGGGCTATGAGGTTTTCAGCACGAAGCGCCAGAGAATCGCCGCCGACGGCGAAGGCGTGATCGTTACCTACGATTACCGCAACAACAAGAAGGTTCCGATTCCCGGGGTGTTGCGCGCGAGGATCATGGACCTCGAAAAGATGGAGCCGTAAAAAACCGTCGGAACAGAGGCGGCGGCGCCTAAATGCCCGTGAGCCTGACCAGATGGTAGGCCGCCACTCCGCCCAGGTACGAGACGATCAGCGTGAGCGCGATGGTGGCGTAGAACCAGGGCCTGCTGTTCATTTCCTGGCGCAGGACGGCAATGGTTGCGACGCAGGGAATGAAGAGCATCATCACCACCAGGAAGGCGGCCGCAGAGGCGTGCGTCATGAGGGTCGGCAGCACGGCCGAAAGTCCCTCTTCGCCCACCGAATAAAGCACGCCCAGCGTGGCCACGACGGTTTCCTTGGCGACCAACCCCGAAATGAGCGCGGTGATCATCTTCCAGTCGAGCCCCAGCGGCCCGCCCAAGGGCTCGATCATCCTGCCCAGCGAGGCCAGCCAGCTTTCCTCCACGATTCCCGTCGGAAAATACGAAAGAACCCAGATGGCCACGGACATGGCCAGGATGACGGTTCCGGCCTTGCGCAGGAAGGCAAGCGTCCGCGACCAGATGACCATGCCGATGGTCCGCGCGTCGGGCCGGTGGTAAATGGGCAGTTCCATGATGAACGGCGCGTCCTGCTTCCAAAGGGTGTTGTTGACGAAGATGCCGGCCAGTCCCAGAACGGCAATGTTGGCGGCCAGGATGGCCCAGGAGACGTAGGCGGCGTTTTCGCCGAAGACGGCCGCGGAAACGAGCGTAAGCACGGCCAGCCTGGCGGTGCAGGGAACGAATGGTATCAGAAGCAGCGTGATCATACGGGCTTTGCGCGTCTCGATGATCCGCGCGCCGAGCACGGCGGGCACGTTGCAGCCGAAGCCCAGGCACATGGGAATGAAGCTTTTCCCGTGCAGTCCGACGAGGTGCATGATGCGGTCCATGACGAAGGCCGCGCGCGCCATGTAGCCCACGTCCTCCAGAAACGCCATGATGGCGAAGAAAATAAGCAAAATGGGCAGGAAGCTCAGCACGGAGCCCACGCCGCCGATGACGCCGTCCGTCAAAAGCCCCTGAAGCCAGGCCGGCCATCCGGAAAGCGCCGGCGCGAGCGCCCGGCTTACGGACTGGATGCCGTCGTTCATCGCGTTTTGCAGCGGCACGCCGATGGAGTACGTGAGAAAAAAGACAAAGGCCATGACGGCCAGAAGAATCGGAATGCCGAAAATCGGGCGGGTGAGGATGTGATCGATCCGGTCGGTGAGGACGACCTCCCCCATCTTGAAATGCGAAACGGCCGCCCGCGTCATTTTTTCAATCCAGTCGTAGCGTCCGTTGACGACGGCGTGCAGCGCGTCTTCATGTTTGGTCAAAAGCGCCTCGACGGTTTTCCAGGCGTGGGGATCGGGATGCCCCTCGACCAGGGCGGACGCTTCCGGGTCGCCCTCCATGATTTTAACCGCGGCCCACTGGGCCGTATACGGTTCGGGAACGAGCGGCCGGATGGTCTCCAGAATCTTGTGATAAATGGCCAGGTGGTCGGCGGAAACTTCCGGCTGATGAGGCGTGATTTGCAGTTCGCCTGCGGCAAAGGCGCTGATGTGATCCACGAGATCCTTGATGCCGGTGTTGCGCTTGGCGACCATGGGGATGACGGGAATCGACAAGGCCTCCGCAAGCGTCTTGCTGTTGATCTGGGTGCCCTGATTTTCGGCGACGTCCAGCATGTTGACGGCGGCAATCACCGGCCGGTTGAGCAGGAGCACTTCGGAAAGCAGGTAGAGGCTTCTTTCCAGCGCGGCGGCGTTCAGTACCAAGACGACCAGGTCGGGCTTTTCCCGGATGATGTAATCGCGGGCGACCCGCTCTTCTTCGGAAAAGGCGGTCAGGCTATACGTGCCGGGCAGATCGACCAGACGGATGAGAAGATCGCCCGCCCGGTGCTCCCCTTCTTTTTTTTCCACGGTTTTGCCCGGCCAGTTGCCTACGTGCTGGGAAAGCCCCGTCAGAATGTTGAACAGGGTGGATTTGCCGACGTTGGGCTGGCCGACCAGCGCGACGGAGATCTCCCTGGCGAGAGGCTCCCGGCAGACCGCGTCTTCCGGATCGATTTTAAACACGGTGATTTTGGACGCCTCGCCGCGGCCCAGCGCGATGCGCGTTCCGGAGACCTGCACCACGATCGATCCGCCGCTTAACTGCGCAATCCGGAACCTGGCGCCGGTGACGATGCCCATGCCGGCCAGGCGGCTGGTCAGAGCCGCGCCGCCGTCGATGGCGGCGATGATTCCCTGATCCCCTTCTTGCAGGTTGGTGATGGTGTCCGCAGGCGTCATACGTTGCATGCTCCGGCGTCGGTCCCGGCCAGACAAACGCGGTATTTTTTCAAAATCCGTTCCGGTCCGTAGGAGGCTTTGGTCCGCCGCAGATTGCCGTTGCCCATGTCTTCCTCCAGGTTCAGATACGTAAAGCGCGACTGCAGGCGACGGGCCGTGTCGTTGAACATGAATTCGTAAATGCCGTGATACTTTTTTGAGGCTTTGGCGAAATGCAGGCAGAACATGTCTTCGTTTAGCGGTTCGCCTACGATAAAGCCGGCCGGTTCATTATCTATGTAATAGATTGTGCCCCAGAGTGCAAGCTCGCGGAATTTTCGGAGCGCTTCCGCGCACTGGGGGTAGTCGGTCTTTTCGCGGGCGATCCGGGACTCTTCCTGCCAGGCATCGAGCACGTCCATGGCCGGGGCGAGTTTGTCGCCTTCCAGCGGGATACCTTCCGGCCGGAAAAGACCGAAAAACTGGTTGAGGTGGTTGCGGTGCCGCTGATAGGTTTTCCCCGCGAAAGAGGCCATTTTTTCGACAAGGTAAATATAATCCGACTCGCCGTCGTCATGCGTGACGCGGAATTCCTGAGAGGGGAAGTAAGACAGCCATTCTTCGGGAATGGGGAAGAAGAAATTGCTGCTGCCAAGCAGACGTTTGATCAGAGCCAGGCTGCATGCGCGCAAATCGGTAAGCGGCATGACGTAATTTTGCCCCTGGCGGTTGTAAGCGGAAATGAAAATACCGCAGTCTTTCCTCACAATTTTATAACGGCTGATTTCACGGAAGAGGTAGAGGTTGGCAAAGGTGTAGTCGGATATGTCAAGATGCAGATTCCGGAAATGCTCCGTCAGGAGCGGCTGATGAACAAGTTCGATGGTTTCTTTAATGTCCATAACAATAACAGGTTGTGATCCTTTCTGCGCGCTAAAATTCAAAGAGGTGCTGGTGGTCGCGAAGCCAGCGCCGGTGCGCTTGGTAATCCGGAACCACTCCTATCACCAAGTCCCAGAATTGAGAAGAATGATTTTTCTGGCGGATGTGCATCAGTTCATGCACCACCACGTAGTCGATGACCGGCGGCGGCGCCATGATCAGGCGAAAACTGAAGGACAGGCGATTATCGTGCGAACAGGACCCCCAGCGCCGCCCGGCGGACGTGATCCGGACGCCTTTCACCGGTAATTTAAGCAGGCGGCCATAAAAATCAACCCGCGTACTCAAATAGTGTTGCGCTTTTTTCCTGTACCAGGCCACGAGCTCGCGTTTTCTGATGTCCCGGCCGCCGGAGCAGTTCAGATAAAAGCGGTTGTCCCAGAACACCAGGCCCGCATTTTCGAGCGGTTCGAAAAAGACTTCCAGCGGATGGCTTGCGCCCAGATAATAAAGCTGTTCGCCCGTGGCGATTTTCTTTTCTTCGGGCAATGCGGGAAGATCGGCCTGCCGCGTAAGCGTTCTCGCGATCCAGCCCTTTTTTTCTTCGACAAAGCGGTCGATTTCGGCGATCGGCGTAAACGACGGCGCGTAAACCGTTATTTCCGAATTCTTTCCGATTTGCACGGAAAGGGTTTTCTTTCTTTTCCCGCTGCGTTTGAGATGGTATCGGATGTCCATAAGCGTCTCTTTTTTACCTATAAAATGGATGGCCGAATGAGTCAAGAAAAAGGGTTTTTCTTTTTGTTTTCCCGGAAACAATGCTACAATCCACACAAAAACAAAAAGGGGAGAAGCAGATGAAACTCAGATTCGCGTGGATTCCGGTTTTGATGGTGTTGCTGATCGGCGCTTTTCCGGGACATGCAACCGGCTGGCAGATGAAGGACATGGGCGTGGGGATTTTCGACGATGCGGCTTACGACAGGGAATTGCGGATCGTGGAGAAGCGGGCGTCGAACACCTGGTCGATAAAAGAGCTCTACGAGCGGGGCGCGTTTCGGGGAAACGGCAAGATTTTCGGCGTCTGGCTGGTCGGCCCGCCGGTAAGCGCGTATCTGGACCAGAACGGTCTGGCGCAATACGACTACAAAGTGCGTCTGACCGATCCGAAAGGAAACTCCGCGGTTTACGGTCCCTACGGTTTCTATCCGCCGGGCCACGCGACCAGCTTCATCAACGCCGGGATTCCGGGAAAGTGGCGGGCCGATTTTATGATCCGGCAGCGCGACACAAAACGCGATACGCCGATCGGCGCCATCGAATTCACCATAACGGATTAGAGAGGAAGACCATGGACGCAAACGGCAAAAGGCCCTGGGGATATTTTGAAGTTTTGTCGGATACGGCGGACCACAAGGTGAAGCGCATCGTCGTTTCGCCCGGAGGCTGTTTGAGTCTCCAGCGCCACAGGAAACGGGCGGAACACTGGTATGCCGTTTCCGGCGAGGGAGCGGCCACCGTGGACGGAAAGGTCGTTTCGCTTGTCCGGGGCCGGGCGGTCGATATTCCGCAGGGGGCGGCCCATCGCCTGGAAAACACGTCTTCGGTCGATCTGGTGATCATCGAAGTGCAGACCGGAACCTACTTCGGCGAAGACGATATCGAGCGGCTGGAAGACCGCTACGGGAGGGCATAAAAGGCTTCCGTCTGGTCCGGGCGCCGCAGAATGGCGTGGGCGGAACGACAAAACCCGGGAGGAGCCGCCGGCCGCTGCCGGGAAAAGCCTCCGCCTCTTGCAAGGGAGCAGAGAAAGAGACGGAGGCAACGGAAAGGAGCCGCGCCGGAAGGATGAAACAGGCTGCCGGCGCGGCTACGATGAAAGGGCCAGTTTATCGCTGCACGTTTTCAATGACGGTGGCTACGCCGAGTCCGCCGCCGCAGCAGGAGCTGAAGCAGCCGTACCGGGCGCCTCTGCGGATCAGCTCCCGCATCGTGAACATGCAGACGCGCGCGCCCGACGCGCCGTTGGGATGGCCGAAGGCGATCGCACCGCCGTTGGGGTTCCACGAGTTGCTGAAGCAATCCACTTTTTCACCCAGTTGTTTTTCCAGCTCCGCGGCCACCGCCAGGTTCTGCACCGCAAACGCTTCGTTGCATTCCACGACGTCCATCTCTGAAATCTTTTTACCCGCCAGCTTGAGCGCGATCGGCACCGCGTAGGCCGGACCGATCCCCATGATCTTCGGATCGACGCCGTAGTCGCCGCCCGCCAGCCATTTGGCCATCGGACTGTATCCGAGCTGCTCGACCTTCTTGCGGGTCATCATCAACACAAACGACGCGCCGTCGTTGCGCCCCGACGAGTTGCCCGCCGTCACGGTTCCGCCGGCAATCGTCGAAGAAGCGGGGATCAACATCGGCACGCTGTGCCATTTTTTCCGGAACAAGGAAGATATCTTTCTATACAGCTCGAAGCAAACGGATATCGAGCTGGTGGAGTGCGTCGAACAGATGACGGAGCACGAGAACGATCCCATTTTGAGGTACGCGGTTTACAGGGCGCTGGAATTCAAGATGATCGAGAAATCGGACAAAATCGCGGAGCTTTACCTTGAATCGTACAGTTCCTGGCGAAGGACGCAGATGGTGATCCCCATCAACATCGAGCGCAACAGGCTCTATTTTCACGACTACAATCAAAACTTTACCAAAAAGGATTACTACCGGTTATCCATGGCCCTGCGCGGCATGCGGCTCATGTATATCGCGGAGCGGGTTCACACGGGAGTCAACAAATTCAAGGGATACACACCTTTTATTATTGAAACCGCGCTGGCGGCTTTCAATGTGCCGAAGGAAAGACGAGAAGCGGCCATCGCCCGGGTGATGGTTATCGTCCGGACCTATCACGGAACCGTTTACGGCATATCCTTCTAGGCGCAGACCGGGAAGGCCGCCGTCTTTCATGCCCGCGGGGTCCTTTCGGTCGGCGCAGCGGAATGCTGTGCTGCGACGACGTTTTGCTGAAAGTGGACCAAGACCCGTTTTTCAAATTTACAATGTACATCCGGCGATAACGGTTTGTAAATGAGAAAGTGCAACGCCTTGCGCCTTCCGGGCGGAAACATTATTTTCTCGTGGGCGACGAGCGCTTTGCCGTGGGGGAGAATCGGGGAGTGCGCCGATCCTGGCGCCCTGCTTGCCGACCGGGACGTTTTCCGCCCGCAACGAGAACGTCTTTCTGCTTCTGTTTTTTGACCGGATCTTTTTCCACGAAAATTTCCCGGCCGGTGGCCGGGTCGATTTCCGTCCAGTACAGGACGGACGACCAGGTGGACGGCAGGGGCGTGTAAATCTGCACCTGTTCCGGAGTGAGGCGCAACTCCCGCGCGGCGAAGGTTTTCAGAAGGCGCATATCTTCCAGTGTGCAGCCCGGATGGGCCGCGATGAAATAATAGGTCAGAAACTGCTTGCGGCCCTCCTCGGCGTTCATTTTTGCAAAGAGCGTCTGAAATGCGGCAAGAGCCCGCGCCGGCGGTTTGCCCATCAGCGCCAAGACGCCGGAAACAGTGTGTTCCGGAGCGATCTTCAGCTGGCCCGATATGTGGTGTTTTATCAGCTCGCGCAGGTAGACCGCGCCGTGCTTTTTGTCCGCCAGCACCAGATCGTGGCGGATGCCGGAGGCGACAAATACCTTTTTGACGCCGGGAATGTTGCGCAGTTCCGTCAAAAGACGAATCTGCCGGACGTGGTCGTTCTTCAGCGACGGGCAGGGCTCAGGATAAAGACACTGCCTGTCCGCGCAGGCGCCCCGGGCGGATTGGCGCGCACAGCCGATGCCGTACATATTGGCCGTCGCGCCGCCCACATCCGTCAGATAGCCTTTAAAATCCGGTCGGGCGGCGATTTTCCGTGCTTCTTCCCGGATGGACGCTTCCGACCGGCCGAGAACGGTCCGGCCTTCGTGGAGCGCGATGGAACAAAACCGGCACCCGCCGAAGCAGCCGCGGTGCGTCGTGAGTGAAAACGCGATGGTGTCCATTGCCCTCACGCTGCCCTGTTGCGCGTAAAACGGGTGAACGCGCCTTGTGAACGGCAGCGCGTAAACGGCGTCCAGCTCCTGTTCGGTAAGATGCGGCTGGGGCGGATGGTGTACGAGAAAGCGGTCGGCGTGCCGCTGCACAAGGCCCTGCGCCGTGACCGGGTCCTGGTGGGCGGCAAAACCATCGAACATCCGGAGAAAGGCTTTTTTGTCGGCCGCCGCGTCTTCGAAAGAGGGCAGCTCCAGGTAACCGGCGGGCGGCTCGTGTTCGATGACGCAGGTGCCGCGGATGTTGCGAAGGTCTTCTCCCTCGGTCAGGCGCCGGGCGATTTCCAGAACGGCGCGCTCCGCCATGCCGTAGGCCAGGATGTCCAGACGCGCGTCAAACAAAATCGAACGGCGCACGGTGTCCGACCAGAGGTCGTAGTGCGCGATGCGCCGCAGGCTGGCCTCGACGCCGCCGGCGACAATCGGCTTCGTGTCTTTGAAACTGCGGCGGATCCGGTTGGCATAGGCAATGACGGCGCGGTCGGGACGGCGGTTGTTGACGCCGCCGGGCGTGAGATCGTCGCTGCGCCTTCTTTTTTTTACGGCCGTGTAATTGGCGACCAGCGAATCCATCGAGCCGCCGGTGACGCCCCAGAAGAGCCGGGGTTCGCCCAGGCGGCGGATATCCGCATCAGCGGCCGTATCCGGCTGCGCGATGACGCCCACGCGAAAGCCCGCCGCTTCGAGCACCCGGCCGATCACCGCCGCGCCGATGTGCGGACTGTCGATGTACGCGTCGCCCGTGACCAGGATGACGTCAACGGCGTCCCATCCCCGTTTTTTCACTTCTTCGGCAGTGGTCGGCAGAAACATTTACAGGATCCCGATCATGGAGAGCCCCAGCGCAAGCGTTCCGAGAATCGCGGTCAGCGCGAGCCGTCCCGACCAGCGGTGGACCGCGCGCACGGCCTGCTTGTTGGCGGCCCGAAGCGAATAATACCCGAGGAAAAAGGTCAGGGCGGCAAGCAATGCGGCGCTTGCGCCGAACCAGGCGTGGGGCGCCGCCAGATGATCCCCGCCGGATGCCGTCACATGGGCAAAGACTGCAACGCCGCCTGCGGCCAGCAGGCTGAAGCCGGCGGTGTTGAGATTTTTATGCATTTTGAGCCAGGTTCTTTTTTTTCTTCCGAACATCGCGATGCCCACGCCCGCAAGCAGGCAGAGGGCGGCGGCAATCATGAAAGTCAGGTGAAGAAGAATCAGCATGGTTTATCCTCCGGGTGAAAAAAACGGACAAGAAGCGTTTCTTCAGGTTACAGCGCCAGATCCATTCCCTGGTGGACGGCGAAACAGGAAAGCGCGCTCTGCCGCTCGCGGATGATGCGTTTACACGCGGCGACCAGATCGTCCACCTCGTCGTCCACGCGGTCCTGGTTGTGATGAAAAAGTCCCAGACGCGGGACGCCCGCATCGAGCGCAAGGCTTACCGCCTGTTCGATGGTGGAATGCCCCCATCCGCGCTTTTTCGGATATTCCTCGTCGCGGTATTCCGCGTCGTGAATGAGCAGGTCGGCGCCGCGGCAGAATTCACGGTAGTCTTCATACGCGAGTCCGCCGTCGTGGCGCAGGCCAAGTTCGTTGTCGGTCAGGAAAACGAAGCTCCGCCCGTTTTCCGAAAACTTGAAACCCGTTCCCTGGTTCGGGTGGGAAAGCGCGACCGGCGTGATCATCATATCGCCGAAGGCGTACGTTTCCGCGCAGATGTCTTCATAGCTGATCCGGGCGTGAACGTCGTCGTATTTGATCGGGAAGTAGGGAGCGGTCATGACGCGCGCCAGCATGTCGCGTATGGATTCCTGGGCGAACGTGCAGCCCCAGACGGTGATGCGGGTGTCGTGATGGTAAAGGGGCTTGAAGAAGGGAAACCCCATGATGTGGTCCCAGTGGGCGTGCGTGAGCAGCAGCGTGAAGTCTTGCCGGCCTTCGGCCAGGAAGGCGTTGCCGGCTTCGCGGATTCCCGATCCGGCGTCCACCAGCAGAATGTCGTTCCGGTTGTTCCGGATTTCCAGGCAGGTCGTGTTGCCGCCATAACGCAGATATTGTTTTCCCGAAGTCGGTATGGAGCCTCTGGCTCCCCAGCAGCGTATGATCATGGCTCTCCCTTTATGCCTGTAATCATACAGGATATTTATTTTTTATCAAGCAGGATAAGAAAAAAGTTTGGCTTGCTATTCAATAAAAAGACGTTATCTTAAAGGGCAAGTTATTTCTCTTAAGGAGGTTGCTTATGAAAACAGTAAAGATAAAAGGAATGAGCTGCCAGCACTGTGTGATGGCGGTGACCAAAGCGCTTTCCGCCATCGACGGGATTCAAAATGTTCACGTGGACCTGGCCGGCGCACAGGCGACGTACGACGAAACCAAACCCGTCGACGCGGCCGTAATTGCCGCGGCGGTCAAAAAAGCGGGGTACGAAGTTGTCGGATAAGGTCCAGCTGCATATTGCGGGCATGACCTGCGCCGCCTGCGTGCGGCGCGTTGAGGAAGGTCTTCGCGCCATGGACGGCGTGCGCGCCGCGACGGTGAATTTCGCCACTGAAAAAGCGCAGGTGGAGTACGACGGGGCGCGGACCGACATTTCCGCCCTGCAGAATAAAGTGCGCGATTTGGGCTATGAATCCTTTGTCGATGCTTCCGCGTCGGGCCGGAGGAAAACGACGATTTCCGTGGGCGGCATGACCTGCGCGGCCTGCGTGCGGCGCGTGGAAAACGCGCTCAAGGACGTTGAAGGCGTGCTCGAGGCGAATGTCAATCTGGCCACCGCCCGCGCCACCGTGATCCACGCGGACCGCTGGGCGGGCGTTGCCGCGCTGGCCTCCGCCGTCGCCGACCAGGGCTATGAATTTCTGGGCGAGATCACCGAAACGGGCGCCGATCCGATCGAGGCCGCGCGCACCCGGGAGCTTGGCGAACTGAAGCTGAAAGTCGCAGCCGGCGCCGTACTCTGTGTCATCATCTTCTTTGGGTCGATGCAGCACTGGTTCGGTTTTCTGGATGCGATTCCCCGCCGGACGATGCTTGTGGCGATGTTTTTTTTAACGGCGCCTGCGGTGTTCTGGGTGGGCAGCCGTTTTTTTGTCGGAGCCTGGAAGGCCGCAAAACAAAAGACGTCGGATATGAACACGCTCGTCGCGGTGGGCGCTTTCTGCGCGTACGCCTATTCTGCGGCGGCGACTTTTTTCCCGCATTTTTTTGAAAAGGCTGGCGTGGCGCCCCATGTTTACTACGACGGCGCGGCGATGATCATCACGCTGATTCTCCTTGGCCGCCTGCTCGAAGCGACGGCCAAGGGAAGAACCTCCCAGGCGATTAAGAACCTGATCGGGCTCGCCCCCCGGACGGCCCGCGTCATCCGGGACGGCGCGGAGACGGAAGTTCCCGTGGAGGCGCTGCAAATCGGCGACGAGGTGGTGGTGCGGCCGGGAGAAAAAGTGCCGGTGGACGGCGAAATTCTGACGGGCCGGTCCACGCTCGATGAGTCCATGCTGACCGGCGAGAGCATGCCCGTGACGCGGGAAGCGGGGCAGAAGGTTTTTGCGGCCACGATCAATAAAACGGGAAGCTTTACGCTGCGGGCGACCGGCGTGGGCGCCGACACCATGCTGGCCCACATCATTCATCTGGTGGAAGAGGCGCAGGGGTCCAAGGCGCCGATCCAGCGCCTGGCGGACAAAGTAGCCTCCGTGTTTGTGCCGACGGTTTTCGTCATTGCCTTCATCACGTTTTTAGTCTGGTATCTTGTTCCCGCCGACGCCGGCTTCAGCCGGGCGCTCATCAACTTCGTGTCCGTACTCGTCATCGCCTGTCCCTGCGCGCTCGGGCTTGCCACGCCCACGGCGATCATGGTGGGCACCGGCCTGGGCGCGCAAAGCGGCATTCTGATCCGGGGCGGCGAGGCGCTGGAAAAAATCCATAAACTGAGCGTAATCGTGTTCGATAAAACCGGCACGCTCACCCGGGGCGAACCGGAAGTGACGGACATCGCGGCCGCCGAAGGGTTTAACGAAGACCGGGTGCTGGCCGTGGCTGCGGCGCTCGAGAAAACCTCGGAGCATCCGCTGGCCCGGGCCATCCTGACACGCGCGCAGGAGCGTGGGATCGCGCTGCCCGCCGCGGAAAATTTTGAAGCCCTGGCCGGCCTGGGTGCCCGGGCGGACGTGGAAGGGAAGCCCTGTCTGATCGGCAACCGGGCGCTTGTGGACCAGGAGGGCGTTGCCGTTTTGCCGCTCCAGAAAACCGCGGCGGCGCTCGCCGATGCCGGCAAGACGGCGGTGTATGTGGTCGAGGGCGGAAAAGCGATCGGTGTGATCGCGCTCGCGGACGTTGCGAAGGCTTCGGCTGCCCAGGCGATTGCCCGTCTTAAGCAAAGGGGCCTCAGGGTGGCGATGGTGACCGGCGACAATTCGGGAACGGCCAGGAGCATCGCCGCTCAGCTGGGGATCGATTACGTGATGGCGGAAGTCCTCCCCGGCAACAAGGCGGACGAGATTCGCGCATTGCAGTCCCAGGGTGAAGTCGTCGCCATGGTGGGCGACGGCATCAACGATGCGCCGGCGCTGGCGGCCGCCGATGTGGGCATCGCCATCGGCGCGGGAACGGATGTGGCCATTGAAGCCGCGGACATGACGCTCATCCGGGACGATCTGAATGTCGTTCCCCAGGCGATTGCCCTTTCGTTTTCAACCATGCGCGTCATCAAGCAGAATCTCTTCTGGGCGTTTATTTACAACATCATCGGCATTCCCATCGCCGCGGGCGCCTTGTATCCGTTCTTCGGCATTTTGCTGAATCCTGAATTCGCCGCCGCGGCGATGGCGGCAAGTTCCGTTTCGGTCGTTACCAATTCACTGCGGCTCAAAAGGGTATGGCGCAGGCAACGCGAAGCGTCCGACGCCGGGACGGCGTAAATCCTTTTCTGCAAGCACTTCCTTATGTAAAAAAAGCCGGCCGGATCCGGAAGGTCCGGCCGGCTTTGCAACACAGACGTTAAAGCTTCTTTTTTTCGAACCAGACGAAAAGCCCGATGAAGAGCGCAATCAGGATCACGATGACGATCCAGTGATTGACGCCCAGCGCGCCGGGCAGCGTGACTTTGCCGAAGTCGCCGCAGCCCAGCACGCCGGCCTTGATCTGTGGATAAAATTCGGCGTAAATTCCCGCCCCCAGAATCATTCCGGCCAGGCCGAAGACGCTGTCGTAGCGCCCCTCGCCGAGCGCCGCCATGGCCGTTCCGGGACAGTAGCCGACGATGGCCCAGCCGACGCCGAAGATGAGCCCGCCCAGGACGTTGCCGCCCAGAACGAGCGGTTTGACGGAAAGTTTCACTAAACCGAGATCATACAGGAGATAGATCCCCACCATGGCCACCAGGATGGTCGAGAACATGAATTTGACGATGGTCATATCCAGGAAACGCAACGCGCCCAGTTGCCGGTCGTACCGGATCACCTGGGCCTTCTGCATGACAAAACCGAAAAGGATGCCGGTCACGGCGCCGAGGAGCAGATCATTCATGGCCGTTCCCTCCTTTGTAAAGAATGTTGGCGACAACGATGCCGGCCGCAAAAAAGCAAATCAGGGAAACATAACCGCTCGCGGCTATCTGAGCCAGACCGCTCAGACCGTGGCCGCTCGGTCACCCGTCGGCCAGACGCGCGCCGAACATCAGGACGATGCCTCCCAGAAAGGCGGCGCTCCAGCGCTTCGCACGGGAAGGTCCGAACCGGCGCTCCCACATCGGCGGCACGGCGACGGCTTTCTTTTCTCCGGCGATCCAGGCGGCGGCAAGCGATCCGAAAAGTATGCCGATGACGAACAGAAGCTGCCAGTCGATCTTCACCTTTTCCTTGATGAAGTACTCCATGGAGGCCACTTTGTCCGGCGCGACGGTCTGCTCCACGAAGCCGGCGGCGCGGACAAAGGTCGTCGATGCGCCGAAGTATTTTCCCGCGACCAGAACGGACAGGACCAGCAGGAGCCCCGCCAGGGCGCCCGCCGCATAGGGGGACCACTTTTTTTGATGAAAAACATTCATGGCACTTCACCTCCTGAATTAATGATTGCGTTAAATGCTCCGGATAACGACGCGGCCCTGACAGGAGATAATGTAAAAGACGACACCGCCGAAGTCAACCCATAACCGCCGGTCATGACGGAAGATGAGATCGGGCCGCGCGGATGTTGCCGGGCTGAGGAATAAGAAAAGGCGGCGGCGTTTCCAGTCGCGCCGCCGGAGGGATGAGGTTTTTGCGCTTTGCGTTTTGTCGGGCAGGGACAGGCTGCAACCTGTTCCTGCCTTGTGTTGCGGCCTATTTCTCGACGACAAACTGCGATTTGTCTGCGCCGCAGATCGGGCAGGTCCAGGAATCGGGAACGTCTTCGAAGCGGGTTCCGGCCGCGACGCCGTTGTCGGGATCGCCTTTTTGGGGATCGTAGACGTATCCGCAGACGCTGCATACATAGCGCGGGGCGGCGGCCGGTTTGGGTTTGGCGGCGGCCGCGTCCGCATCGAACGTCGGGGCGGTTTTCGGAGATTTGCCGCCTTTGACATTCCGGTAGTAGGCGTACGTCATCGGCGTTCCATCCGCCAGCACGTCGGCGTCCACCACTTTGCCGAGAAAGAGCGTGTGTGTTCCGCAATCCAACTCCCCTTCCAGTTCGGCTTCGATGAAAGACAGACAGTAGTCGAGCACGACCGGCACGCCGGTTGAACCGGGGCGGGTTTTGACCTCTTTGAGCTTGTCCACGGTCCGGCCGCTTTTGAAGCCGAACAGGCCGATGAAAGTCATCGGCGCGGCTTCCGATACGACCGACACCGTGAATTTACGGCTTTTTGAAATCAATTCGTGCGTATAATTTTCCTTGTTGATGCAAATGGCCAGCATGGCCGGCTTGGAGGTGGCCTGGATGATGGAATTGGCGATCTGGCCGTTGAACTTTCCGTCGCTGCCGGAGGTGACGATATAAAGGCCGTAGCTGATCTCATGAAGGGCCGCTCGATTCATAATGGACTCCTGTTTTCCGGGTGAATTTTGTAGCGTTTTCTTATAACTGAAAATTGTCATTCCCGCCACGAAATTTCTTTGGGGGTTTTTTCTTTTGACAAATGCCGGTTTCTTGTATAGGGACTCCAAACGTCAGAGATTTTGAGATATTATCCGATCGGGCCTGAGTTGTCCGCGTGCGGACAACGGATATAACCGTCGCGCCGGTCGGGCGTGCCTTACAGAAAGAGAAAAAATCATGATGACTTATGAGATGTTTTTACAGAGGAATTCCTTTGCTTTTGAAGAACTCCTGGCTTTTTCCCACGGCTCGCTGGTTTCCGATCCGCCGGCCGGATGGGAAGCCCGTCTGCCCGCGCCGCCGTTTCTGATGATGGACCGGATTGTGCGGATTGAAAGCACGGGCAATGCCGGGAAGGTCGTTGCCGAACAGGACATCCGCCTCGACGCGTGGTATTTTCAGTGCCACTTTACGAATGATCCCGTGCAACCCGGTTGTCTGGGGGTGGACGCCGTCTGGCAACTTCTGGGATTTTTCTGTATCTGGCGCGGCGCGGTGGGGGCGGGCCGCGCGCTGGGATGCGGAGAAGTCGTGTTCAACGGCCAGATCCGGCCCTATAACCGGGTGGTTCGTTACGAAATCGACGTTCGGCGCTATTCCCGGCTCAAGGATTCCGGGGCGTCCGTCGTTATCGGCGACGGCCGGGTTTATGCGGACGACGAACTGATTTACACCGTCGGCCAGGCCAGAACCGGCCTGTTCAAGGGCATCGCCTATCCCGATTACCCGAATCGGTCGAAAAACGCCGTCGGGGGTATTCTGCAGCGATAAGCCTCCCGCCACGGCGGACGGCAAGAAAAAAGGATTGAAAATCTTTCCCGATTGACGCTATGATCCCGCGTTTTCTGAAATACTTAAGCCGGATTGGGACAGGGTTTGAACATTATTAAAAAAGCGGCTCTTTTTTGTGCCCGCACCAAATACTGCCGGCAGGCGATTGAAGAACGCGCCGATCTGTCGGCGATGCGGGAAAAACCTACGGCCAAGATGATGATTGGTCTGGGGCTCGTCGCGTTCAGCTATGTGATCGGTTTGCCGGCGGTCATTGCGATGGGCATTATCGCGGTCTGGCTTCGGGAGCCGCTGGTGGGCATCGTCGGCGGACCGCTGATTTACGCGATTTCCACCATTATTTTTATTGTCGGCATTAAAATGGCGGGGAAGAAGTATTTTCATGTTTTTTCCCGGTGGCTGGTGCGGGTGGCGCTGGAGAAAATTCTGGGCGAGGACATCCGCGCGGTGTGCGCGCCCGGTCCGGACGACCGGTGTTCGTGAAGCTGAAGCGGTTTAGACTGCTCAATATTAACATATTCGAGGTGGCTCATGAGTGCGATTGAAGAAACAATCAGTGAACTGAAGGTGAAAATCATTGCGACGCTGGGACTTTTGGATGTGACCCCCGACGACATCAAGGATGACGAACCGCTTGTGGGCGGCGATACGGGCATTGATTCCATCGATGTTCTGGAACTGGTCATGATGATCGAAAAGGATTACGGCGTAAAAATCGAGAGCAAGGAACTGGGCGCCAGGGTATTTGCGTCGGTCCGCGCGCTGGCGACATACATCCGCGAGGCTCAGAAGGCCAGAGCCTGAGGGTTCTTGAGGCCGGACGACCAGACGAGACAACGACCCTCAAGCGGAAGAAGTCCATGAAAAAAGTCCTGTTGATTTCAGCCAACATAATGAAAAAGCCCTATCCGGTCTATCCGCTGGGGCTGGACTACGTGGCGGGCGCGCTTGCATCCCGCTACGAAACAAAAATCCTGGATATGAACGACGGGCTCTCCCCCGCTTCGCTCGGGGAGGAGATCCGGCGCCTTGCGCCCGATTACATCGGTTTGTCCATTCGCAATATCGACAATACGGACACCATCAACAGCCGGGGATTTCTGTCCGACTATCAGGCGCTGGCGGGCGTCATCCGGCAAAATTCTCAGGCGCCGCTCATTCTGGGCGGCAGCGGCTACACCGTCTTTCCGGTAGAGTTTCTCCGCGCGCTGGATGCGGATTACGGCCTGGCGGGAGAAGGGGAGAGGTTTCCCGCGCTGCTCGACGCCCTGGAGGGCCGGGGCGGCGTCGAGGCCGTACCGGGTGTGGTCACCCGGCAGTCGAAAGCGGTTTCCTGTCGCGCCTGGGAGGGCGATCTGCGCCGCGCCTTTGTTCCGGAAGCCGCGCATACCAAATATTATCTTTCCTACGGCGGCATGCTCAATTTGCAGACCAAGCGAGGCTGTCCGTTTCGGTGCAGCTACTGCACCTATCCGCACATCGAAGGCGCGAAAATGCGTTTTTTCCCGCCTGAAGAAGTGGCGCGCCAGGCCCGCGCGCTCGAGGAAGCGGGCGCCAAATATATTTTCATCACCGATTCCGCGTTCAACGCGAGCTACGACCACAGCCTGCGGGTGGCCCGGGCGTTTCAAGAGGCGCGTCTCACCATTCCGTGGGGCGGTTTTTTTGCCGCCACCGTTCCTCCCGACGGTTACTACCGCGCGCTGGCCGATGCGGGGCTTACGCACGTGGAATTCGGCACGGAGTCGATGTGCGACGCCATGCTGGCGGGACTGCGAAAGCCTTTTGTGTCGGACGATGTCTTCCGGGCGCACGAAGCGGCGCTGGCGGCGGACCTGTTTATCGCCCATTACTTTTTGTTGGGCGGCCCCGGCGAAAACGAGGAAACGCTGCGGCAAACACTGGCCAATATCGATCGACTGGAGCGAGCGGTTTTCTTCTTCTTTTGCGGCATCCGGATTTATCCGCACACGGCTCTCTACGAAACGGCGCTTTGCGAGGGCCAGATTTCCGCGCGCCAAAATCTGATCGAGCCCGTTTTTTACCGCTCGCCCTTCATTTCCGACGTTGAAATCATACAAAAGGTTGAAGCGCACGCCGCCGGACGGATCAACTGGCTTATCGGCGCGGGCGAGGGCAAGGCGACGCGCATTTTGCCCCGGCTTTATGAGCGGGGGCACACGGGGCCGCTTTGGGAACACTTGATTGTCTAGCGGACCGGCCGGTCGCGCCGCGCCTGCGGGGAGGCTTTTTAAATGGAAGGTGGAAAAAACCGGCCGCGTCCTGCTCTGATCGCCGGCGTGGCGTTTCTGATTGCCGCGTTCGGACTTTTTTTCTTTGAGCCGCTTCTTGCGGCGGCGTGGCTCCTGGCCTACGTGGTTCTGTGCGTGGCGGCCTGCTTTTTCCCGCAAACCAATTTTCTGGGTCCGGTGATCAGCCGGGGCCGCACGGGGACAAATCAAGTAGCCCTGACCTTTGACGACGGTCCGTCTCCCTCAACCACGCCCGCGATTCTCGATGCGCTCGACCGGCATTGCGCGCCGGCCACCTTTTTTGTTTCCGGCCTCAACGCCGAAAAATACCCCGAACTGATCGCGGACATTCTCCGGCGGGGCCATGCCGTCGGAAATCACACGTACCGTCACGATCCGCTGGTGATGCTGAAGGGCTACCGGACTCTGTACCGGGAAGTGAACGACGCGATTGTTGCGCTCCGGCGCCTGGGCGTCGATGCTCGGGCGTTTCGCCCTCCGGTCGGAATCGTCAATCCGGGACTGTTTCCGATTCTGGATGAGCTGGGACTGTTTTGCGTCACGTTCAACCGGCGGGCGCGCGATGCGGGGAATCTCCGCGTTTTGCAGCTTGCGGAAAAAATTCTCGGACGCGTGAAAGGCGACGACATTATTTTGCTCCACGATGTCAAACCCCGCCGGCCCGGTGATGAAACGGCGTTTGCGCGGGAAATTGAAAAAATTCTGGCGGGCATCAGGCGGCGGGGGCTGGACATCGTCCCGCTGGCCGAGCTTATCGGCCGGGAAACAATGTCCGGCGTGCGGTCGTCTTAGCCGTTTCGGGCCGGCGGCCATTAGTCCGTTGACGCCGGAAAAAATTTTTGATTGAAAAAACAATCAATGATATAGAGTTGAACCCTTACTGTCTGACAAGGGTTAATGGACCGGCTGAAAGGAGGAAATCGTGACGGATCGCTGGAAATTGCTTCAGGAAATCCGCAGAGCTGCGCCCAATATCCTGGAAGCCGAAGTGACCGTGCCTTGCGATTCCGTCTGGTTTGCGGGCCATTTTCCGGGCGAACCGATTCTGCCCGGCATTGCCATCCTGCACGCGGTTTCCGAAGCGATTGAACGGGACGCGCAAACGAGAGGCGAGACCTCCCGGATTGCATCCCTGAAGCGCGTTCGCTTCACGGGTCCTGTCCGGCCCGGGGACACGATCCTCCTGCATCTGACAAACGAAGACGTCCGCAAAGAGAAAGAGGTTAATTTCAAAGTGGCGCACGGAGGCAGAATTATCTGTACCGGCCAGGTGGTCGTGACGAAAACGGAATAAAGAGAAAACCATAAAGGAGGACGGAATGCCTGAAAGCAAGGACATCCGGGGCATTGAAAGACATGTGGCGGAAATCATCATCGGCGAGCTCAAGCTGGAGGACGTGACCCCGGACACCTTCAATCCGGGAATGGATCTGGTGGATGAACTGGGGATCGACAGCATGGATCTGGCGACGATCGCGCTGGTTTTGCAGGATGAATACAAAATTGTCATCGACGAAGACGATTATCCCAAATTGAAAACCGTCCGTCTGATTGCCGAATATATCGAGGAGAAGCTGGCCGCAAAGCAGTGATTTGCCGGCCGGAGGAGATTCATGACCGTTGCTACTAAAACAACCGCGGCGGAAAAACCGCGTTTTTCCGATCTGCTGGCGCACCCGGACGTGCGGGAGCGCTGGGAGAAGGTCCGCAAGTTTTTTTTCCTGCGGGAATCCACCTACGATATGACCAACCGCTGCAACATCCGGTGCGATGGCTGTTACTACTACGAAGGGGACAAACAGTTCGCCGCGGAAAACCTTTCCGCCCCGGACTGGCGCCGACTGATGCAGGCCGAAAAGGCGCGCGGCATCACCTATGTGGTGCTGGCGGGGGCGGAACCGTCTCTGGTCCCCGAGCTGCTTTCCGTCTGTTATTCTGAAATGCCGTTGGGGAGCATCGCCACCAACGGATTTAAAAAGATACCGGAGTCGGTCGGCTACAAGATCCATATTTCCGTCTGGGGCAACGACGAGACAAGCGAAAAAACGCGCGGCGCCAAACATCTCCTTCAAAAGCAGATTGAGAATTATCAAAACGATCCCCGCGCGGTATTTGTGTATACGTTTACACGCGACAACATCGACGAGGCCTCTGCCGTGGCGGCCGATCTGGTCGCCGCCGGCTGCAGCATGACGTTTAATGTCTTTTCTTCCCCGGTCGGATATGCGGGGCCCCTGCGCCACGACGCGGATTCGCTTTTGAGAACCCGGGAGATGATGATGGCGCTTTTAGACCGTTATCCCCGGCAGGTGCTCTTTTCCGCTTACAACGCCGTCGCGCACACGAGCGGCCAGGGTCTGCACGCTCTTTACCGCTGCTCTTACCCCCGCTGCAATCCGTCGCAGGACATCGGTCTGGGCCGCTCTTTCCGCCAGTACCGGACGGACTTGAACTGGGACCGGTCGGCGGCCTGCTGCGTGCCGGATACGGACTGCGCAGACTGCCGCCATTACGCCGCCGGTTCCGCCGTGGTGACGGCAAGGCTCTACCGCCATGTCGGGGACGCGGAGACCTTCAAATCCTGGCTGGATTACGTGGACACCTACCTGGCAGTCTGGGTCATGGGATATGAAAAGGGGAAGAATCTCAGTTCGAAAATCATCCGCCCGCCGGGGGCGGCGGCAGGTCCAACCGCCGGCTGCTCCGGGTCTGAGGGCGTATAAGTAAGGAAGAAGGAAGATGAAAACGGTCAGCACCCTGCTGGATGCCGAATGGCGCGAACGCTATCGCCGGATATCCAGCCTCAACATCCGCAGCTCGATTTACGATCTCACCTGCCGCTGCAATCTGCGCTGCAAGGGGTGTTTTTTCTTTTCTTCGGGCGAGCATCACGTTCAGGAAGAAATGGATATCCGCAAGTGGGAAGCCTTCATCGACCGGGAAAAGGCCCGCGGCGTGAATCTGGCGATTCTCATCGGCGGAGAGCCGACGCTGTGCATGGACCGCCTGGAGGCTTTCTATCGGCGCATTCCGACGTACTGCGCGACCAACGGCCTCATCAAGGTTCCCCGCGACCGTTTTCCCGACATGATGGTGGGCATTTCCCTGTGGGGCGGCGGCGAAGATGAAAAGATCCTGCGGGGCAGGGATACGTTTGCCGTCTCGAGCAAAAACTATGAGGGCGATCCCTACACCTATTATCTTTACACAGTAACGCCCAAACAGGTGGGAAAAACCGAACCGGTCATTCGGCGCATCGCCGACTGCGGCCTGAAAGTTCATCTGCAGCTGCTTTCCAACGACGAAGGCGTGGACGGGTTTTCCTGGCGGCCCGAGGAGCTCAGCGATCTGCGGTTCGAAATGGACGAAATGCTCGACCGCTATCCGCGGACCGTCATTTCCAGCAAGTACTACCACGAGGTGATCACCACCGGCATGATGCAGGGCCGCCGTTTCGGCTGGCGCGAATGCCCGTCCGTGACCGAATCCCTCGACACCCGGCAGCCGCCGGTGCGCCGGCTCATTCATTTTTACCGCTGGGGGGCCGATTTGCAGACCGTTCACCGCTGCTGCACGTCCGCCACGCGCGACTGCTCCACCTGCAAGGACGGCGCGGCGCACATGAGCTGGATCATGGTCAACAAGCGCGATCACATGACGAGCACGAAAGATCTGCAAAACTGGATTGAAGTGTACGAGATGTTTGCCAAGCTCTACCGGCTGATTCCATGGTGATCTTGAGCCTGACAGGCTGTAGACTGTAAGGCTGTTAGGTGAACAAACGACACGGGATCAAAAAGATTCTGCCCCGCCTTCCGATAACATTCTTGAAAAAATAATTGATATTTTCGGCCGGCTCTTGCATATTGGCCGCTCCTGTGAAAAATAAAGAGCCCGCTTTGGTGGGGCAAAGGAAAGGGAAAACATCGTTTGTCCGGAAAAACACTCATCTTAGCGTACGACGCTGTTTCGTCTCTGGGGACGGATCTGGAAAACCAGTGGCAGCGCGCCTGCCGCGGCGAGAGCGGCATCGGCCCCCTCACCCGTTTTCCGTACGGCGCTGATTTTCCCGTGCGCGTCGCGGGCCAGGTCGAGGACGTGGATGTGCGGCCCTATCCTTTTTTGCAGCCGCGCGAAATGGCGCACTGGACGTCGCCGATCTTCAAATACGCTCTCCTGGTGGTCCACCGGGCACTGGCGAAAAGCGGCATCGACATTGCGCCCGACGTCGCGCCGCGCGTGGCCGTCACCTTCAGCTCGGCCGTCGGCGGACAGGACGCGGTGCTGAAGGCGGACCGCCAGATGATCGCCGAAAACAAGCTGCCGCATCCCTTTGCCAATCCCAACTCCTGCATCAACATGGTGGGCGGCAAGGTCTCCATTCTGACGGGTGCCACCGGTCCGATCTCTGCCACCATCACGGCGTGCGCCACCGGCGTCACGTCCATGATCATCGGCGACATGATGATCCGGCAGAATCTGGCGGACGTGGTGATCGCCGGCGCCGTCGATTTTCCGCTGGTCGAACCGATCCTGGCGGGCTTTGCGACCATGAACGGCGCGTATCGCCCCAAGGAAGGGCAGCCCCACGAAGCGCCGGAAAAAACGAGCCGGCCCTTCTCGGTCAACCGCCGGGGATTCGTCGTTTCCGAAGGGGCGGGCGCCGTTATTCTCGCCTCGCCGGCTTTTGCCCGGGCGCACGGCCTTGCGGCAAAAATCGAAATGGCCGGATTCGGCATGACGTCCGACGCCAGCCATTTTGTGGCGCCCAATCCGGCGACGGTCGAGCGCTGCATCGCCATCGCGATTGCGGACGCGGGGCTCGCGCCCGCACAGGTGGACGCCGTCAACGCCCATGCGACCTCGACGAAAATCGGCGACAAGGTGGAAGCGGACGCGCTCGAGAGGGTCTTCGGCAAAAAGGCGCCGCCCACTTCGGCCAACAAGTCGCAGCTCGGCCACGCCATGGGCGCATCCTCCGCCATTGAAACGATTCTGGCGATGGAAGGCATGCTGCGCGACACAGTCCTGCCTACCGTCAACTATGAACCGGACCCGGCCATTCGGATCGACTGCGTGCCCGGAACCGCCAGAAAACTCAGCCAGGAGTTTGTGCTTAAAAACGCGTTCGGCTTCGGCGGCTGCAATGCCTGCCTGCTGTTGCGCCGGATCGCGTAAGGCGATGGAAGGCAAATTATGAAACCTCCGCTAAACCGCAGAGTCTTTGTCGTCGGATACGGGACGGCCACGCCGCTGGGAAGCACGTTTGCCCAAACCTGGCAGCGCGCCGTCCGGGGCGAAGCGGGATTCCGCAAGGTCACCCGCTGCAAGGTCGAGTCGGCCTGCGACGTCGTGGGCGAGATTCCGGACTGGTTCCCCCTGGAACTTGATTTCACCGACGCCAAGGAAGTCTACAACTGGAACGCGGCGTTCGTCATCCTGACCATGGCCGTCTGCAAGGATGCGCTTGCGGACGCAGGGATTGTGATGGATGAAACCATTGCGCCCCGCATGGCCTGCCTGATCGGATCGGCGCTCAACGGATCGGACGCATTTCGCGTGGCGATGCACGACCTGGAACACCGCGGTCCGCTGCGCGTGAGCCCCTACCTGCTGCCGAATTTGTGCGCCAATCTGCCGTCGGGCAAGGCGGGCATGCTCCTGAAATTCACCGGGCCCATCTTTTCGCCGCAGGGCGCCTGTGCCTCGGGCAACCACGCCATCGGCATCGGCGCGCGCATGATCCGCGACGGAGACTGCGACTTTGTTCTGGCGGGCGGGGCGGATGCGCCGATTCTGCCGGAGCTGATCCACGGCTTTGCCAACATGAACGCCACCGTCAAGGTGCACGCCGACGACCGCGCCGCGAAGGATTTTGCGCAGGCGTCGCGTCCGTTCAGCATCGACCGCCGGGGATTTGTCCTTTCCGAAGGCGCGGGCGTCGTGGTGCTGGCGGCGGAAGAAGTCGCAAAGGCTCATGGCCTGACGCCGCGGGCGGAAGTCCTGGGGGTGGGCTGGACCTCCGATGCTTACCACTACACCAGCCCGAATCCGGCGACGATCATCCGGGCGTTGCGGGAAACGATCGCGGACGCACAGCTCAAGCCGGCCGACATCCAGTATGTGAACGCCCACGGCACGTCCACACCCAAGGGCGACCGGACGGAAATCAAATGCCTGCGCGAGGTTTTCGGCAAACTGATGGAGAAGATTCCCGTCTCGTCCAATAAATCCCAACTGGGACACACGCTGGGGGCGACCGCCGCCATTGAGGCCGCGCTGACCATTGAAGGCATGCGGCAGGGGATTCTCCTGCCGACCATCAATCACCTGCCCGATCCGGAATTTGCCGATATCGACGTGGTGCCCAATGCCGCCCGCCGGCAGAAGTACGAAATTGCTTTGTCCAACGCCTTCGGATTCGGCGGAACGAACTGCTGCGTCATCTTTCGAGGAGTGTGACATGCGACCCAAACCATTTGTGCCTGAAGCCTTTTCCAACGACGAGCGTTTTGTCCGCGACCGGACCACGGGGCTGGTCTGGCACCGGGCCACGTACCGCGTGCTCTACGCGGACACGGACCGTTCACAGGTAGTTTACCATTCCAACTATCTGCGTTATTTCGAATACGGTCGAACGTCGCTTATGCGCGATGTGGCGTATCCCTACAAGGAAATTGAAGACAGCGGCTACGTCTATCCGATTTACGATCTGGGCGTGTCTTTCTATACGTCCCTGTTTTACGACGACGTCATGCACATCCATACGCGGCCGGTGCGCCTGGAGCGCGTGAAGCTCCAGTTCGACTATGTAATCACGCATGCGGAAAAAGAATGTCTTGTCTGCACGGGCTTCACCCGGCACTGCGCGGCCAACGCCGCCGGCCGGCCCGTGGCGGTCGATCCGAAAACGGTGCAGCTATGGCAAACCTTTCCCGACAAGATTTGACAGTCCGCCATCCGCTTCCGCTTTGTGTCCCGCCGTACGTGCGGGACCATGTTTTTCAGGGAAAGATTATTTTTCCCGCCGTGGAGGCCATGATCATCCTGGCCCGCGCGGTGAAAGACCATCATCCGCAGGCGGCGCTTTTTGACATGGTCGACGCGTCCTTTCCCCGGATGCTGGAGATTGCGCCCGGCCAGAACACGCTCGATGCCCTTGTGGAGATGGAGGTTGCCAAAGACCGGATCCGGGCTTCGCTTTTAACGACGGTCCGGATTAAAAACGGCGCGATGCGGCGGACGCTGGAACACGCGCGGGTGACTTTTCTGCAGGAGGAAGGGGGTTCCCCGCCGACGGCGGATTTCCGGACCGCCCGGAAGCTCGGCGACGCGTGCATCTGTGTTCCTTCCGCATCGATTTACCGGGAGCTGATTCCTTTTGGCGCCTCCTACCGGAACATCGCCGGCGATCTGGCCGTTTCGCGAAGCGGCGCTTTTGCGGAGGTTTCCGGCGGACAGGCTCCGGCCGACAGTCTTCTGGGGTCGCCCTTTACGCTGGACGCCGCGATGCACGCCGCCTGCGTCTGGGGGCAGCGGTTTGCCGGCAGAGTCACGCTGCCGGTCGGATTTGCCGGACGGGTAATTGTTGCGCCCACACACCCCGGCGGCTTCTACCCGGTGCGCATTTCGCCTGCAGAGGCCCAGGGGGAGACGCTTCTGTTTCATGTCTGGATCTTCGATCAGGAAGGGGCGCTCTGTGAATGCATCCGGGGACTCGGCATGCGTGATGTGACGCGGGGGGATCTCCGTCCGCCGCAGTGGATCGGTGAGGGAGCATGGGAAAACTCTTAATGGTCTGTCTGCTGGCGTATCTTGCCGGCTCCGTCAATTTCGCCATCATTTTCTTTAAGATTGCCGGGAAGGCGGATCCGCGCCTGGGCTTCAGCGGCAACGCCGGCACGACCAACGTTTACCGCCAGGCGGGCCGGCTCTGGGCGGCGCTGATCTTTGCGCTCGACATCGGCCGGGCGCTGGCCGTGGCGGCGCTGGCGCTGTATTTTCTGGATCGCGCCTGGCTGGCCTGGCCAGGTTTTTTTCTGATCCTGGGAAATACGTTTCCCTGTTTTCACGGCTTTCGCGGCGGAAAGGGCGTGGCCAATTATCTGGGATTCACGCTGCTCGTCGCGCCCTGGGCGGCGCTTGCGGCCTGCACCCTCTGGGTGATGGTCTATGCGGTCGTCCGCCGGCCGTTTGTCGCGTCTTTTTTCATGGCGGCCGCGCTCGCGGCGGGACAAGCCCAACCGCTTGACGTGTCCTGGCCCGCCCTTTCGGGAGCGCTTACCGCATTTATTTTAATCGTCTTCAATCATCGGGAAAACATCCGGCAATACCGTCGGGAACGGAATTCGACTTCTTGCCCGTAAACGGAAACGTTCCTGCCTGTCGTGCGGACCTTCAGGTCCGCCAAATGAAAAGGGGATTGGAAGCGGCGGCTGAGAAGCGGATCTAAAGACGCGCGCCACATGGATTCAGCGGCCGCCGCAGTAAAACCGTTTCCTAGAGAATCACTTTGATGGCCGGGTGGGCTTTGAATTCCTCGTACAGGACGAGCCGGTGCGCTTCGCTCTCCACCGTGAGCTCGACGTTGAGGGCGATGTATTTTGCCTTTGCGCTGCTTCGAGACACGGAGATCCGGTAGCGGCGGTCGCGGATAATCTCTCCGACGGCGCTGTTCATTTCTTTTTCATCCGTGCCGATGATTTTGTAGATCCAGTTGCACGGATACGTCAGGCGTATTTTTTGTTTTTGATTTTCCGTCATAGTCTGCCGGTTCTTCCGAGCGTACGTTACTCTCCTTTGCAATGCGCCGTCAAGGCGTTTCCTCAAGGCGGCAATGGCTTTGACAAGGAGGGGGAACTCTGTTAGAAATCCTCTCAGTCCGGACAGGCGTTGTCCGGTCACAAAAGGGAATTTCCAAGTGAAGGAGGAGGATCTTATGAAGAAAATTCTGTTTTTTGTGTGTGCGTTTATGCTGGTTGCCGCCGTGGCGCTTGCCGCCGGACCGAAGACCTATCAGGTCACCGGGCCGGTGCTGGACATCAAGGGAGATGTAATCGTGGTGCAGAAGGATACGGATAAATGGGAAGTTGCCCGCGATGCCGCAACCAAAGTTGCCGGCGATCTGAAAGTCGGGTCGAAAGTGACGATAGAGTATACAATGACGGCCAAGAAAATCGAAGTCAGGGATGACAAGAAGGCGGACGCCAAAAAGAAGAAATAGCCGGGCGATGACCGGAAAGAAAAAACGGCGTTTCCGCGGGTCGTGCGGAAACGCCGTTTTTTTATGATGCGAAACGGCAGACAGATTTTATCGGGGCTCAGGGGCTTGCGACCGCTCCCGCCGGCGTCAATCCGCCCGTGACGGGGTCGATGGTGTAGGCCGATATCGTTTTGGAAACCGCGTTAAACGCGTAGAGAAAATTTCCCGCCGGATCGATGGCGAGGGCGTAGGGCTTGGTGCCGGCGGCAAAAGGAGAACCGGCGATTC
>JAAYDW010000109.1 GCA_012729055.1 Deltaproteobacteria bacterium
ATGGCTATTCTCCTCCCTTCTGTTCTTGTCCATCCTCATGCGGCGTCTTCGGCCCGTGAATGATGTAGTGCAAAAACGCGCCGCCCACCACGCCGCCCGCCGCCAGCAAACTCAACGGCTTGAGCAGTCCCTTCCAGAGCGAGACGGACAAAGGCACGCTCGGATCTTTATGGATGTCGGCATAGACTTCCGGTTTTTCTTTCAGCACGTACATGAAGTGCGTGCCTTTGACGTACTGATTGCCGTAGGTCGATGCATTTCCGCCCAGCTTTTCCACACGCTTGCCCGCGATCTTGAGCATTTTCTCTTTCGGCCCCCAGGACAGAGCGCCGGTCGGGCAGGCCTTGACGCAGGCCGGTTCCATGTTGTTGGTGATCCGGCTTTCGCACATGTCGCATTTGTAAACCTTGTCCGTTCGCGCATCGTAGCGCGGAATTTCAAACGGGCAGGCCGCCACGCACTCCTTGCAGCCGATGCATTTATCATGATCCAGGCCCACGGTGCCCGTGGCCTTGTTGTAATGCAGCGCGCCGCTGGGGCAGACCGTCACGCAGGCCGCGTCCGTGCAGTGCATGCAGGCTTCCTTGCGGAAAAGCCACTTCACATCACCCTTATCGTCCACATAATCCTGGAAGTGAATCAGCATGAACGTATTGGGATTCAGCGCAGGCGGGTTCTGGTAAGTGCCCCGGTTTTCCGTCTGCGAGGCCTTGAGCGCGTTCCACTGTTTGCAGGCGAGCTGGCAGCCGCGGCAGGCCGTGCATTTCGAATCGTCGTATAATTTAATTTTTTCGGTCATCTTACTTCACCCCCTTCTTCACAACGTTCGCCATGAAGGCTTTGCTCTCCGGGATCATCGTATTGGCATCGCCGATGGTCGGAACCAGCAGGTTGGCGGAATCGCCGTGTGTAAAGACCTCGGCTTTCTTGTCGCCGGGATTGTAAGGCCGGTCTTTGGTGGTAATCCAGCCAAAGTGCCAGGGGATGCCGATCTCATGGATGATGTTGCCGTCAATGTTGAACGGTTTGAAACGCGGCGTAACAATGGCGGTGCATTCCACCTCGCCGCGGGCTGAACTGACGATGCATTTATCGCCGTTTTTGATGCCTTTCTCCTTGGCCAGATCCGTTCCGATTTCCACAAACATGCCGGGCTGCATTTCCGCGAGCCACGGACACCAGCGGGTGAGCACGCCCGTCTGCCAGTGTTCGCTTACGCGGTAGGTGGAACAAACAAACGGAAAGCGCGGATCACAGCTTGTAACGTTGGAGTATACATCCAGATCAGAACCCACGCCCTCCTTGTCGAATCGCTTGATGGCGGGGTTGTTCTTCTGCGGCGACAGCAGGTTTTTGTCCACCGGACATTCCAGCGGTTCATAATGCTCGGGGAAAGGACCGTCGGCCAGACCTGGTCCGTACAAACTGGCCACGCCGTCCGGTTTCATAATAAACGGCGGCCGGCCCTTTCCGGGATCGCCCGCCCCATCCGGCACATCACCAATCCATTTCGTTCCGTTCCATTTAATGACGGCGCGGGACGGATCCCAGGGATTGCCCTGCGGATCGACAGAAGCGCCGTTGTAAATGATGCGGCGGTTGACCGGCCACGACCAGGCCCAACCGGGAGTAAGCCCTAAACCGGTGGGATCTGCCGTGTCGCGACGCATGGGCAAAATCCCTTTATCGGGTGTCACCGAACCGCAGTAAATCCAGCAGCCGGACGACGTCGAGCCATCCGCCTGCAGCCAGGCAAACGTCGGCACCAGATCGCCTTTTTTGAACTCCTTGAACTCGCCCTTCTTGGTGGGGTTTTCCACTTTTTTATCGACCAGGAAGAAGCCGTTGATTTCAGCGGCCACTTTGCGGGGATCGTAGTGGAAATGCTTGCCCGCCATCTTGCCGTAGGGCCAAGTAAGCGCCGTAATGGCTTCCTTGTTCGGGCCGCCCTTCTTTTCGTAGAGCTCCTTTACCTTGAAGAAAATTTCGCTCATGATGTCGCCGTCCGGCAGAGCTTCTCCCGGAGGATTGACGGCTTTGTAGCGCCACTGCTGGAGCCGGCCCGAATTCGCAATGCTGCCTTCCTTTTCGATGGAGGCGGCGCAAGGCAGCATGAAGACTTCCGTTTTGATCTTGGCGGGATCCATGCCGGGGCCGCGCCAGAACGAACCGGTTTCGTTGTCAAACAGGTTCACGTTCACCATCCAGTCCAGTTTGGTCATGGCCTGGCGGGCTTTATTGGAGTGAGCGCCGGAACAGGCCGGGTTCATCCCCCAGGCAAAAAAGCCCGTGAACTTTTCCTTGTACATCTGGTCAAAAATGGTCAACCAGGAATAATTCGCGCCGTCATCGAGCTTGGGAAGAATCCGGTACGCCTCATCGACCGACATATTCATACCATAAAAAGAGCGAAGCAGACTGGCCGAATATTTCGGGAAATTCTTCCACCAGTTGAGGGAATTCGCCTCTTTGGTTTTCGGTGTGCGCTTTTCATTGTATGCCGCAAACGTTGGGAGCGACGCCGTGGGAGCTCCCAGATATCCGGGCCAGATGTGGAACAGAAGCGCGTGGTCGGTGGAACCCTGAACGTTGGATTCTCCTCTCATCGCCGCAACGCCGCCGCCCGCAATGCCGATGTTTCCCAAAAGCATCTGGATGATCGCCATTGTGCGGATATTCTGCACGCCGACGGTGTGCTGCGTCCAGCCCATCGCATAGAGATCAACGCCGGCGCGGTCAGGCTTGCCGGTGGAGCCGTACAGCTTGTAAATTTCGAGGAGTTTGTCAACCGGCGTCCCCGTGATCTTGGAAACCGTTTCCGGCGTGTAGCGGGAGTAGTGTTTCTTCAAAAGCTGGAAGACGCAGTTGGGATTTTTCATCGCCTGATCCTTACGGATGACGCCCGCGCCGTCCGTCTGATAAGACCAGGTGTCTTTTTCATATTTCCCGTTGGTCAAACCGGAAAACACGCCCTTGTTTTCGCCCGGCATTTTAAGCGCCGGGTTCACCAGGAAGGTGGCGTTGGTGTAATGCCTGATGTACTCTTCAAAATAAAGTTTATTGTCGAGAATGTATTTGATCATGCCGCCCAGGAAAGCGATATCCGTTCCTGAACGAAGAGGTGCATACAGATGCGCCTTGGAGGCCGACTGCGTAAAGCGCGGATCCACACAGATGATTTTCGCATCTCGCGTGTTGACCGCTTCCTGAATCCATTTCCAGGAGACAGGATGGTTGGAAGCCGGATTGCTTCCCATGATTAAAATCACATCACTATTTTTAAAATCGACCCAGTGATTGGTCATTGCGCCGCGTCCGAACGACTCTGCCAGAGCCGGTACAGTCGGGCTGTGTCAGATACGGGCCTGATGTTCGATGTAGACCAGGCCCAACCCCCTCAAGAATTTTTGATACGTGAAGCATTCTTCCAGGTCCATCGCCGCCGATCCTACCGAGGCGATGCCTTCGGTCCGGTTGACGAGTTCACCCTTCGCATTGGTTTTCTTAAAGCTTGCATCGCGGCTTTTTTTAACATTTTCCGCGATTTTCTCAAACGCCCATTCCCACTCGACTTCTTTCCATTCCGTAGCGAAAGGCGCGCGGTAAAGCGGTTTGCCCAGGCGATTCTCGTTGACGGCCATCTGGTAAATCGAACCGCCCTTGCTGCACAGCGATCCACGGTTGATCGGGCTGTCCGGATCACCCTCCGTGTTGATGACTTTACCGTCGCGCACGGATACGATAATGCTGCATCCGACGGAGCAATAAGGACAAACGGTGGTGGTTTCTTTGGCGTACTTGATCTTCAGTTCCTTCGCGTGCGCGGCTGCGGGTGTTAGGCTGATGCCCAAACCGCTCACCGCTGCGACAGCTCCGGAAAGTTTCAAGAAACCTCTTCTGCTGACGTTCATGAATTCCTTCTCCTTTCCCCAAGATTTACATATTCAGTGCATCTTCCCCAAAGTTGTCGAAAAAAATTCCCCTTGCCCGGCTTTTGCCCGGCAAATGCTCAGGAGAAGACATCATGGCAATAGGAAAAAACCATTTTTGCTCCCCAGTCGCTATATATGCAATACAGAACCTTGTCAACAGATTATTGGTCAAAATCATGAGTCATTCCAAATACATATGTCATATTTGACATAATATGGAATGTCTATTAGATCACCATCTTACAAATTTCCCGGCTGGCGAGGAGAACTAAAATGACTTAAAGTCAAAGCGGAAAAGAACGAAAAGATCCAGCTCAAAATGACTTTTAGTCAATCGATCGTTAAATTGGTTCGGATTTTTTACAGGGAAACATCCGTTGGGATTTGCGTATACAGATGCCTTTGTTGACGTCCGAATCTACCTTGATCGCTCCTTGGGCGAATACCCGAATTGCATACCCCAAAACAAGGACAGCGGCAGAATCTTTTCCGCTGATGTCGCTGCGGGTTTAGTCGTCATCCTGAATCAATAATTTTCGGCAAACATCTTTGAATTCACTATCGAGGGAAACTTCCTGTCGACACCGATAACATAAACGCGTGTGGAAATCAGAAGTGACATTTCCGCACCGTCGGCATTCATCAACGGGCGAAGTATAGATGCATGTCTTTTCGAAAGGCTTTGCGACCTGTTCTCGCGCTCTTTCTATTGCTTTTTGTTCACAAATCAATTGACAAATCCGACAGTCGAGACAAAACCCACTGGTAAAATGATAGGTGCAAATGCCATCTTCAACGATACGGTGCAAGGTTCCTGAAGGGCATAAAAGAACGCAAAGACCGCAATGCACACAACGGCTGTTTAAGGTGATGGTTGGCCAATACGCAGGAAGTGAGCCTTCGATCATATTCCTGGAATAGACTGGAGCCAGGCGACGGCGCCAGTCCGGCAGACAGGTTCCGGGACGGCCTTCACCGCTGGACAGGGAAGAAGACGTATTGGCGCCGAGTTTATCATCCGGCGTTTCCCTGACACCCTCCTTCACCAACGATAAAAACAGGTCTCTGCGTGAAGTCACTTTCAACCCGGCATCCACTGCCTTCAGGTTTACCTTGACGCGGCTCCGGTTGCTTTGGTGTATCAGATTGAACCGGGGCGTATGTCCTGAGGCTGCAAGCCATTCAGCCGCTGTCTCGATGCTGCATTTCAGGCGGGGAAGCGTCTTTTCCATGGGACATTGCCGGCATTGATCCAGACGAAGTCGAACCTCGGTTTTCATGCCTGTTTCGTACCAGCACCCTCGAGTCACGATCGCCAGACAAGCCGGCAATCGGATGGCGCCTCTGTCCCGGTTTTTGTCATCCTGATAGGGGGAGGAATGACGCCCGCAAAAAAAATCTGTGATTTTCCAGCCTTTTTCTTCGATTTTTCCAACGATCGAGGTTTCATCCCACCGGCTGGATCCAAAAACCTGCACGGGACATTCACTGAAACACAGCCCACAACCGACGCATTTGTCCTTGTCCAGAACAATTCCGCTTTGATGGAAAGTGACGGCGACGGCATCCGATGGGCACAGATTTTTGCAGTGCTGGCACTCTACGCCACAATACGTCCGGTTCAAACACCTGTGCCCGGCGATCGCAATCGAATAACCCTTATCAAACAACATGTTGTTCCACCATTTTCGTACCGGCCTCAAGGCAAAGCATCATGCAGACAAGAAATCTCGTTCACACATGAACTTAGACGCGTCCCGGCAGAGAACACAAAATCTCAAAATCTTCTGACCGGCGGCAATCATTTGCAGCAGTGCTGCTTTTGAGATGACCTGACATTGGCAAGCATTTACTCCGCGGCCAACATTCTGGCCATGCAAAAGCTTCCAATTTCGCCGATCGTCTTATAAAAATCCATCTGCGCGGATGCAATACACATATCAAAAAAATTCTTCGCCCATTTCTGTAAATGGGACTGTAGGAATTCCCTGATTTCATGTTCCCTCTGCGCCAGTTCCTCCCAATTGCCGTCCCGGATGCTTTTTGCCTTCTGCAAATAGAGGTACATCATAAATTCCATTTCTGTGGCCATATGGTCTGCGGGTTCATTTATTTGCCGAGCCATTTCGAGTCCCGCCTTCTTGTAGCAACGCTCCGCATCGCGCGCTGCCGGGCTGATAAACAGGGATGGTCTGGATTGGAGATCATCTTCAGGGTTATAAAGGAACGTCGTTTCATAGATAGCTATGGCCGGTTTTTTGGGGTGGGTAAATAAGCGTGTATACTCCCGGCGCATCTGAGTCAGCAATGCCTCTTTGTTTTTTATGTCTCCCTTCACAGCAATCAATTGAGTCCGTATTTTCCCGATTTCTTCTCCGGAAGAATTCAGCTCCTCGAAAATTGACAGGACATCATTGCAGAAACTGCCGTCCAATACCCCCAAAGCCAATTCTTCGGTCGGGAAATGCAAAGACATAAACAATAATCTGTACAGGTCCGACGCGGCAACAGATCCCTGGATATCCCGTTCTTCTGCGTTGATTTCCTTTAAAACCGACATTTTTCCACACCTGCCACTGACTTTCCTTTCAAGATATTATACCCCGACGATTATAAAATTGCCTTACCGGATAGCCGTCAGTGATCAGGGCGCCGGTAAGGCATAAGGGTTTTCTATCCGGTCTTGTGTTACGTTAAATAAAAGACAGCCGGCTTGGTGCCTTTGTGGTCAAGCAGCTTCACATAGCGGCGACCTTTGATCGCTTTGCTGACCTCGCTTTGGGGATCATCAATATCGCCAAAAAAACGGGCCAGATTCTGACAGGTACGGATACAAGCCGGCTCCAATCCTTTCGCCAGACGGTGGGCGCAGAAAGTGCATTTCTCCACAACCTTCTCTTTATGCGGGGCAACGCCGTCATCACCCATGGCCACCTCTATGGCGTATTCCGGTTTCTTTGCATTAAATTGCCGTACACCGCTGTAAGGACATGCTGTGATACAGAGGCGGCAACCGATGCATTTATCATAATCCTGGACAACAATACCGTCTTCTCTTTTGTAGGTCGCATTGACGGGACAAACCGCCGTGCAGGGCGGATTTTCACAATGCTGGCAATTGATGGGTAAAAATTCCATCTTCAAGTCCGGGAAATTTCCTTTGGGCGTATCGGGACTTTCTCCTCCAACCGTTATAATCCGGTTCCACCAAATCAGATTGGGCAGATTGTTTTCGACTTTACACGCCACCGTACAGGCGTGGCAGCCTGTACAACGATCCAAATCTATTGCCATTGCATATCGCATGTTTTTTTACCTCCTTTATACCTTTCTCACATCGACCAGACAGTCAAAATAAGCAAAATTTACCGCCATCGGATCTGAAGTCGCGCTGGTCAATTCCTGATAACATCCCTTGATGAATTGTTCCCGCTGCCACCCTTTAGGAATAGACAGAACACCCGGACTCATGGCATCATTAATTTCCGCTTTCAGAACCGCCCGGCCACGATCGTTAAAGACCTCCACGATATCTCCCGTCTTAATATTTCTGCTTTCGGCGTCCTTGCGGCTGATTTTGGCCAGCGGTTCCGGATCGAGTTCGCGTAACATCGGCGTGTTAAACCATTGGGAATGAACCCGATATCTGGAGTGCTCCTGAATGTAAACCAGCGGATATTTTTTAAATAAGGGATTATCGCGCCACGCTTCTCCCGGGGCTTTGAAGTAGGGCAACCTTTCTTTTTTGGTTATCTGCGACAAATCCTGCCCGTAATTGACACGGGGCAACGGGTTCTCCGCATAAAGCTGAGCCCGGCCAGCGCTTTTTGTTAAAAAGTATTTCTCACCACGGATGTACGGTTTTTCGGAGGTTCCCTGCACCCGGACGGCTTTTTCAGCTTTCAAGCGATCGTAAGTCACGTTCATTTTACGCAGCGCGTCCGTATCCAACATCATTTTGACCCAATAGGTATCGTCGACGCCTTGGGGGAAAAATTTCTCCAGCCCCATCTTGCGCGCAATCATGCCGAAAATTTCGACCGGCGGCTTGCTTTCGTATAAAGGTTCAATCGCCTTTTCCTGCATCATCATGTAGGGATTGTTGTAGGAGACGCGCAGGTCGTCGACTTCCATCCAGAAAGCCGCCGGAAGAACAATATCCGCATATCTGGCCGTATCCGTAAGCTCAAAATCAATCACAACATGAAAATCAAGGTTGGGCAGAATATCCGTAAACCATACATTCTGCTGGCCCATGTTGCTCATGGAATTTGAACAAAATGTCAGCATCGCCTTGATAGGATAAGGCTTGCCGGCCAGGGCCTGATCTTTCACAACCTGGTGGAAAATGGTTTGCGGAATTTTTGACGTTGCCGCTTTTCCGTTTGTATAAAAGGCGCCCTTATAGTTCAGGGGCATATACATCACATAATTTCCGACAAAACCCGCTCCCTTCACGCCGATGTTGCCCGTAAGCGACGCCATGACTAAGGCGGCGAATGCCCACAAATGGCCGTTTTGATAATGATCGATGCCGTAATTGGTATAGACCATGGTGGGACTGTCGGCATAGGTCCTGGCCAGATACTCAATCTTTTCGACGGGAATTTTGGTCAGTTCGCTGGCTTTTTCCACAGTGTATTGCTTCACGTGATTCTTAAGCAGCGTAAAGACCGTTTCAACATCCAAGCCCTTCACGTTGTAGGTTCCTTCGATTGCCACATCTTTGGGACCCGATTTGAGCAGGACCGGCTGATTGGCAACACTGTCCCAAACGTAGAAATCATCTTCTTTGGGATCCGTTTGGGAATCAAAATCACTTTTACGCAGCATTTTGCCGTTATCTTTCCGAACAAGGAAAGGAGCGGTGGTTCGCGCTTTCATAAAGGGAACATTGATCAAGTTATGACCGATAATGTAATTTGTCATCGCCAGGGCAAGCATCAAATCAGATCCGGGAACGATAGGGATGAATTCATCGGATTTATTTGCCGTTGCCGAATAGATGACATCAATGTCGATGACTTTTGCCCCTTTTCGCTGCGCTTCTTTAATAATGCGCCAGTTTTGGGGCGTCGAGTAAACCGGGTTGGAACCCCAGATGATGATTTTTTTCGCATCCAGCAGGGTCATGGGTTCACTTCCCCACAACCAGACACCGCCGCCGATGACGCGATCCGTTCCATGACCTGTTGCTTGATCATAGCAGACATTCAGCTTGCTGGCGCCGATCGAGTTCGCAAATCTCTGATACATCCCCAGGCACCCGTTGACAAAGCCGTAATCGCCCGATGCGATGTCGAACATCAGCGCCTCGGAACCATACTTTGACTGGACGGCCGTAAACTTCTGCGCAATCTCATTAATCGCCGCTTCCCAGGAAATTCTTTCCCACCTATCTTCGCCCCTTTTCCCAACCCGACGCATGGGATATTTGACGCGGGTTGGGCTATAGGTTCTTTGGACCAAAGATAACCCTTTCAGACAGCTCCCGGTATAGATGCCATCCGGATACGGAGCCGGCGTTGTTTTGACAATCTTGCCATCTTTCACATGGGCGTTTAAACGGCAGCACTGGAAACAATTTGATCGGCAGACTGTAGAAAACAATGTTTCCTTGCCTGCTGAGGAACTCTTTTCGTCCGCCGCCACCGCCAAAGCTTTCATTCCAGTGCCCAGAGGGTCTGATGCAACTGCACCCGTTGCCACAGCCGTTGCTGCGGAAACCTTTAAAAAAGTTCGGCGGGATAATTTTGAAAATAATGCGCCTTTTTGCGTTTCATTTTTCATCTCACTAACCTTCCTTTCATTTTAAAAGCGCTTGATCATCACGACACATCTCTTGAAACTTGCATCATTCTTTGATCGGTTGCGCGGCCGCGTTGTATTGGGATTGTAAAAACTGAACAACAAGAACATACACGGCAAGAACGGAGAGTCATCCCCGTTTCACGACTTCATCAATCAGACGCGCTAAAAGCAAAGTGAGGCCATGTAAAAATCGACACGCCACATAAACTTATCATTTTAAAAGCGAATGGCTGTCGGCGTTTCAACGCCATCACCTATTCTCGGTTCGTTTTCAATCCTTTCTTTACCTTTAAACCAGACACAACACCTTCGATCTGGTGGTTAAAAGGATACAGCAGTTACCGGTATTGTCAATATGTTATATAAGGCATAAGTGTTCGTCATCCTTAGGAAATATGATCATTAATATTTTATGCTGATGGATTGCTGCTCAATGTTGTGATCAGTAGTTTTAATCTCATTGGAAAAATCCATTGCCACATCGATTAAGCGATACCTAAAAAAAAGCCGCAGTGAATCGCCCCCCTGGTTCCTGCGGCACAAGCGGAGAAAATTGCACAACGCCTGTTCACCTGATGCACAAATTCCTTTGACCGCAAAAAGCGATCACCAGGGCGCCGACGGGAAACGCCGTGGGCAAAATGATTTACAAGCAAGACGGTTGTTTTGTTTTACGATAAACTGGCGTTTATGTCTTCAAGATCAAATTCACAAAGCGTAAGTGAGGCCGAAGCGCGGGCGTGCCGCCGCCCTCGGAAATGATTTGCATAACGCGGGCGGCATCGGCAACGACGGCGCCGCCCAGATGCGTGACGGGCGTGTCCTCGAAAATTTCCGGCACCAGCGGAGTGGAAGGACCTATCACCGCGACGGTGCGCGGCGCTCCCAGAAGGCTGATGGTTTCTTCAAAAGTATTGTTAAGCAGCGTCGTGGCCGTGATAATGGCAACGTCGCTTTCCTGAAGCGCCTTGCGCCTGTCCTCCGGAGATAACAGACCGATACGCTCCGGATTCTTTTCAATGATGGAGAGGGTTGCGCCGGTTTTGCGGATGCGATCGACCAGCGGCGCAAAAAGTCCGACCATCGCAACATTTACACCCGGTTTCAAATCAAAATATGTCGTCGCCTCGCGGTCTTCCACAGGATTGGGGGGGGGGCCGGCAAGCGCGTTGGCCACGGCCACGCCCATTGCGCGATGCAGGGCATTTTTGCCGTTGACAAGATATTGCAGCATATCCGAAGCGGATGAACCCGCATAGGTCCCCGCATCCTTCAAAACGGTACATCCGCGTGGCGAGGAATCCGGCAACACGGCAGCCAGCCCCGCCGAACCGTCATCCAGTCTCACACCGACATAGCTCAAGCCGATGCGCAAATCAGCAATCCGCCGGTCCTTTGCGGCAGGCGTGAACCTTTCATAAAGGCGATGCAGCAAGGCGCCTTTGTATAGCGCGGTCATTTCTTTCCCCTTGCGTTCTCGAAAACTACATTTGTGTAAGGCGTTTCGCCCTGACAACTCCGGCATTTTTCTCCGTCGCGCGTGGGGTAAGCCTCGCCACAGACCACGCAGACGGCCACGGGACCCATTTTTTTCCGGCGAACTTTTTCCGGATCGACATGAAGATGCTGAATGCCGAGCAGGCCGTGCCCCGCCTCTTTGATCTGCGCCAATAGGAGATCGGAATCCTGCTCGCTCTTCTTCTTTTTCTTGAGGTACCAGTCGTAAATCTCCGGCCAGGCTTTAAGTTTTTCCGTATCCAGGTAAACCCGAACGCCGCGGCCGCTGTATTTTTCGTAGAGCGTCACGGCAAACTTACCGAACGGAACAATGGAAAGCCAGCCGTTGCCGATGGTGCAGGGGGTCAGAATCTGCACGGCGTCGGGCAGGCACACCGGCGTCTCGCAGACCGCATCGAAAAACTCTCCTTCCGGCAGATGCTTCATCGCCAGGTCGACCATGAAACCGCCGATAATCAAACCGGGGGCAAGATTGCCGTGAAAGGACTTCACCAGATGGAGGTACTCTTCATACGAATAGGTACAGATGTTCATAAATGCTTACCGCTCCTTATTCTGCGGGGAACAGCCGCGACTTTTCCCCGCACATGTAGTTTAATACACCAAGGCCAGCCTGGGCTCGCGCGCGCCCCGGGCCGTCATTCCTTCTTTGGGCTCGCGGGTGATCGTACGCTGCATCCAGCCCGGATCCTTTTTTCCGTCCACCACCGGCAGTATTTCGTCGGCCAGGAAAAGGGCCTCGTTGATATCGTGGGTCACGTAAATCACGGGACAGGCGAGGTTTCCCTTGAGACTTTTAAGCTCTTCGCGCAGACCGCGGCGCGTCACGACATCCAGCGCGGAAAACGGCTCGTCGAGCAGGAGCAGCCGGGGATGCCGCGCCAGCGCCTGACAGATGGCGCAGCGCTGGCGCTCGCCGCCGGACACCAGGTGCGGCTTGCGTTTTTTCAGGTGGCCGATCTTGAAGAGGTCGAACAGACCGTCCACCTCTTTTTTATCCACCGCGGCAAACGCGGCGTTGTCGAAAAGATTCAGATGCGGGAAGAGATTGTAATCCTGAAAGACATAGCCCAGGCGCCGTTTCTGCGGTTTGACGTTGATCCCGCAGTCGGAGTCGAACCAGATCTCGTCGCCGAAAACCACCCGTCCTTCGTCGGGGCTTTGCAGCCCCGCAAGCATCCGGATGATCGTCGTCTTGCCTCCACCGGAAGGGCCGATCATCACGGTCATCCGGCCCGGCAGGCAGGAAAGCGACACGTCCAGATCGAAATATTTGAGTCTCTTTTTCAGGGCGGCGAAAATCATCATGCGCGGGCTCCTTCGTTGAGTTTATTGATGAGCAGCAGAAAGACATAGCTGATCGGTAAAAAGCTGAGCGCGATCATCCCCGCCGCTGTGTAGTTCATCATCTCCACGGCTTCATAAATGGCGATCGAGGCGACTTTCGTTTCGCCGGGAATGCTGCCGCCGACCATCAACAAAACGCCGAAGGCGCCGATCGAGTGCAGAAAAACCAGGACGGCGGCCGCGGCGATGCCGGAAACCGAATTGGGAAGAACCACCCTGAGAAAAGCCGCCCGCCGGGACAATCCCAGAATGTAGGCGTTTTCCAGGAGCCGGCGGTCGATCTTCGAGAAGGCCGCCTTCATGGGTTGAATGGCGAAGGGAAGGGAATAAATGATCGACGCGACGGTGATGCCCAGAAAAGTGAACAACAGCGACCCACCGGTGACGGCCTGCCAGATTCCGCCGACCCAGCCCCGGGGGCCCATCAGAATGATGAGATAAAAACCGATCACCGTCGGCGGCAGAGCCATCGGCAGGTAGATGAGCGCTTCGACAAACGATTTTCCCGGGAACCGCGCAAACGCCAGCAGATAGGCGACCGGGGCGGCCAAAACCACCAGAATGATCGTGGTCACCACCGCCAGTTTCAGTGTCACATACAGGGCCATATAATCCATTTAACGGTACCCGTACCTCTTTTTTATTTGGGCGGCCGGATCGGACATCATGTAGGACAGGAAGAGCTCTGCGCAGATCTTGTTTTTTGTGCTCTTTAAAATGCAGCCCGCCTGCACCACCTCCGGCGCCTCCGGAATCGCGTAATAGCAGCCTTTTTTCCCCTCGGCGCCGGCGGCGGCCGACAGGGCGCAGAACCCCGCGTCGACGGATTGTGTCGCTGCGTATTGAAAGGACTGCGCGACCGATTGCGCGATCACCAGCTTGCCTTGCAGCGCCTCCCACTGCCCTGTCTTCTTGAGCGCCGTCATGGCCGCCGTTCCGTAAGGGGCGGTTGCAGTGTTGGCAATCGAGAGCTTCCTGATCTTTTCATTTGTGAGAGCGTCCTGCCAGCTGGCGGCCTTGCAGAAATTTTTATCCGCCGACCAGAGGATGGCCTGACCGCGCGCGTAAATAAAGATTCCGTCCGTCGCCCCCTGCTTCTGCAAAAGATCGGGCCGCTGTTCATCCGCGGACAGAAAGACATCGTAGGGCGCGCCGTTTTGAATCTGGCTGTAAAGATTGCCGGTCGAGGCAAAGGTCGCTTCAATTTTCACGCCGGTTTTGCTTTCAAAGTCCGCCGCGATTTCCTTGAAAGCGGAGATGAAATTGGCCGCAACGGCAACGGACAACTTTTCCTGTGCCGATACGCTTACGGGCAAAAGGAACATCAACACCATCAGTAAGAGGAAGCTTTTCTTCATGAATCGGAAGTTCTCCTTTCATATGTGCTATTTATAGCATAGATGCATTCAAAAAACATCCCGCAAAACTACTGCGGGATGTTTTTCCCCCATCAGTCAGGTCAGCCTGTCAATCCGGACGGCGCAGGCCTTGTATTCAGCCGTTTGCGTGATCGGGTCGTAAACGGGATTCGTGAGCCAGTTCGCGCAGGCGTCGCGAAAATGAAAGGCCATCCAGACCAGTCCTTCCGGCACCTGTTGCGTCACGCGGGCCTTGACCTTGACTTCGCCCCGGCGGGATTTCACCGCAATCATTTCTCCGTCGGCAACGCCGAGTTTCCGTGCGTCCGCCGCGGAAATGTCCGCCGTCTCCTCGCCGAGCAGATCGTTGATCCCCCGGGACCGCCCTGTCTGCGTTCTCGTGTGGTAATGGTACAGGCGTCTGCCCGTGGAGAGCACCAGCGGATACTCCTTGTCGGGAACTTCCGCGGGCGGAATCCAATCGATCGGCTTCAAAACACCCAGGCCGCAGGTAAACTTCCCGTCCTTGTGCAGCGTCGGCGTCCCGCAATGCTCTTCAGTGGGCGCGGGCCACTGGATGCCGTCGCCTTCCAAACGCCGGTATTTGATGCCGGCCATCGACGGAGCCAGAACGGATACTTCCTGGTCCCAGATTTCCTTAGCGCTGTTGGACGCCCATTGATGCCCCATCCTTTTGGCGATCTCTCTGAATATCCACCAATTCGGTTTTGCCTGTCCCGGCGGGACACTGGCCGTGCGCACGCGGTTTACCCGACGTTCTGAGCTGGTGAAGGTTCCGTCGTTTTCGCTCCAGGCGGCCGCCGGCAGAATGACGTGCGCGAAACGCGTGGTTTCCGTCGGAAAGATATCCTGGCAGACCAGGAATTCGGCAGACTGCAAACAATGCTCGACATGGTGAATATCCGGCTCCGTGTTGGCCAGATTTTCGCCGAAAACATAGAAAGCCTTGACCTTGCCTGTGGTCAGATTTTCCATCATGGTCGGCATCATCATGCCCGGCTTGTCCGGCAATGATTTTACATTCCAGGCCTTGGCAAATTTTGCCCGCGCGTCCGCGTTATCGACCCGCTGATAGCCGGGGAAAACGTTGGGCAGCGCGCCCATGTCGCAGGCGCCCTGCACGTTGTTCTGGCCGCGCAGCGGATTCACGCCGCCGCATTCAAATCCGACGTTGCCCAGAAGCATCTGGAGATTGGCGCAGCTCATAACGTTGTTCACGCCGCAGATATGCTCGGTGATGCCCAGCGTGTACATGAGCATGGCCGGCTTCACGGAGGCGAGCCTGCGCGCCAGGGTGCGGATCGTGTCGGCGGAAACGCCGCTGATTTCGGCGGCGCGCTCGGGCGGATATTCCATCACTTTCTTTTTCAGGTCTTCAAAACCGACCGTGCAGGACTCGACATATTTTTTATCGTAAAGATTTTCCTCAATGAGCACGTTCATAATGCCGTTGATCAGCGCCACATCAGAGCCAACCTTGATTTGCACGTGCATTTGCGCGAAATCCACCATATCCGTGCGCCTGGGATCGACCACAATCAGCTGTGCGCCGCCCAGTACGGCATCTTTAACAAAGGTAGAGGCGACCGGATGGGCCTCGCTCATATTTGTGCCGATCATCAAAATCAGCTTGGCTTTTATGAAATCCGCAAACGAATTCGTCATTGCGCCCGAACCGAAAGAAGTCGCGAGACCCGCGACCGTCGGGGCGTGTCAGGTCCGCGCGCAGTGATCGATGTTGTTGGTGCCGATCACCGCGCGGAAAAGTTTCTGCATCTGATACGAATCTTCGTTGATGCTGCGGGCGCAGCTCACACCGGCAATGGCGTCGGGTCCGTGTTCGCTGATAATGCTTTTAAACTTCGACGCCACCAGGTCAAGCGCCTCGTCCCAGGAGGCCTCGCGAAACGCGCCGTCGACTTCACGAATCAGCGGCGTTTTGAGCCGTTCTTCCGAATAAATGAAATCGTAGGCAAAACGGCCTTTGACGCAAAGCCGTCCCTGATTGGGCTGGGCGTCTTCCACGGCCGTAACTTTGGCGATCTTGCCGTCTTTCACATGGAGCCACTGCTGGCAGCCGACTCCGCAATATGGGCAGGTGGTCCGGATCTTTTGCGTCTCCCAGGGACGTCCCAGTCCCTTGGCTTTCTTTTCCGTCAACGCTCCGACCGGACAGACTTCCACGCACTGCCCGCAGAAGACGCATTCGCTTTCGTTGTAAGGACTGTCGCCGCCGGTGACGATCTTGCTTTCCGCGCCGCGATAGCCCTGGGAGATGGCGCGGTTGACCACCACTTCATTGCAGGCCTGAACGCAGCGGCCGCAGAGAATGCAACGGCTGAAGTCGCGGACGATGAACGGATTTTGATCTTCCGTCGGGTAGATATCCTTCTCGTCTTTTTCCCTAAACTGCAGTTTTGTAATTTTGTAGAAATAGGCCAGATCCTGCAGGCGGCAGTTGCCGTTGGCTTCGCACATGAGACAGTTGTGCTTTCCGCTGGCCAGCAGAAACTCGACGTTCATTTTTCTGGCGCGATGAACGAGTTCGCTGTTCGTGGTCACTTCCATGCCCGCCGTCACCGGCGTGGAGCAAGCCGCCATTAACGATCGCGCCCCCTTCACTTCGACACAGCAAATGCGGCAGGCGCCGGTGGGCGCCGCTCCCTTGAGGTAGCAGAGCGTGGGAATTTCCGCGCCTCCGTTGCGCGCCGCATCGAGGATCATCTGCCCCGGTGTAAAAGGAGTCTCTATGCCGTTCAGAATAAATGTTTGACTCATGATCTTTTCTCCCGAAATTCAATATGCCGCTTCTGATATATGCCGCTATTGACATAAGCAACCGCAGGTTACTTACAAAACAATTTTCCTCCTGTCAACGAACAAAGTGACCGGCGGTAAAAAAAGCGCCGCGCACCGAGGAATACCTTGATATTCCTTTATTTCAGAACATTCCAGGGGCAGGGGGTCATGGGTTGGTACCCTTTGTCCTGCATGATCATATCCAAGTGAACCAAGCTGATCGCCGATACATCCATGTCGCGGGCCAAAACATGTCCGGCACGGTAAAGCGTCACCAGGTATTTTTTGCATTGATCGCAAATAAACGCCGACTCCTGGGTTTTGTTCTCGACATAAAAATACTCCATGCCGCCTGGGGCTTCTTTCTCGCAGTAAGGGCAGCTCACCCGGGTATAGCGCCAGTCCTGGCCGCAGGCGCTGCAATGCAAAAACCGTTTGCCTCCCTGTTCTTCGATAAGCGCAATGGACGGAAAGGTTCCGCAAACAGGACAGTAGCCTTTTTCCCAGGCATAGGCACCCAGAGCTTTTGCGACCTCGATGGCCCGCGCCTCGAAAACAACACGGGCCACCAGACTCATTAAAAACGAAGCGTTGGAGGGCGAGGCCGGGAGAGTCTTCCAAACAGCGTCAGCTGCGCCTTCTTCATGGCGCGCGGAGAATTTTAAAACGTCCGCCGGCTGGATTTTTCCCTGAGCAATCCATTCGCCAAGACGATTCATGTCGTCGGCCAGCGAAGGCAAACCTTCCTTTACGGCGGCCGCCATCGCCAAGGCAACTTCTTTAAAATCTTCCCCGTCCGGAATCAAATTGATCTGGCGGATAACGGAAACTCCGGACGAGAGCTTCTCCCGGTCGATTTGCGAAACGTCCAGCGGGGGAAGCGCAAGGCCCGCCGCCAACTCCCGCTCTCGGAGAATGATCGGACCAAAGGCCCTAAGAAGATTTTCCGCGTGGGGGTTCTGTTCGATCGCGCGGTCGATGATCGCGGGAACTTCAGAGGCCGCCTGAGAACTTAAAATCATGGAGATCCCTTCCTGTGTAAAATTCGTTTCTAACCGGCAAAAAGCGGTGCGCACCGGAAAATACGCGCCGCTTTTGCAGGGTGCTGCAACAAAAGTTTTTTACGCGGAGTGTCCGTGGGCGTCGTCTTTCTTTTCCTCGCCCCAGGCAATCAGCTTGCCTTCATGCTCCATCTCTTTTACCCACTTCGGGTGCAGCATGGTGAGCACCTTCTTGTCCATCCAACC
>JAAYDW010000110.1 GCA_012729055.1 Deltaproteobacteria bacterium
ACCGACGCGCCCTGCAGCGGCTGCGCCGTTCTTTATACGGAGCAGGGAACCTTCGAATCGGTGTTTTACCAGAAAATGAATCCGCAGGTGGTGCTGGTCGATACCGCGGTGATCGCCGGCGCGCCGGCGCGCTTTCTGGCGGCGGGCATGGGCGACGCGCTGGCGACCTGGTTTGAAGCCCGTTCGTGCAACCGCACCTGTTCGCCGAATGCCTGCGGCGGACTTGCCACGCGCGCGGGGATGCACCTGGCCCGGCTCTGCTACGAGACGCTCCTCGATTACGGTCCGGCGGCAAAAATCGCCTGCGAGCGGCAGATCGTCACGCCCGCGCTCGACCATATCATCGAAGCCAACATCCTTCTTTCCGGCCTGGGATTTGAAAGCGGCGGGCTGGGGGCGGCCCACTCCGTCCACAACGGCCTCACGGCGCTTGCCGAAACCCACGCCTTTTACCACGGCGAGAAAGTCGCCTTCGGCGTACTTACCGGCTTGCATCTGGCGGATGCCGGTCCGGACGAGATGCGGACTGTTTATGATTTTTGCGAAACCATCGGGTTGCCGACGACGCTCGCCGACATCGGCCTCGCGGGAGTCCGCCGTGAAATGCTGTATCGGGTCGCAGAAAAAGCCTGCGCGCCCGAGGAGTGCATTCACCACGAAGCGGGGGAAATTTCGCCGGGAAAAGTTTTACAGGCCATGCTGGCCGCGAGCGCCATGGGCGAGGTCCGTCGGCCACGTCAAACGAAAGACATGACATAAAGGAGGAATTATGCGCATCGTTCGGAAGATTATTCTTACAGGAGTGCTCTGCGTTGTCCTTTGTTGGCCGGCTGCAGCCGAGACGCCGGCGGTGAATCATGCCGCGCTTCAGGATGCGCTCATCAAAAGCCAGGTGGAGACCGCGGTCAGCATGCTTACCGCCATTTACGCCCGGCAGCAGAGAGGGGAGATGAGCGCGGAGAAAGCCAAAGAGCTGGGCGCCGGCCTGCTTCGGGAACTGCGCTACGGCAAGGACGGCTATTTCTGGGCCGATACGACCGAGGGGATCAACGTTGTTCTGTATGGTCGCAAGGACACGGAAGGCCGTAATCGGTTAAACGACAGGGACGACAGGGGCGTCTTCTATGTGAAGGAATTTCTGGCCAAAGGCAAAACCGGCGGCTATGTCGAATATCACTTTACCAAAAAGGGCCAGGCCGCGCCTCTGCCCAAACGCTCCTACGTGCTTTTGTTCGAACCGTTCGGCTGGGTGGTCGGCACGGGCTACTACCGCTGAATGTAACGGTGGGTCATGAACGGAAAAGAGCTCCCGGGGCAGGCGGCGAAAAAGGAAGCAGAAGGTTTATTCTTCACGCCTGCCTTCCAGGCCTTGACGATCGGCGTTCCGTTTTGCGTGTTCAAAATGCTGTTCGGCCTGGCGGCGCTGCGCGCGGCCGCGCCGCAGGGCGCACTTTACATTTTTGCCTGGCTGATAATGGCCTGGGCCGCGGCGGATCTGATCATGAATCTGATCCGCGTTTTTTATCATCTGGCCGGCCGGGCCTCGCCCATCGAGTACTGCACGCTGGCGCAGGCAGGCCGGTTTTTTGACCGGCCGCGGCTGTTTCTGGCCGTCGATACGCTTATTTCCTTTTCTCTCATTTGTTTTGTCCTGTGGTCGGGTTGGATTGCTCTCTTTACCCCCCGGGAGGCCTGCCTGTGGTACGCGGCGACGACGCTGAACCTGATCAGCGTATCGATCGTGAACATCCGGATCGAGCTTCGCCGCGGCTCATGACCCCAACCGTTCATCGCGTGAGGCAGGAATTTTACGGCGCGCAGGAACCGTTCTTCGTCGCGGCCGGCAATTCTGCGTGTTTTCCCTTGACATAAACTCCGCTGCCTTTTATTCTAAACAACATTGATTTTTTTAGCAGATAACGGACGAAAGGGATGTTGCGCTCCGGCCGATGGAACGGGCGCACAGGCGCAAAGACCATGAACGACGGCAGAGGAAGACGGCTTTTTCAAAACAGGACGGGCAATCGTCGGCGCGGCGCGCAAAGCCCGGCGGGTCCGCAAGGCCTGCTTTTTTTCACGGCGCTGCTGGGCCTTATCGCGCTCTTGCTCTGGCCCTGGCCGCTGCAGGCGCGGGATCTCACGTGCGACCGTCTTCCCGTCCTGATGGAGGTCTTCCACGAGAATCACTATGCCCTCAAGAGCACCACGCCGGAAATCCTGGCGCAGGCCGTCGATCAGATGATCAAGCGTCTCGATCCCTCGAAGATGCTCTTGTACGAAGCGGATCTGGACAGGCTCAAACCGCTGCTCGCGGAGCTGTTTACCGGCGCCGAACGCGGCAACTGCACCTCGCTGAAACCGGTTTACGACCTTCTGGTGGCGCGGGCGCGGGAAAACGAGGCCTTTGTGAAAAAACTTCTCGGCCCGGACTTCCGCCCCGACCGGAGCGTGTCGCTCAATCTCGACATCGACAAGCGCCCCTATCCGAAAACATTCGCGGAAAAGCAGTCGCTTTTGCGCAAGATCGTTCTTTTCCAGATCGAAAATGCGCTTTTGGCCGGCATCGATCCGGCGACGGCCCGGGAGCAGCAGATCCACCGTTATGAATTGCAGACCCGCCGTGTGATCGAACAGAATCCGGCTGAGCTCATCACCACGTCGGCTGAGGCCTTTGCCCGGGCGCTGGACCCGCACACGAGTTACCTGTCCCCGCAGAATTTCGAGGATCTGAAGATTTCGATGAACCTTTCCCTGGAGGGAATCGGCGCCGTACTGTCGAGCGACAACGGTTTCACCGTTATTGAAGAGCTGATCCCCGGCGGCGGAGCGGAAAAGTCCGGCCTCATCAAACCCAAGGACAAAATTATCGCCGTGGCGCAGCAGGGCGAAAAACCGGTCGACGTCATCGACATGGATCTGCGCGACGTCATCAGCATGATCCGCGGCAAGAAGGGGACCCGCGTCACTCTCACGATTCTCCGCCAGGCCAACCGCAAGGAACGCTTCGACGTCACCATCGTGCGCGACAAGGTTGATGTCCGCGAGCAGGAAGCGAAAATAACCTACGAAACACGCAAGGCAAACGGCAAAGCCTACCGCTTTGGCGTCATCGAGCTGCCGTCCTTTTACGGCGGCGAAAGAGGCGGCCGGTCCAGCTATCAGGATGTGAAAAAACTTCTGGCCGAAGCCAAACAAAAAGGAGTGGACGGCATCCTCCTCAACCTGTCGCGCAACGGCGGCGGCATGCTGGATGAGGCGGTGCGCCTGACCGGCCTGTTCATCGGTCCGGGCGGCATCGTCGCGGTCAAGGACACCCGCGGGCAGGAAACGATTCTTGTCAACGGCAGGGCAACGGCGGGAAGAGCCAACGGCCGGCGCAATGTCATTAAATTTCCAGCGGAAGATCCCCGGTCCGTTTACACGGGGCCATTGGTCGTGCTCACGAGCCGGATGAGCGCGTCGGCGAGCGAAATCGTCGCGGGGGCCCTCAAAGACTATCGCCGCGCTGTGATTGCCGGGTCGGATCATACTTACGGCAAAGGATCGGTCCAGACGCTGATGGAACTGCCCTGGGATCTGGGGGCGATGAAGGTTACCACGGCCCTGTATTTTCTGCCCGGCGGTCGGTCCACCCAGAAGGCGGGCGTGGCGGCGGACGTGCGTTTGCCGGGGCTGTTCGCCCTGGAGGATATCGGCGAGGCGGCGCTGGATTATGCGCTTCCCGGCCAGGCCATCGCTCCTTTCCTGGGGACGCCGGAGAAAACGGCCGCGCCCTGGACGCCCTTGGACGAGCGCCTGATCGCGTCGCTGGCGACGAAGTCGCAGGCGCGCGTGGCCAGGGACGCCAAATTCGCCAAAATCATCAAGGACAACAAAGAGGCGGCGGAAAAGCAGGGCCTCATTCAACTGGATGATTACCGCCAGAGTGTGAAAAAGGAAAACGGCGGCAAAAATAAACTGACGCTGGCGGAGCAGAGGCAAAAGGCCCGCGAACAGTATGCGCCTTTTATTAACGAAAGCGTCAATATTCTCCTGGACATGGTGGTGTCGAAAGAGCCGGTCAGCCGGGCGGTTCCGTTGCGCGGCTGAGCCTCTCGCGGCGATTTCATATTTTGTTCCGGCGGAATTTTTAAATCCTTCCATTATTACAATTCCTTGCAAAATTATTCCCGTTGCCGCCGCCCGGCATGCATCTTTAACTTGCCTTCCTGCAAAGATCAGAGCCGTACTTTTTTATCTTGCAGCCGGAGGGGTGGGCAAGGAGGCCGGATCCCGCCTGCGACAGCAACCGTGCTCCAGGGGGAGAGGCTTGGCGACAAAGCCGGAAGTCCATTTGATCAGTGATGATAATTTCGAAGCGGCGGTTGTTCGGGAAACAAAGCCCGTGCTTCTCGTGCGCATACCGCAGGATGATCGGTTTTCCCGGCAAATCGGCATCGTGACGGAGACGGTGTCCGGCTCCGGCAATCCGCTGAAAATCGGCCTTCTGGAGGAACCGTTCATCGGCCTGTTTAAAAAAAGATACCGCGTTGCCGGAACGCCGACGTTTTAATGTTCCGGGGAGGCGTGGAAAATGGCCGCCTGCTGGGGCTTGTGGACGAAGCGATGCTGCGGGGCCTGAGGAGGCTTCGACCGGCGTCATCGGGAAGCGGGCGGTTTAACCAAGAGGAGGGATGGGACATGAAGCGTGTACAGTATTTCTTCGTGGCGGCGGCCACGATGAAGATCAACGAGGAAAAAGGAAACGAGTTTCTTGTGATGGCCTTCACCAGCGCGCCCAGAATTACGGAGCTCGGCAACAAGCTGACGATCGTTGCGCCGGGGTCCTTTGTGTCGACGGCGGAAAGCAGCGCGTTCGTGGCGCTCAAGCCGGGCTGCGAAGCCACGTCGCGTGAAATCCTCGCGCATTGCCGGACGAAGCTCGCCGATTTCTTTCTGCCCAAATCCATCGTGTTTCTGCCGGAACTGCCGAAAAACATCGTCGGCAGGATTCTGAAGGAAGAACTGCGCAGGCTGTAACGCCCGGCGGAAGCGGCTTAAAAAACAAACGTTCGTTCCTGTGATTTTCCATGAAAATCTGATAGGAAGACATGAAAAAAATGGCATCCGAAATCAGGCATTCAGGAAGAAAGCGAGGAACTATGCAGAGGCGATTGGTTGTCGAGGAGCACACGGACCGGGCCCGCCGACAAAACCGGGGCACTTTGTCTGAAGTTGAGTCCAAAACGATATTGAGCCGCTACGGCATTCCTGTGGTTGAGGAAACCGTTGCGGAAACAGAGGAGCAGGCGGCGGCCGCCGCACGCAAAACGGGCTATCCGGCCGTGCTTAAGGCGCTGGGGGCAGCGCTCGGCCACAAGACCGAGCGAGGTCTGGTCCGGGTCAATCTCCGCTCGGAGGAAGAGGTCCGCCGGGCGTTTCGTGAAATTCGGCGCGCGGCGGACGCGGACTGGGAAGCCTGTGTCGTGCAGCCGCACGTTGCCGGACACCGCGAGTTCGTCGCCGGAATATTCCGCGATGCGCAGTTCGGCGCCTGCGTCATGTTCGGCCTGGGCGGCGTTCTGGCGGAAGCGCTGGGCGACGTGTCTTTCCGCATTGCGCCGGTGGACCGGTTCTCCGCGCGGGCGATGCTCGAAGAAATCCGCGCCGCGAAGCTTTTGGGTCCTTTCCGCGGCGAGGCGGTCGTCGATGCGGATCGTCTGACGGACGTGCTGACGGGATTGTCCCGCCTGGCGCTCGATGAACCGGAAATCGCCGAAGTGGACATCAACCCGCTGATTGTCTTGCCGGACGGCAGAATCAAGGCGGTGGATGCGCTGATCGTTTTGGGCAACCGGAAGCCGGTCTCCCGGCCTCCCGTCGACGTTGTCCGCATCCGCCGGGCGCTCGACGCCATGGCCAACGCGCAGTCCGTGGCGGTGGTCGGAGCGACGTCGAACGTCCGCGGCGGCTACCTCGGCATTTTCGGCTGCATGCGCGCCTTCGGCTACGAGGGCCGCCTGTACCCGGTCAATCCCAAAGCCGATTCCATCGACGGAATTCAATGCTACCCCAATCTGATATCGCTGCCTGAGAAGGTCGATCTGGTCATCCTTGCCGTTCCGGCGCAAGCGGTTCCCGATGCGCTTAAAGACTGCATCGCCTCCGGCAACGCCAACGTGCACATTTTTACAGCCGGTTTCCGGGAGTCCGCCGAGGAGGAAGGCGAAAAGCTCCAGCGGGAAATCGAGGCGATCGCCCGCGAAGGCGGCCTGCGCGTCGTGGGCCCGAACTGCATGGGCTGGTATGTTCCTTCCCGGAAGATGCTGACCTGGAACGCAGCGCCCGCGCCCGCCGGCCCCGTGTCGATGATCAGCCAGAGCGGCGGCAACGCGCAGGAATTCACCCACCATGCGGCCAAAACCCACCGTCTGTATTTCAACAAGGTGATCAGCTACGGCAACGCGCTCACCCTCGACAGCCCGGATTATCTGGATTACCTGGCCGGCGACGAGACGACGTCGCTGGTCGTCATGTATCTGGAAGGCGTGAAGGACGGACGGCGGCTGCTTTCGGTCACGCAGGAAGCCGTGCGCCGCAAGCCCGTCATCATCATGAAGGGGGGACTTTCCGAAGCCGGCGCCCGGGCCGCGTCCTCCCACACCGGAGCGCTGGCGGGCAGCCGCCGGATATGGGAAGCGTTCTTCCGGCAGACCGGCGCGGTGCGCGTTGATTCGATCGAGGAGATGGCCGACGTCGCCGCCGCGTTTCATTACCTCAAAAGGACGCCCGGCCGGCGCGTCGGCGTCTTGAGCGTGGGCGGCGGACAGGCGGTGGCCGTGGCGGACGCCTGCGCGCAGGCGGGCATGGACCTGCCCGCGTTTTCGCCGGCGACGGTGAAGAAAATCCGCGCCTTCATTCCGCCGGCCGGCAACATGATCCGCAATCCGATTGATTCCTACCTGGCGTTCATGCGGACGGACTACGTCGGCAGGATCTTCGATATTCTGGCGCACAGCGGCGAAGTGGACAATGTCGTTGTTTCGCTTCCCCTGGACTGGCTCTACAGAGAAGCGGGACAGGAAAACTTTATCGAAGTGATCGCGCGCTATCTGGCGGGCGAGGGGCGCGAGAAACTATGCGGTCTGCCTTTGGTCGTGGCCTGGCGTCAGTATCAGGATGCGGAAGCGTTTCGCCGCATGAGAGCCGTGCTGGAGGATATTCTGCTTACGGCGGGCGTTCCCGTCTATGAGGGATTGAACCGCGCCGTCCGGGCGCTGGCCCGTCTCGAGCGCTACAGCGCCTTTGTCAAGGCCGGCTCGGCCGCGTCCGGCTGAAGGCGCAGGTGATTTGCGGGCGGCCCGGCGCAGGCATCAGCGCGGCGCCGCCCGGTTTTTTTATTTGGATTTCACGGCGGAAGCGCTGGGCGAAACCATGCCGCCCAGAAGCGTGCCGCCGTCGAGGAGCAGAATTTCACCCGTGGTCAGAACCGCGTCTTCCAGCAAAAACAGAATGTTCGGCGCGATGGTTTCCGGCGTGCCGGTGCGCCTGAGCGGATTGGTCGCTTCCAGATAGCCTTTCAGCCGCTCGTAATTTTCCGCGCCCATGCCGTCGCGGAGCCAGTCGCCCTGAATGAATCCGGGGCAGACGGCGTTCACCCGGATTTCCGGCGCCAGCGCGCGGGCCAGCGCCTTGGTCATCGTGATGAGCGCTCCCTTCGACGCGCAGTAGGCCACGCAGCTTCCGACGGCGTTGACGCCGGCGGTGGAGGCGACGTTCACGACGGCCCCCCGGCCCTGCGCCTTCATGTGCGGCGCCGCGGCCCGGATCATCTGGTAGGGTCCCACGAGATTCGTGGCGTAGATGCGGATGAAGTCTTCCTGGGTCAGGCCTTCCAGATTGTCGTGGGCGCAGAATTTGGTCGTGGCGGCGTTGTTCACCAGCGCGTCGATGCGGCCCCACCTGTCGACTGCTTCGCGGACCATCCGCCGGCAGTCCGCGTCGCTCGCCACATCGGCGCGGCATAAAAGGGTTTCGGCGCCCAGAGCTTCGCAGGCGGCCTGAACGTCCAGCGCTTCCGTTTCGCTTTTCGAGTAGTTGATCACCACGTTGTAGTTCTTCTGCGCCAGCAGCTTGGCAGTTGCCGCGCCGACGCCGCGGGACGAGCCGGTGACAATGGCGACGCGTCGGGTATCTTTCATCGTTTATCTCCTTGGCATTCATTGACGGCCCGGAAATCCGGCCGGAACATTGCTCTTGCACAGTTTTGCAAAACCGTCAATGGCTATGGCGCCGTCATTGATGATTCGCTTTCACCATCTGCGGCAGTCAGGACAGAGAATCGGAAAAGCGTCCGACCGGTGCGCCGAAGCGGGCTGATTGTTACATCCGGCTTGTCGTTTGGGCCCGGGAAAAAGCGAGTATGACAATCCCTTTGACAGGATGACACGGGCTATGGTTTACTTTCGCGCGTATGATCGATGTAGAATATAACAAATTGCCTGTCGGCATTTATATGATTCAGAAAGGGCGTTTCCATCACGTGGATCTCGGCTTGACGCGCATGCTCGGGTATTCCTCTCCGGAATCATTGATCGGCAAATCCATTTGGGAGGTCGTTCATCCTGATGATCGTAAAAGGCTCAGACTGAACGTCCGTGAAGAAGACGCCCAGTCTCTTTCCGAAAGGCCCATCGTTCGTGTTTTCAAAAATGATAAAACGCTTCTCTGGGTCCAGATGGTCGGGGCAACGTCGGTTCTCCATGGCCGTCCTGTGAATAAAGGTTACATGATCGACATCACCGCCTTTAAAAAGGCGGAAAGGTATCTCAAGTATCATCTGGAGAATTCCAAGAGTATTATCGAGCAGATTGAAGACGGCATCAGCGAAGTGGATCTTCAGGGCAACGGAACCTTCGGCAATCTGGCCAATCGGCGAATGCTGGGGATTGCCGAAGAAGATGTCGAAGCCCTCGGACGGAATTATCGGGCCTACATGGATGAAGAGACGGCAAAAAAAGTTTCACGCGCCTTCAATGAGGTTTACCGGACCGGAATTCCCGGGAAAAATATTGTTTATGACATCATCGGCAAAGACGGCGTCCGCCGTACGGTTGAAGCGTCCGTGTCGCTCATCCGGGATGAAGATGGAAAAGTCACGGGGTTTCGGGCGGTGAACCGCGACATCACCGAACGCCAGAAGGCCGAAAAAGAGCTTGCCGAACACCGCTTTCAACTCGAGGCCATTTTTCGGAGCGTCAAGGACGTCATCATTACCCTGGATGCACAGCAGCGTGTTATTCTGGCGAATGCAGAGATCGAAAACTGTTGCGGCGTTGACGTTAAAGATATTACGGGAAGAGCATTTCCTGAATCGCTGGGAGGGTGCGGCAAGGCCTGCGGTGAAGTGATCCGGCAAACGCTGGAAAAAAACGAAACCGTGAAAGAATACCGCATCGAGTGCGGTCGCGCGAAGCGCCGTCAGCAACTGGTCAGCCTGACCAGCTCGCCGCTCATGGATCATGAAGGGAAGTCCACCGGGGCGTTGCTCGTCATCCGGGATATGACGCTTTTGCGGGATTTGGAAAGAGAGTTGCGTGAGCGGCACAGCTTTCAGAATATGATCGGCAAAAGCAAAAAAATGCAGGAGATTTATTCTCTCCTGGAAGATTTGTCCAACCTGGAGACAACCGTTTTAATTACCGGAGAAAGTGGGACGGGTAAGGAACTGGTGGCCAGGGCTCTTCACTACGGCGGACAGCGGGCCTTCAATCCGTTGGTAACCGTCAACTGCTCCGCCCTGACGGAGAGTCTCCTGGAGAGCGAGCTTTTCGGACATATCAGAGGCGCTTTCACCGGTGCGATTCACGACAAACAAGGGCGCTTTCAGGCGGCTGACCGCGGAACGATTCTGCTCGACGAGATCGGCGATATCTCTCCACTGATTCAGTTGAAGTTGCTGCGCGTTCTTCAGGAAAAAATATTCGAAAGAGTGGGGGAGTCGACGCCGCAAAAAGTGGACGTGCGCATTATCGCCAGCACCAACAAAGATCTGAAAGAAAAAGTCAGAAAAGGCGAGTTCCGCGAAGACTTGTATTACCGTCTGAAAGTCGTGGAGGTCTGTTTGCCTCCGCTTCGCGAACGCCTTGAGGATTTGCCGCTTCTGGTCGAGCATTTTTGCAATGTCTTCAAAGAACGGTTTAAAAAAGAAATCGACGGCGTGTCGAACGAAGTACTCAATAGATTCATGTCTTACTCATGGCCGGGCAACGTCCGGGAGCTGGAACACATCATCGAACATGCGTTCGTGCTTTGCCGCGGACAGGTCATTACCCTTGATCATCTTCCTCGTGAGGTCAGAGACGGTGTTCCTCCAGGCGGAATCCTGCAACAAGCAAACTATATAAGAAAAAGCAGTGTCAGCCCGCAGGATGTTGAACGGGCGTTGCGCGAAACGGAAGGAAACAAGGCCAAAGCCGCCCGGCTTCTGGGAATCAGCCGCCCCACGCTTTATCGAAAGAATAAGTAAACAATCGATCCGAAAATCCCTTCCTTTGTGTAATAAATTACACAAAGTGTAATGTTACGCAAAGTGTAATGTATTACACATTTGCTTTACTCGTCTTCTGCCGATTCAAACACAAATAATTAAAATAATTAAACATAATTAAAGAATGTAATTCATAGTGTTGTGGCACGTTTTGTGGTGAATTAATCAAATAACCGGTCCGTACTGGTATGGTCTGCGGTATGGCGTAACATACGACAGACCGTGTTGCACCCCCTGAGACTCCGGACATTGGTCTGGTGAAAAAGGTTTGAAAGACGCCGTCTGATAATTTGCGGTGCCGAATCGAGAAACAAGAAAAGGAGGATATGAAAAATGGATTATCGGAGAGCTTTGATTTGTTTGATTGCCGCCGCAGTTGTTTTCTGGACGGGCAGCAGCAGAGCTGATGAAATCGTCGTCGGATTCAGCGGGCCACTCAGCGGTCCCGCGGCGGAGTATGGTCAGGATTGCGTAAACGGCATCGATATGGCGGTGAAGGAACTCAATGCCGCGGGCGGCGTCACGGTTAAGGGGAAAAAATACCTGTTCAGGCTCGAGAAACTCGACGATCAGGTCGACGCTACGCGGTCCAAGAATAACGCGCTGCGTTTCGTAAATCAAAATAAGGCCATCGCGGTTTTCAATCCCATTGCCACAACCCTGGGCTCGATCATGACGATTACAGATCATAACTTCATTATCGCCGCCTATTCCAGCGTCCACATGATTAATGACAAGGGACATCCGATGGTCATCAATCCCGTCCCGAGCTTTGCCAACTATGCGCAGCAGATGGCCAATATCGCCTGGGCGCGCGGCTGGCGCAATGCCGGACTGGTCGTAACCCTGGGGCCATATGGCGACGCCTGGCGACAGGTATTCAAACATGTTTGGGCGGGCAAGGGAGGACGTGTCGTGGCTGATTTCCCCGCCAACTTGTATACGGAAACGGATTATTCCTCTCAATTAACCGCCGCATTATCCAAAAAACCCGATTTCCTTCTGGTGGGCGGTCCGTCGGCAACCACCGCGCTGCTCATTGAACAGGCCAGAAACATGGGCTACAAAGGCGGTCTCGTTCTTATTGACCAGGCTAAGCCGGATTATATTGCAAAAATGCTCAAAGACATGAAACTCCTGGAAGGAATGATCAGCACGGTGAGCATCGGTGATGTTACCCTGCCGGCAATGCCCACCTTCAAACAAAAGTACGTTGCAGCTTATAAAAGAGACATCACCTCGGAATGCACGATCAATTATTCCATGATGTACATGATCGCGCGCTCGGTTGCCGTTTCCAATTCATTGGATCCGAAAGTCGTTCGCCGCAACATCGCCAAAGTTCTGCCTTTCCTGGGAGATAAATATCCCGGTGAATATTACAACATTGAAGAGAATGGCGTCATCAATCAAGCCATCACCATGCAATATGTCAAAGACGGAAAATTCAGCCAACCGGATTATGTCCTTACGTTTCCTCAAACCCGGTCGGAATTTGAAAAGATCATGAAGCTCAGCAAAATAACCGACAAATCGCAGGTTCGCTGGGTACCGATGAAGTTCTAATTTCATCGGAGAATTGCGGTGAGCTGGTAACAATCGGTCGGCCGGATGACAATCCCCGTTCTCCAATGCAGGAACGGGGATGCCCGTCACAACCTTGCTTGAAGCAAATGCCCGGGCGTCAGGTTTACGTGCGCCTGACGCCCGGGCATTCCGGAAAGCCGAGATTTGATGAAGGTAATTTAAGATCATGGAGTCCTGGATTTGTTCAATTCGACCGGACAATTTTGCCCAGGAGGTAATTTGGGAGACAAAACCGCTTCTCATAATCTGTCTGGCGCAAGACGACGGCTTTTCCAGACAATTGGCGGTTTTGCGGGAGATCGCCGAAAAGTATGAAAAAGTAATAAAGGTCGGTCTGCTGGCGCAGGACTCCGTGGAAATCTGCAAAAAGAAACTGAAGATCATCGGAACCCCCACTTTTTTACTGATGAAGGAAGGCAGGGAAATAGACCGGATCTTGGGGGTGACCGACAAGGAAGCCTTGACTCATTTGATCGAGCGGCATCTTTCCAGGAGTCCGTCTAAAAATGAAAAAGGCAAACCGATTCATGAGTAATGTTTCCGGAATTGGAAAATTTATCTGAAAGGAAGAGAAGCAATTATGAAATCAGAAGCGGTAAAAAAGATAACGATGATCGGCGCGGGCGATATGGGGCATGGAATAGCGGCCTGCTGCCTCATGGGAGGCTATTCGGTCGTTCTGCGGGATATTGACCGGAAATTTGTGGACAAGGGCATGGCCGGCATCAAGGCGAGCTTTGACAAGTTCAAAGACAAAGGTAAAATGACTCCGGAGGTTTACGCGGACGCCCTGGCGCGTCTCACTCCGGTGGTGGATCTGCAGGAGGCAGTGAAGGATGCCGATTTCATCATTGAGGCCGTTCCGGAAAAAGTCGAACTCAAAAAAAGCGTCTTTGCGGATCTGGATAAATTTGCGCCTGCGCACGCGATTCTCGCTTCCAACACCTCCAACATCAGCATCACGGAGATCGCGTCCGCCACGAAGCGGCCGGATAAAGTCATCGGCTATCATTTTTTCAATCCGGCGATTCTCATGAAGCTTGTCGAGGTCATTAAAGGCAAAAAATCTTCCGATGAATCCATTGCCGTCGGTTACGAGATTGCCAAACAGATGAAGAAAGTTCCCGTGATTGTCAAAAAAGATTCGCCGGGCTTTATCTATAACCGCGTGAACGAGCCTTCCGGCGTATTCCTTTCCAAGATTCTGGAAGCGGGACATCCCACCCCGGAAGAATTCGACGCCGCCCTGAAGCCCTTTATGCCCATGACTCCCTTTGAGCTTACGGACTATGTCGGAATCGATGTTGCCGTTCACGGGCTGGAATATTTCGCCAAAGTATTGTCGCCCGATTACAAGCCTTCGGACGCTCTCATGGCCTATCTGAAATCCGGTAATCTCGGCAAAAAGACCGGCAGGGGTTTCTATGACTGGTCACAGGGACGGCCCAAAATCGATCCGGCCAAGGCCACGAAGGAATTTGACCTCAACCATCTCGTTGCGCTGCAGGTCAATGAAGCGACCAAGCTCTTGGAGGAAGGTGTAGCTGACGATCCGATAGAAATCGATCTGGCGATGGCCAACGGCGGGGGGGCACCCTTCGGGCCGTTTACGCTGGCGAAGAATATCGGGTATCCGGTGCTTTTGGCCAAGCTCGAAGAAATTCAGAAGAAGTTCCCCCTGGATATCTTTAAACCCACCAAGACGATGATAGCGGGAAATATCAAGGTCTGATTCAAGCGGAAAATAGAAATATAAAAACGAACATGTGAAAGGAAATGATGATGAGCAAAAGAGATGTGGTGTTTGTGGAGGGCGTCCGTACCGCCTTCGGAACCTTGGGGCGTACCCTGAAACTGTTCAAGGCGGAAGAGCTGGGCGGCATTGCGCTCAAAGGGCTGCTCGAGAAGAGCAAGATTATCGAGAAGGGCGGCCATGTGGATTCGGTCTTTGCCGGATCCGCCATTGGTTGTATCTCTGCCATGAACCCGGCCCGCTGGATCTCGCAGGTCGCCGGGCTTCCGCTTTCTACCGCGGCCTCCTACGTAGAAATGCAGTGCGGCTCGGCCATCGATTCCATCAACCACGCCGCGTGGAGAATCATCGCCGGGCAGGCCGACATCATGATCGCAGGCGGGATGGAATCCTACAGCCAGGCCTTCTGCAAATTCTCCCTGTCCACCGAGCCTTACAAAATGATTCCTCCGATGCCGGTGCTGCCGTCGTTGGCGCCATCCATGGACCCGGCAACGGCCAACATGGGAATGACGGCCGAAGCCCTGCAGCAAATGTATAAGATCTCCCGCCAGACGCAGGACGAATTCGGTCTGCGCAGTCAGGTGCTGGCAAAGAAAGCCATTGATGCCGGATACTTTGTGGACGAAATCATTCCGGTCATGGTTTCCCAGGGGAAGAAGAACCCTCCCCTGGAGTTCAAAGTCGACGAACATCCCCGCATCACATCCATGGAAGCCCTGTCGGCGCTGACCCCCGCCTTTATCAAGAACGGAACGGTCACTGCCGGCAACTCGTCGGGCCGCAATGACGGCGCCGGCTTCGTGTTGATGATGACCCGCGAAAAAGCCGAACAGCTGGGTTACAAACCCATCGCCAAGTGGCTCTCCGGCGGCGACTACGGCGTGGATCCCAAGATCATGGGCATCGGACCGGCCTATGCGGTTCCGCAGGCTCTGAAACGCGCCGACCTGAAACTGTCACAAATGGATGTCATGGAATGCAATGAGGCCTTTGCCGTGCAGAATCTGGCCGTGGCGGCGGAGCTCGAAAAGCAGACGGGTGAAAAGTGCGACTGCTTCAGCGATAAATGGAATCCCAACGGCGGCGCAATCGCCTTCGGTCATCCCAACGGCGCATCCGGTGCGCGTCTTTGCATCTTCACGATGAAGGAGCTTGTACGCCGGGGCGGCAAGTACGGCTTCTTCAGCTCGTGCTGCGGCGGCGGATTGGGTGTTGCGACCGTCATTGAGAACCTGCAGCGCTAGATGAAGGGTCCTCTGCATGCGGTCATTTCGAAGCGAAGCGGGAAAGCCATGTCCCGAGAACGTGAGGGATCTTTGAGATATCTCCTGCCGGTCTATAAAAGTGATAACGCAACGCGGGGATTGTATTAAATTGACCAAACAATAAATCAAGAGACTTCGGCCGTGAAGCATTCAAGGCATTTCCGGAGACGGAGGAGCCTGTTGCCGAAGCATTCCAATGATTTGACCTCATCCGGAAAGCAGCATTTCGGATAAGGCTGCCTTTGATCAATGTTGAGAATATTACATAAACTCAATTAAAAGAAAGCGATGCTCTGAAATACTGCACTGAGGGAAAAAATACATGAAACATTTTCACGAATTTCAGCAGGCGGTCAACGATCCTTTGGATTATGCCCGAAATCTGAAAAACGATTCAGGGAAAGAAATTGTCGGATATGTCTGCTCCTACGTGCCGGAGGAGATCATCCTGGCCGCAGGCGCCCATCCGGTCAGGCTTTTCGATACGAGAAGCCAGATCGGCCTGGCCGATCTCCATCTGCAATCCTACTGTTGTTCCCTGGTCCGTGGCATTCTGGAGGAAGGCCTGTCGGGGCGCGCTGATGGTCTCGACGGCATGATCTTCCCGCATACCTGCGACTCCATCCAGCGGCTCTCCGATATCTGGCGCATGAACATTCCGGCAGGCTTCCATCTGGACGTCATTCTACCCGTGAAGCTCGACACGGATAGCGCCCGGGATTATCTGACGGATGTTCTCAGGAAATTTCGCGAAGATTTGAGCGGTTCGCTGGAAAGGGAGATCACCGATGCCGCACTGGAAAAAGCCATTGCGACGATGAATGTGATCCGGCAGTCGATCCGGAGCATTTATGAAATGCGCAGTCAAAATCCCCGCCTGATGCCGGGGCAGGATTTATACACGCTGGTTCGTGCGTCCATGATTATGGATCGGGACCGCATGGCCGAACTTCTGTTGGAAACGTTGGCCGAGCTGCAAACGAAGTCGGATCAGGCCCCGAGCGGCAAACCGCCCAAGCGCCTGGTTCTGGCAGGCGGCATCTGCAACCAGCCCGATATTTATCCCATGATTGAAGAATCCGGAGGCGCGATCGTCTGGGACGATTTCTGCACCGGCGCGAGGTACTTCTCGCAAATGATCCCGGAGGGCGCGGACCCGTTATCGCGTATTACCGGGCGGTTCCTCAACCGGATCGTCTGTCCCGCCAAGCACATGGATCTCGACTCCCGCGCCTCCCATCTCATTGGGCTCGTGAAGGAGCAAAACGCTCAGGGTGTCATCTTCCTTCTGCTCAAATTCTGCGATCCGCATGCTTTTGACTATCCCTACATCAGGCAAAGTCTGGACAAGGCAGGCATTCCCGTCATGCTGATGGAAATAAATGATCCTGCATCGGCAGGCGGGCAGATGAAGACCCGCGTTGAAGCGTTCTTAGAGATGCTGTGAAAGGAAACTCATGTCTGATAAAAATCCGGAAAAAGATACCAAGACCGTGAAGTCCGAAAAGAAAATGCGGGACATCATGACCGCCTATTATATCGATGCCAAAACAGCCAGGCAGAACAACAAGAAAGTGGCCTGGATCACGAGCGGCGGTCCCGTGGAGCCGCTCATCGCTATGGACATCATTCCCGTTTATCCCGAAAATCACGGGGCCATGATCGGCGCCAGCAAGATGGGCATTGATCTTTGCGAAAAAGCGGAAGCGATGGGGTATTCGAGCGACCTGTGCTCTTATGCCCGCGCCGATATTTCCTGTGCGACCGTCAACGGCGGTCCGATCGGCGGATTGCCCGCGCCGGACATGCTGGTGTGCTGCAATAATATCTGCGGGACCGTGATGAAGTGGTACGAGGTCCAGGCCCGCTACTTCCAGGTGCCGCTGTTCATTTACGACACCCCCTTTTTACACACGGAATACAGCCCGGAAATAAAGCGCTATGCAAAGCGGCAGATGGAAGAATACATTTCCTTTCTGGAAGGCGTAACCGGCAGGAAGATGGGCCGGGACCGGATGATGGAAGTCGGCCGGATCTCTTATGCGGGATCGCAGCTGTGGCAGGAGGTTCTGGACACGGCGGTCAGCAAACCCTCGCCCATGACGGCTTTCGACGCTTTTTTTCATCTGGCGCTCATCGTCACGCTTCGCGGGACCCAGCAGTCGGTTGATTACTATCGCGGCCTGCTTGCCGAAATGCAGGAACGCGCAAAAGCCGGCATCGGGGCCATCCCCGGGGAGAAGTACCGGCTGCTCTGGGACAATCTGCCCATCTGGTACCGGATGAAATGGCTCGCGGAAAAATTCGCGGAGCATGACGCCTGTCTCGTGGCCGACACGTACACGTCGGCCTGGTGCGGCAGTATGCAGTATATCGACGTCCATGATTTCATCGGCTCCGCCGCGGAGGCTTACACACGTTCCTATCTCAACCTGGGTGTGGAAAAAATGGCCCGGATCGTTCTGGGCATGATTGACAAATACGATATCGACGGCATCGTCATGCATTCCAACCGCAGCTGCAAGCCCTATTCGTTCGGGCAGTTCGATATTCAAAAAATTGTGGAGCGGGAAAGAGGCATTCCTTCGCTTCTGATCGAGGCCGACATGGTCGATGAACGCAGCTTTTCGGAAAGTCAGGTGGAAACCAGAATCGATGCCTTCATCGAGATGATCCGGGAAAACAAAGTCGCCGGGAGATAGGAGGGATGGGTATGTTAACGATCGGTATTGATATAGGATCCGTAACAGCGAAAGGCGTCCTGATGTCGGACGGCGCCCTGCTTGCAGCAAAATCGTGTTTCACGGGATACAACGCCGAGCAGGCCGCCCGGTCGGTTTACGAGGGACTCCTGGAAGGCAATCATCTGACCAAGACGCAGGTTAAAGGCATTGTGGCAACGGGTTACGGCCGCAACAGCGTCCCTTTTGCCGACAAAGCGGTCACGGAAATCATGTGTCATGCGGTTGGCGCGAACCATTTGAAGCCGGACGTCCGCGCCGTCATCGATATCGGCGGGCAGGACAGTAAAGCGATTCTCCTGGGCGAGCGGGGGAAAGTGCTCAATTTTATAATGAACGACAAATGCGCCGCAGGGACAGGCCGCTTTCTGGAAGTGATGGCCCGGGCCCTGGAAGTGGATCTTGATGCATTCGGCTCGATGTCGGAGAAGGCGGACTACGCGGCTCCCATCAGCAGTTTGTGCGCCGTGTTTGCCGAGTCGGAAGTCGTATCGCTCATCGCCAAGGGAGAGAAAAGAGAAAATATCATTGCCGGGATTCATGCCGCCATCGGATCCCGGGTTGCCGCCATGGCCGGGCGATTGTTTGTTGGCGGCGCTGCCTCTCTCATGATGACCGGCGGCGTGGCCAGGAATGTTGGGGTGGTCCAGGCGTTGGAAAAGGCTCTGCGGCACTCTGTAGACGTTTCACCTCACGCGCAGATCATGGGGGCGATCGGCGCTGCCCGCCTGGCGCAGGCAGCATAAAATATTTTAAAGGAGATAAGATCATGTCGGCAACAAAACCCTGGTTGAAATTCTATGATCCCGGTGTTCCCGAGACCATCAAGTATCCTCAAATTCCGCTGCAGCAGCTTTTGCATGTTGCCGCCGCCAGCATGCCGCACAAAGCGTCAACAAGCTTTTTTGGCACCGAGCTGACCTTCCGGCAGATTCGGGCGCAGGTATTAAGGATGGCCAACGCGCTCATCAAGCTCGGGATCAAAAAAGGAGATCGTGTTGCGCTGGCGCTTCCCAACTGTCCCCAATACGTGATTGCCTATTACGGTGTGTTGTCCGCCGGAGCCATTGTGGTGAACATCAACCCGATGTACACCGCAAGTGAACTCAAGTTTATGATGGAGAACGCCGGTGTGGAAACGCTGGTCACGTTTGACGGTGCGCTCGGCGTGATGCGGCCGCTGGCGAAAGAATTAACGCTGAAAAATGTCATCATTACCGCGGTGACCGATTATATCGACGGCATGCCGGTGAGCACCGCCGAGAGCCTGAAGCTTGCGGCGGGCTGGCATCATTATTCCGAACTCCTGGCAGGCGCTCCCGATGAAAGCATCCCCGATATTGAGTTCCATTCGACGGATATCGCTCTGATTCAGTTTACGGGCGGTACAACCGGGCTTCCCAAAGGGGCGATGCTGTCCCACGGCAATCTGATTGCGGCCGTGTTTCAGGGGTCCCATTGGGGCGATTTCATCACCGCTTATGTGCCGATTGCCGAGCGCAGCGTCATCAGCGTCATTCCCTATTTTCACAGTTTCGGCAATACCTGCTGCCTGAACTGGTCGATGCGCAATGCCGCCACCCAGATTCTCTTCCCCCGGTTTGTGCTGGATGAATTTCTCGATGCGATTGCCAAGTTTAAGAAGATTACCTATTTCCCATCGGTGCCCACCATGATTACGGCCATCCTCAGTCACCCCAAAACGGCCGAACTGGATCTGGGTGCCCGGATCGGCCTCATCTCGTCCGGTGGCGCCCCAATGCCGAAGGAACTGATTCAAAAAGTCAAGAACATGGGCATCTTCTTTACCGAGGGATGGGGCATGAGTGAAACCGTTTCCGTCGGCATCGCCAATCCGATCCTGAGACAGAAGATCGGTTCCATCGGCACACCGCAGATGGATGACGAAGTCCGCCTGGTCGATCTGGAAACCGGGCTGGTTGAAGTAAAGACCGGCGAACCGGGGGAGATTTTGATTAAAGGTCCGTCCATCATGCAGGGCTACTGGAATAATCCCGAAGAGTCCGCGGACCAGATCCGGGACGGCTGGCTTTCCACCGGCGATATCGGCCGGATGGACGAGGAAGGGTATATTTATATCGTCGACCGCAAGAAGGATATGGTGATTGCCGGCGGATTCAATATCTATCCACGGGAGGTGGACGAAGTTCTGTATCAGCATCCCAAAATCGCCGAGGCTGTTTCCGCGGGTGTTCCCGATGCCTATCGGGGAGAAACCGTCAAGGCCTTCATCGTATTAAAACCGGGGATGACTGCGACCGAACAGGAAATCATCGCGTTTTGCAAAACCAAGCTGGCGCCTTACAAAGTGCCCAAACGGGTGGAGTTTCGTTCCGAACTGCCGAAATCGGCGGTCGGCAAAGTTCTGCGTAAAATGCTGCGCGACGAAGAAATCGCGAAAAGCAAAAGATAAGAGACGGGAAAGAATCAGATGTGTGTAAACCGGTTATTGCACGGTCATGGAAGCGCATGAAGTCCTGAGGGACATTCCAATCAGGTTTCGGGTTTATGCCTTCAGGAGGATCAGGATGCCAGACGGATGCATTTTGGCGGGTAAAAATACCGGAGGTGATGAGGATGTCAACCCAAATTCTGCCAGGGAAAAAGGGGAACACAAAGCCTTTCAGGGGATTTGTGTTTGTGTTCATCGCGATGTTGATCCTTTTGTGGTCCGAAACCGGACGTGCCGAAGAAATCGTGATCGGCTTTTCCGGTCCGCTCTCCGGTTTGGGAGCCGAATTTGGATCTGATTGCGTCAATGGCGTGGAAATGGCCGTCAATGAAATCAACGGAACAGGCGGCATTTCCGTTCAGGGGAAAACCTACACGTTTCGACTGGAGAAACTGGACGATAAAGTAAACCCGGAAACGGCTGTTCAAAACGCGCTGCGGATGCGGAGGGATCATAAGGCTATTGCCGTTTTCAATCCCGTGTTTACGACGATTGCGCCGCTGATGCAGATCAATACGAAGCCCGGAAACGCGTTTATCATCATGGCGTACACCAGTGTTCCGCAGGTGATGGAAATGAATAATCCGCTGACGATTGTCACCGTGCAATCCTTTAAGGTTTATGCCCGGATTGAAGCGGATGTGGCTTGGAAAAAGGGATGGCGGAAAGCGGCTATTGTGGTGACCTCCGGGAGATACGGCGATATGTGGCGTCAATATTTTCGCCAGGAATGGGAGAAAAAAGGAGGCGTCGTGACGGTGGATAAATCCACCAATTATTACGCTCGCACCGATTTTGCCGCACCCCTTGAAGAAGCGCTGGCCACGAATCCCGATTTTATTTTGATCGGAGGACCTTCCGCCACGACGGCTCTGATTATTGAGCAGGCGCGGTCGAAAGGATTTGAAGGCGGATTCCTGCTTATTGAACAGGCCAAGCTTGACGCCATCCGCTCAGTGATGGTCAAACCTCTGGGGATGGAAGGGTGCATCGGTGTCGCCCGCGTATCGGACGTTCCTTTTGCGGTATCGGATAAATTTACATCGGCCTACCTCGCAAAATATAAGAGAAGCTTAACCTGGGAAGCGGTAAACAATTATGCCGGCATGTACGCGCTGGCGAGGGCCATTGTCGCCGCCGGCACGGCGAGCGACGTTCGGGCGATCCGGGCCGCTTTTCCCAAGGCATTTCCCGTGTTGGGTGACAGATATCCGATGGAAATTTATGGAATCACATCTGCCGGACGTTTTATTACGGCCGCCGTTGCCCAGGAAGTCAAACACGGCAGATTCAGACAACCGGCAGCCTATGTGTGGTGGGCAAAAACACGGAAGGAATTTGATCGGATCGTAAAAATCACCAAAAGCACGACACCGGTGTTCTGGCTCAGGATGGACGAACCTTAGCTGTGGCTTCCATTCAGGCAGGCATTCATTGGCGGTCCGGAAAACCGGCAGAAAATTGCTCCTGCACCGTTTTGCAAAACCGTCAATGGCTATGGCGCCTTGCGTCCGGTGGCGAAACGCCGGGAACAGTCTTGCCGTCGACAGGGCGGTTTCGTCTGTCCCCGGCTCTGGGAACGGAAATCGTCAGGCTTTCCAGGTGCAGCCAGGCTAAAACCATCATGTGCATGGCCTGCTGGAAAGGCGTGGCGACCGCCAGCACCTGGCCGATCCTCTTGTTCATCAGATGAGAGTCCATCATGTTGACCAGCTCAGCGACCTTCGCGATGCCGCGCTCCACCAGCGCGATGTACCTGTTGTCCACAAGGCCTTTGGCCTTTGCCACGGTGGCGGCGGCGCGGTTTTTGAAGACGGTGAAGTTGCGCATGTCCTTGTTCATGAGCAGCTTGCAGATGACGAGGTCCAGCGACTGAATGCCGTTGGCGCCTTCGTACACCGAGAAGACCTTCACGTCGCGGGCGTACTGTTCCACCGGGTATTCCTGGCAGTATCCGCAGCCGCCGTAAACCTGAATGGCTTCCGCTAAAATGGCCTCAACGCCATTTTCAGGATAATCGCTGTTGCCGCTCATGCCGGAAGCGACAGGCGCAATTTTCAAAAATTCGTTTGGCCTTTAATCCTTTTTGTTGCGCTTTCTGTTGACGACTTCGGCAAGCCACGTGTTGACACTTTTATTTTCGCGCCCGGCGACCAGGGCCAGCACGCTGTGAAGCGCCGGACTGACGCGCACAACGGCGCGGTCGCAGGAAGGCTTTTCCGGAGCTTCCTTTCTTTGGGCGCACCCGT
>JAAYDW010000111.1 GCA_012729055.1 Deltaproteobacteria bacterium
AGCGGCCAGTGACGCCGCGCCCGGTGCGCCAAACGAAAAAGGAACAGAAGAACCTGAGAGGGATGCATTTGAAACTTAGAAAATGAACACCAGAGGAGGGATCATGGACTATAGATTTGAATTGCCGCTCATGGCCGATATCGAAGCGGCGGGCTTTAAAGTGACGCCTCTCAGCGGCGTGCCGCCGGTCCCCCCCGTGGAAGTGATCGAACAGTACCTGCGCGACTCCAAGATCCTCACCATCTGGGAGGGAACGTCTTTCATCCACGCCAACGATTTCAACGGCCTGAAAGTTTTTCCTTTCCATTCTCCACTCAACTTCTGCTTTGCCTTACCCATAACTTCCGGGAAAGCAGGAAATAAAGCCCCTGATTGGATCCACCCCGGACTGTTTTCTCTAGACCACGATCCTGTCCGGCCGTTGAGGCAGACTCCGGCCGGACGTCATGAATCAAACGGAGGCCCATCATGAACAAGGTTACAACCATGCAGAAAGCCGTTGCCGAAAACATTCACGACGGAAATTTCGTCTATATCGGCGGCTATATCTGCCGAACGCCTTTCTCTGCGGTTCACGAACTCATTCGTCAGGGGAAAAAAGACCTCACCATCACGCGCAGCAATGCCGCCGACGATTTCGACATGCTGATCGGTGCGGGCGTCGTGAAACGGTTTATTTCCACATTCATCTCTCTGGGAGTCTACGGTCTTGCCCGCTGCTACCGCCGCTCTCTGGAAAAAGGCATCCCCCATATAATAGAGGTGGAGGAATACACAAACCTGTCTCTGCCGATGATGCTGATGGCCGGAGCGATGGGGATGCCCTTTATTCCCGTGAAGGATCTGCTGGGCACGGACCTCATGAAGATCAAGGGGTTTCTCGGAGAGAGCAAATACAAGCTGATCGACTCGCCTTTTGACGGAAAGCCGGTTCTTATCGTGCCTGCACTGAATCCCGATGTGGGAATCATCCATGTTCAACAGGCCGATGAAAACGGAAACGCCCAGATCTGGGGCATCGGCGGAGATTGCAAGTACGGTGCGAATGCCTCGAAGAAGGTCATTGTGTCCTGTGAGCGCATCGTCAGCCGCGAAATGATCGGCAAGGATCCATCCCGCACTATTGTTCCGGACTTCAAGGTCGTTGCCGTTGTCGAGGAGCCTTTTGCCTCCCATCCCGGTTATACGCCGGGTTTCTATGACCAGGACTTCGGTTTCGGATACCTCTACAAAGAAGCGTCGAGCACGGAGGAGGGGTTTCATGCTTTTCTGAAGGAGTGGGTTCACGACGTTCCGGATCGGGCGGCCTATATTCAGCATTTCATCGATCGGTTCGGCTATGCCGCTTACAAGAAACTACAGGCCAAATTCGATTACGGATATCCGGTCAGCTATGAATATTAAAAGGGGAGGCAGAAATGAACGAACACCCGAATGACTATATCAAGCCGGAACTGATGGCCTGCTGTGGAGCGCGGGAAATTATGGATGGCGATGTCGTCGTCGTAGGCACGGGATTTCCGACCATGTCGGCCAACATCGCAAAACATACGCACGCCCCGCGGGCGGTTCTGCTGCAGGAATCGGGCGTCTATGACGCCCGGCCCAGGCGTCCCGCCCTGTCTGTCGGCGATGCCTGCCTCAATCCCGGCGCGGCCATGATTGGCGGACTTGTCGATGTCATGGGCATGTTCCTCCAGGGCGGCTGGGTCGATGTGGGCTTTCTCTCCGGTTCGCAGGTGGATCGATTTGGCAATATCAACACGACCTGCATCGGTTCCTATGACCAACCGAAAAGCCGGTTGCCGGGTAGCGGCGGCGCCAATCCCATCGGAGCCCTGGCGAAACGGGGCCTCATCATCGTCCAGCATGATCCGCGGCGACTTCCCGCCCGTTTGGATTTTATAACGACACCCGGATACATCGACGGGCCCGGCGCCCGCGAGAAGTTGAACATGCCGCCCGAAACGGGCCCCAGTATCATCGTGACCAATAAGGCCGTTCTGCGTTTTGACCCGGATACGAAGGAGGCCTTTGTGGCGAGCTATCATCCCGGACACACCATTGACGAGATCCGGCGTTCTACGGGGTGGAATATTCAGGTGGCCGATGATGTCCACGAGACTGAACCGCCGCGGGTGGAAGAATTGAGCGCGCTTCGCAATATTCTTGATCCGCACCGGATGATCAAAATCTACGAGGGCAAAGGGTACGTATAATTTCCGAAATGGAGAATCGTCATGAATCATACGCAACAATTAGCAGCGTTTCTGGCAAGGATATCCTTTAACGAATTGCCGACCGCCGTCGTTCATAAGGCCAAGCTCTGTGTTCTGGACTATGTGGCCAATATCTATGGATCGCTGGAGCTGGACGCCGTGATGGGCGTAGCAGCCTACATCCGCTCTCTTGGCGGACCGCCTGCCGTCACGGCGCTGGGATGCGGTTTTAAAACGGACCTTCACCACGCCGCCTTTGTGAACGGAACGACGGCCGAAGCCATCGAGGCTCAGGACGGCCTGCGTTTCGGCGGCAATCATCCCGGCACGGCCGTTATTCCGGCCGCTCTGGCTATGGCGGAAATGACAAAGCAAGGCGGGAAGGCCATTATCGAGGCCATCGTTGCCGGTTATGAAGCGGCAAACCGGCCGGCAGCGGCAATGCACCCCTGGCATACACTGGGAGGTTTTCTTCCGACGGGAACCTGCGGGACGTTTGGCGCGGCAGCGGCTGTGGGGCGCCTGAAGGGGTATGATGCCGTCCTGATGCAAAACACCTTGGGATGCGCCGGTTATCTGGCGCCGATCTCTATGGCCGAGCAGCTGATGGGCGGCTTCACAGTCAAGATCGTTCAGGGCGGTCAGGCGGCGCTTTCCGGTCTGATGGCAGCCGGACTTGCCCAAGCGGGAATCACGGGAGACAGACAGGTATTTGAAGGATCCGAGCTGAAAGGCGGGTTTATCCAGATTACCACCAAAGTTGATCCGAAGGTGGAAAAACTCACGGAAGGGATTGGTGAGCAGTTCACGATTCTGGATATATACTTCAAACCCTACACGGCTTGCCGCCACACGCATGGTTCCGCCCAGGCGATTCTGTCACTCTTGAAGGAACAACATCTGGATACTGATGAAATCAAGCAGATCGATGTCTTTACCTACGGAATGGCCGCCATCGCCGTTGGAAAAGGGATTGCCCCGGGAGATACTTTTGTGAATGCGCAATTCTCCATTCCTTATGTCGTTGCCGTCTGCCTTCTGGATGGTGCGCTGGGACCGAAGCAACTGACCGAAAAGCGAATGGTCGATTCGAAGCTTCTGGAGCTGGCGAAGAAGGTGACCGTCCGGATGGACGACGAACTCAACAAGATATACCCGGAGAAGACCGCCAGCCGTGTGGAGGTTGTCCTTGCCGATGGCCGACGACTCATCAGGCAAATCGATATTCCCAAAGGCGATCCGCGCGATCCCATGGAAGCCGCCGATCTGGCAGAGAAGGTCCGGTTTTTTGCCGGAGACAGGGATGGCGACAAAACTGAACGGATCATAGAAATGGTCCTCAATCTGGAAAATATTGCGGACATCCGGGAACTGACCGAACTCATTTAACCGGAAAAAATAATCTATCAGTGCAGATAAGGAGTTGAAAATGGATTTTTCGTTAAACGATGAGCAGAAGATGCTGGTGGAAACCCTCAAGACCATGGGGGTGCGCGAGAAGTTCAAAGAGCGCGCGATGGAAATCGACCGGACGGGAGAATTTCCTCATGACTTGCTTGCGAAATATGGAGAAATGGGTCTTCTGGGAATGACCCTTTCGCCGCAGTACGGCGGCGGCGGCCAGCCGGCGATCAACGCCATCCTGGCTATTGAAGAGCTGGCCAAATACAGCCCCATGATCGCCTCGCCTGTCTTCGAATCCAATGTGGGACCTGTGCGGGTCATCGATTTGTTCGGAACGGAGGAGCAGAAAAAGACGATCATTCCCGGTGTCTGTGCGGGGAAGAACAGTGTGTCCGTTTGCATGACGGAGCCTGAGGCCGGGTCGGATCTGACATCCCTGGCAACGAAAGCCGTGGAGGACGGCGATTCTTACATTCTCAACGGCCGCAAAGTCTTTATCACCGGCGGCGGACATGCCAGCCACTACATGGTCTATACGCGTTTCGGCGATATTTCCGGATACAAGGGCATCGGCGGTATTCTGGTGGAAAAGGGTTTACCCGGATTCACGTTCGGCAAACAGGAAGAGTTTATGGGGCTTCGGGGAATGCCGTCTTGCGACTTGATTTTCGAGGATGTCCGGGTGCCGAAGAAAAACGTCGTCATCAAAGCCGGTGATTTCAGCAAGCTCATGTGGTCGTTTGACATCGAACGCTGCGGCAACGCGGCCATGTGCCTCGGCACAGCCGGCGGAGCGCTGCGGGAAGCCATTGACTATGCCCAGACCCGCCATGCCTTCGGGCGGCCTATATGCGAATTTCAAGCCATTCAATTGATGACCGTAGACATGGCGATGAAGCTGGAAGCGGCAAGGTTGCTGGTATACAGGGCGGTCGCCGGAGCGGGGCAAGGTCTGCCTTCAATCTACGAAGCCTCAATGGGTAAGTGTTATGCCAACCAGATGGTCATCGAAGTGACCAATACGGCCATGAAGATCTTCGGGGGCTATGGCTACAGCAAGGAATATCCGGTGGAAAGAATGCTCCGTGATGCCCATGCCTGGGGCGTGGCCGGCGGTACGGTACAGATGCTGCAAAACACCATGGCCAGTGTTTTATACGGTCGGCGCTTCGATCAGCGCCGGGGGAAATAGGATTTTAACCCATAACGGTGTTGATTCTGCGCAAATTCGATATCGGGGGAAGCAGCCTGATTTCGGTGAGGCGGACGCTATATTAAATGTTTAACGGTCTGCTGCATTAAACATTAGATGATCAAACATCAAACATTTCAGAAGGAGGTACGACTATGTATGATTTTGAAACTCCCCGATTAACATTTCAGTTTGTGAGTCCCAGAAGGATCATTATGGGCGAAAACTCCATCGCAAGCCTTGGGCAGATCGTTAAGTCGTATAAGGTCGGCAAGGCCCTCCTGGTAACCGACAAAGTGCTGAGAGGACTTGGCGCCTTGGCTCCGGCCGTCGATTCCCTGGAACTCGCAGGCATTGATTATGATATTTATGATGATGTTGAACCGAATCCTACCATCGCGAATGTCGAATCAGGCATTGCGATGGCCAAGAAAGACCATTTCGATATCGTCATCGGGATCGGCGGAGGCAGTCCGCTGGACGTGGCCAAGGGCATCTCGCTGATGGCGACGAATCCGGGCAGAGTGAATGATTACCTCGGCATGTTTCTGCCCGTCCCGGAAAAACCCCTTCCGCTGATTCTTGTTCCGACAACCGCGGGCACAGGAAGCGAACTCAGTTTCGGCGCCGTTTTTTCAGACCATGAGGCGCATAAGAAAACGCAGATTTATAATTACGAAGTGATTCCTCTGGTGGCGTTCATCGATCCCATTATGATGATGGGATGCCCCGCGAAACTGACAGCCGCGTCAGGATTTGACGCCCTGACCCATGCCGTAGAAAGTTATGTGACCAAGAATGGCAATCCTTATTCCGAGGCTTTGGCGGCTCAGGCCATTCGACTGATCAGCAAGGGCCTTCTGCCGGCGACCAAAGACGGTAAAAATATGAAAGCCAGGACGCAGATGGCGTTGGGGAGCACCTTTGCGGGCATGGCCATGTCTGCATCCGGGTTGGGAATTAACCACGCTATCGCGTACCCGCTGACCACACATCACAATGTGCCGCACGGAACTGCCAATGCCGTGTTTATGCCCTACACCATGACGTACAACGCCGAAGAAGTTCCCGAGAAATACGCCAACATTGCTGAACTCATGGGGTTGGATGTCAGCGGCCTTTCACCCAAACGGGCAAGTCTGAAAGCGATTGAGGAGATCATAAGATTTCTGAAGGAGTTGGATATTCCATTGAATATCAAGGAATTCGGCATTAAGGAAGATGAGCTTTTCGGTTTTGCCGAAATAATCATTCGAGACTATGTTCCCCTTTGTATGTTCAACCCAAGGTGCATGAGCCCGTTTGATGCGTATGGACTTTATCTCAATGCGCTCAATGAAGATCACATCTGGACAACGAAACTCAGCGATTAATCAAGGAGGCCACACGATGAAAGGGTATATGGGAAAGATATTGAGAGTGAATTTAAGCCGGCAGCTTTCTTGCGAGGAAACGCTTGATCCGCAAATCATCAAACAATATTTGGGCGGTGTGGGAATCGCGACAAAGATACTTTATGATGAGGTGCCCCGGAATACGGATCCCTTTTCCGAAGAGAACAAGCTGATATTTGCGTCCGGCGTATTTACAGGCACCGGGTATCCCGGGGGCGCTCGCTTCAATGTGGTCACAAAGTCCCCGTTAACCGGAATATGGCTTGGATCATCGGCAGCAGGATATTTTGGCACAAGGCTCAGAGCGGCCGGATATGATGCTCTGATTATTGAAGGATCGTCAAATAAACCCGTACTGCTGGATATTCATGATGAAAAGGTGGATTTTGTCGACGCCTCGGCTTTGTGGGGATTGGATACCTTTGAAAGCAAAGAACAAATTGAAAAAAAGCTCGGGAGGAAAAATCTAAGCACCGTACTTATTGGACCGGCTGGAGAGAAACGCGCGAGGACCGCCGCGATGATGGTGGATATGGGAAGATTTACAGGCCGGGGCGGCGCCGGCGCCGTGATGGGTTCAAAAAATCTTAAAGGCATTACTGTGTCCGGCATAAAAAAAATCGAGGTGGCGCGGAGCAAAGAATTCAAGGAGCGTATCCGCGAGGGGGTTAGTGCGATCAACACCAGTATTGCCGTGTTTCCATACAAATTAATGGGCACGACCTTAGCCATCTCCAGGGAATTCGAAAGCGGAGACGTGCCGACGAAAAATTTTCAGTTGGGCATGTGGGAGAAATCCAAGGACCTCGACGGCATGAAAATGGCGGCAAAATCATATTTTAAAGAAATGCCGCCGACCTGCTTTGCCTGTCCGGTCCGTTGTTCAAAGTTTACGGAAGTGCCGGATGGTCCTTTCAAAGTGGATGTGGGGCCCGCTCCTCAGTATGAAACACTGGCGGCCCTGGGCTCGAACTGCTTAAACAATAACGTCGAGTCGGTCATCAAATCCAATGATCTGTGCAGCCGCTATGGAATAGACACCATATCCACGGGGGTTACGATTTCGTTTATCATGGAAGCTTACGAACGCGGGGATATCACCTCGGAGCAGTTAGGCGGCATAAAGCCCACTTGGGGAAACACAGACGTTATCATTGATCTGATTCGGATGATCGGCGAGAGAAGAGGCATCGGTGAGTTATTAGGCGAAGGCGTAAAAAGGACGGCCGAAAAATTTGGGCTCTCCGACAAGGGGTATGCCATCCACGTGAAGGGGATGGAGGCGCCTATGCATGATCCTCGATCTTTATTCTCCTTCGGAGTCAATTTTGCCACATCTCCCAGAGGCGCCTGTCATCTGCGTGGTCCCTCCATGCTGTTTGATCAAGGCATCGCCATGATTGACGCCGGCGTTCCAAACAGGTCCACCCGATTCAACCAGAAGGAAAAAGGACTGGCGGCAAAAGCGGCGCAGGATGCGTCAAATATCATCGAATCGTTGGGGCTTTGCGTGTTCTGCGCCATGTCGGTGGCGATGTTTGGCATGTTTTCGAAAATGGCAGAGGCCTTGGAACCGCTCACCGGCGAGCATGTCACTGTTAAAGAAATTTGGGAAATAGGAGAGAGAATCAGCAATCTGCAGAGAGCGTTCAACCTTCGCGAAGGAGTAACCGCTGAAGCCGACCATCTGCCTTCCCGTCTCCTGGAGCCCTTCAATGAAGGCCTTGCAAAAGGACAAGTTCCGGATGTTGCCGTCCACATCAAGGAATATTATCAGGCTCGGGGATGGGATCCCAAAGGAGTTCCAACGGAAAAGACCCTCACGAGATTAGGACTGGATTGGATAACTCCAAATCTTCACTAGGACGACGTGATAGATTGGAAATCCTGAATCTGTATATGTTGAGTAAGTAAGCCCTCCCGGTTCCGGCGTTGTTTTGTCCGGGGGGAGGGCTTACCGAAGTCCCCGGAAAAAGCCGTGGCGGCTAAGTGACGGTCAACTTCCGGCGAGCGCCTTGCGGATGGCCGCGCCGATGTCGTCAAGCAGGTAGGGTTTGCGGACGTAGGCGCTTGCGCCCATGGCCAGCGCCTGTTGCACGCGG
>JAAYDW010000022.1 GCA_012729055.1 Deltaproteobacteria bacterium
TGAAATCTTGGCGGAGAGAGTAGATGATCAGGTATCGTAGTCAAACCATTCCCATCCAACCGGCCCGAGGCCGCAACCAAGCAATTCCATGGCGGATAATTGTTCGGAAAAAGAAATAATTTCACAATAAACCTCTGTCCAGCCGCCGGTCCTCTTCCGTAAAAAGAGCAGGCGGACTCCGGCACAAACCGGGGCAATAAAGCTTCAGGAACCATAACGGCCAAAACACTGAACGAGAAGCAGAAGTCTTTCCATGATCCGTTGAGGAAACAGGAACACCTTTAACTGATTTTGTGTACAGACAACATTCTTCGAGGAGGGGGAGTTATGAATATTGGACGCTTGGCGGATGACAACATCCAGCGATTCGGCGAATATGAATTTGTTTATTTTAACGGCCAATGGCACACGAACGTCGCCATGAACCAAAACGCCAACCGCCTGGGCAACGCCCTAAAAAAACTGGGCGTCGGGAAAGGCGATCGGGTCGGCGTGCAGCTGCTCAACTGCCCCGAGCTCATCCAGACATTCTTTGCCGCTTTCAAGATCGGAGCGACGCTCGTGCCGATCAACCCGACGCTGAAAATTCCGGAACTGGCCTATATTTACAAGGACGCGGGCCTTTCGGCCCTGGTGAGCTCGCCCGACTACTTGTCCGCTGTCGAGACGGCCCGCAAAGAAGCGCCCGCGCTCGCGCATGTGATTTTCACCGGAGCGGAGGCGCCCGCGCAGGCCTTGTCTTTCAACGACATCTGCCGGCCGGAATCGGCCGAACTGGCCGTCGCGGACACGGACAACGACGACACGGCGGTGATGATTTACACGGCCGGCACGACGGGCAGCCCCAAGGGCGTGATGCTGACCCACTACAACTGGTACACCCATGTCACGGGCTACTACGACCTGGTGCTCCTGGATTCCTGGGGCCTGTCGGTTCGCGGCGTGATGCGCGAGCAGGACGGCGGCCAGGCCAAAAAAACGCCGCAGGAAGGCGAAGTCTTCGGCGTCAGCCGCAACCGGGTTTCGCTCATCACGCTGCCGCTCTTTCACGGCTACGGCGTCTTTGCCCTGAATCTCGAATTTCTCACCGGCGGCAAGCTGGTCGTCATCAACCGCTGGGATCCGGAAGAAGCCATGAAGTGCATCGACAAATACAAGGTCACGGACTTTCGCGGCGTGCCGACCATGTACATCCAGCTGCTCAACCATCCGTCGCTCGAAAAGTACGATTTGAGTTCGCTTCGGACCTGCATCTGCGGCGCGGCGCCGATGCCGCTCACAGTGGCGCGCGTCTGGAAGGAAAAAATCGGCGTCGACATCTGGGAAGGCTATGGACTGAGCGAAGCGACCACCGTCAACTGCGGCAATGTCGCGGGCCGGCGGCCGCCCAAGTACGGTTCTATCGGCAAGTGCTACCAGAAATGCAACAGCATCAAAATCTTCGACGACCAGGACCGCGAGCTGCCCATCGGCCAGACGGGTGAAATCGTCATCAAGGGACCGGGCGTCATGAAGGGCTACTGGAACAAACCGGCGGAAACGGCCGCCGCGATCCGCAACGGCTGGCTCCACACGGGAGACGTGGGCCGCATGGACGAGGACGGCTATCTTTACATCACCGACCGGAAAAAGGACCTGATCATCCGGGGCGGTGAAAACATTTATCCCAAGGAAATTGAAAATATCCTGTACATGCACCCCGAAGTGCTGGAGGCCGGCGTCATCGGTATACCCGACCCGGTGTACGGCGAGGCGGTGAAGGCGTTCGTCGCCTTAAAGACGCCCGGGGCCGTCACGGAAGAGGAGCTGCTGGAATACTGCAAAACACAGTTGCCTTCCTTCAAAAGACCCAAAGCCATTCAGTTCCTGGAGTCCCTGCCCAAAAGCGCGGTGGGGAAAATCCTGCGCCGGGAACTGCGCAACATCAAGTAAGAGACGGCGCAGTCATGGAATCCAAAGCGCGGGACGGATGAAAAAGATTAAGGAGACGACAAAGACATTCCCCGATGAGCGGTCTTCGCCGTCTGTTGCAATACCGCATTCAAACTGTTTTTAATTTGCACTTAACTTTACACGAGGAGGGTGGAAAAGATGAAAGCAAAATTTTCTTCGGCTGTAGGCGCATTTTTGTTGTGTTTCTTGTTTGTCTTCGCGGGCACCGTTCAGGGCGAGGTTCTGAAAACCGCCAAATTCCTGTCCGGCCCCACCGGAACCACCTGGTATTCGCAGGTCGCGGCCTTTTCAGGCATCGCGTCGGGCAAGCTGGGCATCAACGTTGACGCCATGACCGGCTCGGCCATCAGCAACATCATCCAGATTGAGAGAGGCAAGGTGGCGCTGGGCCTCACCTTCGCCTCCTACCTGCCGGCGATGACATCGGGCAAGGTCGTGGCCCAGATCGGCAAGGACGAATATTTCAAAGAGCCGGTAAAAAAAGCCAGGGTTCTGTGTTACACGACCACGGCGGCTTATGTGCTTCTGGTGGACGCCAAGTCGCCCTACAAGAAGATTTCCGACCTCAAAGGCAAACCCGTCCGGTACGTCACCTATCCTTCCGGTTTCACCGCCCGCTACGTCCCGGAGCAGATTCTTGCGGCCACGGGCATCACCTATGACAGCATTAAGCAGGCCGGCGGCAAAGTCGACATCGTCGGCAAATACCAGGAAGCCTGCGACCTCCTGGCCAAAGGGCTGGCCGACGTGATTTCCTACACCATGGCCACCAACTCCCAGGCGGCGGCTCTGGCGGAGCTGGAATCTCAGAAAAAATTCCGGATTCTCGCCCTGGATCCCAAACCGACGGAAGAAGTCCTCAAGGAAATTCCGCTGATCGTGACCACGGTCAAAAAAGGGCTTCATGAAAGCATCACCGAGGACACGAAAGTTCTGGCCGACATCACCGTCTGGATGGTGAGCGCCGACGTTTCCGACGAAACCGTCACCGTCATTCTCGACGGTCTTGTCAAAAACATGGACACCATGGCGCAGGTGGGCAACATCGAGTTCAAGGGCATGACTCCGAAGGAGCTTTCCCGGTTGTACGGAAAGGGCAAACAGCCTCCGCTGCATCCGGCGGCCTTGAAGTTCTACAAGGAAAAAGGCGCCATTAAATAGCACGCTCTGCAACAGGGGGTCGCTTCCGCTGGGGGCGACCCCCTGTTTTCAATTTGCCAAAGGAGGTTTGCAGTGAACAGAAATCTTGCCGGCATCCCCGGTCATATCATGTCCGTGATCGGAGCCCTTTTGTCCATTTTCGTCCTGTCCATCGTCTTTGCAGGGCCGCTCCTGGGATACACCGTGTCTCTGGCGATTTTTCTTTTTTTCGCCCTGCCCATGACCTTCATGATGTATTCCGGCGGCAAAAGCCCCTTCTGGATGAAGATCAACATCGTGGACTGGATCTTTACCGCCGTATCGGTCGTGTCTATCGGGTACCTGATCGTCAACGCCAACCACATTCTCACGCGCATCGAATATGTCAGCGAAATTTCCGCTTTTGAATTCACAATGGGCATTCTTGCCCTCGTCGTCGTCCTGGAGGCGACGCGGCGCGCGATGGGAACGGCGATGGCGGTCATCGCCCTGGTTTTGCTGATTTACGTGGCCTACGGCAATCACCTGCCGGCCGTGGTCAGCCATTCCGGCTACGACTGGGACTGGATCGTCGACACCATGTACCTCACGTCGAAAGGCATTTTCGGCAGTCCCCTGTGGGTCGTGATCACGCTGGCTTTTCCGTTTATTCTCTACGGCGTCATCCTCGAGGAGCTGGGGATTCTCCGGACGTTTCTTGACTTCGCCAACCGCCTCTTGGGGCGAACCCCCGGCGCGCCGGCAAAGACGGCGATCGTGGCCGGCACCATGGTCGGCATGGCAAGCGGCCTGCCCATGTCCACCACCTACCTCATCGGCTATCCGACCATCCCCGAAATGAAAAAAGTCGGCTATCCGGGCCGCACGGCGGGAGCAATCGCCGCTGTCGTCGGCACGGCCGCCCAGTTGATGCCGCCGATGCTCGGCGTCGCGGCCTTTATCGTCGCGCAGTACATGGGCGTCCCCTACATCAAGGTCTGCCAGTACACGCTGCTTCCCGCATTGATGTTCTATTTCGCCTTTTACTGCACGATCAATTTTGAAACGCGCAAATGGAACATACAGGTACACGAAGCGGTCACCATTTCGTATGGAAAGATCATGGCCAACGGTTTCTACATCTTCATTGTCAGCATGATCGTGCTGATTTACTTCCTGGTCATTTTCTATCCGGTGGGGCTTTCCGCCCTGTACGCCTGCGCCACGGCGCTGGTGCTCGGACTGCTGCGCAAGCACAATCGTCTGAACCTGAAATCGTTTTACACCATCCTGGCCAAAACGGGAAAAACGTCCGTTTACATTTCCATCGCCTGCGCCGCCGCGGGTGTGATCACCGGCCTGCTTGTCGAAACGGGGTTGAATCTGAAATTCGCCAACATGGTCATCGGCCTGGGGCGCGACTCCCTGTTTATCGCGCTTTTTCTTTCCGCTTTGGCCATCCTGGTCTTAAGCATGGGCATGCCCTCCATTCCGGCCTACATCACCGGCATCGCGATTTTCGGACCGGCGCTGATGAAGCTGGGCATCATTGCCCCCGTCGCGCACATTTTCGTTTTTTACTACGCGACGCTGTACTCGATCACGCCGCCGGTGGCTTTCGCCTCGTATGCGGGAGCGCAAATCGCCGGAGAGGATCCGATGATGACGGGCCTGGTCGCCTGCAAGCTCGGCATCATGACCTACATCATTCCGTTTCTTTTTGCCTATAATCCGGCGCTGCTTCTGATTGCCGAGTACTGGGATGTCTGGCAGGTGGTCAAGCTCATCTTCTTCTACATTCCCGGCCTGGTGCTGTTCGCTGCGGGCCTCTCCGGCTTCTGGACCAAGAGAATGGGCTGGCAGGATACGGTCATTGCCCTGGCGGGCGGCGTCCTGATGCTGTTTCCGCTTTTCGTGGTCCAGTTTTTCGGCCTGGCGGCGTTCATCTACATTTTCATCCGCCAGGATATTTACCAAACCTATCTGCGCCGCAAACCCGTCGCAGCGTAGGATTTGAATAAAAAAGCGCCGCCCAGGCCGCATTCCGGCCGGGCGGCGCTTTTTGCGTCTGCGCCGGCGGCGTTACAGAAGGATGTGTTCTCTGCCGTTTACCACGCAGAACCGGCCGTTTACCGCCCGGATGACGGCCAGGATGTTGTACCGGCGCAGGAGTTCGACGCTCAGCGTGGTGGGCGAAGCGCGCGTGACCAGCACGGGCGCGCGGGCGTTGATGAATTTAAGGGCGATTTCGCTAGAGATGCGGCCGGTCGAACAGATCATCTTGTCTTCGAGCGAAATGCCGCCCGCGGCCGCATACCCGATGACCTTGTCGATGGCGTTGTGCCGGCCGATTTCATCGAAGAAAACCAGGCGCCGGCCGGCAAGCGAATAGAGGGCGGCGCTGTGAACGCCGTGCGTGGCTTCGTGTTCGCGCGAATAGGTCAGAAACTCGCTCATGGCCCGCACAATAACGTCGGCCTGCACCCGCGGCAGGTTCATGCGGACCAGGTCCTCGCCGGGCGGCTGTTTCCTGGTCCTCCCCCCCGCGGCGGAAATGGTTTTAATCCGCTCGAGCTTTTCCGCGACGATCCCGTCCTCCACCAAAACGGCGTCGACGGTCAGAGAATCTTCGGAAATCTCGAGCCGGGCGATCTGGTCCGCGGTTGCAATGATTCCTTCCGTGATCAGGTAACCGGTCACGTGCTCGCGCAGATAATTTCCGGAGCTGGCCATCGTGATGTAGGGACGGCCGTTGATTTTCAGAAGGACGGCGTATTCGGCCGAAAAAGGCAGCGAAACTTCCGTCAAAACGCCGTCGCGGTATTCGTAGAGCGCGACCTCGGCAAATGTCGGCAGGGACATGTTTATTCCTCTCGGGATTTTTCCCATCTTTTTACCAGCAATAATAGTGATTGACAAGGATTATGCAAATTCAATACATTGCTCAGAGATTCTTTCAGGAGAATGCACATGCTCAGCCGCACGGCAGCCGTTTTGATCATCATCGACATTCAGGGCAAACTCGCCCAGGTCATGCACGACAAAGAAAACCTTTTTGCCGCCAACATCAAACTGATCCAGGGATTTCAGGCGCTCGGCCTGCCGATTCTGGTCACGGAGCAAACGCCGGACAAGCTCGGGCCGACCATTCCGGAACTCACCCGGGAGCTCCGGGGCGTTCAGCCGATCGCCAAGGAAACCTTCAGCTGCTGGATCGACGCTGCCTTCCGCGACCGGCTCGAAGCGCTGACCCGCCGCCATGTCGTGCTTACCGGCATCGAAAGCCACATCTGCGTTTATCAGACCGCGCTGGACCTGCTGCAGAACGGCTACACGGTTCATCTGGCGACCGACGCCGTTTCGTCGCGCACGCCGGAAAACCGCCGGGTCGGCATCGACGCGATCAAGGGCGCCGGCGCGCACCTCACGTCGGTCGAGATGGTGCTCTTCGAACTTCTCCGGACGGCGGCTGACCCGAAAGCGCGGGATATCTTTAAAATCGTGAAATAAGGGAAACCGCATGCTCCATATCGAACAGTTCCGCTACGGGGATAATCTGGCCTATCTGCTTTACGGCCCGACCGAGGCCATGGCGATTGACGGCGGCGCCTGGCAGGAAATCCTGGCGTTTCTTGAGCAACACCGGCTTGCGCTCGCCTGCGTCACCAACACACACCGGCACTCCGACCACACGCCGGGCGACGACCGTCTGCTGCGGAAAACCAACGCCCGCTTTCTCGACTGCACGGCATTCGCCGACAGAGAAAAGATTCTGATCGACGGCGAACCGGTCGTGGTTTACCGGACGCCAGGCCATTCCAAAGATTCGGTTTGCTTTTCCGCCGGCGACGCTCTCGTAACCGGCGATACGCTCTTCAACGCCACGGTCGGCAACAACTTTTCAGGGGATGCACGGGGTTTTTTTGAATCGATCAAACGGCTCATGGCGCTGCCGGACAACACGCGCATTTTTGCCGGACATGATTACGTGCGGGATTCTCTGGCGTTTGCCCGGCGCCTGGAACCGGACAATTCCGCCATCGAGCGTTTCCGGCAAACCTGCGATCCGCATTTTCTCTACTCCACGCTGGCCGACGAAAAGCAGATCAATCCCTACCTGCGATTCAACGAGGAGCCTATCATCCGGCTCTTGCAGAAGCGCGGCCTCCCGCACGCCACCGAATGGGAGCGCTGGCAGTCGTTGATGGCGATTGAATGAAAAACAAGGTTCAAGGTTCAAGAGGCATGGAAACTTGGCCTGGGACAGATGAGGCGGATATTAACAGTCGTTAAAAACGAAGGAGAATCATCATGGCCAGAATTCAAGTCGGAGAAGTGTTTGGAGATTTTATACTGAAAAGCCACACGGAAGCGGCGGTGGACACGGCGGCCCTGGCGGGCAAAAAAATCCTCCTGTCTTTTCACCCGCTCGCCTGGACGGACGTCTGCGCCCGGCAGATGCAGTCGCTGGAGGCCCAAAGCGCGGTTTTCCAGTCGCTCAACACCGTGCCGCTGGGACTGTCGGTGGATGCCGTGCCCTGCAAAAAAGCCTGGGCGAAAAGCCTCGGCATTGAAAAAGTCGACTTGCTCGCGGATTTCTGGCCGCACGGCGGCATCGCCGCCGGACTGGGTCTGTTCATCGAGAAACTCGGCTTTTCCGAGCGCGCCAACGTCATTCTCGACGAAAAACGCCAGGTCGTCTTCGTCAAGGTCTATCCGCTCCGGGAGCTTCCGGATATCAACGAAGTGCTCGATTTTCTGAAAAAGTAGCGCGCTTTACAGGATGGGTCTTCAGATCCGCCAAACTGCGCCTTTGTGCATTTCCGCGCGCCATCAGACCATGTAGCTGTGCAGGCTCGGCAGAAGGTTTACGCCCAGGTAGGTAAAGAGCATGCAGCCGAAGCCGACAATCGCCATGATCGCCATGCGCCGGCCGCGCCAGCCGCGCACCAGGCGGGCGTGCAGCATGACGGCATAAACAAGCCACGTGATGAGCGACCAGGTTTCCTTCGGATCCCAGCTCCAGTAAGATCCCCAGGCGTAATGCGCCCAGACGGAGCCGGTGACGATTCCCAGCGTGAGAAAGATGAACCCCAAAACCGCGCAGGAATACATCAGCTCATCTATGTGATATTCGGACGGAAGCAGGCGGATGAACGTTTTGGTCCGGGCGGCCTCCGAACTCGCCGTCCGCTTGAGAAGGAACATGATTCCCAGCGCAAACGCCACCGTAAAGGCGGCATACCCCAGAAAACAGGTCAGGACGTGCGAGGTCAGCCAGTTGCTCTGCAGCGCGGGAATCAGCGGCTCGATGCGGCTGTTGACGCCGGGCGCGATAGAGGCGTACGCCATGATCAGAAACGCGATGGGCAAAACGAAAACGCCGATACTGCGGTTTTTGAGGCGCCACTCCATGAGCAGATATAAAAGGACGATCGTCCAGGCAAAGAAGATCAGCGACTCGTAAAAATTGGACAGAGGCGCGTGGCCGAAGCCCAAGTCGTAGGAGGTTTTCCAGCGGATGGCAAGCGCAACCGTCTGGGCGGCCAGTCCGGCAAGCGCCGTTACGGTGGCAAGCTTTCCCCAGAATTCGCGTCCCAGCACCATCCGGAAGAGATAGAAAACAAACGCGGCAAAATAAATAAAGGTCACCCAACTGAGGATGGTCGTGTTGATCATTTGGACGTCTCCAGATTGTTTTTGAGCTCCGCCAGCAGGTACTGCACTTCTTTTTGCAGACCGGATGCATTTTTATAGCTCTGGCCGGCCGCGGCAATCAGCGTTTGACCGCTCCGCGACACCAGGCGAATCCGAACCGTCCGCGCGTAGGAAAACAGAATCAGCATCAGTCCGCCGATCAGCAGAAGCGCCGCGGCGGCCACCAGCGGCGTGCCGGGGTCGCGGTTGACCTGCAGGCCGGTGTAATATTTTTCCTCCAGCCCCAGAAGCGAAAAGGTGTAGGGACGAAACAGACCGGGGTTGAACACCGGCACCTGCTCGAAAATGTCGGGGCTGATTTTCTTGATCTCGTCGATCTGCTGAAACACCCAGAAAACGGTCTCTTCCCTGCGGGGGGAGGTGACGGCCACCTTGACGGCGGGCCCCATCTTCATCAGGTTTTCTTCGACGCGCAGCACCTGAAACGTTCCTTCTTTTCCCGGCAGGTCGAAGGCGTACCCCTGCGCGACATTCATCACGTCGCGGCGGCCGCCGTCGCGCACAAGCGCCAGCGTCGCCTTGCCGCCCGGCGCCGGACCGTAGCTGGCCTGATAAAAACGGAAGCCTTCGAATTCGAGGGGATGGTTCACCCGGAGCTTGCCCTCAAAAGCTTTACGGCCGTCCTTGAGAAACACCAGATCGGACTGAAACGTTTTGGGCATGCCGCTTTCGTAAAGCTCCACCGTAAACTTGTCGCAGCGCACGGAAAAAGACAGAGGCCAGGACCGGTTCTCGCCGCGCAACTGAATGGCGTTCACCGTTTCGCCTTCGGTAATGTTGACATAGCCTTCAATGCCGAATACCGAACCGACGATGGCGCCGGCGATCAAAACCAGCAGGCTCAAATGAACGATGTAAACGCCGAAGAGCGAAAAACGTCCTTTTTGCGCCGCCAGATAAACGGCGTCCCCGGACTCCTCCCGCTTGGCGTTGCGGTACCTCTTTTGCAGGAGCGCCTCGGCCGCCTTCGCCGCCTCTTCCAGACCGGCAGACGCCTCAAACTGATTTTCCTCGGGCAGGTTTCTAAAGGCTTCTTCCGAGTACGGCGGCTGTTTTCTCTGGAAACGCCGCCAGGCCAGGGGCAACCGGTCCAGCGAGCAGATCACCAGGTTGACGGCCAGAAGCCCCGACAAAAGGAAAAACCAGAGGGAATGATACAGATCGAAAATCTGCATCTTGTGCAGGAAGGAAAACAGCGCCGGCGACATTTTTTCCGCAAGCTGCGCCGCGGCTTCCCGCTGCGGCACCAGCGTGCCGATGAGGGCGAAAAACGCGATGAGCGCAATGAGCACGATCGCGAGCTTAACGGATGAAAAGAAAGACCAGATGACAGATTTTTTCTTGCTCAAATGCAACGTCTCCGAAAAAAGACAGAGGCTCCTGTATTCAGGAGCCTGCGGTTCTCATCCAACCGGGGGACGGCCCGCCGCGCTCGCGGGCCGCCCCCGCCAATTTAATAAAACAGCACCGCCCAGAAGATCAGAACCAGCAGAACGAGGCCCAGCACGAGGCTCCCCAGGCCGAACACGGAAGCGAACAACTGCGCCCCGAGGCCGGGGCCCTCGCGTTTAAGGGATTCCAGTTTGCCTTCGGCGACCATCCGCTCATATTCGAGCGACCGCTCTTCGCGCATCTGGTCCAGCCGGTAGCGCCCGGTGAAAACGTTCGGCTCCAGCGGGAACTTGTTGGGCACGATGTGGTTGTTGAAAAAGTGCACGGTAAAAATGAAGACGGCCGCCAGGAACGCTTCTTCCGAGTGCACAATGGTCGCGATGTTGATCACCCAGCCGGGCACGACGTACGAGAAATGGCCGGGGAACCACAGCATGAAGCCGGACAGGCCGATGGCCGTCATGCCCCAGAACACCGCCAGGAAATCAAATTTCTCCCAGTAGGTCCAGCGGTCAAACTTCGGCATCGGGCCGCGGCCGAAAAACCACAGGAACATGCCTTTGATGTCCTGAAGGTCTTTCAGATTGGGGAACAGCGAATCCGGCCCGAACAGCCGTCCCAGCCATCCCTTGATCTGTCCGTTCGGGAACAGGAAGCGGATCGACAGCCACAGGGTGTACAAGAAGAGCGCGCACAGCACCAGCGCCGCGATGCGGTGGAAGATGCCGGCCATGTGCGGCCCGCCCCAGATATTCACGAGCACCTTCGCCCAGGCGGTTTCCGAATACTTGATGGGGAAACCGGTTCCCACCAGCGTGAAGAACGACAAAATGAGCAGCACGTGCATCACCCGCTGGGTCATCGTAAAGCGCTGGATCTGCTTTTCATCGCGGCATTCAAGCGCCAGCGAATCTTCGATGAAGCCCGCCTTGCGCCTGCTGCACTTGTCCAGGTAGGACCGCCGCCACCACAGCGCGGTGTGCACCCAGAAAAAGGCGAAGACGCCGGCCAGGAGAAGGATCATGAATCCTTCCGCAATGTGCAGCGCCGTATACGTTTTGTCTTTTACCGCTCCGGGATGCGCTTCGAAAGACACAAACCGCTCGTGCATGGTGGTGTGGCAGGTTTTGCAGGAAACGGAGAGACGGCCGGGGTGGAGCGCGGATTTCGGATCCGAAGACGCAAGCGTGTTGTGGCCGGTGTGGCAGTCGGCGCAGCCCGCGACGCGCTCCGGTTCGCCGACGGCCAGAACTTTGCCGTGGTAGGTCTGATCGTAGGTATCGGCGATGGCGGTGGACAGGTCGTTGCGCTTGGCCACGCCGGGATCAGCATGGCAGGACTTGCAGCGCGCCGTGAAGACTTCTTTTTGCAGCGCCAGTTCCTTGCCGGCAACGCCCTGCGCGGCGGCGATACCGTGCAGGCTGTGGCAGTCGGTGCAGGTCGCGGAATCGGCGTTCCCGGCCGCGACGGCCCGGCCGTGCCCCATCAGAGCATAGTCCTCCGGATCATGGCAGCGGACGCACTTTCCCTGGACGGAAATTTTTGCGGGCTTCTCGGACTTTGCGAGCGTGTGAATTTTCTGATGGCAGTCCGTGCAGGTCATGTTCTGCTTCACGGCATGGGCGTCGGTCCGGAAAGACCGGGCGACCTCGCGGTGGCAGCTCGCACACCGGACCGGATCGGATTTCTTTTGGCCGAAACTGTGCCGGGCGATATCGTCAATTCCGGTATGGCAGCTGGTGCAGGCGTTGTTGGCGTGAACGGATGCGGCAAAACCGCCGGTAAAGGCCGCATCGGAATGACAGGACTGGCAGGCGCGCCCCGTGCTCTGCCCCCGGGTCTCTCCCGGGATCATTGCCAGGCAGACGGCAAAAAATAAAATCAGAACATGGAATACATACTTCTTCATGGAACTCTCCGTTGATAGTCGGCCATGCCGCCTCTGAGCCGTTTAATATTAACAAAACCCTTGCGGGCCAGGTAGCTCGCCGCGAGGAAACTCTGCGCGCCGTCTTCGTCCACAACCAAAAGCGAACGGTCCAGAGGGATGTCCGCATACTGAAGATGGAGGCCGGCCAGCGGATAGTTGACCGCCCCGTCCAGATGCCCCGCGGCAAAAGCCTTCGGGGAACGGATGTCGATGATGAGGGGATTCTTCTGCGCCTTTTGCCACTCGCCCACGCGGGAAGGCGGCACGGCATGCGCCGTTATCCGCGGAATTCTCTTCTCGGCAGCGGCCGGATAGCCCGCCTTGCGCCAGGCGGCAAGCCCGCCCTCCAGGACATAGACCTCCCGGAATCCCGCGGCAAGCGTCTGCCGGATGACACCGCATTCCCCGTCGGGCGCCCCGCCCGCCGTATAAAACACAATAACGCTGTCTTTCGGCAGGTCGGCCGGAAAGGAAGAGGTGTCCTTCCCGTCGCACGGCCGGCAGACAGCCCCGGGAATTTTTGCGTCCAGGCAGGAAAGCAGGCCGCCGACATCGACGACGACAGCTTTCGGCGATTGATCCAGCTTGCCCTTGAGGGCCTGCGCATCGATTTTCCGCAGCGGCTCGGCCGAAGCCATGCCCGTCCAGGAACAAACGGTCAATACCAGGGCCAGAAGCGCAACGATTTTTCTTTTCATCTTTTTTTTCACCTATTCAAACGCGGGCACGGACCGCAGTCCCCAGAGTTCATACTGCGCCACGGCATTCGGATCTTTGAGCGCCGGATAATCCTTTCTCAAAAACTCACGAACGTTCTGCAAATCTTTTTTGGCAAAGAAAGGCGACCCCTCGTCGTGGCACTGCATGCAGCCGGCCGGCCGCCCCTTGTGGCCGTAAGTCCTCTGGCGGGCCAGAGGCGTCACGCCGTGCTCCACCGCATAGTAAAGCGTCTTGTCTTTGCGGGGCGAAGCGGCAAGCTTGTCGCCCTTCACTTCATAAATCCGGTCCGACACAAAAACCACATCGGCAAAACCCGACCGCGCCAGAGCGCGGATCATGTCTGCAATATCCCGGTCGGAAACAACCGTCCGCCGCTTGTCTTTGCGGCCGTCGGGCAAAGCGGCGCTGATCGTCGTGAGTCCGGCGGCCGAACGGGCCGCCCGGGCGACATAGCGCATCGGAATCGGCCGGATCTCTCCGTTTTTCATCTTTTCGCCGAACCACTGCATGTGCTTGGGCACAGCCGGCAGATACTTTCCGGGACGCGTCTGCCAGGGCGACCAGGGCTTGGGCGTTGTCTTGAGATAGTCTTCCGCCCAGGAAACGCCGTCGAACTGATCGGCCGTGTATCCGGTCTCCTGCCCCGTGCTCATGTCGAGCAGCGTGAGCGCCCGCAGCGACTGCGCGTTAATGTGGCAGCTCTGGCAGGACACCAGGTAAGTGTGGAACAGGCCGCCCTTCAGGCGCGCCTCGTGCGTCCGGCGCGGATTTTTTGCCTCGCGCACCGCGCCCCGGCGCGTGATCGCATAGGATCCGTCGGAATGGCAGCCGACGCAGGTCCGCATGCCGGCGCCGTCGAGATCGTCGCGAACGTGGTTGGTGAGCGATTTCCCCTTGGCGATTTGATGGGTCAGGCGCTGTGTTTTGTTTTTCCCGGCGAGCGGATGGCAGTCCGTGCAGGCCAGGCCCGCCTTCACGTGAGCATCGTCGGCAGACGTAAACGCCGTGCCGGTGTTTTTTGCTTCGCCTTCGGCGTGGCATTGCAGGCAGTTTTGCGTCGAGACGGTCTTTTTGATTAAAGTTCCCTTCATCCTTCCGTCGGCGTCGAACACTTTCCGATTCGACCAGGCATAGGACACGACCGGCCGTTTGGAGAAGTTCCATGCGCCCTTGGCGAAATCGGGATGATCGGGTCCGGCGGCGGGATTGGCGTAAGTGAAAACCGAGCCCGCGACATCGCCCAGCCCGGCGCCCGCCGTCGCCGCCCAGCGGTAATTGCGGCGGTAGAGCTGCTCGCTGCGCCGCTCCATCCGGTAAGCGGGGAAATGGCAGATCAGGCAGTCCGCCTCCACTGCGCCGCTGGCGCGAAAAGCGCTTTTGCCGTCCGGCGTGAAGCGGGAACTGTAATCGCCGTCTCGCGCCGCGTTTGCCGCGGCTTCGCCCGCCACAAGCGTTTTGCCGCCGTCGGCCCGCCCGCCGGGGCCGCGGCCGAATTCCATCGGCCCGCCGCCCGGATGGCAGGAGCCGCAGGACGGTGTCTTGAGCTTATGCCGGGCGCTGTACTTGCCCGCTCCGATCCAGTCGTAGGCGGACAGATCCATTTGGCGGACGCTCGCGTTTTTCTTGGGCGAAAGCCTCGCGGCGGCGGCCGTCGGCAGCCAGCCGCCGAACATGCCCGGAGAAAGGATCCAGGGCTTCTGCGGATCATAGCCGTCTTTCATCACGTCGAAGCCCTGTTGAAAATGATAGCCGGACGTGATCGTGGCGTAGGGATGGCAGGCGCCGCAGGTTTTCTTCGGACTGTAGGGATCAACACTGTTGAGGGTCGCCGTGATTCTGTCTCCCTGTTCGTTTCTCAGCCA
>JAAYDW010000023.1 GCA_012729055.1 Deltaproteobacteria bacterium
AGGGCTTCGCACCCCGTCATCTGCGCGACGGTAGCACGCCTGCGTAGGGTCCGGCAGGAACATGCCGGGTACTCCAACTACTTCCTTGAGTACACTCAACTGTGCGACTTCGTGTCGCACCCCAACGTGCCGATCACCGGCGGCTGTAAGCCGTCCGGTGGATGGGCTTGTTATCTCTTTTGTACTCTTTGGATTAATAGGCAAATTACGCATGACAACATAATTCCAGAACAAGACCAGAAGAACAAAAAAAGACCTGCCCATGCAGAATATTCTGAAGGATCAGCGCCATTTCTTACAGGTGCCCAGTAAATGAGATATGATATAATGACCGGAATCATTACCGGGCTTATCCATCTCCACCGATTCGAAACTAAATAGAAAATCACTCCTGATATCGTCCCGGAAATCAGTGCAACAACAAAAGTCGTAGTTCCAAAAGTCATGGATTCCAGCACTTCAAGCATATGCTTCCTTTTCTTTGTACCTTGTAGCCAGTATGTTTACTTAAAATTGATCTCGTGCATCCGACTCTCTTTTGAGCTTGTGAGATAACGTAAGGATCACCGGCGGCTGAAAGCCGTCCGGTGGATTATTTTGTTGGGCTGGTTGGTTCAATACTCATGCATCTATCCCAGTTTCAATGCGCTTGGTGAGTTCTTCGATAATTGTTGTAGGTAAGCTGATGTTATCGTTTCGTGCTGCTCTTTTCATCAACTCGCAACCCCACTTCCACGTCTCACGGTAAGCATGCCAAAGTCTTGCTTGATCGAGGTCGGCTGTACAGGAACGGTAGCGCCCATATGCTTCCACGGAGATATCTTTTTCCAGCCCCTTTGATGGGGTTGGCCAATGCTCTGTTGTTCCTTCTGCCAGACGGACCAATTTGAGTAGATTACTGTGACTGTCGCTCAATAAGGCCCAGGCTCTTGCAAATTCTCCTCTTGCCAGCACGTTTATTCCAAACAGCACCAGGTTTATGAAGTTAGCCGCAACCGACATTACCTCGGTGGTCGTATTGCGATCGGGAGGATTCCCGACAAAGGGGCGCAGATATCTTTCGATTGCGCCTGTTCGATCGACAATGATCGTTGACTCTAGAGAAGGGAACCAGGCATATCCTTGCCATGTTTCGATAATCGGAATTCTTGATGCCGGTTCGAAATGAAACTCACCCCGGACCAGGTTTGTAAAAATCGCAGTATGATGTCCATAGTCATCGGCAAAATAAAGCTCAAGCGTTTCAATCTGTGCAACCCAGTGTTCCTGATCGATATTGGGGAAACTCTCATCTTTAAAGAATAATATAAATTCAATATCGGAGAATCGGTCGCCCTCTCCAGTTGCAAATGAACCGAACATAAACGCGCCCTCAATACGGGCATCTTGCACACAAAGCTCGCGGACGCGCTCTATCATTTTCTCCTGCAACATAAAAACCTCCGGGGAAAAGCTGTTCTCGTTCGCATTGCTCAGGTACGTAAAACGGCATCTGCACACAGCCAGAAAAGCTTCTCGCGTATGGCGGTTCTTGATTGCCATGAACGTTCATCCCATTCTAAACAGCTCAAATCGTCACCGCCATATAATACCTGCCCTAGGACTACACCACGAAATTGAGCAACTGCCATCATCCCAGCGCTTTCCATTTCTACTGTAAGACAGCCTTCTTCTTTTCTCATGGCAATTCTATCCGGTGTCTCCCTGAAAGGCGCATCGGTCGTCCAAGTTTTACCGATATGATACGGAACGTTCGTATTGCTCAGGGTGTTTACAAGGGCCTTCACCCCCGCTTCGTGCGCAAACACTTCTCGACTTGGCTGCAGGTAATGATACGAAACGCCTTCGTCGCGAATTGCGCTGGATACAACAACCAAGGTACCAACCGTTATAGGCTTGTCAAGAACTCCACAACCTCCACAAACCATGAATTTACGACAACCATAAGCGATGACCTTTTCGAGCAGGCCTGCAGCCAGTGGAGCGCCGACACCTGGATGGAAGAATGCCAATCGCTGGTCACAGTATTCAATTTCATAAATGGGATGAGGTCCATCCTCCCAATAGTCTGTTACCAATACCTTTGCATTGTGCTCGATTACCACTTTATCGATCACTTCTCTGAAAAAACAGATTACACAAAGCTCAGGCATGTCCAGAGGTTTGATGACCTTTGAAGGTTCAATAAAAGCTATACGAGTTGAGTCGTATTCAAGAATAGGAAATGTCATATTTATAAATCCTTGGTATAGCCCAACGAAAAAATCACCCGGAGCGTAGCGATCGGGTGTATTGATTTTGTTAGATGCCCTTATTTATTTTCTGCTAATAATACTAATTCTTTAAAGTCGCTCTCTCGAAGAATCCTTATTTGAGACCCTTCAGCTATTAGTTTCTCCACCTTTCTGTGTTTTGAACTCTTTTCATGGCCCGCAAGTTTCTTAACGTCCTGATCACCTACGACAAGCATTGTAGTCTTTTTATTAACCCCATCGGCAACAGTGCAACCTATCTTTGCAGCCATGTCAGCTGCCATTCGTCTCGGTATTTGAAGGGCACCAGTGAAAACCAGCGTCTCTCCATAAAAAGCACCATCTGGATTGCCATCTTGGGATATCTTATAGGATTGATCGGGAAAACCAATAGGTTTTTCAACTCGATGCAGCCATGCCTGCAAGTCCATCCCTGTCTTTTCGATAGCAGCACGAAGAACGAAAGCAGCAGCTTTTGCATCCTCAAGAGCATCATGTTGTGCAAACTGATAGCCTAAAATAGCGCACACATTTCCGAGACCATATCCTCTGTATGCACATTGATCCCATGTTCTTCGGGTTACGCGCGCAGAATCGAGCCAAGTACATGTTGGCATACGTAGGCTATACCTTTCACAGGCTTTATTAAGCGCTACTCTGTCAAAGTGTGTGTGACAAACAGCAATGCGATTATCCAAATAACTGCAGATACGATTTGAGATATCACGAAAAATTGGAGCACCTTTTACCGTGGTTTCATCAATTCCGTGGATTGAAACATTGATCTCATCAAAGAAGTCTTCAGGATCAACATAGGTTTTCCATTCTTCCTGAAGTGAACCATCCTTGAAGTGTACAAGTCCAATTTGGCAGATGGAGGACATATCTGCATTTGCTGTCTCAAAGTCCAGCGCAACAAATTCCATTGTACCTCTCCCTCAACGTAAAGCTTTTCATTCCCACCAAGCTGCGACATTTTGCTTTTCAGTGGCAGTTTCCTTTTTGAATGCTACTGTCAAAAATTTATGTTCACTGTCATATACTTTTTTATACTTATCCTTTAAGTATATCGAAATATTTTCGTCCGGAATATTTATCGCTTCGGAAAAGTCTCTCGTTTCAAATTCTAACTTTAGTAAAGGAACTACAACATCAAAAGAATCATCATCATAATATTTGAATTCAACCAGAACCAAGTGGTCAATAATTTTTTTATCGTTATTTAAATACCCATACCATTTTTTCTGAAATCTGCTTTCGTCAAATGTCTTTAAAAGCTTATGGCAGTCTGGGCAGGCGTTCTTTAGCAATTTATCTTTTGATGCTTTTTGTTTTGATTGTATTTCTTCTAATTCATCTTTTTCATATTCGCGTTTACATCCTGTGCACTTTTTGAACAACACTGCTCGCCTCCTTTCTATTATCCATATCTAACAATTAATCTACACACTGACCGGTACTGACCGGTCATCTCCAAAGCGACCCTTTTGCCGCTTTCATCCGCAAACAAAAAGTCCTTGAAAATCAGTTCAATATAAATTACACACTGCGTAATTGCTCTGTAATACCACAAAATACACAATGCGTTTTTCATCGGGTTTTTGGCAAATGCCGCTTGGTTTGCCCATTTTTCCTATGGAGGATAATCCATGAGTCATATTTTGCCTGAGTTTCAGAAGTATTTGGTGGAACGTAAACTGGCACCCGAAAAGCAAATTCCTTTTTACGCCTACTGGGCCAGCAGATTTCTTCGTTTGTGCAGTGACGAGGATATTAAACCATATGATTTGAAAATTCAAATATTTCTTGATGTTTTAAAAAAAGATCCTAAAATTTCTGACTGGCAGCTGACGCAGGCCGCAAACGCCGTCAAGCTCTACATTCATCATTACCTGTCCGGGGACCATCTCGGAATGCCGGCAAAATCCATTGAACCGTCGAATAATAGCTTCCCGGATCTCAATTCGGTGCAGTTGAAACTCCGCGAGGCGCTCCGCATCAAGCACTACGCCTTGAGTACGGAAAAGACATACACGGATTGGTTTCGGCGCTTCTACGACTACCTGAAACACACCCGAAAGAAGAATTGGGCAACCGAAGGGGCCAATCAGGAAGATGTCCGGAATTTTCTAAGCTATCTGGCGATTCATCAACGCGTTTCCGCCTCCACACAGAATCAGGCTTTCAATGCGCTTTTGTTTTTGTTTCGCCACGTGCTTCAAATCAGACTGGGCGATCTGGACAAAACCGTGCGGGCAAAGCGTGGCGCCAAACTGCCCGCCGTGCTGACGCCTGATGAAATGCGGCAACTGCTTGGTCAGGTTTCCGGCCGTGATCTGTTGTTGGTTCATATGATTTACGGAACAGGGATGCGGCTGATGGAAGCAGCCAGGCTCCGCGTAAAGGACGTTGATTTCGGCTCGAACACGATCATTGTTCGGGCAGGAAAAGGGGATAAAGACCGGGCGACGATCCTGCCGGAAACGATCAAAGCACCCCTGACTGAACATCTGACCACTGTAAAGAAGATTCATGAGCAGGACCTGGCCAAGGGCGCAGGCGATGTGTATATGCCGGATGCGCTTGACCGGAAATATCCCAACGCCGGGAAAGAATGGCGCTGGCAGTATGTCTTTCCGGCAAACGCCCTTTCCGTTGATCCGCGCTCGGGAAAGGTGCGCAGGCATCACATCAGCCCCAACACGATTTCAAACATTGTTTCGGAGGCCGTGAAGAAGGCCGGCATTCCGAAGCACGTGACGGTGCATACGCTGCGCCACAGCTTCGCGACGCATCTGCTGATGAACGGGGTGAATATCCGCGAGGTGCAGGAGCTTTTAGGCCACAAGAATGTGGAAACGACGATGATCTATACGCATGTGCTGCGGGATATGTCGCACGCGCCCAAAAGCCCGCTGGATGACCTTTTGGCGGGTTCGAAGGATCGGTAATTGAGCGTAAATTTTCAGGGCTTTTCAGACGCCATCAGAGAAAAGGCGCAAGGAACAAAGGGTCAGGTCTGCCTTTGATCTTTGATGCCCAGGTCCGTCTCTTTGTATAGATTCCCATCATGTGAAGCGTGAAGCGATCGACGTCAGCCCGAAAATACGCACATTAAATCCGATAACGTAAGTTAACGGCAGACCTGACCCCTTCGTCTGTCGACCTTGCGCCCCGGCAGATCTTCCGGCAAAAACGATACACCCGTGAAATTATCGAATGTGTGTTTGTCGGGAGCAAATTCGACAAGGATATCTGCGTCGCTTGCCGGGGGCTTGCGATCTTCGGCTGACGGGATCAGGCGCTGGGCGTGAAAATTTTAAGCGACGCGGCATGCAGGGCTTTGGCGAGGCTGACGCGGTCTTCTCCCCGGATCGGCTCCGGGCCGAAGCGGGCCACGATGTCGCAGTGGGGGAGGGCGAGCAGATGGATCAGGTGCATGAGGAAAGAGCGCTTGCCGCCCCAGAGTTCAAGCTCAGAAGGCAGAACCCGGCCCGCTTCGTCGCGCATGTACGGGTCCGGTCCGTAGATGACCGACTGCGAAGGCGGCCGGCAGCCGGCAGGCGTGCGCCAGTGGGAGGTCACATAGTGCGCCGGCATCTCGGTGATAACGGCCGCTTCCAGGAGGGCGGCGTGGTACCGGCGGATCATGTGTCCGGGCGTCACCGCGCCTTCGGGGGCAATCCGCACGCTTTCGCCGCGCCGGAGGGTTGCGACCAGTTCCTCGACGACCATGGACACGCTGGTGCGCTTGCGGTCGACGATGATGGGATCGAGTCCCCGCACCAGAAGGCCCGCGAAGGGAAAGGATACGCTTTCGGACATCATGACGATTCTGGCCGTCTGAAGGATATTGCTGCGGAAGAAATCGATCCAGGTGTGGTGATTGCCGACCAGAAAGAACGGATTGTCGGGAATCTTTCCCCTGACGAAAACGCGGATGCCGATCAGATAGCGCATGGTTTGCTGCCAGCGCATGGACAGTTTTTTCGCCCGGATCTTTCTTTGCTCCGGCCGGCCGATTGTCGCGAGATACAAAACGCGCATGGCCAGGTAACAGACCAGTATCCACAACGGGATGGCGATAGCGCGCACGGCAACGCGCAGGGGCTTGGGAAAGCTTTCGGCAAAAACGCGGACGGCGACAGGATATTCTTCCGGTTCATCCGGCTTGCGGAGGGCTCGATTTTGCATAAAGGCGACCGCGTCTTTCTATGCACACAGCGTTTTGAGTATCTCCCGGACCATCTGCACGCCCAAAAAAAGGTTGTCGATGGAAATCCGTTCGTCGATGCCGTGGACGCGGCCCAGATCCGGCCGCTCCAGGATCATCGGCGTAAAACCGTAAGCGGGATATCCGCGCTCTCGCCAGTAGCGTCCGTCGGTCGCTCCCGCCATCAAAAGGGGGAAGACGCGGGCGCCGGGGGAGAACTTTTCGACGGCTTCCCGAACGGCGCGGTAAAACGGCGTTCCGGTCGGGGCGACGCCCGAAGGCGGCGATTGGGAGATGACTTCGATGCGGATGTTTTCATCGGCGACGCGCCGGGCAAGCCAGCGGTGAAATTCTTCGGCGTCCGTTTCAGGCAGCAGGCGGCAGTCGAGTTCGGCCCGGGCGCGCTCCGGAATGACGTTGATCTGGTAGCCGGCCTGCACGATGTTGATGCTGACCGTGTCGCGCACGACGGCGTTGGTGAATTTGTCCGCGGCCAGTTTGCCGCCCGCCAGCCTAAGCGCAAGCGGATTGTCCAGACGGCGCAAAAGCAGCGAGGCGGGAAATTTCATTGCGGGGGCTACTCCCGCGAACATTGCGGCGGCGGCCGGGCCGACCGTCAGGGGACGGGGATGTTCGAGCAGCCGGGCGAGCGCGGCGGTCAGGCGGTTCACGGCGCCGGCGGCATGCGGCATGGAACCATGCCCCGGCTCGCCCAGAGCGGTAAGCCGCACCCGGTATATCTGTTTTTCCGCCACGGCGACGGCAAAGAGAATGCCCTGGCCGATGACGTCTTTCAGTCCGCCGCTGCCTTCGTCCCAGACCCATTCCGGGTCGATGTTTTCGAGGTGGTTTTCAACCAGCCAGCGCATGCCGTTTTCGCCGCCCGGCTCTTCGTCCGGCACGGCCGTGAACACGATCGGCCGGCGGAATTTCACGCCTTCTTTAAGAAGCGATTCCAGGGCCAGCAGAAACATGACACCCAGACCCTTGGTGTCCAGCGTGCCGCGCCCCCAGACAAAGCCGCCGGCGATGTCGCCGGAAAAGGGCGGATGGGTCCACTGGGTTGCGTCGGCCGCGACCACGTCGATGTGGTGATTGATCAAAAGGGGTTTCAGCGGCTCCGTTCCGGCGACGCGCGCGACCACGAGGCCGCGGTCGGCAACCGGTTCGTGCACCGCGACGTCGAAGGTGATTTCGCGGGCCGCGAGCTGGTCGGCCAGCCACAGCGCGGCGTGCATTTCATTGCCGGGCGGATTGGTCGTGTCGAACTGCACGTAGCGGCCGAGTGTCGCCGCCGCATCGTTTATGATCTTTTGCCTGTCCATTTTTTCAGCCCTCGCAGGTTCTTTATCCTGCCGAGAAGAATAGAGGGAAGGGCGGCGAATGTCAAAGCAATAAAAAATGCCGCCTCTCTCTTGACATGCGATCCGGCAGTACGGGGCCTTCGGTCATGGGAACAGGGTCTTTATCTTCGCCTTCATTGCCGGACTCAATTCTTTGACCAGTTCGGCATTGTACGAACCGGTCGGCATCGGCTTTATTGTTGGATCATTCGTTGGATTCCACTTCGTCGTCACCTCCCGGGTCTTAACGATCTGCGCTGCCGCGACGGCATATTTACGCGATGTTGCCGCAGGCGTTCCGTCCGCGACGGCCGGATCAACGTCGGTCGCAACAATGGAAAGGGTAGCGTCGCTGTTGAGGTAGATTTCAAAAGTCCGGAACTGCTGAGGAAAATCCCGGAGCGACGGAGATTCAACATGCCAGAACCCTTTTTCAGGAGCGCCCGCCGGATCAGGCGACAGGAAGGCTTTCACCGTATTGAGATGACGATGCCCCGCAACCCACATGAGCAGATTCGGATGGCTGTGAAGTTCCGCAATCAGGTTCGGCAGGGTTACGGCGTTTTGCGGATCCGTCCACCACCCCATTTCGGAATCAGGCGCAGTGACTTCGACGCCGATCGGAATGTGCGCGGCAATAATCATGAGCTGACCTGCCGCATCGCCATCGGCCAGTTCCTTCCTGAGCCACGCCCAGCGGGTCCGGTCCAGAAAGCCGTGTCCATGAATATCCACAGAACCGTCGTCTTCCTTCTGGGTATTGTCGAGGACAATCACCTTGATGGGAATCTTTGATTTCGGCATGAAGCTGTAACAGGCAAAACCATTTTTGGCGTCGGTCCTGTTAAAACCGTGACCGGCAGGATGGGAAGACGTTTTAAAAAATTCCTGCATCCATTCGGTTATTAAAAGCGAACGGCGATCCGGGTCGGCGGCAACCTTAGGCGGGCTTGCAAAGTTTTGAACGGGGCCGGCGAATTTGATGTCGCCGTAAGGCGTTGAACCATCGAGCACGCCGGTGTAGTAATCCCGGTGGTTGATTCTTCCGGGGTCGCGAAGGACATCTCCCGTCGCGAAGACCTCGCCTCCGGTGTAGGACGGCCGAAGATCCTTGCGCAGACTATGGTCCACGGGAATTGAGCCCATCCAGAAATGATCGTGGTTGCCGAGGGTCTGATACCAGGGAATCGACTTATCCAGCCCTGCCGCCTGGTAGGGTTTCTGATACGCGATGGTGTCGGCCCCCAGATGGGCGCCGGAGCTGGGCGCAATGACTTTGCCGTCCAGGACATCGATATACCAGCGTGTTTCGTTGTACTGTGTGCTGTTGCAGGTATCGCCCAGGGACAGACCGAAATCGAAGGGATGTTGTTTGTGCAGGGCGTTTACCGTCTGGACGGCGGCGTCCAGAACGTGCGTCGTGTACAGCATGATCCCGGAATAGAGAGAGGCTCCGACCGGCATGGTGGGATGCAGGCGTTGAAGATAGATCAACTGATTCGGTGATTCCTTGTCGGTGATATGAATGTCCGATATCGTAAAGAACGTTGTAAGTTTTGTTTTTTTAACAACGCCGGAACCGCTATAGCCGGCCGGCATGATGTCAAACCGCTTGTCGTATGGAAGCCCGGGGCCGTACGTCCAGTTGCCATACCCGTACCGGTCGTATTTGGAAATTTCCCAAAGATTGATTTCCGCAGCGGGCGTCTTCCCGGGCACGACTGTCCTTTGAGCCGTTGTTTGAACATCGGCGGCAATGGGATAGCCTGCGGGCTGGCTTTGATTTTTAACGGCGCATGTTGAACATCCCGATAAAGAGAAAATCAGCAGGCCTGCCAAAAAGATTAAACAGAACTTCTTGCCTTCATAAAATCGTTTCACAAAAACCCTCCTCCGGTTTCGCTTGTCTGGCCTGCCTATAGCACAGGTTGGATGAAAGTTTCGTTTTTAATTGCTGCCGCCGGTAATTTCGGTCATCCGTTTCCAATCGCCAATGCCCGATCGCCTATTTTCATTCCGCTAAAATCGTCTCGTGTTTTACTTTCTGCAAATCTTCAGGGTAGGTCCGTGAAGCGACAAAAAAGAGGATGCCCGCGACAATGCCGAAGAGTCCGCAAAGCATAATGGCCATGCCCAGGCCCTCTGCGCCCCCGCCTAACTTGTCCGAGACAAAGCCGACAATGTAGGGCCCCCAGGCGCCGCCCAGCATGTATTGGGCAAAGATGGCAAGCCCCATGGACAGCCCCTTGTGCGCCACCGGCACGACATCCTGCGAAATGGCGGCAATCGCCGGCATGGCCATCGCCGATGCGATTCCGAACAGAGCGGCGAGCGCGATACCCAGGTAGCTGAAATGCGTAAGCACGGCCAGAATCAGCATAGCGCCGCCGAAAATATAGGCCACGACCGGGATGTACATCCGTCCCCGGGGATTCCTTTTCTGCCAGAAGTCCGCGAGGAAGCCGCCCAGCGGCGCGCCGATAATGGCCGTGAGTCCGATGCCGCCGGTGATCATTCCGGCGGTTGCCTCGGTGATGTGCAGCATGCGCATCATCAGGCTCGGGAGCCACACCAGAAAGGAAGAGGTCATGAACACCGCAATGCCCAGCCCGAGGTAATACCAGCGCATGGTGGGCAGTTTCAGAACGTCGACGAGGGCCATGAAGAATCCCCGGATGCCGCCCGCGGTATCCGGCTGTTCCGCAGTTTTATAGTCTTTCATGAAGAAAGCTAAAAGGCCCAGGATCACGCCGGGCACGGCGAAGAAAAGAAAAGCCGTCCGCCAGCCGTATGTAACGGAAAGGATGCCTCCCAGAATGACGCCGGCCGCCGCGCCCAGGGGAATGGCGATGTGAAAAATGCCCATGGCCCAGCCGCGCCGTTCTTTGGGGTAAGACGCACTGATCATGGCCGTGCCGCCGGGGACAAAGCCCGCCTCCCCCAGACCTACGAAAAAGCGGGGGATCAGGACGGCGGCGAAGTTCCTGGCCAGTCCGGTGGCAAAGGTGGCCGCGCTCCAGAGGATGGCCATGAGAGCGATGGCCTTGCGCCGGCTCCAGCGGTCGATCAGGTAGGCAATCGGGAAGGAAAAAAAGGCCATGCCGAAGATGAGGACGGTGGACGCGAGTCCGCACTGGGCGTCCGAAAGCCCCAGGTCGATTTTCATCGGCTGGAGGATGACGGAGAAGACCTGCCGGTCCATGTAGTTGATGATGTACAAAAGTGTGCAGACGATCAGCACGTAATGCGCTCTCCATCCGCCGGTCGGATACTGCTCGCGGGCATTGCGGTCGTTGGTCATGGCTTCCTCACGAAACGGATCAGGAATGATCTTCCCGGGCCAGGCACGCGGCGCCGAAGGCGGCCGACAGTCTGGGGAATTCCGGGACCAGGATGTTTATTTTCAACGCCTCGCCCACGGCCGGCGCGAGCCCCGAGTCCTGGCCGCCGCCGCCGGTGAGCACGACGTCCGGCGTCAGCTTCAGGCGCTTGACCAGCATGGCGACCTTGGCGGCCATGGCCCGGTGGACGCCGGCGAGGATGTCCGCCGGCTTTGCGCCTTCAGAGATGCGGGAGATGGTTTCCGACTCCGCGAAAACGGCGCAGTTGGTGGAAAACTCCACGGGCTTTTCCGACTGGAGGGAAAGCGGACCGATTTCATCGAGCGGAACGCTGAGGATCCGCGCAATCACCTGCAGGAAGCGCCCGGACCCGGTTGCGCATTTTTCGCTCATGAGGAAATCCGCGATCCGCCCTTCCGGCGTGATCTTCGCCACTTTGGTGAACTGGCCGCCGATGTCGATGATCGTCCGCGCCGACGGAAAGAGCAGCGAGCAGCCCCTGGCCTGGCAGGAAATGTCCGAGACCTGGCGTCCGGCAAAGGGCGCGCCGGCCGCGCCGAGGCCCGTAATGACGAGTCCGGACAGACGGTCGAAGGAAAGACCGGCCTGCGTCAGCGTGTTGTCCATGACTTTCTGCGCGACGGTCTTGTAATTGCCGCCCGACGGAATGAGGCCCGACGCTATCATGCCCCGTTCGTCCACGATGACGGCTTTGATGGAAACCGATCCCATGTCGAGACCGGCGTAGTATTTTGGATCGCTCATAAATTATCCGTACGCTAGGAGAAGAAGGTGACCTCTTCTTTTTTTCGTTCTTTGGCCGGACGAATGCCCCGGTCGTAAAAATCCTTACCGACGAGCGCCGCGCCCAAAGCGCCGGTAATGAAGGGTTCGGGCGGCGTGAAGACCGCAAAGCCGACTTTGCCCTCGATGGCTTTAACCAGCCCCTGGTTTTTGGCGCCGCCGCCGGTGACAACGACGTCCTTTTCAATGCCCAGGTGGCGCGTCATGTTGACGACGCGGGAAGCGATGGCCTCGTGAAGCCCCGCCACGATTTCCGCCACGCCCGCGCCTTCGGCCAGGCGCGAGGTTACTTCATGTTCGGCGAACACCGTACACATGTTGGAAATCTGGACAAAGCCGTCGGCGGAAAGCGCGAGAGCGCCCATGTCCGTGAGGGCGATGCCCAGCGTTTCGGAGATGACTTCCAGAAAGCGGCCGGTGCCGGCGGCGCATTTGTCGTTCATGACGAAATTGGAGACTTTGCCGTCGGCGTCGAGCTTGATGCCCTTCGAATCCTGACCGCCGATGTCGATAATCGTCCGCGCCGTGGGAAAGAGAAAACGGATGCCGCGCGCGTGGCAGGTGATTTCCGTGATCTGTTTGTCGGCAAACGGCACGTTGATGCGGCCGTAGCCGGTCGCGACGATGAAATCGAGCGCGTCGAAAGAAAGCCCCGCCTTTTTAATGGTTTCATCCATGACCTTGAGCGCCAGGTGGCGGTGTTCCGCGCCTGTGGGCCCGATGTGCGAGGCCAGTATTTTTTCCTGTTCGTCCGTGATGACCACTTTTGTCATCGTGGACCCGATATCGATTCCGGCAAACGGCATAATTCCCCTTCGGTGTGGATGGTGAATGGTGAATCGTGAAGCGTGAAGCTTGAATGGTGAAGCGAAACTTCACCCTTCCTCGATCATTCCCACCATCCACCATTCACTATCCACCATTCACCATCCACCATTCACTATCCACCATTCACCATCCACCATTCACTACTTCCCCCGCGCTTCGAGCGCCTCGATAAACGCTCCGATCTGGGCCTTCCACTGCGCTTCCGAATAATCCCGCAGATCCACCATATCGGAGACGAGTTGCATCATCGGCAGATCGGAATATTTGCCCAGCTCGCTTTTCATGTGCGTCTGGCCGATGGTGGTGGCCCGGCAGGACCGGCAGGCGTGAAAGACCACGCCGTCGATCTTATAGTCGGCAATCATGTCCAGAAGTTTTTCCACGATGGGATTGCCGCTGCGCGCGCGGGCCTTTTCGTGGTAGCGCGTGAAGCGCAGAAACGCCCGCCAGGCGAGGAAATCCACCGGGTCTTTCACATGCGACGGAACCTCGACCGGATCATAGCCGCGGTAAACGTTTTCGATCACGAACACCGCGCCGAAGCTTTCGAAGTAGTTGAAGATCCACAGCGTGTGCCAGGGCGGCAGACCGCCGCCGTAAAGGATGCGGTGCTTTTCGTCCGGAATGACGCCGATCTTGTGGTCCACCTTGTATTTCACTTCGTCGTAGAGCTTCTGGTAGAAATCCACGGCAATCTGCGTGCCGCTGTAATAATGGCCGGCGACCATGATGCTGAAGTGATCCTGCGACGGCATCGGGCAGGGGATCGCCACGCGCAGCCGGTCGATGTCGTACCAGAGCTGCCAGGCTTTATCACCGAGCCGGATCGCCTCCCAGAGGCGGTCGGGATCCATTTTCTTGCCGGTCTGCGCCTCCAGAAAGCCGATCAGGCCTTTGAGCTGGTCGCGCTGATATTGAATGTAGTAGTCGCGGACCGCGTTCAAATCATCCTGGGGCGGCGGAGCGACCACGTCGATGCCGTAGGTGGGCACTTCCAGGTAGCGGCTCGCGGCCTGATACCACTTGAAGCGGGGATCGCACACCGCGGAGCTGCCCAGCATCATGTCAGGCACCGGCATGCCGCCGTCCGGGCTTCCTTCGGGAATGTGTCCCAGGTCCTTGCGGAGGCTGTCGAAGCCCAGGCCGATGCGCGCGTAGCTGCACAGGACCTGCGAATAGCCGTCGGCTTCGGCTTTCAAGAGAAAGCGGTCCATGTCGCGTTTGGCGGCGCACAGGCCGGCGTAGTTTTCCGTGGGCAGCGGCACAACGTCCATGGCGCGCAGAATTTCATCGTACTGCGAGGCGACCATCATGTAGGCCACCTTCTGCCCGTTGGCCTTGGCCTCGTGGGCGCTCCTGTAAATGTTTTTCACGAGCGCGCGCACTTCCCGCGCCGTGTCCGTCCCCTTCACTGCGGTGGTTTTAGCCTGTTGTGCCTGTTCCATAAAATTCCTTTCCCTACATGATCATTTCCAGAAACGCCTGAATGCGGGTCCGCAACTGCCCGATCGTCGAGGTCGAGTAGTCGTCCTCGATCATCAGCACCGGCAGCTTCAGGTCGGTCAGGTACTCCTTGAGGTCCGGGCCTTCCAGTTCGCACGTGTCGCAGTAGCGGACGATGTAAAAGATCGCCCCGGCGGCCTTCCATCCGTCGGCAAATTCGCGGATGTAGCCGAAGCGGTTTTCCAGATCCTCCCTGCGGTTGCCGGCCTGCGGCTTCAGGCTGCGGGGACAGTGGGTGCACAGATAGCGCCGGGCGAGCGCCTCCAGCGGATCGCCCGTCTCCGAAACGTCCTGCCAGAAAAAGCGTGAGCCGGTGCACAGATCGTCCATGACGACGTGCGCGCCGCATTCCTCGACCAGGCTGACGAAGGCGATGTCGTCGATTTCGTTGCCCCATAAAAAGATGCGCGGCAGGCCGTCCGCCGCCGGCCGGGGGCGCTTTTTCACCTCGTCGATAAACGCGGAAACCAGGCCGATGTGTTCCGCGGCGGGAATGCCCATGCCGGCCACCAGGAGTTTCGTGATTTCCGTTCCGGAAACGCGCGGCGGATTTTCGCGGCGCAGGTCATAGACTTCCCGCAGCAGGGCGCGGCGCCGGTTGTAAAGCCGGATGGCGTCGCGCAGCTTGCTTTCATCCAGCTTTTTCCCCGTAAAGTCTTCCAGACGGGAGATGAAGTATTTAAGTTCGTTGCGGAAAAAGGCGTCGGAAGACGGGCCCAGCATGTGCGGCACGTTGATCAGGTGATCGAAGGACGTCGGCTTGTTGCTGTGCCAGATGTGGTACATGCGCTCGATGGTGTCGCAGCTGTGCGGGGCGACAAAACCGTCGAGGAAATCGTAGCGGTCCTTGAGCGCCAGATTAAAGCAGCTGCGGGCGAACGGGCAGGCCATCGGCTCGAGCAGCGCATCCGCTTCGTCGATGGGCTCGCTTTGCGATCCCTGGATGCGGTAGGGCACCAGGTCGAAGGCCGCGAGAATTTCATCCGGCACAAAACAGCAGAAATAACCAATGATTTTATGCCCATCCGCGCGCAGTTCGCGCGCGCGGACGCCTCTTTCGTTGTACAACCGGTCGATTGCCTGCATCACCGTCATGAGCCTTCCTCCCCGATCCTGAACTGATGGCAACGATTATGAAGGGAAGCGCGGAAAAAAAGCAAGGAGCTTTTTTGAAAAAATATTTTTTCCACCGGCCTGTACCGGTCCGGCGGCTCAGTCTTGATTGCCGGCGTCCGCCGTGATATGGCGGGGCCATGAGAAAAACCGTCATTCAGATTTACGAAGTGCAAAGGCCGAAGGAAGCGCTCGCGTTAATCGAACTCGGCGTGGATCATATCGGCAGCGTTCTGACCGATCCGGCGCGCTGGAAAAGCGCGTCTGTCCGCAAAACCATCGAGGCGGTGCGGGCGGGCGGCGCGAAAAGCATTCTCATTCCCCTGATGAAAGATCCGGCGGCCATCTTTGCGGCGCTCGACTACTATGAACCGGATTGCGTCCACCTGTGCGACGTTCTGTCGCCCTATCCCAAGGACAGGCCGACTGTGGCGCGCGACTTCGACGCGCTTTCGAGCCTGCATATCGATCTCAAGGACCGGTTTCCGCGCCTCGATATCATGCGGTCTCTTGGCGTGCCCCGGCCCGGATCTGACGAAGTCGCAGCCGTCACAAAAAACATTCTGGACGATGTCGCGCGCTTTGCGCCGGTCACCGACTTCTTTCTCATCGATACGCTGGCGTCCGGTCCGACGCAGCCGGTGGCGGGCTTTGTGGGCATTACGGGGGAAACCTGCGACTGGACGATCGCCCGGGCTGTGATCGACCGCAGCCCCATTCCGGTGATTCTGGCGGGAGGACTGGCCGCCGACAATGTCTGCGACGCGGTGGTCGGTCTGCGGCCGGCCGGCGTGGACAGCTGCACGCGGACCAACGCCTGCGACCGAAACGGCCGGCCCGTGCGCTTCAGAAAAGATCTGGGGAAAGTCCGGCGATTCATCGCGGAAGTGCGCCGCGCCGATGATTTTCTCGAAGGAGCAGCCGGTGATGCCTCATCCGTCAATGGCAAACGAGCATAAAACGATTACGGCGATGATCTCCCTGTACTGCCGGGAGCGCCACCGGACCGCCCGGGGGAAATTGTGCCCGTCGTGCGCCGACCTGCTCGCCTACGCGCAGTCGCGCCTGGAGAAATGCCCGTTTGCCGCGGACAAGCCGACCTGTTCGGCCTGTCCGGTGCACTGCTACAAGCCCGAGCGCCGGCGACAGATCCAGGACGTGATGCGCTACGCCGGGCCGCGCATGATGCGCTCCCATCCGCTTTTGGCGCTTCGCCACCTTCTGAAAAAGTTTAAAAAGCCCAAAGGACGCAAACGATGAAGATTGCGGTTATCGGAGCCGGTCCCGGCGGCCTCTACGCGGCGCTGGCGGCGGCCCGCAAAAACATTGCCGTGGACCTGTTTGAAAAAAGAAACGTCGGAGAGGGGATCGTCTGCGGCGAATGCCTCTTTGATTCGCTGAATGTGATGCCCCGGCCGGGCGAGGGGCTCGTCCGTCCGGTGGACGAAATCCTCCTGCAGGGGCGACGCGCCTATCCGTTTCCCTTAAGCCGGCACCGGCCGCTGTGGATGCTCGACCGCCGGACCTGGCAGCGGCAGCTGGCCCGGCGCGCGGCCGCGCTGGGCGTTCGCATCCACGAAAACGCGGCGGTGAGCGGCGGGCGCCTCAAGCAGCTGCGGGAAGATTACGACTGGATTCTCGACGCCTCGGGCGCGCCGTCGGTGGCGTCGCGGCTGTACGGATTCGCGCGCGAATACTTCCGGGACTGTCTCCTGGCGCATCAGGTCGTGCTGGAAGGCGATTTTGGCGCGCTGTGGCCGCGCATCAAGTTTGCTTTTTTCGAAGATCTGCCGGCCGCTCTCCAGCCCGGCTACTACTGGGTCTTCCCCAAGGATCCAAAGCAGGCCAACGTCGGCGTGGTCTGCACGATGCGCAAAGCGCCGGGACCCGAGCGGCTGAATTTGAAAAAAAGGCTGGCGGATGTTTTGCGCCGCGAAGGGCTTGCCGACGCTTCCGTTCTGGCCAGAGGCGGCGGCATCGCCACGGGCCGGATGTTGCCGCGTCTGGTGTACGACAACATCGTGCTGGTGGGGGACGCGGCGGGGCTCACCTCCGCGCTGCACGGCGGCGGGATCGACACGGCCTGTCTGAGCGGCGCCCTGGCGGCGCAGACGCTCGGCGACCAAAAACGGTACGAAGAAACTCTGAAGCGCTGGTTCAAGGAAAAAAACGCGCTGGAGCGCATTGCCATCCGGAAAATGCGCACCCTGTCCTTCGATCGGTACGACCGGCTGCTTGGCGGCGTGACGTCTGAAAGCAAATTCGTTCGGGCGGCGACCGGTTTGCGTCATCCGGATATGCTCTGCGCCACGCTGCGGTGGTTCGGGACGAAAAAAGAGATTTCCGACTGGCCGGTTTGAAATGCGGCGGCTCTCTCTTTCCGGTCCGGCGTTCCGGGGAAAGGGCGGTTTTCGCCGCGCCCTGCCTGGATCACCGGTCCGCCGTTCAGAGGGCGTTTATTCTTTTGATCAGGTCCTCGATTTTAACTGGCTTGGCGATAAAGGTCCGTCCCCCGATTTGTCCGGCATTGCGTCTGACGTCCTCTTTGTTGATGATGGCCGTGACGAAAATGATGGGGATGGACGAGGTGGCGGGATCCGCCAGAAGGGCTTCCGCCACGTCCGTGCCGTCCATGCCGGGCATCATGATGTCGAGCAAAATGAGATCCGGCTTCTCGGTCCTGGCCAAGCGGATGCCCTCCGCTCCCGTCGTTGCCGCGAGCGCCCGGCAGACGGCCTTCAGTTCGAGATTCTTTTTCAGCGCCCGGCAGAAATATTCTTCGTCGTCGATGATGAGTACTTTTTTCACAATCTTCTCTCTTCTTCACGGAGCTTGCACGTCCATTGTCCGGCGGACGGGAAGACTGATGTAAAAAGAGGCGCCTCCCCAGGAATTATTTTCCGCCCAGATTCTGCCGCCGTGATCTTTAATGATTCCGTATGATATGGAAAGGCCCAGTCCGGTTCCTTTCCCCTGCGCTTTGGTTGTAAAAAAAGGATTAAAGAGTTTCGACAGATGTTCGGTCGCGATGCCTCTGCCCGTGTCTGCTACCGTGATCCGTATGGCGTCCGTTCCCTCCCGGTCGGTCGCGATCCGCAGGATTTTGCTTTCCCTGTCTTCCATGGCGCCCCGGGCGTTTGAAATCAGGTTCAGAATGACCTGCTCGATTTTTTTCCGGTCCATGGGAATTTCCGGCAAGCCGTCCTGGTAGCGGACGACGGTCTCGATCTTGTCGATCATCAACTGCGCCTTGTGCAGCGTCAGGATGCCGGCGATGAGATCGTTGATCTGCGTCGTTTCCATTTTCTTGTCTGAAACGCGCGCGAGCTGCATCAGGCCGTCGGCGATGGCCACGATGCGGTCGATCTGAGCCATGCAGATGCTGAGCTCCTCCGACACGTCGCGCGGCAGATTTTTCATCTCCTGAATCAGCTGCAGCTCGAGCGAGATGATATTCAGGGGATTGAGAATTTCGTGAGCGACGCCGGCGGACAACTGGCCGATGGCGGAGAGCTTTTCCGCCTGGAGGAGCTGGTCCCGGGCCGCCTGCAGATCTTTTTCCGCCTGTTTGCGCGCCGTGATGTCCCGGCCGACAAACAGGAATCCCGTGGCCTGGCCGTTTTCATCCCGGAGGAAGGAGGTGGTGGTTTCCTGCCAGTAAAGATCGCCGTTCTTTTTGTACATGGCGAGCTCCAGGCTGCGTTTGCGGTGGATATCCACCGGCCCGCCGCCGAATTCCCGTTTGATTTCCTCGGCCATGACGCCGAGCGCCATGGCGTAGGATTCCGGCGTCAGCTCCTTGTCCGGCGGAGTGCGCATGGCTTCTTCCGGCGTGTAGCCCGACGTGCGGATTTCGGAAGGGCTGACATACGTGTAATTGAGATTGAGGTCCATGGTCGAGACGCTTTCGTTGATGTTCTCGACGATCATGCGGTAGCGATTTTCACTTTCCCGCAGCGCACGCTCCATTTTCTTGCGTTCGGTGATGTCGCGCGAAACGCTGCAAAAGCCGACGGGCCTGCCCTGCGCGTCCCTGGCCAGCGACGCCGATACTTCAAAAATCTTTTGCGATCCGTTTTTCCTGAGGCACGCAAGCTCGAATGATTTGCAGGGCTTGCCCGTTTTGAAGATCTGATTGTAAACGCGAAAGGTTTTTTGAAAACCAGCCGCGTTCTGAAACCGGCGGATGTTCGCGCCGATCAATTCCGCCTTTGGGTAGTCCAGGTGTTCGCAGATCCGGTTATTGATGAACGTGAAGTTTCCGGCCAGATCTGCCTCGACATAGCCGTCCGGAATGGCGTCGATGATGGTTTGGCAGCGCGCTTCGCTTTCCCGCCAGCCGGCTTGTGCCTGCTCGCAGGCCCGCTTCGTCTTTTCCAGCTTGCCGATTTGCCTTTTGAGGGCGGATATCTCCTTCCGGAGCTCATCGGGACTTCGGGTCGGTGCGCGCATCGGGCAAATCCCTCCTTGGATGAACAGCCGTATCCACAGCAATAATTAAGATTGTTCTTTGGCAGAACCGTTATTTCATCTTCGCAGGAAAGTCAAGAAATCAGTGTCTTTTGCGACGTCGGCCGCCGGCCCTAAAAAAACACGGCGCGCGGCTTGCCTGTCCGGCCCCGGATGTGTTATGGAAAACGCGATGTCCGCATCAATAAACTTTTATTTCAGTCGGGAGGTTTGAACATGATCACAGTTGTCGCTCGCATACCGGTGAAGGAAGGAAAGATGGATGAGGCCCTGAAGGCTTTCGGGGAATTGATTCCCAAGGTGGCTTCGGAAGAGGGGACGCTCATGTACTCGCTCAACCGGGACAAGGCCAATCCGAACCTGCTCGTGGTAGTCGAGCAGTACAAGGACAAGGCGGCGCTGGAATTTCATTCCTCCACGGCGCATTTCAAGTCCTTTTTCACCGCCGCCGGCGCCTTCATCGGCGGAAAGCCGGAAATGACCTTCCTGGAGCAGGTGCTGAGCATCTGAATTTCCGCTCGCCGCGAACCGATTTTTAAAAAACGGGCGGTTTCGATCAGGCCACGCGCTCGCCTGCGCGGGCTGCGGCGAGCCTTGCCTGGAATGCCCCGACGGCGGCCGAATCTTCGGGGGGCGACCAGGGCGCAAAGGAAAGCGACCGCGCCGGATCGTACGGCCCCTGTTTGACCTCGAAAAAGACGGACGCTTCGGCAACGGGAATCCATGTGTGGTAACAGTCCGCCGGAATCTCGAGCGCGAAGACGTCGCAGTCGGGCCCCGCGGCGATGCGGTGCGTAACCGTGCCCTCGTCGTCGAAAAGCAGAATATCGAACCGGCCCCGGAGCACCAGGGCAAACTCGCTTTTGGCTTCATGCCGGTGGGGCCGGAAGTAGGAGCCGCGTCCGGCTGCGACGAACAGCCGCTGGACGGGGTCCGCGAAGAATTCGTGGATATTGTGATTGAGACGAAGTCTTCCGGTTTCGCCCGCCCGGGCGATGAGATCGTCCACCATTTGCGCCGTCACCAGTTTCATCATTCTCACCTTGAGGAAATCGTATTTTTGCCGCCGAAAAAAGACCGGATACTCTCTACCAGAACGGGCGGCAATGTCAACCGCGGGCGTCCGGTCGGGATCCTGTGGGCGCAAGCCTCCGGACGGAATGCGCCCGTTTTTTTTGACGGCTTGCAAAACATCATAAATTTTGTTAACTTGCCCCCACAGTTTTACATTTCATGCTAGTATAAAGTCTTAAGAATGAGGAGGAAGGCGTATGAAAGGACGTACCAGCTTCATTTTTCTTACAGCATTGATTCTAGCAGTTATTGGGGTGGCGGCGGTCGGCGCGGAAGACATTGTTGTCGGTTATACCGGACCGTTGAGCGGGCCGGCCGCCGAATACGGCCAGGATTGCGTCAACGGCATCGAGATGGCCGTCAACGAAATCAACTCCCGAGGCGGCATCGACGTGAAAGGGAGAAAATACACCTTCCGGCTGGAAAAAAGGGACGACAAGATCAATCCGGAAACCACCGTCGCCAATGCGCGCGAATTGCGCAAGGACCACAAGGCCGTCGCCATCTTTAATCCCCTTTTCGGCAATCTGGCGGCGCTTATGAAAATCAACCAGGAGCGGAGAAATGAGTTTCTCGTGATGGCTTACACCAGCGTGCCCCAGGCGTCCGAAATGGGCAACCGGCTGACGATCACGCTTCCGATGCCCTTTACCATTTATTCGAAAATCGAGGCGGCTCTGGCCTGGGAAAGAGGCTGGCGCAAATGCGCCATGGTGGTCACGGCCGGCGCTTACGGCGACGCATGGCGCAAGGCGTTCGGGGCCGAGTGGCAGAAAAAAGGCGGTACGATCACCCTGGATAAACCGGCCAATTACTACACGCGGACGGACTTTGCCGGACCGCTTGCCGAAGCCCTGGCCACGGAGCCCGATTTTCTCCTGATCGGCGGCCCGTCTTCCACTACGGCGATGATTATCGAACAGGCACGCGCCCGGGGTTTTGAAGGCGGATTCGTGATGATCGATCAGGCCAAGCTCGACGCGATTTACGCCGTGATGCAAAAGCCGCTGGGCATGGAAGGCTGCATCGGCACGGCGAAAGTGACGGATGTTCCCTATCCGGCGACGGCCCCGTTCATCCAGGCATACAAAAGTACATACAAGAGAAACGTCACCTGGGAGTGTGTCATCAACTACACGTCGATGCACGCCCTGGCGCTGGCGATCACGGCGGCGGGAACGGCGGACGATGTCTATGCCATCCGGGCGGCCTTCCCCCGCGTCTTTCCAATGCTGGGTGACCGTTACCCCATGGAATTCCACGGCCTGACGCCCAACGGTCGGATGCTGTGCATGGCGGTGATCCAGTCCATGAAGCACGGCCGGTTCACGCAGGCGTATCAGTATATCTGGTGGACGAACAACAAGGCGGAAACGGACAAGATCAGAAAAGTCACCAAGGGCGACACTCCGATTGTCGTCTTCAAGGTAAACTGACCGGACGCAGGCAACAAATACGTCGATCGACAGGGCGTCCGCGCAGCCGACTTCCGGCGCGCGGACGCTTCTTTTTTTCCGGCCCGGCAAAAAAATTCTTTTGACATCACCCTTTAATTTTCTTATGCTCCCCGCCGACAAGGCATCTCAACCATTGGCGTTAAAAAAAGCGGAACAGGCGTAGGAACGTGTGACGGGAATATCATTTGAAAAAGATCCGGACGCGCAATCGAAAGCGCTCAAGCGGAAGCGACAAAGGAACAGGGGGACATATGGGAAAACGCAGCGGCTTTATCTTTCTCGCGGTGATGGCGATGGTGATGTTTGGGGCGGCGGCAACGGCCGAGGACATTGTGGTGGGGTACACGGGGCCCTTGAGCGGACCCGCCGCGGAATACGGTCAGGACTGCATCAACGGCATCGACATGGCCATTCGTGAAATCAACGCTTCAGGCGGCGTTGTTGTAAACGGAAGGAGACATACCTTCCGCCTGGAAAAAATGGACGACGGCATCAAACCCGACGTCGCGATCGACAACGCGCGGAAACTGCGCCGGGAGCACAAAGTCATCGCCGTTTTCAATCCGGTGGCCAACACGATTGCGGCGCTCATGAAAATCAATCAGGAAAAGAAAAACGAATTTCTCGTCATGGGGTACACGAGCGTGCCGCAGATTGCCGAAACGGGCAACCGGCTCATGATTACCATGACGATGCCTTTTACCATTTATGCCCGGGTGTACGTCGATCTGGCCTGGGATAAGGGGTGGCGCAAGGCGGCGATGCTGGTGACCGCCGGCCCTTACGGGGACGCCTGGCGCAAGGTGTTCGGCGACGCTTGGGTGAAACGGGGCGGCACCCTCACGTTTGACAAGCCGGCCAACTACTACACACGCACGGATTTTGCCGCGCCGCTGAGCGAAGCGCTGGCGACGGAGCCGGACTTCCTGCTCATCGGCGGCCCGTCGGCCACCACGGCGATGATTATCGAGCAGTCGCGCGCCCGGGGATTTGAAGGCGGCTTTGTGATGATCGATCAGTCCAAGTTCGACGCTATTTACCAGGTCATGCAGAAACCGCTGGGGCTCGAGGGAACGATCGGCGTAGCCATGGTTACCCACATTCCCTATCCGGCCACCGCCGCCTTTACGCAAAACTATACGAACGCGTATAAAAGGAACGTGACCTGGGAAAGCGTTCTTAATTACACGAACATGCACGCCCTGGCCCGGGCCGTCGCCGCCGCCGGCACGACGAGCGACGTTCGGGCGATCCGCCAGGCCCTGCCCAGGGTGTTTCCGCTCCTGGGCGATCAGTTTCCCATGGAGGCCTACGGCCTGCAGCCCAACGGCCGCATGATTGCCATGGCCGTCATTCAGACGATGAAGCACGGCCGGTTCACGCTGCCCAACACCTATGTCTGGTGGGCGAAAACGCAAAAGGAGTTCGATGCCGTGAAAAAAATGACCAAGGGCGCCACGCCGATGGTCTGGAAGCGCATCGATTAATATCCGCAAGGACCCTCCCGAGGCTTTAAACAAAGCGCCGGCGCCGCGCCGGGCAGCAAAGCGGCGCCGGCGCTTGTCGGTCTTTCGGGCCGCCGCAAAATTGTTTTGACAACGCCTGCTTCTTCTCTTATGCTCATTTGTCTATAAGGAACAGGAACAATAAACCACCAAGATTCCTTGATGAAGGATAAAGGAGAACCCTATGTTTAAGACGCGAATGACGGAAATGTTCGGCATCAAGCATCCCATCATGCTGGCCGGGATGAACTGGATTACGGAGCCCGAACTGGTATCGGCCGTGTGCAACGCCGGAGGCCTGGGAATTTTGGCCATTGCGCGCTGCAATCCGCAGGAGACCCGGGAAAACATCCGGAAGATCCGCCAGATGACGGACAAACCCTTCGGCGTGAATCAGATTCTCGTGGGGCCGGGGGCGAAGGAAAACATTGCCGTCGCCATTGAGGAAAAAGTGCCCATCATCAATTATTCCCTGGGCAAACCCTGGTTCGTCAACGACGTGCACGCTTACGGCGGCAAGGTTGTGGGCACCATCGCGATCGCGAAGCACGCGGCGAAGGCCGTGCAGCTCGGCTGCGACGCGCTGGTCATCACCGGCCACGAAGCGGCGGCGCACGGCGCGGCGGCCACCTCCATGGTGCTGATTCCCCTGGTGGCGTCGATGGTTAAGGTGCCGCTCATCGCCGCGGGCGGATTTTATGACGGGCGGGGACTCGCGGCGGCGCTGGCGCTGGGGGCGGACGGCATTTCCATGGGCAGCCGGTTCATGGTCGTTAAGGAAAGCATGGTGCATGAAAATTTCAAAAAGCTCTGCATCGCGGCCACCGAGCAGGATACCCTCTACGACAACGTTTTCGACGGCATGGACGGCCGCGTGCTGAAGACGCGGGAAGCGGAAAAAATGATGAAGCGCGGATTTCCGATGGTGGAAGCCGTCAAGGGCGCGCTGCTCGTCAAGCGTCTCATGAAGCTGTCCTGGGCCAAGTTTATCGGCGTCAGCATTGAAATGCTGCGCGCCGAGGAAGGACACCCGCTCATGGTGCTGGCGCGCCAGGCGGTGGGGAATATGAAGCATCTCAAGGCGCTCAACGAAGGCGATGTGGAAGGCGGCATCCTGTTTGCGGGCCAGTGCTGCGGCGGCATTGCCGACAACCCGACCACCCGGGAGCTGATCGACCGCGTCATCCGCGAGGCGGACGAGACGCTGGCCAAGCTCAACAGCCTCAAGGCTTAAAAAAATTCCGGCGGCGGCCGGCGGGAACCCGCCGGTCGCCCAGGCGGCGCTATGCAACTTCTTTTGATTCGTCACGGCGAGACCCTGTGGAACCGGGAGGGCCGGATTCAGGGGACCAGCGATATCGAATTGTCCGAGACGGGAATCCGGCAGGCCGAAAAACTGGCCTGGTCGCTCAGGGACGCCGCGATCGGCGCCGTCCATGCCAGCCCCCTCAAAAGGGCGTACCGGACCGCTGAAATCGTCAACCGGTATCACGGAAAAAAAATCGCCGTGCATCCCGGCCTGATGGAAATGAACCAGGGGGATTTCGAGGGCCTCTCCTTCCGGGAGCTGATGGCCCGCGAAAAGGAATTTCTCAAACGGTGGGCCGCCGATCCGGCCTCCGTCCGCATGCCGAACGGCGAAACCCTTGCTGAGCTTCAGGAACGCGCCTGGCGCGCCGTCGCGGAGATTCTCGACGGCGGGCAAAATGCGGCGGTGGTCGCGCACAACTTCACCATTGCCGCGATCCTGTGCCGCGTGCGCAATATCGGTCTTGCCGAATTCCGCAGCGTCTGCGTGGACCCGGCATCCAAAACCCTGATCCGGTTTGACGGCGGCCAACCGCAGGTCGCGGTCCTTAACGACCGCAGCCATCTCGACGCCCCGGAGGCGGCGCCCGCATGCGAGGAGTCATGAACGATCAGCTGACTTTCATTTTGCCCGGGGACCTGGACCGCGCCAAACTCAAGGAAATCTACGAAGACCTCTATCCCGTTTACGATGAGATTCTGCAGTCGCTTTATCAGCGCGTACGGACCGTTCTGGAAGACGCCGGCCGTTTTCCCACCATCAAGTACCGGGTGAAGCGCTTCGAGGCCTATTTCGACAAGCTGGTGAAAATGTCCCGCCACGAGCAGGGCGGCGACGCGGCGGCGATTACGGACATTCTGGGCCTGAGAGTCATCTGTCCCTTTATGGAGGATCTGGAGATCGTCGAGGATCTGATCAAGGCCCGGTTCAGCGTAGTGGAGCTGGAGCGCAAGGGATCGCGTTACTCGGTGGGCGAATTCGGATATGACTCGGTCCATTTCCTGATCCGGATCGATTCCATCTACCGCAAGCGGGAACTGCCGTTTACCGCGAACGTCTGCGAAGTGCAGCTGCGTACGATTCTGCAGGATGCCTGGGCGGAAGTGGAGCACGAACTCATTTACAAGTCCGACATCACCCTGCCCAACGTCTCGATCCGGCGCAAGCTCGCCGCGCTCAACGCCACGCTCACCTTGTCGGATTTGATTTTTCAGGAGCTGCGCGACTACCAGAAGGAAATCCGCGAGCGCGACCGCAAGCGCCGCCAGAGCCTGGAGAGCAGACTGGCCGCCGTGCCGGGCGTCGAACAGGAGGTGTCCTTCGGGGCGGACAACGGCGCGCCGCTTGTCGCGCAGAGCGACATCGGGTCGGCGCCGGGAGAGGCGAATCTGGAAAAGGCCCTGCTGGCCGCGCTGACCGCGCACAGCGGAGGACAGCTCGACCAGGCGATCGGCATTTACACGTCGATCCTGCGCCTGAAAATTCCCGAATCTGTCCGGTCGCTGGTCTACAATCACCGGGGCATGGCCTTTTTTGCGCTTTCCGATTACCCCCGGGCGATCCGCGATTTTTCCCGCTCCCTCAATTACGATCCGGAAAACGTCCGCTGTTACAACAACCGGGCGCTGACCTTCCGGGTCCTGAAGCGCCATGACCGGTCTCTGGAGGACTACGACCGGTCCATCGCCCTCAACCCCTGCGTAGTCGACGGTTACTGGGGGAGGGCCCAGACCTTTTACGAGATGAAGCTTTATACGCAGGCGCTGGCCGACTGTGAAAAAGTGCTGAGCATCCAGGAAGATTTTGCGCCGGCGCAGTCGCTGATCAAGCGGCTCAACAAAATGATTTTCTGACGCAAAAAAATCGCACCGGAAAGGCGCCGCGGGACCGCCGATGATGAAAACCGTCTTGACATTGGGCCTGTGCGCCCTCTTGCTCGCAGGCGCGCTGCGGGGGGAGGCGGCGGATCCTGCCCCCTTTGCCGTCGGCAACCAGAGCCCGCTTGTCGCGATTTACGGCCTGCCCGCCGCTTCGGAAGCCAGGGTGCTCCAGCCATCCGAAGGGTCGCTCGGCCTGACGCTCGATCTTGCCAATCATTACATCACCAGCCGCAAGGGGGTTGAGAACCTCGTCCTCGACGGCGAAAGCCTGTGCGTCAGAATTTCCGCGCGCTACGGTTTGGGGCATCGGGCGGAGGCGGGCGTGGAGATTCCGCTGTGGATGGTCGGGGGCGGATTTCTGGATTCCTTTATCGACAGCTATCACACGGCATTCGGCTTTCCCGGCGGGGGGCGGGACCTGGCGCCGAAAAACCGCCTTTTGTACCGGTACGAAAAAAACGGCGTCGCGCTTCTGCACATGGAGCAATCCGGCCAGGGCCTGGGCGACATCCGGTTCACCGGCGCCTGGCAGATTTATTCCGCCGCGGGGGGCGGGCGGCATCTCGCCCTGCGCGCCGGCCTCAAACTGCCCACCGGCGACGCCGGCGGTCTGCGCGGCAGCGGCAGCACGGATCTGGCGCTGTGGCTGGCCGGAAGCTGGCAACGGTCATTTTCAGCAGGCACGCTGTCGCTTTTCGGCGCGGCGGGCGCGCTCGGCATGACGAAGGGAAGGGTGCTGGCCGCGCAGCAGCTCCCGCTGGTCGGCTTCGGCACGCTGGGGGCGGGATTTCGTCCCTTGTCCTGGATGGAACTGAAACTCCAGACCAATGCGCATACGTCATTTTACAAGGACAGCGATTTGCCGCAAATCGACGCGCCCTCGGTGCAGCTCACGATCGGCGGCGCGCTTCACCTCGCGCCCCGGATGTCTCTGGACATCGGCGTCACGGAGGATCTGGCCGTCGGCCGGTCGCCGGACGTGGTTTTTCATCTGGGGCTCAGCCGGACGTTTTGAGATCGAATGCTCCGGCCTCCGGAGGTCCGGGGCCGGAGTCGTTGTTTTTAATCCATCCAGTGGACGAATTCGTCGAGCGAAGCGCGGGGTCTGACAAAGGTGTTGATCGGGCTTGAAAGATCCGGATAGCCCATCGCTATTCCCACGACGATTTTCTGGTCGTCGGGAACCGCGGCGATTTTCCGGATTTCCGCGGGGTAGCGCGCCGCCGCGGCCAAAAGGCAGGTGCCCAGTCCCCGGTCCCAGGCGGCCAGGCAAATCGACTGGGCGAGGATGCCGATGTCGAGCATCTGGTATTCGACGCGGTTGTCCCGGGCAATGCACGCCAGGATGAGACAGGGCGCGTCAAAGATGCGGACCATCTCCCGGTAATACGTTTCGCGTCCGGCCTTGTCGTCCCGGGCGATGCCCTGCGCGGAGAGCACCAGTTTTCCCAAATCGCCGTAGCGCGCCTTCATGGCGTCCGGCCATTTTTCCAGCATGGGTACGTCCGATGCGGCAGGTTCGCCGGCCAGCGTTTGCTGCAGATTCATTTTTTTGAACCGGGCCAGCGTCCCGCCGGTGAGGACACACAGCGACCAGGGCTGCGTGTTGCCCCAGGACGGCGACCAGCGCGCGTCTTCCAGAATTTCGGTAAGAACGCTGCGGGGCACGTCCTGCGGTTGAAATTTACGGATGCTTCTTCTTTCCCGGATGGCGGCAGATACTTCCATGAGAACCTCCTTGGGGAAATGTTGCGCCGGGGTCCTGGCGGCCCTGATCCGCCGGCCCGGCGCGCAGGCAGTATAGCTGAAAAAGGGCTGCGGATAAAGGCGCCGTTATTTTCAGCCTTCGAATACCACTTCCCGCGGAACCTTGTAGGCGGAGAGGTACTGGCGGCAGTGCTGAAGAATTTCTTTGTCGTCGACCGGCCGGCCGGGCTTGAGGGTGATCACGGCTTTTACGATTTCTCCCCGCATCAGGTCCTGCCGGCCTTCGACCCGGGAGGAGGCCACGGCGGGGTGCATGTCGAGGATCATTTCCACTTCCCTGGGATAGACATTGAATCCGCTGGTGATGATCATGCGCTTCTTGACGCCGTCGAGAAAAATATAGCC
>JAAYDW010000112.1 GCA_012729055.1 Deltaproteobacteria bacterium
GCCATCCGAATTTTTACCCCCGTCACGACGGCGACGGCGCCAACAAGGCTATCGGGCGCCGGGTGACCGTGCGCTTCAAGGACGGCGAGACGATGAAGGGCGTCACCACCAACATCAATCCCGACCGGCTGGGCTTTTTTCTCCAGCCGATCGATCCTCAATCGAACATCGAGCGGTGCTTCGTCGTCAAGCAGGCCACGAACGCCGTCATCCTGCAGTAAAAGGCCCTCTTCAGACAGTTCTGCAACCGGCCTGTGGCAACTCGCCGGCGCAAAAGCCGCACAAAAAAAGAGGGGCTCGATGTCCGAGCCCCTCCGGAAGCTAAAAATGCCGACGGTTAGAAAACCAGCACTTTAATGTCGGGAAATCCCATCAGCTTCAGAATGAAGTAGTTGACGGCCGCCTCGCCGGGATCATCGGAGAAACAGACCAGTTCGGCGTAGCGGGGAACGCCCGCCTTGGCGATGATGTTCCAGATGTCCTTGGCCGGCTTCGGGCTGCCGTCGTCGTTTAAGAGCTCGGTGTAGGGAACGTGAACCACCTTGCCCTCGACCGCCTGCGCCGGAACCGTTTTTCCCGAAGCGATGAACACCTTGGGATACAATCCCTTCGTGCTCTTCGGATCGGTGATGACGACCTTGCCGAGCGTGGCGCGGTAATCCACCGGCGGCACGGCCAGATCATGACGGACCTTCTTTTCCGCCACGATCGTCGCGTCCTTCTTTAGCGCGTAGCCGCGTTTGGACCAGTACTCCATCGTATCCATGAAAACGGATACTTTTTTCTGCCCGAGTTGTTCGAGCAGCAAGTACGCCAGGGCGGATTCCTTCGTAATGCCGGCGCCGGAAATCACCACGGCTTCATGCGCCGGATTCACGCCGGCTGGGCCCAGAATTCGGGCCAGCGCCGCCGGATCTTTCAGATGGTTTCTGAAGGTGTCCGCGGGAATGTTCAGGGCAAACGGCACATGGCCCTGCGTGTAGGCGTCGGCGGAGCGCACGTCCACAATGCTGACATGGATGCTGCCGAGGCTGCGGGTTCTCAGGCCGCCCCACCACTGCAGCCAGTTCGTGTTTCTCATCAGGTACGGCGCGTCGTAGGTCCAGAAAGGAAGTTCCCTTTCATCGAACAGCCAGCCGAGCTGAGAATCTGTAAAATGTTTGACTTTCGGATATTGGACAATGAACTTCAGGGCGAAGAACGGCACACTGCCGCCTATTCCGCCCCCTCAATGCGTGTACACCTGCTGTTCCCGGCGGATACCCAGATAGTCGAGCATCTGCTGGATGTTTTCGCGCGACTTGTAAGTCTTGTCCGCGTTGAAGAAATCGGTGAACGACAGCATGATCGCGAACGGGACGTGTCCGGGCCGGTCGTAGTTCAGGGCTTGCCCGAAATGCCAGACGGGGGGAAGGCCTTCCACGATGGCGTTGTTGACCCGGTCGCCCGTCGCCGTCAGGAATTCCGGCAGCCGGACTTTGATGTCTTCATTGAGCTTGGTAATTTTGAAGGTGCCGTTCTGGGGCAGAGGCGTAACCTCCTTGGTTACCGGCAATCCCTCTTCCTGCCATTTGGCAAGTCCGCCGTCCATAATGTACAGATTCTTGACCGGGAAGCCGTGGTAGTAGAGGGAGTAGAAAAGACGGGTGGCCAGAAACTGTCCGCCCTGGTCGTAAATAACGATCTTCTTTTTGGGATTGATGCCCCAGGACCTGTAAAGTTTGGTCATTTCCGGGACAGACATTTCCTGAAACGCGTAAGGACAATTTTCCGTGTCGGTGAAGTAGTCCACGCCTCCGCCGTAGGACAGATTCGCGCCTTGGGAGACGCTTTCTTCCTTGGTGAACGAAACACTGACTGCGCCCGGAATGTGCTTGGCCGTGTAGTGCTGTGTCGCCGATGCATCCAGCACGAGAACATCCGGCTTCTTTAAATTTTTCTCGAGCCAGTCAATACTGACCAGATTTCCCTTGCCTCCCTGGGCCAAAGCGGGCGCCGCAAAAAGCAGGCAGACCGCAAGGACCGTCAGGAGAAAGGGCTTCATGATTTTCAACATAGTGATTCTCCTTTAACCTTATTGTTTTTTGTAAACCCTGAACGCTTTATGATCGTAGATCAGGGCCCTGTTTTGCTTGGAACCGTTTTTGGGGAAATGCGCTTCGGTGAGAAAGCCTTCTTTGCTTTCGGTATGACAGGGACCACAGGTTCTGGTCCGCGCCGTCTTCTTGCGGATATTGTGCACGGGCGACGCCCAGAAATTGGGCGCCTGATCGTAGTTATCCATGGCGATTCCGATGGACGCAAAGGTATCGCGAACGGCGGGCGTCAAGCGCAGCGTGACGATTCTGTTTTTGTTTTGCGGGTCGCGGCCCAAGAGCAGCGCCTGGGATGGCGTCGCGCCCTTGCCGATGTGGCACGATGCGCACTGGTTGTAGCCGGTGGCGACATGGCAGGCCTGGCAGCTGGCCTTGCCCGCGTGCTGCCCGTGGACTTTGCCGCCGGGAGTGGACGCGTCCATTTTATGGCAGTCCGTGCAGGACGGCTTCCCCATGACCTGGGCCTTGCCGGCTGCTTCCGGCCCGTCGCCGTGCAGTTCTTTGGCTTTGTGGCAGTCGAGGCATTTCATCCCTTTTTCGAAATGAATGTCCCGGACGCCGCTGTCCCGTCCTGTGTATTCCGCGAAGACCCGTCCGCCATGGCAGGCGGCGCAGGTTTTCGCTTCATTTTTCTTCTGAAAGCGGTGGTTGGCGAAGAGTCCCTGTTTGACGCCGGAGACCGAAGGCGTTCGAACGTGGCAGTCTCCGCAGCTCGCATGGCAAGACCGGCAGGACTGTTCAAAGACCTTGACGTCGAATTGTTCGGCCTGCGCTTTTGAAAACCGCTTATGAATGCCGTTGCGCAGACCGGCTGTCGTGTAATGCAGGGATTTTCGATAATTGTCGCCGATTTCCTTGTGGCAGGGCATGCAGATTTCGATGTTTTCCGACGGTTTGGAAACCAGCCCCTTGTGGGCGTCGGCTTTATCGGCGGCCCGGGCGTTGCCCTTGTGGCATTCCGAACAGTTGCGCTTCAGATGAACATCATCGGCGAGGCTTTCGGGCGTCACCCAGAAACCTTTGTAAACCTCCGTGACCCGCGGAGGAGGTCCGGCTCACCCATGGCCCCCTTCGCCTGTCGGCATGTTGTAATCGTCATCGCTGATGAGCGTCTTCAGCTTGTCCGCGCTGCCGTGGCAGTTCAGGCAGGCGTCCGCCGCAGAAGCCGAAAACAGGATGATCGGGGAGAGAAAGGAAACAGAGAAAACAACCAAAAATGCAAGTACAACAAAAAAACCTTTACGCATAAACAACCTTCGGATTTTAACAAAACGGTCTTCAATCCATGGTAGAGGCGTCTTGCATGTCTTAAATGTCATATTCGTCAGGCAAAAGTCAAGATGATTTTCCCGCGTCCGATCGCCGGCGGCTCGCCGGCGCGGAGCGATCGGCGGCGAATGTCACGGATTATTTGCCGATTCGGATTCGGAATACTCCTTGGAAATTTCTCCCCGGCTGTGATAATAAAATTTATCGGCGCTGAACAAACAGGCGATCCTGCAACTTCTGAAAAAAAACGCGGCGCCTCCGACCGGAACTGCAGGAAGCTTCAGGAGCTGTTCCAAATGAAGCGCGCCGCACGACATGGATGATAACGCATGAGCAAATACTGGAGTGAGACCGTTCGAAACATCAAACCCTACGTTCCGGGGGAGCAGCCGAAAGACCGGAAATACATCAAGCTCAACACCAACGAAAATCCCTATCCGCCGTCGCCCCGGGCGCTCGCGGCCATAAGGAAGGCGGCCGACGAGACGCTGCGGCTCTATCCCGATCCGGCAGGCGACGTGCTGCGGGACACGCTGGCCGCGCGCTTCGGTCTTTCACGGGACAAGGTGTTCATCGGCAACGGCTCCGACGAGCTTCTGGCGTTTTGCTTTCCCGCTTTTTTCGCGCCCGGCGGGAAACCCATTGTCTTTGCCGAAATTACCTACAGCTTTTATCCGGTGTACGCGGACTTTTTCCGCACTCCCTACCGGCTGATTCCCATGGACGACGGCTTCAACGTGCCGGTGGAAGGCTACTGCGGGGAAAACGGCGGCATTCTCATCGCCAATCCCAACGCGCCCACGGGCAGGGGCCTGCCGCTTTCCGACATTGAAAGGATCCTGCGGCAAAACGAGGAAAGCGTGGTCATCCTCGACGAGGCTTACGTGGACTTCGGCGGCGAATCCGCCGCCGGCTTGATAAACCGCTGTCCGAACTTGCTGGTGATCCGGACGCTTTCCAAATCCTATTCGCTGGCGGGACTGCGGGTGGGATTTGCGCTGGGCGCGGCCGACCTCATCGAAGGCATCATCCGCGTCAAGGATTCGATCAATTCCTACACGGTGGACCGGCTGGCCCAGGCCGGCGCGCGCGAAGCCATCGCAGACGACGCGTATTTCCAGGAAACGCGCGCCAGGATCATGAGAACGCGCGACCGCGTGTCGCGGGAGCTGGAAAAGCTGGAATTTACCGTTATCCCTTCGCAGGCGAACTTCGTCTTTGCAAGCCACAACCGGTGCGCCGGGCGCGCGCTGTTTCAGCAGCTCCGCGAAAGGGGAATTCTGGTGCGCTATTTTGACAAACCGAAAATCGACAACTACCTGCGGGTGACCATCGGAACGGACGAAGAGATGGACCGCTTTCTTGAAGCCGCCGCCGACCTCTGCCGGCGCGGAACGTGAAACAAAGCCCGCCGGACGCAAAGGGACGCATCATGAAATCCCAAACCTTTTTCTTGATGTTTTTCGTTTTGCTTTTTGCCCTCTATGCTTCGCCGGCGGCGCGCGCGCAGGAGGCGGGCGGTCTCCAGAAGCGGATTTCCGGCAACTGGACGCTGGTTTCCATTTACAACGAATGGCCCGACGGCCGGAAACTCGAACAGTTCGGAGCGCAGCCGCAGGGATTCATGATCCTGACGCCCGACGGCCGCTTTTCCATCTTCTTCGCGAAATCCGACCTGCCTGAGTTTGCGGCCGGCAACCGTCTTGAGGGGACGACCGACGAGTACCTGGCCGTCGCCCGCGGGACGCTCGCGTATTTCGGCCGGTACCGGGTGGAAAACGACGAGGACGGCGTGGTGGAACTTCTGGCGGAGGGATGCACCTTTCCCAACTGGAACGGCCGGAAACACAAGCGGCTGATGTCGCTGAGCGGCGACAGCCTGCGGGTCGTCACGCCGGCTGCCGGCATCGGCGGAACCAGCCATATCGTCTGGAGACGGGCCAGATAAGGTTTGTCGTCCTCCGGACATCGATTCCTCTTGTGTAAATCTTTTGCCGTAATGTGCGTTCAGACGGTTATATAAAAAGCCTTGTGTAATAGTTCCGATCGGATTTACAGGTACACGGCCCGGGCACAATGTTTCAAGAAGTTGTATACTCTTGTTTCCTTGCCCGGCATATGAATTCACCTTGACAATCCAAACGATAATTGTCTACGATGAAAATCATTTCTGCCAGCGAGGAGCGACTGCGCCATGATGAAATTCGACCTGCATCCGTCCGGAATTGAATTTTTTTTTAGCCCGCGATCCATCGCCGTTATCGGCGCGTCTGCGAACCTGACCAAGTTAAGCGGCCGCCCGCTCGACGCCCTGCTGAAAAATAAATATGCGGGAGCGATCTATCCCGTCAATCCCCGCTATACGGAAGTCGCGGGGCTGGCCTGTTATCCGTCGATCGGCGACATTCCCGAGCCCGTCGATCTGGCCATTGTTTCCGTGCCCATCGAGGGGACGCTCGACGCGCTTCGCGCGTGCGCCGCGGCCGGCGTGAAAGCGGCCGTCGTCTTCACGTCGGGATTTGCCGAAACGGGCGAGGCGGGCCGGGCCCTGCAGGACCGGATCGCCGACATCGCCCGGCAAAGCGGCCTGCGCGTGCTGGGTCCGAACTGTCTGGGGCTGATTTACTATCCCAAGACGGTGATGGCCTCTTTTTCAGACGTCATGTTCGTCGAACGCAAAAACACCGGCAAACTGGCCTTCATCACGCAAAGCGGCGCGTTCGGAGAAAAGACCTTCATCCAGGCCTCCCAGGACGGCGTCGGCATGAGCGCGTTCATCAGCGTGGGCAACGAAGCGGATTTGCAGTTTACGGACTTTATCGCCCATCTGATCTCCAACGATGAAACCAACCTGTTCGGCGTTTATCTCGAAGGCGCAAAGGACGGCGTGAAATTCCGCCGGGCGGCCGAAGCCGCGCTGGTCGCAGGGAAACCGGTGCTGATCAAGAAAGTCGGCCGGACGGCGGCCGGCACGCGGGCGGCCCAGTCCCACACGGGATCGCTGGCCGGCAACGACCGGATTTATGACGCCTTCTTCCGCCAGACCGGCATTCTCCGCATCGACGAATTGCGGGACCTGATGTATTTCGCGCATGTTTTCCAGAGCGGCCGGATGCCGAAAGGCAGAAACGCCGCCATCCTGACCGATTCCGGAGGCCCGGGGGTCGAGATGGCCGACCGCTGCGAGGAGTTCGGCCTTTCCGTTCCGGAACTTTCGGAGGCGACCCGCAGGGCGATTTCGGCCGCCATTCCCTCCTACGGCTCCGCGCGCAATCCGATCGACATGACCGCCGCCATCATGACCGACGACGCGCTTTACACGAAATGCCTGCGGGCGATTTTTGCCGAAGACGCCGTCGACATCGTCTTTGCGCCGGGCATTTTCATGAGTTACGCTTCGCCGCACCTGCTCGATGAAACCCTTGCCATTTATCGCGCGTTCGACAAGCCGCTGGTTATGTGCCCCGTCTGGACGGACAGTTCGCCCGAATCGCAAGCCATGGTGGAACGCGTCCGGAAGGAGGGAATTCCGATGATTCCGGAAGCCTCCGATGCCGCCCGCGCCATGGCCGCCCTGGTTCGCTGGACCGAGAAGAGAAAAGCGTTCACAGCGCCGGCCGGCCGCGGGCCGGCCGTGCCCGTGTCCGCCGCCCAAAAGGCAAAAAAGATTTTGCAAAAACAGGGGGCGCTCACCGAAGCCGACAGCAAAAAGGTTCTGACTGCTTACGGCATCCCCGTGACGAAAGAAGAACCGGCCGCGTCAGCCGCCGGCGCGGTGGCGGCGGCCCGCCGGATCGGTTATCCGGTGGCGCTCAAGGTATTGTCGCCCGACATTCCGCACAAGACAGAAGCGGGAGGCATTCGCCTGAACCTTCGTTCCGATGCCGCGGTGCGCCGGGCGTTTGCGGAAATTCTGAAAAGCGCCCGGGCCTATGCTCCCCGGGCCGCCATCGACGGCGTCCTCGTTCAGGAGATGCTTGGGCCGGGCGTGGAAACGATTATCGGCGTCACGCGCGATCCCGTTTTCGGGCCGGCGGTGATGTTCGGCCTGGGCGGAATTCTGGTCGAAGTGATCCAGGACGTCTCTTTCCGCGTGGCGCCGCTTTCGCGAGCCGACGCTGCGGAAATGATCCGCGAAGTGAAGGGCGCGCGCCTTTTGTCGGGGGTGCGGGGGCGGACTGCTGCGGATTTGAAGGCGCTCTCCGACGTTATTTTGAAGGTTTCGCAACTCGCGCTTGATTATGCGGACGTAATCGAAGAGCTCGACATCAATCCGCTTGTCGTCTATCCGAAAGGGGCGCGCGTCGCCGACGCCCTGATCGTGAAGAAGTAAAGCCTTCCTTTTGCCTGTGCAAAAAATGGCGGACGCTGCGCGCCCGCCGGTTTTGCGGCCAAGATTTTCTTGACAGACAGGACCGTGTTTCCTATGCTTGCCCCGCAAAACGGGAGTTTCAATTCTCGAGACGGAATTCCCGCGCCGTGCCGCGGATAAAACGGCAAAATGATAAACCATTAAGGAAGCAACCATGCCCATCACAGAAATTCTCGCGCGCAACGCCGCCCTCTACGGCGACGAAATCAGCCTCGTCGAAATCAATCCCGACATCAAGGAAACCCCGGCCAGCTGGAAGGATTACGAGCTTGTCGAAACCAATCCCGAAAAACGCTACCGGCGGGAAATGACGTGGCGCGAGTTTGACGACAAGGCCAACCGCCTGGCCAACTTTCTTCTGGGCCGGGGACTGGAGAAAGGACGCAAGGTCGGCATTCTGCTGATGAACTGCCTCGAATGGCTGCCGATCTACTTCGGCATTCTGAAGACCGGCGCGCTCGCGGTGCCGCTCAACTACCGCTATACGGAAGACGAGATCAAATACTGCCTCGATCTGGCCGAATGCGATGTCCTGATCTTCGGGCCGGAGTTTACCGGACGGGTGGCCGCGATCGGCGAACAGATTCCCAATGTGAAAATCCGCCTTTTTGTCGGTCAGGACTGTCCCGCGTTTGCCGAAAGCTACTATGCGCGCACCGCCTGCTGTTCCTCCACGGCGCCGAAAATTCCGCTGGGCGACGATGACGACGCCGCGATTTATTTTTCGTCCGGCACCACCGGTTTTCCGAAGGCGATTCTCCACGGGCACAGCGCCCTGATGCTGGCCTGCGAATGCGAGATGAACCACCACCGCCAGACGCGGACGGACAACTTTCTGTGCATTCCGCCTCTGTACCACACCGGCGCGAAAATGCACTGGTTCGGCAGCCTGCTTTCCGCAAGCCGGGCCGTCTTGCTGCGCGGCGTGAGGCCCGAATGGATCATCCGGGCGGTGTCCGAAGAGGGCATCACCAACGTCTGGCTTCTGGTTCCGTGGGCGCAGGACATTCTGGACAGCATCGAACGCGGCGATATCCGGCTCGAAAATTACACACTCGACCAGTGGAAGCTGATGCACATCGGCGCTCAGCCGGTTCCCCCCAGCCTGATCAAACGCTGGAAGCGGCATTTTCCGAACCACGACTACGACACCAACTACGGCCTTTCGGAATCGATCGGGCCCGGCTGCGTTCACCTCGGCATTGAAAACATCTCCAAGGTGGGCGCGATCGGCAAGGCCGGACACCGATGGGAAGTGCAGATTGTCGATGAAACCGGCGTTCCCGTGAAGCCGGGCGCCGTGGGCGAGCTGTGCGTCCGGGGCGCGGGCGTGATGAAACGCTACTACAACAATCCCCAGGCCACCGCCGAAGTGCTCAAGGACGGCTGGCTCTACACGGGCGATATGGCGCGCACGGACGAGGACGGCTTCATCTATCTTGTGGATCGTAAAAAGGACGTCATCATCACCGGCGGCGAAAATATCTACCCGGTCCAGATCGAGGATTTTTTGCGCACGCATGACGCGATCAAGGATGCGGCCGTGATCGGCCTTCCCGACCATCGTCTGGGGGAAATCACCGCGGCGATCATCGAGCTCAAGGACGGCTTTTCCGCGACGGCGGACGATATCGCCGGATTTTGCGCCGCGCTGCCGCGCTACAAGCGTCCGCACAAAATCTTTTTCGACGCGGTGCCCCGCAATCCCACCGGCAAGATCGAAAAGCCGAAGCTGCGCGAAAAGTATATCGGCAAAGGCAGCCTGGTGGAGATGGAAACGGAAAGCTGATCCGGATCCGGCGGACGGTCCGGCCTCCGGCCGGATATTTAACTTGATAAAATAACCGCACAATTGTACAAACGATACGGACGACAGGACCCCGCGGCGCAGAATGCGCCGCGGCACAACGGGGAATAGGGCGCAAGCGCGAGGATCATAGTTTTTTAAGGAGAAACGTATGATTGCATACCAGCTTTCTGTGAACGCGGACAACAAACCGGGTCAGCTGGCCGGCGTGACGAGCGTTCTGGCCAAGGCGGATATCAGCATCCGGGCGACCACCATATCGACGTTCGGTACTTCCGGCGTGATCAACTTCATCGTTGACGATCCGAAACGGGCGGAAAAGGCGCTTACCAAAGCCGGGATGACCGTCCAGCTGAAAAATGTTCTGGCGGTGTTGATTCCCGACCGGCCGGGCGGGCTCGACAAGCTGATGCAGCTTCTTTACCGGGAAGGCATCAACATCAACAACGCCTACGGGTTTGTCCTGGAGTGCGCGGAGAAGGCCGTTTTTGTCGTGGACGTGGATCAGATCGAAAAAACGGAAAAGCTATTGGAAAAGAACGGATTAAAAACGCTGGACACGGAGGCGTTGTCGGCCATCGAGCCGTTCCACTATATGAAGTATTGATGAGGGAAAGATCATGACGCATGAAGATAAAGGAAAATTTTACAGCAAGCATCCCGAAGGGACCCAGGTCAACGAGACGCTTCGGCAGGAGATCGTAAAGCAGACCAAAGACAACAACATTTCCTGCAAGGCGGCGGAAAAGATTTCGCTTGGCAGCGGCGCGCCGATGAAAGAAATCGGCGTGGCCATTGATATGCTGAACATCAATATCGCGCACTGCCAGCTCGGGCTTTTCGGCTACGACGGAAAAACGAAGGCGGTGACTCCCGCGGAATCCGTTTCTCCGCAGCTGGAAGCGGACATCCGGGCCGCGCTGGTCGGCAACCGTCTGCCCTGCGCGGCGGCCTGGAAAATCGCCGAGCATTCGAATCTTAAGCGGATGGACGTCTGCGCCGCCTGTGAGGCGCTGAAAATCAAAGTCAAGCCCTGCCAGCTCGGCGCCTTCTAACGCAAACAAATCCGGGAGGACCGGCGGCGGCCGACGCAGACCTTCAGCGCGGCGCCGCCCGGTCTTCGCAGGTTATTCCAGATAAGGATGGCCGATATGATTCTCGACTGGCCGAAAATGTACAAGGAAAAACTGACCGATGCGCACACCGCTCTTGCGAAAATCCGGCGCGGCGCGCGGATCTTCATCGCGTCGGCCTGCGGCGAGCCGCAGTTGCTGGTCCAGACGCTGCTGGACATGGCGCGCATGTTTGCCGACGTGGAAATCATCCACTTTCTCGATCTCGGGCTGACCGATTACACGTCGGACATTTACACCGCACATTTCCGCCATAACGCGCTTTTCATCGGAGAAAACGCCCGCGCGGCGATCAAGGCGGGCCGCGCCGACTACACGCCCATCTTCCTTTCGGAAGTGCCCCTGCTCATGCAGCGCGGGTCCATGCCCATCGACGTCGCGCTCATCACCGTTTCTCCGCCGGACATGAACGGCTACGTCAGTCTGGGAATTTCCGTGGACATCACGAAAACGGCGGCGCAGACGGCAAGCTACGTGGTGGCCGAAGTCAACACGAACATGCCCCGGACGCTGGGCGACAGTTTCATGCACGTAAGCGAGATTTCCGCGTTCGTGGAAAACAACGCGCCGCTTCTGGAGTTCGAGCAGAAATCGCCGGACAACATCGCCCAGTCCATCGGACAGCTCATCGCCGATCTGATCGACAATGAATCGACGATCCAGACCGGCGTGGGGAAAATTCCCAATTCCGTTTTTCCCTATCTGAAAAACAAGAAGGACCTCGGCGTTCACACGGAAACCTTCAACGACGGCCTGATCGATCTCATCGAGAGCGGCGTGGTGACCTGCCGGAAAAAATCGCTGCATCCGGGCAAGGTGGTGGCCTCCTTCTGCATGGGCACGCGGCGCCTCTACGAGTACATCAACAACAACCCGCTTTTCGAATTCCGCCCCTGCCAGTACGTGAACGATCCATACGTCATCGCGCAGAACGACCGGATGGTGTCCATCAATTCCGCGCTGACCGTGGATCTGACGGGGCAGGTCTGTTCGGATTCGCTGGGGTTTGAGTTTTACAGCGGCATCGGCGGGCAGGTCGATTTCGTGCGCGGTTCGGCCATGTCGAAGCGCGGCAAGTCGATCATGGTGCTGCCCTCCACGACGGAGGACGGCAGCATTTCCCGTATCGTGCCCTATTTGTCGCCCGGCAGCGGCGTGGTCGTCACCCGCGGCGACATTCATTACGTGGTGACGGAATACGGGATCGCCTACGTGCACGGCAAATCCATCCGCGACCGGGCCATGATGCTCATCAACATCGCGCATCCCAAGTTCCGCGACGAACTTCTGGAAGCGGCCAAGCGCCAGGGCTACATTTACCCCGACCAGACCCTGCCGGTGGTGCTGTACCCGAAGGAATACGAAATCAACTGGGAGGACAAGAAAAGCACGACGCTGTTTTTCCGTCCGGTGCGGGCCACGGACGAACGCGCCATTCAGGATTTGATTTACGATCTGCCCGAGCAGGACGTCTACACGCGCTTCTTCCACAACCTGAAATCGTTTTCCCATAAAGTCGCCATGCCGCTTGCGGCCATCGACTACAACGACAAGATGGCCATTGCCGCGGTGATCGGCAAGGAGGAGCCGGAGAGCCGTGAAAAGATCGTGGCGATCGGTCATTATGTCAACGATCCGAAAACCCGCTACGCCGAAGTGGCGTTCACCACGCATCAGGACTGGCAGAACCGGGGCATCGGAACGTTTCTCCTGCAGTACCTGATCCGCATTGCGAAAGGAAAGAACATCACGGGGTTCACGGCGGACGTCCTGTCGCGCAACCATCCGATGATGCGCGTGTTCTCCAAGTCCGGCTATCCGATGACGACGCATCTGGACATGGGAGTCTATGAGCTGAAAATCGATTTCAGCGGGGCGGAAAATACGAACTGATGTTCGGCCGGTCCTGAAACGCCGGCGGGAGGTCGCGATGGAAACCAGAAGAAACTTTATCATCAAGAGCGCCATCCTGTGCGCCGCGCTCGGTTGGCCGCTATCCGCCGCCACTGCGCGGGCGGCCGGCCGGGAATTCAAAACCCGGAGCCCGCGGCGCGCGCTGGTGGTGTGCTACAGCCAGTCCGGGTTCACCGACCGCTACGGCCGGCTGATCGGCTGCACCCTCAAGGATCGGGGGCTGGCGGTGGATCTGGCCGATATGAGGCATTTCGATAAAAAGCGTCTTACCGACTATGACCTGATCTGGGTCGGTTCGCCGGTTTTCTACTACGACATTCCGGACAACGTCTGCGACTGGCTGGCCGGCATTCCCGCGATTCCGGGCGTTCCCGTTGCCGCCTTCGTGTCGTTCGGCGGACCGGAAGGCAATCAGCACAACGCCCTGTGCCATGCGCTGCATCTGCTGGCGGAAAAAGGCGGCGTGCCCGCGGGCATGGCGGCGTTTCGCAGTATTCCGGCCTATCCCACGCCGGCGTGGGACGGCGAAAACCAGCGGTCGGGCGAGCATCTGCCCGATCAGGCGACGTACAATGCGGTGCGCCGCTTCGCCACCATGACGCTCGAAAGAATTTCGCAGGGCGCCCCGATCTCGTACGCTTCGGAAATTGAACTGCGGGAACTGGCGCGGATGCTGCCCCTGGTCTGGCTCAACAAGAAGGCGATCAGCGAACATACGGTGGATCAGGCCAAATGTATTTTATGCGGCGCCTGCGTGAAGAAGTGCCCGGTCGACGCCATCCATCCGGAAAAGCAGCAGGTGGACCGGGACCGGTGCCTGGCCTGCTTCGGCTGCCTCAACAACTGTCCGGCCGGCGCCGTCGTCATCGCATACCGCGGCAAACCCCTTTACGGTTTTCCCGAATACCTCAGGCGCCGTAAAATCACCATCCAGGAGCCGCCGGAGTTCGGCGGCTGCGCGCTGTGACGGCCGTTCCGGAGGCCGACCGCCGCGCAAAAAATAAAGAGAGGAAAAACCCATTCCGGTGGAACTGCTGATCATAGCCCTCTTGCTTTTGCTCAACGGCGTTTTCGCAATGTATGAAATCGCCCTCGTTTCCGCGCGCCGTTCACGGCTGGAAGAAGAAGCCCAGGCGGGTCGTCTGGGCGCGAAAACGGCCCTGGCGCTCCTGGCGGAGCCGGAAAAGGTTCTCTCGGCGATTCAGGTCGGCATCACGCTCATCGGCATCGTTTCCGGCGCGTACGGAGGAATTGCGCTCTCGCAAGACGTCGCTCTTTACCTGCAGCAGGTGTCCTGGCTCGCGCCTCACGCCCCGACGCTTTCCGTCGTGCTGGTGGTGGGGATCATCACCTACCTGTCGCTCATCATCGGCGAACTGGTGCCGAAAACCATCGCCCTCAACAACGCGCAAGCGATCGCCACTTTCCTGTCCCCCGCCATGAAGCTGTTCGCAACGGTCACCTATCCCGTCGTGTGGGTGCTGAGCGTTTCCACGAAGCTGATTCTGAAAATTTTCCGCGTGCAGGGCCGCCACGAGGCGCCCGTGACGGAGGAGGAACTCCGGATGTTTCTCAAAAAGGGTTCCGAGCACGGCGTCATTGAAAAGGAAGAATCGGACATGATCAACGAGATCATCCGCTTCGGCGACAAGCGGGCCGGCGCGCTGATGACGCCCCGGGTGGACGTGGAGTGGATCGATGCCACGCAGTCGGAAGAGAAGATTCTGGCCGATGCGCTGGCGGCGCCCCATCCCCGGATGCTGGTGTGCGACGACCAGATCGACCGGATTCGGGGCGTCGTGAACGTCAAGGATATTCTGGCCTATTACATCCGTCACCGCCTCCTCAATCTCGACGACATCCTGTTTCAGCCGCTCTACATTCCGGAGCAGGCGGCCGCGCTGAAAATTCTGGAGATGTTCCGGGAAACCAAGAGGCATTTCGGCGTTGTCATCAGCGAGTACGGTTCCGTGGAGGGGATTGTCACGCTTCACGATCTTACCGAGAACATCATGGGCGACCTGCCCGCGCCGGGCGAGGAAGATGAGACGGAAGTGTTCCGGCGCGAAGACGGGTCCTATCTGGTCGACGGCTCGATGAAAGTGGAGGATGCCGAGGATTTGCTGAACGTGTCGTCGCTGTTCGATGCGGATGAGGAAAGGCCGGACGTCAACACGCTGGGCGGCCTGGCCATGTACCGCCTGAGCCGCATTCCCGCGGTCGGCGACCGGTTTGCCGCCGCCGGCCATCTTTTTGAAATCATCGATATGGACGGCAACCGCGTCGACAAGCTGATGATTCGCACCCTGCCGCCCCAGGAGCCTGACGGAACCGCCGCTCCTACGTCGAAATAAGCAGATAACTTTCCAGCAGCTTTTCCATCATTTCCGCGTTGCGGTGCGTGCCGGCGATGATTTGCTCCATGCAGAGCGGTTTTTCCAC
>JAAYDW010000113.1 GCA_012729055.1 Deltaproteobacteria bacterium
CTTCACTCGGTAACATTTATTAATGAGGCAATAGGTCAATCTTCCCTTCCGGCGGTTTCGGCCCGGAAAGTCCGGCCTGCGTCCGTTTTGAGAAGCGTCCAGACCCGGAGCCATTCGGAGAGGCCCCAGGCCTGGGCGTCGCATCCCCGCTGCGCGTGGGGGTAATCGCCGTCGAGAATTTCCGGAATGTGGCCGATACAGCCCTCCCGGAGTATACCGAAGCTGCCGGCAAGCCAGGCCCGGGCCGCGGTTTTGCCTTTTTCGCCGTAAACTTTTGCGTAGGCCTCGCAGTAAGCGGGAAAAAGCCAGGTCCAGGCCGTTCCGTTGTGATAGGCGGGTTTGCGGCTGGTGTCCTCGTCTCCGGCGTAGCGGCCCCGGTAGGCGCCGCCGGCGCCCGCCGGCGCTTGTTCCGGCTCGTCCGCCAGACTCCGGATGGCGCCGGGAACGAGGAGCGTCTGGCAGGCGTCCAGAACGGCTTTGCCGATCGGACGGTCCGTCACGGCGTCCAGTGTGAGCGCCAAAAGCTGGTTGGGCCTGAGCGCGGCGTCGGGACGGGCCGACGCGGCCGACTCTCCGGGCGAAGCGGTAAGGCAGTCGGCCAGGTATCCCGTCTCGAGGACAAACAGGTCCGCGAGCGCCTGCGCCACGCCCGACGCCAGGCCGCTCCAGTCCGAACGCCCGCTCGGGTCGATGACGGACAGGAAAACCAGCGCTTTGCGCCACAGCGCCTGAATCTCCACACAGTATCCCTGCCGGGGCGTGCAGGCCGGGTGGTTGGTGTCCATCCAGGTAAAGCAGGCCGGGCTGTAAATAAGGTTCGAATCCGGGTCCATGCGGACGCCGCCGGGTGTCCCGTCCCTGTAAAAGCGGCCGATAGACAACGCGATGTCCCGGAGACTTCTGCCGCCCGAGATCGTTTCGAGAAAGGCGGTCGATTTTTCACAGGCGGACAGATCCGCCAGGGCCGCGAGAAACCACAGCGGCGCGTCAACTGTTGTGCGGTTTTCCGTTTGTTTTCCGGAAATCATGTTCGGCAGCGTGCCCCGGTCTTCCAGACTGCCGAAAAGCCTGAGAATGGCCTTTGCTTCGCCGATCTTGCCGATGCCGATCAGGCCGCGGGCGAAAATCAGAGAATCCCGCCCCCAGTCGAGAAACCAGGGATAGCCGGCGATGACGGACAGAAAGCGGCCGCGCTTCACGATAAACGCGGCCTGCGAAGCGCTAAGCGATTCCTCGAGCGACGGGCGGGATTTCTCCCGCGCGGAGGAAAGAACGGCCGCCGCTTCGGCGGAAGCGTCGTTTACACAAGCGGTGAGAAAGACCGTTTCACCGCCCGATAAAAGGACGGTGAAGTAGCCGGGGCTCCACAGATCCGATGAAGGGTCCAGGCCGCGCTGTGCGTCGGCGGCGCGATGAACCATGTACTGCCACTGCGGTTCCCGGACAAACTTTCCGTTTGATATCGCAATTGCAAGTTTTCTATCGGATGAAGGAGCGAAGACAAACGCCGCCGGGCCGGAATGCGTGGCCGCGGGCCAGGCAGTTTCCGGCCCCGAATAGGCTTTGGTGACGTCGTGGAAACTGCGGTCTTCAATATCCGGCCGCAAAATCAGCTGTACCGGTTCGGCGTCGTCGAGCATTCCCCGGCCCAGGGAGGCGCCGAGCCGCTCGAAGGCCAGGCGGACGGCGTTTTCTCCTGCGATCATTACGACTGAAATCCGCAGGTCGATGCATCCGCCCCGTCCGGTTGGAATTCTGAAATTCCAGATGCCCGCGCCGTTTTCCTGCCGGAAGAAATCGAGGCTGTCGAGGCAGACCTCCTGGGAGTAAGCTTGATAGACAATCCAGGCGCGGCACCGCGTGAACATCACCCGCCGGTCGTCCGGGCAGTCCGGGTTCAGATTGGCGGCCAGCAGCGCGTCGTAGCGGCTGTTCAACGCGCCCCAGCGGACATCGGCCCGGCACATGCCGCCGCGGCCGTTGGCGGCCAGAAACAGGTGGTCCGCCTGTGCGAGATCCCGGCGGCGGTACCGGGCCGGCAGGGCGCGCGCTTTGGGATCGCAAAGAAACAGCAGCGGCGCGCTTTCGTGGCGGATTCCGTCTTTTTCGTAAACCGAGAGCCGGAGAGTTCGGCGGGCGGCGGCCGGCGGTGCGGCGGAGGGAGCAAAGAGAATGTAATGCCCTCCGTGTTTTCCCGGCAGGCTTTCCTCGCAGGCCGTGACACGTTCGTTTTCCTCTTCCCCTTCCCGGACGCAGGCGCGAAACGGATGGGCGGCCAGCGCCAGAAGAAAATGTCCGGGCGGCACCGTCACCTGGCGGTTGAGATCCTGCGGCCAGCGCCAGAAGACAATCCGGTGTTCGTCGCTTTCCGGATTAAACGAACGGCAAAACGCCACGGGATCTTCCGAAAGCCGGTCGGCGGCGCCCGCCAGATCGACGTCCGCCACGTCCGCCATGCCCCGCCAACAGCCAATCACATCCAGGACTTTGGCCCTTCTCTTTTGCGCCAGGAGACAATCCGGATCAAAGGAGAGATCGGCCGGCTGATCGAAAAGCGTCAGGTCGTTTTTGTCCGCCGTAAGGCACAGGACCTGTCCGGGAGAGAGAGGACATGAGGAGACAGAAGCCATGAAATCAACCGGCATCTCCTTTCCGCTGAGAAGGTCGATGTCGGGCTCCGGATGCCCTCCGGCCTGCCGCTCCCAGGCGGCCCGCACCGGATGCAGATCGTCGAGATTGGCGACGACAACAAGCGTTTTGCCCGACGGCCGGTGGACGCGCGCCAATGCAAGGAAGTTCCCCTCGCCACGGGTGATGAGACGGATCTCCGTTTCACCTGCAAAGGCGGGATGAAAACGCAGCAGGATGTTCAGCCGGCGGATGGCGTCCACCTGATTGACCGGACTTCCCCAGTTGAGGGGTCGGGCCTCGTGGACGTCGATTTTGACGTCGGCAAACCATTCCACGCCGTTGGCGAAACCGAATCCCCCGCGGCAGGAGCAAAGCGCGCAAAGGGCCGTGCGCATGGCGGCGTAAGTTTCCGATCGGGCGGCCAGACGGTTGTTGTCGTGCGTTTCCGCGTAATGGACGGCCAGTCCGTCTTTTTCGGAGATCTCGACGGCCAGGGGCAGATAACCGGAAATCTGTTCCCGGTCGTCGTTTTGGAAAAGCTCGGAATAGGCCCAGTTGAAATTGGCCCGGCCCAAGAGGTCCCGGGTGACGGCAATGCTGCCTCCCAACCCCTCCAGCAGAAAAATGCTGTCGGGGAATTCTTCGCGGACCCGGGCGATGATGTACGTCCAGGCGGGCAGGGGAATCATGTAGCCTGCGTCGCAGCGGAAGCCGTCCACGCCGCGCCGGCACCAGGTCAAGAACACGGAAGCGATGTAACGCCAGAGGTCCTTGCAGGCATAGTCCAGGCTGGCGAGATCCTTCCACACCACGCCCCACGCGCCGGGAGAGCGGATCTCACCGGCGACGTCCCGGACCAGCCAGCGCGGGTGCGTTTCATGGAGTCCGGCGGCCCAGCCGGTGGAATTGACGGCGATATCGAGAATCAGGCCGGCCCGGCGGGCGTGCACGGCGTCGATAAGTTCGATGAACTGTTCCAGCGGCGTTGCCTTGAAGTCAAACACGGCCAGCGCCGGATCGATTCCGGTGAAATGCAGCGCTGCGTAAGGGCTGCCGAAGCGTCCCATCCGGCCGTAGGTGGTGGGCGTCGGAGAAACGGGCAGCAGATGTACGAAGCGGCACCCCAGGCGGCCGAGAATGAAATCCAGCTGGGCGATCAGATCCCGAAACGTTCCGGAGCGGGGAATCACGGTGTAGCCCTTCTGGTCGAGCATCCGGAGGCAGGCGGTTTCAGCGTCATCCGGCGCCGGCCGGCCGTTCCGGCTTTGCCCGAATTGCCGGACGAAGGCATTGTAGATGATGTTGGCCGAGGAGGAGCCGGCCGGCCCGACGTTGATGGCCGTGTTTTCGCCGGCCGGCCAGTGCGGCGTTTTCTCCCCCGCCGGAAGAAAATAACATTTGGCCTCGAAATGCCCTGTTTCGGCAAGCGGCAGCGAGACGGCAAACCGGCGGCGATCGACGGCCCGCATCGGGATGTCGAACCAGTCGGCGCCGAGCGGCGGCGCGTTTTTATCCACGGCGGCGATAATCGCCCGGCGGGCGAGGGCCGCATGGCCGATGTTCGTGCGGATCCAGGCCGTTCCCGCGGCCGCGGCGGCAAGCGCAAGGGTGAAAGAGAGCGTGTCGCCGCGGAATCGCACCAGTCTTTCACCGGGCGGCGGATCCTGCCGGAGGGGATCTGAAAAATTCATATCATTTCCCTTCAAAAAAATTCGGACGATTCCTGCGGGAGCGAACACAAACGGCAATGGGAGCTGCGGAAGCGAAGTGGAGATGTTCTTCATACCGGAAGCAACAGATTTGTATCATACCATAAAAAGAAGAATTCGGACAGACGGCGCGGCGGCTGTGTTTGTTCAATTCCATGTTAGCAGCAAATAGAAAAGTCCTATTTTGTAGCACATGATATGTCCGCTTTTAACGATGTTCAAGGAAAGGGGCGGAGGGCGTAGCCCGCAGCCCCTTTCCTTCGGTTTTGGCCGCGGCGGAC
>JAAYDW010000024.1 GCA_012729055.1 Deltaproteobacteria bacterium
GAAAAAGACGGAGGACCTTCCGCGCATCCCCGTTTCACCCGCCGTCAAACCGCTGGAAAGTCTCAAGACCATGACCCGTTTTGACGGAACCACGAAAGCCGGCAATGCGCTGGATGAAATTTCGACGCCCGAAGAGAAAAAACCCTCGGACGCGGTTGAAACGGAAAGGAAAACCGGTCCCCAGGATTTTGCGCCGGAAAAAAAGGGCGGCAAAGGCAAATGGGTTCTGGCCGTCCTCATCGTCATCCTTTTGCTGATTGGCGGATATCTCTGGCTTTTCTCCATGAAAATGGCGCCCGGTCCGGCGGATCTTTTAAAAACCTCCATCGGTTCGTCTCTGTCGTCCGCCAATGAAATCAACCTCTATAATGTCAGACAGAGACTTGTTTACAATGGGAAACTGGGCAAGAGCATTCGCGTGATTGAAGGAATTGCCGAGAACACGGCCTCCTATCCCGTCTCCAGAATCAAGATTGCCGCGAAAGTTTACGGCGCCGACGGCGCTCTCTTGGGAACGATGGAGTCCTTCGGCGGCAATATCCTGGTGGATTCCAAACTGGAGAATATGGATGCGGCCGCATTGATCGCGGAGCTTCATCAGGGAAAGGCGTCGGAAGACCCCATACCGCCCAAGGGCCAGATTCCCTTCATGGTCGTGTTCATCGACGAGACGGCGGGTGTGTACAAACTGTCCGTGGTTCCGGTGGCATTTACCAAACATTAACGGCGGTCCGCCCGGCGAAAGCGCCCCGGACGGTTCGCAGCCGGCCTGAAAAAGGAAGGCACCCGGGCGCTTGTTTCGGCGTTTTTTCAAAGATAATGCTTGCTTTTCGCCGCAATAGCCTGTAGGAACCCTTCTGGAATAGCGATTCGTATTGACCTTCCACCTTTCCTTGCCGGAAATTTGCAAGGGTAATCCCGCTAATCATTACAGAATTCGAATGGTATGCCGCGTTTGGGCCGAATGATTCAGACGCTGGACAACCGTATGCAGAGGCCTGTCCTTACCAGCCTGACTGCGGTTTGCATCGGATTGAATCGAAAGTTGCGCTGGTTATACAATTTGCAAGGATAATCCATGAGTTTTGAGAAGTTTCGTTTAAATGAAAAAGTAATGGCCGGCGTTCGAACCGCCGGCTACAAAGAACCGACGCCGATTCAGGCGCAGGCCATCGGGCCGATCCTGGAAGGGCGCGATATTCTGGGCCTGGCGCAGACCGGTACGGGAAAGACGGCCGCGTTTGTCCTGCCGCTCCTGCACCGTCTGATGCAGGGGCGCCGCGGCCGCGTCCGGGCGCTGGTTCTGGCGCCGACGCGCGAATTGGCCGAGCAGACCCATGAAGCGATTCTGCAACTGGGGCGGAAAACGGGTCTTACAAGCGCCACTGTTTACGGCGGCGTCAGCATCACCAATCAGATAGCCGGACTGCGATCGTGCGTGGATGTCGTCTGCGCCTGTCCCGGCCGTCTGCTGGATCATATCGGCCGCGGGACAATCGACCTGTCCGCGCTGGACACGCTGATTCTCGATGAGGCGGATCATCTGTTCGACATGGGTTTCTTGCCGGACGTTCGCAGGATCGTCCGGCATCTGCCGACCCGTCGGCAGACCCTGCTTTTCTCCGCAACGATGCCTGCGGAAGTCCGCTCGCTGGCGAAGGATCTGCTCGACAATTCTGTTCACATCGAGATCGGCCGCCAGGCGCCGGCAGCGACGGTTTCCCACAAATTTTACCCGGTGCAAACCGGACAGAAAACCGCTCTGCTTCGGGACATCCTCGAGAAAACGGATATGCCGTCCGCATTGGTTTTCACCCGGACAAAATCGCGCGCCAAAAGTCTGGCCGCGCAGCTTTGTAAAATCGGCCATAAAGCCACCTCCCTGCACGGCAATTTGACGCAGCAGAAGCGCCGGCAGTCCCTGGACGGCTTCCGCGACGGTCGCTATGAAGTGATGATCGCCACGGATATCGCCGCGCGCGGCATTGACGTCACCGGCATCTCTCATGTCATCAACTACGACATGCCGGCCACGTCCGACGCATTCATCCATCGGATCGGCAGAACCGGCCGGGCCGAGAAGACCGGCGACGCCCTGTCTTTTATCACCGGAGAGGATGCTACCCTGCTGCGCTCGCTGAAAAAATTGCTGGGAGAGAAATGGAAATATCAGGCGGTTTCCGGATTGACGGTGAGTCCGGCGGACTGCGAGAACGCGCCCGCCGCTGTTAGATCCGCGCGGCCCGTCTGCGGCAGGAAATCCGTTTCTTCCCGCACGTCGTCCGTGAAGCGGTCCGGCGGGCGGTCCTTTTCGGACGCCGGCTGGCTGTCCCGCGCGCCGCAGACGGCCTAACGGCGGTCTGCCCGATTCTGAATGTTTCGAATTTCCCCGAAAAATATTGACAGGGAAACAGATTCTGCTAAGTTGAGTCCATTCATCCGGCCGTGTTGCGGCCGCCCCTCGCGGGCGGCCGATGCGGCAAACATCATCAATTCCATCGGGGAGGTGTTGTCATGAACGGACAGAAAGTGCCTGGAAAAGCCATTCTCATCGGGGCCGCCGGGCTTTTCCTGGTCCTGGTGATCCTCTCGACATATTTCGGCGTCGACGCGGGAGAACGCGGCGTGGTGCTGCGTTTCGGAGAGGTCAACCGCGTGGTTGAGCCGGGAGCGCGCTTCAAGATTCCCCTGGCGGAACAAGTGGTGTTCATGACGGTGCGCGTGCAGAAGACCACGACCAAAACGGAAGCGGCCAGCCGGGATCTCCAGACCGTGCAGACCACCATGGTGCTCAATTACAACCTGGACCCGGCGAAGGCCGGTGAGATGTATTCCACGATCGGTCTCAGCTACAACGAGCGGGTGATCGATCCCGCCGTCAAGGAAAGCTTCAAGGCGGCGGCGGCTCGTTACACGGCCGAAGAGCTGATTTCCAAGCGCGAGACGCTAAAAGCCGAAGTCCGCAACTATCTGCGCGACCGGCTGGCCGTATACGGCGTCAATGTGGTGGATCTGTCCATTACGGATTTTGAGTTTTCCGTCGAATTCAACAAGGCCATTGAATCCAAGCAGACGGCCGAGCAGAATGCGCTGCGCGCCAAGCGCGATCTGGAGCGCATCAAGGTGGAGGCCGAACAGAAGGTTACCTCCGCTCGCGCGGAGGCTGAAGCGCTGCGCCTGCAGCGGCAGGTGATTTCACCGGAACTGATTCAGCTGCGCCGGATCGAAGCGCAGCTCAAGGCCATTGAGAAATGGGACGGGAAAATGCCCAGCGTGACCGGCGGCGCCGTGCCGTTCATTCAGGTGGAAAAAGCAAAATAGTTCGCGCCGGAAAGAGCATAAAAAATTCTGTGTCCGGCGGTTTCCGCACGGACAGAGGAGCGCCCCTGTGAAAGGGCGCTCTTTTTTATCGTGCGCTTTCGCCGGGCGCATCCCCTCGGCGGTGGAAGTCCCTGCCCCCAAAAAAACCTTGACTTTTTTACCGCGGAGATTTAACCACATGGTTAAACTGATCGGTATAACCATCCAGTCGGGTTCCTGCCGGGACGGTCGCCCGGACAAAACGGCCTGGAGAAAAAATGGAGAAAATGAAAACGGCGGATAAGATCCTGAACGCGGCCCGGGCGTCCTTTGCCGAAGACGGGTACAGCGGGACGCACATGGATGCCATCGCCCTGCGGGCGGGCGTCAATAAGGCCGCGCTGTATTATCACATCGGCGACAAGGACACGCTTTACGCTCGTGTGCTTCACGAGGTGCTGGGAAATGTCGCCGAAGGCGTCAAGCAGACGGTGGCGGCGGCCGACGGCCCTGAAGAGAAGCTCAGAAGTTATATCCGCTTTATGGCGGCGGTCGTGATCAGGAATCCTGAACTGCCGCCGATCATGATGCGGGAGCTCGCCGCCGGCGGCGTGCATCTGCCCCGTCTGGTCGTGGAAGATATCACCGGCGTCCTCGCGATCCTGATGGGAATTCTGGAAGACGGACGGAAGCAGGGGATTTTTACGGACATCGTTCCTTTTCTCGTGCACACCATGATCATGGGCACGATTCTTTTATATTCAAAGGGCGAGCCGATCAAGGACCGGCTATCCTGGCTGCCCGCTTCCCTGAAACACCGTGACAGAAAACTGAAAGGCAGCCTGGGCGACGCGGTGGGCGAACTGGTCCTCAAAGCCATCAAAAAATGACCGGCAGGCCGGGAGTCGAATGTGAAAAAGAAAATTGTCATCGCGGTTTTTGTTTTGCTTTTTGTCGGCGTGGGACTGCTCGTTTTTATCGGGCAGCAGCGCAAAAACAGCGGGGAGCTGTTCTACTCGGGAACCGTTGAGGCCACGCAGGCCAGGCTTTCCTTTCAGGCGCCGGGCCGCGTCGCGAAGGTTTTCGTCCAGGAGGGCCAGGCGGTGAAGAAGGACCAGCTGCTTGCGGCGCTGGACCGGGCGGAATTCGCAACGCGCCTCGAACAGGCCCGGGCCAACCGGGAGCGCGCCGAAAAAACGAAGCAGCAGCTCGAGACGGCGCTGAAACTCTACCAGAAAACCCTGCCCGCGGAAGTCGCGCGGGCAGAGGCCGCGGTAAAAAGCGCCGAAGATTCCCTGGCGGACGCGGAAAAGAACTATCGGCGCTTCGAAGAGCTTTTCCGCCAGGAAGTAGTGACGGAAAAGGAGCGCGACACGCTGAAACTCCACTACGACGTAAGCCGGTCGCGCCTGGAGGAGGCTGAAGCGGTGCTCAGACTGGCGCGCGGCAATCTGCTCCGCATCGACGCGGCCGCCAAGGATATTGCCGCGGCAGACGCGCAGATCGCCGCGGCCCGCGCGGCGCAGGAGCAGGCGGCCATTGTGCTGGACTATACGGAGTTGAAATCGCCGGCCGACGGCGTGATCACGAGCCGCAACATCGAACCGGGCGAGACGGTCAGCATCGGTCGGGAAGTTCTGACTGTTTCCGAACTCGCGCGCGTGGATTTGAAAATCTACGTCGGCGAAACGGAAATCGGAAAAGTCCGGCCCGGCCAAAAGGTGAAGGTCGGCGTCGACACCTTTCCGGAGAAAACCTATGACGGCGTGGTGTCCTTCGTTTCTCCGGAGGGAGAGTTTACGCCGAAGATCATCCAGACCCAGAAGGAAAGAGTCAAGCTGGTTTACCGGGTGAAAGTGTCTGTCGCCAATCCCCGCTATGAACTCAAGCCGGGCATGCCGGCGGACGCCCGTCTGGTCCCGTAAGCGGAGGAGGCGATGGCGGATCTATCCGACATGGCGCACCCGATGGTGGACGTCAAAAACCTTTCGGTTCGTTTCGGGAGGATCGCTGCCGTCCGGGACGTTTCGCTCTGCGTGGAGGCGGGCGTCATTTTTGGGCTGGTCGGCTCCGACGGGGCCGGCAAATCCAGCGTACTCAGGCTTCTGGCGGGGATGCTGCGGCCCGCGCAGGGCGAGATCTACATCGACGGCCTCAACGCCGCCCGGGAGCGGCGGAAGCTCAAGCATCGCATAGGCTACATGCCTCAGCGTTTCGGCCTCTATCCGGATCTCACCGTGGATGAAAACATGGATTTTTTCATGGATGTTTTCGGCGTGGCGCGGGCCCAGCGGAAAGAACGGCGGGAAAAATATCTCGGCTTTTCCAATCTGCTGCCCTTCGCCGGACGAATGGCCGGCAATCTGTCCGGCGGCATGAAGCAGAAGCTCGGCCTGGCCTGCGTGCTGGTCCATGAACCGAGGCTCCTGGTGCTGGACGAGCCGACCAACGGCGTTGATCCCGTCTCCCGCCGGGAATTCTGGGATATTCTGATCCGCATGAAAGAGTCGGGCATGACGATTGTGGTGTCCACCGCCTACTTGGACGAAGGCGAAAAGTGCGACCGGCTGGCCCTGATGCATGCGGGCGTCCTTTTGGAGCAAAATGTTCCCGCCGTCATCCGCGGCGCGCATCCCTCGCTGGAAGCGGCGGTCATCGCGCGGATCCGGGAAGCGGACAAGGAGCTGGCGCATGACCTCTTCTCCCTCTGATGCCATTGTCGTCACCGGGCTGGAAAAGAAATTCGGGGATTTCGTCGCGGTCGATAAAATCAGCTTTTCGGTCCGGAAAGGCGAAATCTTCGGCTTTCTCGGCTCCAACGGGTCGGGCAAGTCCACCACCATCCGCATGCTGTGCGGCATTCTTACGCCGACCTCCGGGACGGGCGTCGTCGCGGGGTACGACATGGTGCGCGAGCCGGAAGCCGTGAAGCAGTCCATCGGCTACATGTCGCAAAAATTTTCCTTGTACGAAGACCTGACGCCTTACGAAAACGTGCGCTTTTACCTGGGCGTGTACAGCGTGCCGCAGAAGGACTGGCCCGAACGCATCGACTGGATTTTGAACATGACGCGCCTGTCGGAGGCGCGCCACCGCCTGACGGGGGAGCTGCCGCCGGGCTGGCGCCAGAGGCTGGCGCTGGGGTGCGCGCTTTTGCACCGGCCGCGGATTTTGTTTCTCGACGAACCGACGTCGGGCGTCGATCCCCTGACCCGCGCGCATTTCTGGAATTTCATCCGCGAACTTGCCGCCTCGGGCATCACGATCTTTGTGACGACGCACTACATGGACGAGGCGCGGTTCTGCGAGCGGATCGTCATGATCAACGCCGGCCGGATCGTGGCTATGGGATCGCCTTCGGAAATCATTGCGTCGGCCTGTCCGGATGAGCCAAAGGCCGATCTCGCCGATGCTTTTGTCCGTTTGATGAAGAGGAACCAAGCGTGAATCCCGTAAGACTCAAAGCGATGGTCAGGAAGGAATTTTATCATCTGATCCGCGATGTCCGGAGCCTCTATCTGGCGTTTGCCGTACCGCTTTTGCTCATCATCCTGTTCGGCTACGCGCTGAGCCTGGACGTGGATCACATCAAAACCGTCGTTGCGGACTACGACCGCTCGGCGGAAAGCCGCGATTTTCTGGAACGGCTGTCCGCTTCCCCCTATTTCGATATTGTCGCCCAACCGGATTCCGACGCAAAGATCGGCGGCTATCTGGACCGGGATGCCGCGTCCGTGGCGATCATCATTCCGCCCGGTTTTGAGCGGACGATCCGGGCGGATCGCGACGCGCAGATGCAGATCATCATCGACGGCAGCGACCCGATATTCGCCGGCGCCGTACGCGGCTACCTGACGGCTTTTACCGACGCGTCGAACGCAGACCGGCTCCGGGCGTTTCTCAACCGCGGGGGCCAGAAGGCCATCGAGCCTCCCGTGGACGGTCGGATCCGCGTCTGGTTTAATGAAGACATGGAAAGCCGGAATTTCATTCTGCCGGGGATCATCGCCATCATCATCATGATCGCCGGCGCCATGCTGACGTCGCTGGTGATCGCCCGGGAGTACGAAAGCGGTACCATGGAAACGATCCGGTCTCTGCCGTTGACCGCGGGAGAATTTCTGCTGGGGAAGGCGATTCCCTATTTTTTCATCGGATTCATCGACGTGCTCGTCGCCGTGCTGCTGGGACAGGTTCTTTTCGGCGTTGTGATGAAGGGAAATTTCTGGCTGATGATCCTCGCTACGTCTCTGTACCTGGTGTCCGCCCTGTTTCTGGGGCTTCTGATCTCGTCCGCCACCAAGTCCCAGCTGATGGCTAACCAGGCGGCGGTCATGCTGACCTATCTGCCGTCGCTGCTCTTGTCCAATTTCGTCTTTCCGATCATCAACATGCCGGCGGTGCTGCAATGGCTGACCTACCTGGTGCCGGCGCGCTACTACATCGACGTTCTGGTGGGGGTTTATCTGCGCGACACCGGTCTGCGCTACCTGGGGACGGACCTGGCCGTGCTGGGCGGCATGTGCCTTCTGCTTACGGCCGCCAACTTCCTGCTCCTGAAGAAGGAGGGCCTGTGAGCTGGCTCAGAATCCGTGAACTGGTCCGCAAGGAATTCATCCAGCTTTTGCGCGACAGGCGCAACCGCCTGGTGCTTTTTGTCGCGCCGCTCATCCAGATGCTGGTTTTCGGTTACGTCGTCAACTACGATATTCGCCACATCCGCCTGGCGGTGGTGGATTATTCGCAGACGCGGGAAAGCCGGGAACTGGTCGATGCCTTCACCGGCAGCCGCCTTTTCTTCGTCACTCACACGCTTTCGGACGAGAAAAGGCTTACGGACCTGCTGCTGCGCGGCCGGGTGGACATGGGACTCGGCATCGCCCCGGATTTTGCGGCGCGCCTGCGCAGCGGAAAGACGGCCGCGGTCCAGATCCTGGCCGACGGATCGATGAGCAACATGGCGGCGCTGCGCGTGGCCTACGCGGCAAGCGTTCTGGAGCGTTACAATTCGGACAAGCTCCGTGAGCTCCATGCCCGCCAGATCTCCTACGGCCGCATCGACGCCCGCATCCGCACCTGGTACAATCCGAACATCGAAAGCCAGTACTTCTTTGTTCCCGGCATCGTCGCGTTCGTCATCATGCTGATCTCGCTTTTGCTCACGTCGATCGCCATCATCCGGGAAAAGGAAGCCGGCACGATGGAGCAGCTCATCGTCACGCCGCTGCGGGCCTCCGAGCTGATCTTCGGAAAAACCATTCCCTATGCGATCCTGTCGCTGGTGCAGCTTGTCGTCGTCATACTTGCGGCCATTGTCTGGTTTGAAATTCCGCTTGCCGGCAGCGTCGGACTGCTGTTTTTCGCCGCCTGTTTGTTTCTCCTCAGCACCCTGGGGATCGGCCTCTTCATTTCCACCATCTCCTCGACCCAGCAGCAGGCCATGATGACGACCTTCTTTTTCATATTGCCTTTTTTCATGCTGAGCGGCTTTGTTTTCCCCATCGACAATATGCCGGTGGTCGTGCAGGCGCTGACGTATCTCAATCCGCTGCGGTATTTTCTGGTCATCCTCCGGGGGCTCTTTCTCAAGGGCGTCGGCCTGGAGATTCTCTGGCCGCAGTATGTGTTCCTGGCGGTACTCGGGGCGATCGTTTTTGCCGGCGCGATTGTCCGCTTTAAAAAACGGCTGGATTAGTGTAGAAAAGACACAGAATGCTGCGAAGAAACAGCTGCGGCCGTTTTAAAGGCGGGTGGAAAGACGGGCAGGTATGCTTAAGGTCATCCGGGACGAAAAACAGATTGCCAGGTATGCGCGGCAGTTCGCAAGGAGCTTCCGGCCGCTGGTCGATGAAAAAATCCGCGTCCGGCTGGGGCACCAGGGGGCGAGCTTTGCGGCAAAGGTTTCCTGGTCCAGAAAGCTGAGGATGTGGACGCTGGCCCGGACCACGAAAGGTGTCCGCTACTGGAACACGTTCGGCACCAGCCGGCCCGAGGAAAACGGACATCTGGCCATCACCTCTGAAGTGAATTTCCCCTGGACGGGCATCGACCGCAAGACCGGCGCCGCTTTTGCCGAAGACGCCTGGCGGCGCGTTTATGCGGTCCACCGGGGCAAAATCGGCGGCGGCAAAAAAGGCATCGGCAAATCGCTTTTTGAGGAAAACTACCGGGGCTGCTGGGCCTGGATGGAAGACGGCGATACGCTGGCGCAGGTCGCGGTGATCGGCGCCTTCGCCGGCGGCCGGCTGGCCCTGCAGGTCGCCCAGTTTGTGAGGAAGGTGGAAAAACTGAAATCGGCCGCGCTCATCACGCCGCAAACCTCGCTCAATTTTTCGGAAGTGGCGTTTCGCGAGGAGCTGGTGGGCAAGCCCCCCGGCCCGCCCGGGACAAGCGTCGGAGACTGCGATCACGATTTGATTGTGAGCCGGCTGGCGAATCTTTTGGGCCGCTGGAAGTTCATTGTCGGCAACGATTCCTCAACCGATCTGTTTCTAGTGCGCCCCGACAGCCGCGCGATCACTCACCTGATCGCGGTTTCAACCGGTCTCCGGGAGGAAGAAACGCTCGCCGCCGCGGCCGCGCTGCTGTTGCGCCGTGCCGCCGAAGACGCGCCTCCGGCCGCCTTTTTAATGCTGCCGGAGGATCAGATCGCCGGGTATGCCCCGCGGCTGCAGACGATCGGCATTGAAACGCTGGTGTGCCGCCTCGAGGGCGAACGGATAATTTTCCCGGATCTGGGTAAAATCCGGATCGACCCGTAAGCGCCGTATTCGCGCGCCGGGAGAAGTCGGCCGCGCCAGGCGGAACATCACGCGTTCGGCACACGTTATCAAGATGACTCCTCTGCCGGGCAATATTTCCGGCAACCGGGATATTCAGACTGCGTTGTTTCCTGTGCAAAAAAATGGAAAGAAAAAAGAAGGAACAAGAAATCCGGCGGCCGGGCCTGCGCCGGGCCGCCGGTAACAGGTAATGGGTGGTTGTTACTCTATCTTGCCGACTTTGGACTCAAAGCGGATCATGTTCGCCTTGCTCTTGGAAACCTTCTTGATGTCTTCCCATTCCTTGTCGCTCTTGATCCACCAAAAGTACTGGACCGGCGGCGTCAGGCGGCCGTCTTCGACGGTCTGGATGGAACCGTTGATCAACAGGCGGCCGTTGTCGGCGATGCCGAAAATTTCCGTCGGAATTTTATCCCCGACGATGGGCAGGGCCCGGGGAAACGCGGCCCGGATGGCCCGGACGTCGGTCGTTGTGCCGGCCGCTTCAATGGCCTTGGCCAGCGCGTGAGTGGAGCCGTAGTGCCGGAAACATTCAGACGTGACCATCCGCTTGTAGGTGGCCTTGAATTTCTTTTCGAAGGGCTCGGAGGCGGGAACGGGCACGCTCATGGGGGTGGCGACGCCGATGGTGTTGTTCATCAGCTTGTATCCTTTGAGCAGATTGCCCATGTAATCGAGTTTCGCCTGGTCAATGACGATGAACCCGCCTTTAAAACCCATGCCGCGCGCCTGTTCGATGACGAGCGCCGTCGTCGCCGAGGGGCCGCCGATCAGCATTGCGTCCGGTTTGGTGGCGAGCGCCGCCGTGAGCGGCGCGGAAAAGTCCGTTTCCGTGTAATAGTTGGCGGGTTTGTCCGCCGTGATGACGCCGCCCGCTTTTTCCCACTGCTCCTTGAAAGCCACCCGCCATTCCTCGCCGTAACTGCCGGCGGTGGCGGCCATGGCAATTCTCTTGTACCCTTTCTTCTGGGCCAGTTCGATAAACTGCTGGACGTAAACCAGGAAGTTGGGCGCCGTGAGTCCGATAAGCAGTTTGTTGCCCATCTGGGTGACCTTGGGGGTGCTGGTATAGGCCATCAGCAGAAACTCGCTGCCTTTTTCTTCATTGATCTTGGCCATGGCCGCGATGGTTGTGAAAACGCCGTTGTATACGGCAACGGCGCCGTTGTTGCGGAAGCGCCTGGCGTTGTTCACGGCCGCCGTCGGATCGGCCCGGTCGTCGAGTTTTTCAAGCTTGAGCAGATACTTTTTCCCTTTGACGACCACGCCGCCTGCGGCATTGATTTCGTTGACCGCCATGTCGACGCCGTAAAGGCAGTCCTGCCCGTATTCCGCCGCGGGTCCGGAAAGCGGTCCCGAAAAGCCGAGGATGATGTCCTGGGCCCGGGCGAGGGGTGTCCACGACATGACCAGACAGATAACCGAAAAAACAATAATCCCTTTCCACTGCTTCATTTTTTCCTCCTCCTCTTTTGTGTTGAATATCCCCTGCAATAATTTTCAAACGTTCAATAAAAGAGCCGGCATGGATTGCCGAAGAAAGCAAACAAAACGGATGAATTACATTCAGCTTCCGGAGTCCGCGCGCCTGGTTGTTAAAAAGCTCGTGTAATCAAAGACTTCATTTCTATATTCAATTTTAGCCTGTGGAGCCAGTATAGAAAAAACGCCTCTGTCTGTCAATCGAATTAACTTAAAAAAATAAAATTATCTTCTTTGCGGTCCGACCATCGCGTCATTGAGGCGACTCGCGCCAAGACAGAAGGCGTCGAGTTTGGCCTCAAGAAGCTGCGGAAAAGGAGAGCCGTCGCTCTCGATCGACAAAAAAGGCAGTTCGTCGAAGTCCGCAAGGGTTTTTTTCAAAGCCCGGTTGCCGGGCGTCAGAGCCGTTTTTACCGGAGAGCGCATGGTGTCCGTTAAAATCGCTTCCGCCAGGCGGCTGGGCATGCAGCCGAACGGTCCGATGGAAATGACTCCGCAGACGGACGTGGCGATTTCGGAAAGCGCGCTGCCGATGGTGAGAATTGCCTCGCCGGCGAGGTGCGGGGAGAGAAAAGGCCGCGCATGCCGGAAAATCTCGTCGATATCGACCGGCGCGGCGGGGCCCAGCCCGGATTGCTGCAGGATCCTCTGGAGAGCATGCGTGTAGCGTCCGACATAGAGCTCCACCAAGAGCAGCTTGAGCCGATCCAGCGGCGGCAAGTGATGACGGATGAGGTTCTTTCGGACCAGGTAGTTGGTGTAGCGGATCCATTCGCCGACCGGCGAACACACGACGGCAAATCCTCTCCGGGCCAGGATTTCGGTGAGGCGCCGCCGGGCCAGATCATCGCGCCGGACAAAAATTTCACCGACCAGGGCCACCACGGGCAGATGCGGATGAGGCCGGTTGAGGCCGGGAATGCCGGCGAGGCGGTTGAGGCTCTCGCCGAGCGCGCGGCATACCGTTTGGAAATCCTTCTGTTCGAGGACGGCAACGAGACGGCGGGATTCTTCCACGAAGATTGCCGTGCCCCGCCGGGGATCGTCGGCCAGGACGAGGACGAGCGAGCGGATATCCTCCAGCGCGTCGGAAATCACGGCGGCCCACCAGGCGCGCAGGCGGAAAAAGGCGTTCGTTCCGGCGTAGGAATTTTCAGAAGTGAGCGACAGGACGGCGACGTCTGGAATTTCCAGGCGCCGGATCAGGTCTTCCATGAAAACGGCGTACTGACCGAAGCGGCAAGGTCCCGATCCCGTCGGCATGAAGTAGGCGACGATTTCACCGGGCCGGCGCAGCTCGCGCACATAGTGGAGCAGCGTTCCCGTGGTGAGAATGAGCGGCAGGCATTCCTTGCAGGCGGTGTGGGCCCGTCCGAGTTTCAGGATGGCTTCGTCGGCTGCCGGATGCGCGACGGCGGAAAAGCCTTCGCTTTGAAACACGGCGGCCAGCATTCGGGTGCCTGTTTCGCCCATGGACGGAAGGAGGACGGTGACGCGCGGATCGGCAAGCGGCAGCGTTTCGCCGTCCGACGTGGTGATGGAAGCGGCCGATGCGCCGAAAACGGTTTGGGCCGGCCGGAAACCGGTTGCCCTCGCCGGAAGACGGCGGCAGTCGAGATGCCGGTAAGCCGCCATCACGTCCAGAAACGCTTCGATGCGTGTTTCCAGCCCCGCGCCCGCCGTGTGGCTGTCCAGCTCCAAGGTGAGGGAGGGTTTGCCGCCCATGAGATCACGGAAATACGTGAGCAGAAAGGAATCCGGTCCGCAGGAAAAATTGGTGATGTAGACGCCGAAGAGCTGCGGATGTTTTTGCACGAACGAGGCGGCTTTCAGAATCTGCTGACCCATTCCCCAGTACATGTTTTTTTTGCCCGGCGACGCGTCCGGCGGCAGAAAGTCGAGCGGAATCACTTGAAAACCGCGCGAGGCGAACATCCTCGAGATTCCCTTGTTGGCCTCGGCGGCCCAGGCGGAATAGGGACGCCCGAAAAGGACGATCGCGTTGGAGTCGGGATTTTTTCCCAGGTGGGAAAGCGCCTCGTCTCCCAGCCGCCGCATCGCGGCAAAGCAGTTTGCCTGGGCGTTAAGAGCAATTCCAAACGCCCGGGCGGCCCGCGACCGGCCGACGCCCAGCGCGCGGGCCGCGTCGCAAAGCGGTTTTTCCATAGCTGTGAGGCCGTCGGTGAGGTCGATCAGCGGCGCCAGAATTTTCAGGCCTTTTTCGGCGCGCCGCTCGAGGACCGGACGGAAGGCGCTTTGCAGATAAAACGTTTCTCCCTGGACAAACGGACAGGCCTGCGAATCCCTGGCGCTGCCGTCGTTTTGCAGCGCCTTGAAATGCGGCAGGAAGATGGCGTCGCAGGCGTGGGGAAATTTTAAAAGCGCGTCAAAGAAGCCGTGGGCCAGTTCGGCGGGATAACAAAAGGCGGCGTTTTTTTCGTCGATGCCCGCCTGCGTAAAAGTATGGGGAAGAACCGGTTCATAGCCCAACTCGGAAAAAAACGTCGCGTAAAGCGGATAATAGGTGTTGACCAGGAAACTGCGGTTGAAACCGATCCGGCCGCGGGCCGGTCGTTTGTCCGCGCTTGGCCCGGCGGAAACGCCGAAGACGAGCGCCTGTCGCATAGCCGCGAGATCCAGCGACGGATCTCCGTCATCGTGGCCGTGGCGCAGATTGTAATACTTGTTGCAGGCGCCGCCGAACGGATAGCGCTTGCCCTCCATTTCGATGACCGAGACGGAGCAGCGGCGGTCGCAGCGCTCGGGCGCGCCCCGGCAAATAAAGGATTTGCCGTAGCGGACTTCCCGGCCGCCGAGAAGGGCCAGATCGAAAGAAGAGGGGGTCAAAAGCCTCTGCGCGATTTTTTGCTTGACGGCCAGCGCCGCGCCGTAGGCGCCCATGAGGCCTGGTTCCGGCGGAACGGTGATGGGCTTTCCGGTGAGCGCCGCCATGGCGAGCGGCACCGCCCGGTTGTAACAGACGCCGCCCTGCATGAAAATTTTCTTTCCCACGGGGCGGTGGCCTTTCACGCGGTTGGCGTAATTCATACAGACGGAGTACACCAGGCCGGCCAGAATGTCTTCGCGCGCGCGGCCCTCGGCGATCGCGTTTTTCATATCCGAGGAAATGAACGCGGCGCACTGATCGCTGAAGTTGGGCGGCCGCCGGCCCTGAAGCGCGAGCGCGGCGATGTCTTCCATCGGCACGCCCAGGGTTTCCAGGGCGGACTCTTCCAGAAAGGAGCCGGTGCCGGCCGAACAGGCTTCGTTCATCGCATAGTCGGAGGCGACGCCGCCGGTGAGAAACGTGTATTTGGCGTCCTGGCCGCCGATCTCAAAGATCGTGTCCACCTCCGGATCGAAATGCGCCGCGGCCGTGGCGTGCGCGACAATTTCGTTCATCATGCCGTCCGTCTGCGCATGCAGCGCGGCGATCTGCCGGCCCGACCCGCAGACGCCGATCGCCTCGATCGCAATGCCTGTGGGATCCGTCTGCCGGCGGATCTGCTCCAGGAGCGCGCGGTAGCAGCTGCGGGCCGCCCCGACGGGATCGCCGTTGGTGCGCAGGTAGACGTCCGCCGCGATGGCGTCGTCCCGCGTCCGCAGCAAGACGGCCTTGGTGGTTGTCGAGCCGACATCCAGGCCCAGGAGGCAGACGTCGCCCGGCTCCAGCCGCGCGCGGCCGACGGTTTTGAACGTCACCTGTCCCGAAAAACCGGCCAGCGCGGGCAGCGTGTCGAAGGCCGCCGGCGCAGGGCGGATCAGGCGGCGCGGGTCCACCGGCCGGGTGTCGTTTTCACAGGCCCACAGCGCCGTGCCCAGCGCCTCGAAGTAGGGCGCTGCGGGCGGAACGATGAGGCCGGCGATGTCCCGGCGCAGATAGTCGATCACCATGGCGTTTTGCGCCACGCCGCCGGTGATCAGAATGTTTTGGCGGGGAACTTTTTTAAGCAGTTCGAGAATTTTTCCGGCCATCATTTTGCACAGGCCGGCCGTGACCTGGGCCCGGGGAACGCCCTTGTTCGTGGCGTGTGTGCAGTCCGACTTGCAAAACACCGAACAGCGTCCGGAAACGGGGTACGGTTCCTCGGCCGCAACGAAAGCCGCCGCTTCCTCGATCGTGACATTCATGCGCCGCAGCTGCTGCAGGAAGAATTCTCCCGTTCCGGAAGCGCATTTGTTGCCGGTCTGCACGGCGGCGATCCGGCCGCGCCGGGAAAGGACGTACGCCATGAATGTCTCGCCGCCTGCGGAGACGATCGCCGGGCAGAAGACGCCGGGCGGCCGCACATGACGGTAGGCGTGTTCCACCGCCTCCGGTTCGGAAATCGCCGTCACGTCGACCAGCTCGCGAAACTTGCGGCCCGTGGCGGCGACGCGGTCGAAGGAGGCCGGATCGTAAGCGTTTAACGCCGCAAGCAGGGTCTTGCGGGGATTGCCGTCATGAGGCCATATCCGGCCGGAAAGGATCCGGTTTTCCCCGCGCTCGCGCGCAACCGCGGCGACGGAGATCGTGGAGGCGCCCAAACAAATTCCCAGGGTTTTCATCGAAATGTTTCCCTCTTTTATTATTTTGCCGTCTTTGTCCCCGACCGTTGATAAAAAACAGCGTCTTTCGCCGAACTATTCAAATAAACGCCGCTTTAGTCAAGTCTTATGTCGCGCCGGCGCGCAGCGGATTTCTGCGCGAGGGCCCTGCCGCGGCTTTTTTGGCAAATAATTGCTTGTCAAGGCCCCGGCTATTGGGTTAATAATTCACGGTGCGTTAAACCGTGGGTCAATGACGCCCACAAATTCCGGTTCGCCCGGGCGGCGGGCCGGGAAGGCAGCGGGTTAAAGATGGGAAAATCGCCGATCATCAACCGGTCACAATCGAAAATCGAACCATTGAAAAAGGATGTCGCAAACCTGACGGAAGAACGGAGCTATCTCCGTCATCTGCTGTACATGGTTTCCGACGCGCTCCTGATGATCGACCGGGAAGGAAGGGTCACGTATGTGAACCGCGCCCTGGAACAAATTGTCTGCTGCCGGCGCGAGGAAATTGTCGGCAGTCATTTTAACGATCAGCGCTGGCGTTTTAAAAGCGTCAATGGCACTTCGGTTTCCCAGGACTCCGTTTTTAAAACCGTTTTTCAAAACGAGCAGCCGCTCGCGGACCAGGTCTGCCGGATGGCTTCCCCGGATGGAAAGGACAGACATTTTATCGTCAGCGCCACGGTTCACCACGACGACCGGGGAGACCTGGCGGGGGTCGCCGCCATGATCCGCGATTGCACGGAGCTTAACCGCGTGAAAGCGGAAAATCTGGAAATCAAGGCGTTTTATGAAAGGCTGGCGCAGTACGCCGATGAGGCGATTTTCCGCATTGAGGCGGATTCCGGCCGGATGACGTACATTAATGGTGCGGCGCAAAATATCCTGGGTTATCGACTGGACGACTATCCACAAGTGATGGCCCGGGTGATTCCTCCGGAGCAGCTGCAAGCCTGGAAAAATGCGTTCGCAAGTCAAAGCGCCGCGAGAGAGGTGCTGCGCAACGTGACCCTTTCCTGCACGGCCGGCGACGGCCGGACGGTCATCCTGGAATTCACGATCATTCCCGTGCGGCGCGAAGCAGGCGACGTGGCGTATTTCGAATGCCTCGGCCGCGACGTCACGGTCCGGCGGTTCATGGAGGCGGAGCTGGCCAAGGCCCAGAAACGCGAATCGATCAGTCTTCTGGCCGGAGGCGTCGCCCATGATTTCAACAATATCATGACGGCGGTCTTCGGCTCCCTGGCCCTGTCCAAAATGGAAGTGCCCGAGGAAAGTCCGGTCTATGCGCGTCTGACGGCCGCCGAGGAACAGTGCCTGAAGGCCAAAGCCCTGACCCGGAAGCTGCTCACCTATTCCCGCGGCGGCTCGCCGCAGCGGAAAAGCGCCTCCCTGGCCGGCGTGATTCAGGAAGCCGTAGATTTTTCGCTCTGCGGAAAAAATATCGCCTGCCGGTTCAATCTGCCGGATGGTTTGTGGTCGGCGCAGATTGACGAGGGGCAGATGCACCAGGTCGTTCACGCGCTGGCGTCCAACGCCTGCGAGGCCATGCCCCGCGGCGGCATTATTGAAGTGGGAGCGGAAAATGTGGACCTCGCGCAGGACCAGGTCGCGCCGCTTGCGGCCGGTTCCTACATCAAATGGTACGTCCGGGATTTCGGCGCGGGTATTGCCGAGGAGCACATGAAGAGAATATTCGACCCCTACTTCACCACCAAGCCCATGAGCCATGTCAAAGGGATGGGACTGGGGCTCGCGATTTGCTACTCCATCGTCAGAAGCCATGACGGGATCATCACCGCCGAATCCACGCCGGGCGCCGGCTCCGTCTTCACGGTTTATATTCCGGCGTCGCCGGACAAACAAGATGCCCCCCGGCTTGCGGACTCCCCGGAGGCAGAGGCGGCGCCGAAGGCGAAAATTCTTCTCATCGATGACGAGCAGATTCTGCTGGATGTCACCGGCAGCATGCTCAAGCATATAGGCTACGATGTCGTGACCGCGAAAAATCACGGCGAAGCCATGACGTTTTATCGGCAGGCCGGGGAAGCCGGCTGTCCGTTTTCGCTGATCATCATGGATTTGACGATGCGCGGCGATGACGGCGGGGAAATCGCGATCCGCCGCTGGAAGGCAAGCCATCCGGAGGCGAGAGCCGTGATTTCCAGCGGCTACATGAATGATCCGGTAATCGAAGAATACTGGAAATACGGCTTTGTCGGAGCAATGATCAAACCTTACTCGCTGGTGGAGCTCAAAAGCTCTCTTGAAAAAATCCTGGCGGGCGGGGACAACGAACAGAGGTAAGGAGATTTTATGGGCGAAGGTATTAATGATTACACCAAGAACATCGTTGATCTGAGGCGCCACATGTGGATGGCGGGTATCGAACTGGAGCTGCGCCGGCTGATCTGGCAGATCGCCGTGGTCGGCAAATACATCTCCGCCAAGATCCACGAGTCCAACCGCAAACTGGCCGGCTTTAAAAACGTTTACGGCGAGGAGCAGCTGGCGCTGGACCGCGTGTCCGACGACATTTTGAAAAACAAGCTCGCGCACTCCGGATTTGTGAGCCACTACGCATCTGAAGAGCTCGAGGACATCGTCGCCATCGGCAAGGGAAACGAACAGTACATCGTCACGGCCGATCCGCTCGACGGATCGTCGCTCGTGGACACCAATCTGGCCATCGGCACCATCATCGGCGTCCACCGGAAGTCGATCTTCGACACGGGCCGGAACTCGATGGTGGCTGCGCTTTACATTACCTACGGTCCGTTGATCACAATGATCTATTCGGCCGGCAAGGGCGCGCATGAATTCGTTCTGGACCGCGAAGGGGAGTATGTTTTGTCCGAGGAGAACATCCGGCTCAAGGAAAAGGGATCCATCTTTTCGCCCGGCGGCCTGCGCAAGGACTGGACGGACCCGCATTTGAAATTTATCGACAAGCTGGAGACCGACGGCTACAAGCTTCGCTACAGCGGCGGGTTCGTGCCGGACATCAACCAGGTGATCATCAAGCGCGGCGGTATTTTCACCTATCCCGCGCTGAAAAAATCGCCCAACGGCAAACTGCGCCTGCTGTTCGAACTGCAGCCCATGGCGTATATCGTGGAACAGGCCGGCGGCCGGGCCACCGACGGCAAAAAGGACATCTTGAATGTGCAGGTGACGTCGGTCAATCAGCGATCGCCGATCTACATCGGCTCCGCCGCGGAAGTGGCGATGGCGGAGCAGTATCTGTCGCAATAATTACAGAAAATAAGGAGCAGCCATGATTTACGAAAACAAGGATCAAGTGAAGAAAGGATGCGAAAACATCCTGGCTTTCGATGACGGCGACGTCCGCGTTCTGGACGAAGCCGGGTTTCAGGGTCAACTCATCGACGATCTGATTTACACCGTCGCGTTCAGTCCGGACGAGGCCGCCAAGGAAGCCGCGGCCTGGCTGATTCGGCGCGGCGCGGCGGCGCTGGGGATCTGGTCCGCGTCGATTCAACCGCTGTACGAGGCGATGGGCCGCAAGGACATCGGCGGCTTTACCGTTCCGGCGATCAACCTCCGCGGCATCACCTTCGATGCCGCCCAGGCCGTTTTCCGGGCCGCCCTTGCGGGGAAAGCGGGGCCGCTGATTTTTGAGATCGCCCGTTCGGAAATCGACTACACCAAGCAGCGTCCGCTGGAGTACATCTGCGCCGTGACGGCGGCGGCCGTCAAGACCGGCTGGCGCGGTCCGGTGTTTCTGCAGGGCGATCATTTTCAGGTGAACGCCAAGAAATACGCGGCGGACGCGGACAAGGAAGCGCAGGCGGTAAAAAACCTGATCTGGGAAGGCATCGAAGCCGGTTTCTATAACATCGACATCGATACGTCCACGCTGGTGGATCTGTCCCAGCCGACGGTGAAGGAACAGCAGCGGACCAACTTCTCGCTGGCGGCCGAACTCACCACGATGATCCGCGATCTCGAACCGGAAGGCGTCACGATTTCCGTCGGCGGCGAAATCGGCGAAGTCGGCGGCAAGAACAGCACGGTGGAAGAGCTGCGGGTCTTCATGGACGGCTACCTGGAGGAGTTGAAAAAACGCGGCGGCGCCGTTACGGGGATCAGCAAGATCAGCGTTCAGACCGGGACGACGCACGGCGGCGTGCCGCTGGCCGACGGAACGGTCGCCAAGGTCAAAATCGACTTTGACGTTCTGGAAAAACTGTCGGAAACGGCCCGCGTGGAGTATGGCCTGTCCGGCGCGGTGCAGCACGGCGCGTCCACGCTGCCCGACGAGGCGTTTGACCGCTTTCCCGCCACCGGGACGGCCGAGATTCATCTGGCGACCGGTTTCCAGAACATCATTTACGACAGCAAAACGTTTCCGGCCGAGCTGCGCGCGAAAATTTACGATTACCTCAAAGCCAACATGAAGAGCGAATGGAAGGAAAAAGACACGGAAGAACAGTTCATCTACAAGACCCGCAAAAAGGCTTTCGGGCCGTTCAAGCTGGATCTGTGGCATCTGCCGGCGGAGATCCGCGACGGCATCTGCGCCGAACTGGAGCGTCAGTTTGCCTTTCTGTTTGACAAGCTGAAAGTCAACGGCACCCGCGACGTTTTGGACAAGTATGTTCCGGTGGCGGATGTTCCTCTGAAAATGCCCGCCGCGCTGAAAGGCTAGCGCAGCGGCGGCCGGGTAAATCGTCTGCGGACGGGAGGCAAATCATGAAAGCGGCTGTGGTGGAAAAAATCGCGAAGATTCGAGATAATCCACAGCCGCTTTCTTTTGTGGAGGTTCCCGATCCCGTTCCCGCGGCGGGCCAGATTCTCGTTCGGGTCTCCGCCTGCGGCGTCTGCCACACGGAGCTCGACGAGATCGAAGGTCGGACGCCGCCCGTTTCCTTTCCGTTTATTCTGGGGCATCAGGTGGTAGGGACCGTGGCCGGGCGCGGTCCGGGGGCCGAAAAATACGACACGGGCCAACGGGTCGGCATCGGCTGGATCGGGTCGTCGTGCGGCGCGTGCCGCTATTGCCGCAGCGGCAGAGAAAATCTCTGTCCGGACTTCCGGGCGACGGGGCGGGATCTTCCCGGCGGCTACGCCCGGTATCTGACGCTTTCCGAAAATTTTGCCTTTCCCATTCCGGATATCTTTTCCGATGCGCAGGCCGCGCCGCTTCTGTGCGCGGGCGCCATCGGCTGGCGGTCGCTGAAACTGGCCGGGCTTGCCGACGGCGAGCCGCTGGGGCTTACCGGCTTCGGCGCCTCGGCTCACCTGGTGCTGCGCCTGGCCCGCTATCTCTATCCGCATTCCGACGTCTGCGTCTTTGCCCGGTCCGAGCGCGAGCGGCTCTTTGCGTGGGAGCAGGGCGCGCGCTGGGCGGGTGACACGTCCGAGCAAAGTCCGCTTCCGCTGGCCGCGATAATCGACACGACGCCCGCCTGGAAGCCGGTCGTCGAGGCGCTCGCCAATCTCGCGCCCGGCGGCCGTCTGGTGGTAAACGCCATCCGCAAGGAAGCGGCGGACAAAAGTGAACTGGGCCGACTCGACTATCCAAAGCATCTGTGGATGGAAAAGGAAGTGAAAAGCGTGGCCAACGTGGCGCGCCGCGACATTGCGGAATTTCTGGACCTGGCCGCCCGGATTCCGATTTTTCCGGAGGTGGAAAAATACGCTTTTGCCGACGCCAACCGGGCGCTCGCGGACTTGAAGGCGGGGATCATCCGCGGTGCGAAAGTGTTGATGATCGATTAAAGGTTTGCTGTGAGCTTCTGAGCCATGAGCTCTACTCCGCCTGCCAGCTTGCCACATATTCCCACGATTTGATCGCGGTTGCCGCATCGTCGTGCCGCCAGCCTCCGGCAAATCCCAGTTCCCGAACCGTCAGGTCGAAGTGGCAAAGCGCAATGCCCATGTCGATTTCCTGCAGCGACACGTCGCGCAGGTGCCGGTAGCCGATCGACCGCGCCAGATAAAATCGAAACGCCCGGCGGCTTGCATCATGGACGATGCGCCAGGGCTGTTTGTTGGACGCCGAAGGCGCCAGGCGGACGTTTTCCAGCGCTTCGGCGAAAGGTCCCGCCTTTTCCTGCGAAAGCGGTTCGCCGGGCCCGCCGGCAAAAAAAAGTTTTTCCCAGGGCAGGCGCCGGTCCGAGCCGGCAAAGCCGCGCATCACGCGGTCCGTCAGGCTTGGACGGGGCGCGGCGTAGCCGACAGGGCTGATCGTCGGCAACAGTTCGCTGCGGTCCAGGCCCGCCGCGCGGCCGAAAGCGCTGACGGCAAACGTGCCCCCCAGCCAGCAGGTGTTCAACCCCAGGGCGGTGGCTGTCAGAATGAGGTTTTCCTTGCAGTATCCATAATCCACCATAGCCAGAGGCGCAGGGCCGATCATTCCCGCCAGGAAAAGGCGCGCGTTATGGACGACGCCGTAGGTGCCCAGTTTTTTCCACTCCGCGCGGGAGAGCGCCTCCATGGAGAGAAGGACAAAACGCGGCCGGTTGGCGAAAGGCCCCTCCTGCGGCGCCGACACCGCCGTCCGCAGCGACAGCAGGGCTGCGTCTTCAACGGCTCTGTCCGCGTAGGAGCGGCACGAGTAGCGGCGGCGAATGATTTCCGAGACAGAGGTCATGGATCCTCCTTTAAAAAAATATTATTGGCAAAATGTTTCGGTTATCTTATACTTTCGGCACAAGATTGTAAAACAAATCATGGTTTGTGAGGGAAAACAATGAAACTGGCCACTGTGGAACAAATGCGTGGAATGGATCGTTTTGCGATGGAGCAGCTGGGCATCGACGAAACCATTCTTATGGAAAATGCGGCGCATGCGTCTCTGACGCTCTTACGGAAGAAGTTCCGTATTCGCGGCGGGAAATTCGTGATCTTTTGCGGCGCCGGCAACAACGGCGGCGACGGCCTGGCGCTGGCCCGCCTGATTTTGTCGCTCGGCGGACGGGCGAAGGTGTTTCTCACCGCGTCTCCCAAGAAGTACAGCGGGGCGGCCAAAATCAACTATGACATTTTATGCAACCTGGCCGCGGACGTCCAGCTTCTCGGCCGCGCCGAAGAGGCCAGGGAGGATCTCCGGCGCTGCGATGTTGTGATCGACGCCGTTTTCGGCACGGGGCTCGACCGCGATGTCCGGGGGCTGGCCGCCGACGTGATTGCGCTTGTGAACGCCTCCGGTCGTCCGGTGCTTGCACTGGACATTCCCTCCGGCATATCGGGCGACGCCGGGCAAGTGATGGGAACGGCCGTTAGGGCCGACTGCACGGTCACCTTCGGCCTGCCGAAGCTCGGCAATCTGCTTTACCCCGGCTACGAACATTGCGGGGAGCTTGTGGTGACGCATATTTCCTTTCCCCCGTCTCTGGTCGACCGCGACGACCTGACGGTGGAGACCAACGACCGGATTGTCCTGCCGCCCCGGCGGGCCGAGGCTTACAAGGGAGCGATGGGGGATGTCCTGTTTATCGCCGGCGGCGCCAATTACTTCGGCGCGCCGTTTTTTTCCGCCATGTCCTTTCTGAAGGCGGGCGGCGGCTACGCGCGGCTGGCCGCGCCCGCGTCGATCATTCCGTTTATCGCCCAGTCCGGCCGGGAAATCGTTTATCTGCCCCAGCGCGAAACCGCTGCGCTTTGCCTTTCGCAGAAGGCCAAGCCGGAGCTTTTGCGGCACGCGGAAAAAGCCGACATGGTGGTCATCGGACCGGGACTGTCGCTGCACGACGAAACGGCCAAACTCGTCCGGGAACTGGCCGCCGTGATTACGAGGCCCCTGCTCATCGACGGCGACGGGATTACGGCCGTGGCGGAGCGGCCCGAAATCCTGCTGAAGAGAAAAGCGCCGACGATTCTGACGCCGCACGCGGGCGAAATGGCGCGCCTGGCGCACAAGACCGTGGCCGAGGTGAACGCCGACAAGATCGGATTGCTGAGAGCCATGTCCGGGAAACTTAACGCCACAGTGGTTTTCAAAGGCGCGCATTCGCTGATCGGGCTAGCGGACGGCCGCGTCTTTGTCAATTTGAGCGGCAATCCGGGAATGGCCACGGCCGGCAGCGGCGACGTGCTCACCGGCTGCATTGCGGCGATGCACGGCCTGGGTCTGGAACCGGAGCTGGCCACGCGCCAGGGCGTTTTTATCCATGGATATGCGGGTGATCTGGCCGCGCTGGAAAAAGGCCAGGACGGCATCGTTGCGTCGGATGTCCTGGAACACCTGCCGCAGGCGCTCAAAGAAGATCGCGCGGGAACGATCGCGGAAAAATTTTACGCCCCGCCGGTGGTGGCGTAACGCGGCAACGAAAAGCAATTGCAAACGCCCCGGGAAAGCGTCGGCTCTCTCCCGGGGCGTTTTTCGTGATTAACCGCGAGGAGGGGCGGTTAATACGATTCTCTCAATCTCCCGCCGGACAGCAAAACTGCGCCGCCGCTGGCGGGTTTGGCGCCGGGCCGCATTGCATATCGGCCGCAGTGTTTCGTTCGCGTCCTTTTTGCTGCAAGGAATCATACGAAACGGTTAAGCAGATTTTGTGCCATGGGGATTTCGGAAGTTGTCGCGGGCATCTTTGGCATTGTTTGTGCTCTTGCAATTTCAATTTTCATCCGCTAAGGAATGAACCGTCAGATAAATCGTAAGATCTTTTAGGTGGACGTGAAAACCGGATAAGGTTCCGTTTTTGAGAAGGTTCAGGGAGCACCGTTTCATCAACCGGCCGGCGGTCGGATGACAGGTTGGAGCATTCCATGGCTCTGGAACACAAGACGAACTGCGATGACAGACGCACAACAGAGAACGCTTCCGGCGGCGTTTTCGCCGGTCCGGCCAACAGCGGCGGGCGAGGTGTTGCGGCGGATAACGGCGCTCATTTGCGCGAAATCATCAGAAACTACAGAACGATCATCGACCGCGTGGAAGACTGCGTCGGTCAGGTTGATCTGGAGGGGAACATCGTCTTTACCAATAAGGCGGGCGTGCGGATATGGGGATTCAGCGATGAAAGCGAAATTATCGGCCTCAATTTCCGCCAGTACATGGATCCGGAGACGGCGGATATCGTTTATCAGGCCTATCACCGGGTTTTCCGCACCGGTCAGCCCGACAAAATCACCTACGAGGTCATCCGCAGGGACGGCTCCCGGCGGGTGATTGAAGATTCGGTGGCGCCGATTTGCGCCGACGGAAAACACATTACGGGATTCCAGACGGTGAGCCGGGACGTCACCGAACGCAAACAGAAGGAAAAGGAACTGGCGGCGCACCGGAGCCGCCTGGAAGCGATTTTCCGCAGCGTGAAGGACGCCATCATCACGGTGGACTCCGATATGAAGGTGATCGAGGCCAATATGAATACGGAGCCGATCTGCGGTCTTGCGCCGTCCCTCATGCTCGGTAAACCGTTTTCCGCTTGTCCCGGCGAGTGCAACCGTTCCTGTTCCGACGTTTTGCAGCAGACGCTGGAAAAACGGGAGACGGTCAGGGAGTACCGTATCGACTGCGGCCATCAGCAGCGGTTGAAACAGCAGGTCAGTGTGACCAGTTCGCCGCTTCTGGACTCCGATGGAAATTTCATGGGCGCGGTCCTGGTGATCCGCGACATGACTCTGCTGCGGAACCTGGAGCGCGAACTCCGCGAGCGCAACCAGTTTCAGAACATCATCGGCCACAGCAAAAAAATGCAGGAGATTTTTCGCCTGCTGGAGGACCTGGCCGATCTGGACACCACCGTGCTCATTACCGGCGAAAGCGGAACGGGCAAGGAGCTGGTCGCCCGGGCCCTGCACTACAGCGGGTTGCGGGCCTTCAAACCGTTTATCAGCGTGAACTGTTCCGCGCTGACGGAAAGCCTCCTGGAAAGCGAATTGTTCGGCCATGTCAAGGGCGCTTTCACGGGGGCGATCCGGGACCGGCAGGGGCGCTTTCAGGCCGCGGAGGAAGGAACGATTCTGCTCGATGAGATCGGCGATATCTCCCCGCTTCTGCAACTGAAGCTTTTGCGTGTCCTGCAGGAGAAGACGATCGAGCGCGTCGGCGAATCCGTATCCAGACCGGTGAATGCGCGCGTTATTGCCTGCACCAACAGGAATCTGCGCGACAAGTGCCGCAGCGGCGAATTCCGGGAGGACCTCTACTACCGTCTGAAGGTTGTGGAAATTGTGCTGCCGCCGCTGCGCGAGCGCCGGGAGGATCTGCCTCTGCTGATCGAACATTTCCGGCAGACCTTTAACCGGCGTTTCAACAAGAGCATTGCGGGATTTTCCGATGACGTCCTGGACCGCTTTATGGACTATCCCTGGCCCGGCAATATCCGTGAACTGGAGCATGTCATCGAGCATGCGTTTATCCTCTGCCACGCGGACGTTATCGCCGGTGAGCATTTGCCGCCGGAGATCCGGATCTGCCCGGAGGCGGAGGAAAAGCAGGCGGCGGACGACATCGGCTGCGCCGCCAGGGATCGTTATGCCAAAACGGTCGACGCCCTGGCGAAAGCCGGCGGCAACAAAGCCAAGGCGGCGCGGCTCCTGGGAATCGACCGGCGAACGCTTTATCGGCGGATTGAAAAATACAATGCATCCCGCTAGTGTGGCGCCAGGCCACATTATCGGGGGCCACATTTTTGTGGCGAGGCGCTACATCCCCTGCTTCCTGTGTTAACATCACGTCAAACAACTTCCTTAATTAACGCGGAAATCTTCCCCTGCCCCCTTCCTGGCACGCTCTGTGTAATGGCGGTCTTTTAAGATCGCCCAAGGGGGAGTTCACATCATGAAACATCTGAAGTCGCTTGTTTGTCTCTTTGCCGCCGTCATCGTTTTCTGTGGAGCCGGAGAAAGCCCCGCCGGAAAAATTGTTCTGGGATACACCGGACCGCTTTCCGGGCCCGCCCGGTTTGCCGCAAAATTCAGCGAACAGTACAAGGAAATGGCGACCAGGGCATGCGCGCTCAATTACACCGCGACGCATGCCCTGGCGCGCGCGATCGCCGCCGCGGGGACGACGACCGATGTTTACAAAATCCGTGAAGCGTTCGGGAAAGCCCTGGCGGCGCCGATGCTCGGCGATAGATTTCCAAACGAAATCTACGGCATCACTCCGACGGGGCGGGTGTGGGTCGGCGCATCCATCCAGACGATCACCGCCGGGACGTCCGATCCGGCAAGCGTTTACATCTGGTGAGCGAAAACACGGAAAGAATTCCACCATAAAACAACAGACCGCATTTAAGAAAAATGAGCTGGTTTGGCAAAAACATTAGAGCTCCCTTTCCAACTTCCCTCCTTTTTAAGAGAGGACGGGCTGGCCCGTCCTCTCTTTTGCCTCAAGGATGTTTGCCGGGGGAAAATGCGTTTCGTTGATTTTAAAGCCGTCATGACCTGGAGAGGCTGACGGCATGCTTGGTGAAAACAAAGCCTGACGAAGAAATACTTTTTTAGGGATATTGCCGATGTCGCGGGTGCATCTGATCCGGCCACAGAATTTTGCGGAAGATGTGACGGCCGAAAAAAAAATGATTCTGCTGCTGTGCATGCCCCGCGACGATGCTTTTGACGAGCAACTGCGCGCCGTGGAGGAAATCGCCCTCTTGTATGCGAACCAATTGAAAGTCGTATTGCCGGAAGAAAGCTGTCTTACGGCCTTCAGGGAAGATTACGTGATTGCGGGAACGCCGACGTTTCTGGCCCTGAAAAAGGGGCGGGAGGTCGGCCGGATTCTGGGACTGGCCGATCGGGATACCTTGAAAAAGTTTGTTGATCAGGCTCTCCGGAGCGGCGCCGGCGCCCCGCAGGAGGGAAATGACGGTCCGTAAAACCTCGGAAACGATTGCAGTGGAGGGGAGGAGGGAGACATCGCAGAAGTTGTGAGCGTCATCGGAGCACGCCCGGTTGCCTGCCTGCCGGCAGATGCGGCTGAGGCAGGACGGGCGGCGCAGGATGCGGATCATCACCGGAAGGGAGGGTAAATCATGAAGAGATTTGCGCGTCTTTTTGTTTTGGCGGTTGTGTTACCGGCGCTTCTGGCGGCGGCTGATGTTTTGGCGGCGGAAATCGTCATCGGGTTCAGCGGGCCTCTCAGCGGTCCGGCCGGCGAGTACGGCCAGGATTGCGTCAACGGCATTGATATGGCCATTCGGGAAATCAACGACGGCGGCGGTTTGGTCCTCAAGGGGCGGCGCTACACCTTTCGCCTGGAGCGCAGAGACGACCGTGTCGATCCGAAAACGGCGCTCGGCAATGCGCGCGAACTGCGCGGCGCCCACCGGGCCATTGCCGTCTTCAATCCGGTGACGCAGACGCTCACCCCCATGATGGCCGTCAACGAAGAGCGGAACAACGAATTTCTGGTCATGGCCTATTCCAGCGTTCCGCAGGTTTCCGAAACGGGAAACCGGCTGCTGGTGGCCATCACAGTGCCCTTCACCACCTATGTCATGACCGAGGCGGATGTGGCCTGGGAAAAGGGCTGGCGCCGGGGCGCCATGGTGGTGACGGCGGGCGCTTACGGCGAAGGCTGGCGCAAAACCTTTGCCGATGTCTGGACGAAAAAAGGCGGCATCATCACCGCCGATTATCCCACCAATTACTACAAGAAAACGGAATTTTCCGCGCCCCTCACCGCGGCGCTCGGCACCGATCCCGATTTCCTCCTCATCGGCGGCCCGTCCGCGACGACGGCGCTGATCATCGAGCAGGCGCGGGCGCAGGGATTCGAAGGGGGATTTGTTCTGACCGACCAGGTCAATCTGGACGCCGTCTATCAGTTGATGGCCAAACCGTTGGGCCTGGAAGGAGCCGTCGGCGTGTGCATGCTGTCGCACATCGCCTATCCGGCGACCGACGCCTTTAAAAGCAACTACAAGAGAGCCTACAAGAGAAATCCGACATGGGAGAGCATTCTCAACTACATGGGCATGTATGCCCTGGCCGGCGCCGTTTTAATCTCCCAGACGGCGGACGATGTCACGGCAATCCGAGCGGCCTTTCCGAAAGTCTTTCCGATGCTGGGGGATCGTTATCCCATGGAGGTTTTCGGTCTGTCTTCCGGCGGGCGGTTCATCGTCAGTTCCTCCCTGCAAACCGTGCGGCACGGCCGGATGACGCCGCCCACCAACTATATCTGGTGGGCGCAGACAGCCAGGGAATTTAATGTGATCAAGAAAATTACCAAAAGCGACATTCCGCCGGTCTGGAAGAAAATCAGCGGCCGGTAAGCCGGCAAAAAACCATTTGCCGAAAATGTTTTTTTGCCCGGATGTCGCTTTTGCGGGAGATCAGGTCTTCCGGGACAGGATGTAGTCCGCGACGGCGAGGAGCTGCTCCTTTTCGGGGCCCGCGGCGAAAACGGAAAGGCCGTCCTGCGCTTCGCGGATGAACTGCCGGGCCCGCTCGAGAGCGTAGTCGATGCCGCCGGATTTTCCGACCAGGGAGAAGATGGCCCGGACGGTGTCGGGCGTCAGCGTCTTTTCCGTAACGGCGGCCCTCACCCGGTCCCGGTCGGCCGGTCGGCACCGGGTCAGCGTGTAAATCAGCGGCAGCGTCATCTTGCCTTCTTCCAGGTCCTTGCCGATGGCCTTGCCGAAGTCTTCTTCCCGGGCCATGTAGTCGAGGGTGTCGTCGGTGATCTGAAAGGCCATGCCGATTTTGTAGCCGTATCGTCCGAGGGCCTGCGCCTGCTCGCGCGCTGCCCCGCCCAGAACTGCTCCGCTTTCACAGGCGGCGGAGATCAGCACGGCGGTCTTCTTCTCGACGATGCTCAGGTATTCCGCCTCTGTAAGGCTCGGATCGCCGCACTTCATGAGCTGGAAGACTTCGCCTTCCGACATGATGTTGGTCATCCGGGACATGAGCTGCACGAGGCGAATGTCGCCGATTTCAGCGAGCAGGTTGAAGGCCTTGGAGTACAGGAAATCGCCGACCAGGACGGAGGCGGCGTTCCCCCAGACATTGTTGGCCGAGGTCTTGCCCCGGCGAATGAGGGCCTCGTCGATGACGTCGTCGTGCAGGAGGCTTGCGGTGTGGATGAATTCAATGGATGCCGCAAGCGGAAACCGGTGCTCTCCCGCATAGCCGCACAGCCGCGAGCAGATCAGGTGTAAAAGCGGCCGGAAGCGCTTGCCGCCGCTGTCGATCAGATGATGGGCCACCTCGGGAATCAGTTTGACGTCGGAGGTGATGTACCTGTCCAGGTGTGTTTCCACCTGGTTCATTTCGCCGCGGTAGGCGGCAAAGACTTCAGAGAGATGCATGCTGATCCTTTACTTTGTTTCCCTTTATGGCGCGACTATAGTGCAGTCCTTCCCGGCTTGTCAAATGAGATTTCGCCGAAGAGGTCGTAGTGGTCGGCGCCGGTGATGATGCAGGAGACGATATCGCCGATTTGAACGTCGCCGTTTTTAAGATAGGTCACACCGTCGATTTCCGGCGCCTGCCGGCGCGCGCGTCCGACAAACGGATAGCCCGCGCGGTCGCTGCGCTCCTCGATGAGCACTTCCTCCACGGATCCGATCAGTTCTTGATTGATGGCGTAGGATATGTCCGCCTGTTCGTTCATGACGGCGTCGCGCCGGCGTTCCTTTTCCTTTTCCGAAATCCGCGCGGGCCTTGCGGCGGCCGCCGTTCCTTCTTCCCGCGAGTAGGTGAAGACGCCGAGGTGGTCGAAGCGCGCTTCGCGGACGAAGTCGAGCAGACGCGCGAAGCGCCGCGGCGTTTCGCCGGGGAAGCCCACGATGAGCGACGTCCGCAGCGCGACATCGGGCATGAGGCTGCGGGCCCGGCCGATGATTTTCCGGATGCGGGCGGCGCTGACGCGGCGGTTCATGGCGGTGAGAATCGAGTCGTCGATATGCTGGACGGGCAGATCAAGATAGCGGCAGACGGCGGGATGCGCCGCCATGGCGAGGAGCAGGTCGTCTGAAAGATGCGCCGGATGGGCGTACAGAAGGCGCAGCCGGTCCAGATCGGCAAGCGTCGCGAGGTCCGAAATCAGCGCGGCAAGGGTCGGGCGGCCCGGCAGATCGCGGCCGTAGGCGGTCGTGTCCTGGCCGATGAGAATGATTTCCCGGGCGCCGCGGGCAAGAAGCCTGCGCGCTTCGGTAAGGATGTCGCCGGGCGGCCTGCTGCGGGCCCGGCCGCGGATGGCCGGGATGGCGCAGTAGGCGCAGCGGTTGGAACAGCCGTCGGAGATTTTCAGATAGGCGGCGGCCGACGGCGGCAATGCGCGTTCGTGGCGCGCCGTCATCAGAAAGTCCGGCTGGGTGATGACGGCGCGGCGGGAACCGCCTTCCCGCAGGCTCTGCAAATGGCCGACAATCCGGCCCACTTCTCCCGTGCCGATGAACAAATCCGCCTCGGGAAGATCCCGGGCCAGCTCCCGGCCGTAGCGCTGGGCGAGGCAGCCTGCGACCACCAGTTTGAAGGCGCGGCCCGTTTTCTTCCGGTTGTCGGCGAGCGTCAAAATGACGTCGAGCGCTTCCTCCTTGGCCGGGCCGATGAATCCGCAGGTGTTCACGATCACGACATCGGCCTCATCGGGATTTTCGACGAGGCTCATGCCCGACGACCGCGCCAGGCCGCCCATGACTTCCGAATCGATCAGATTCTTGGCGCAGCCCAAAGAGACGATGTGCAGTTTTCCGGAGAGTCTTTTTTTCACTGGGGGAGCTTCCGAATCAGGACTTTACGGGGTTTGGCGCCGTCGGAGGGGCCGACGATGCCTTCGCGCTCCATTTGCTCAATCATGCGCGCGGCGCGGTTGTAGCCGATCTTCAGATAGCGCTGCACCAGCGAAATCGAAGCCTGGCCCAGTTCGCCCACGAGGGCGACGGCTTCGTCGTATTTTTCATCGTCGCCGTCTTCATCGCGCTGGGCCTGCGCCGATTCGAATTCGTATTTTTCGATGGAGGCGTCGTAGGTCGGCTGAGCCTGCATCCTGGTGAAATCGACCACGCGGGAAATCTCGGCGTCGGAAAGATAGGCGCCGTGGATGCGGGTGAGCCGGGAGGTGCCGGGCGGAATAAAGAGCATGTCGCCCGCGCCCAGGAGTTGTTCCGCGCCCGGCTGGTCGATAATAGTGCGCGAGTCGATCTTCGAGGAAACCTTAAACGAGATGCGCGTGGGAAAGTTGGCCTTGATGAGACCGGTGATGACGTCCACCGACGGGCGCTGTGTGGCGATGATCAGGTGAATGCCGGCGGCCCGCGCCATCTGCGCGAGACGCGTCAGGGATTCCTCCACGTCGCGCGGCGCGACCATCATGAGATCCGCCAGTTCGTCGATCACGACGACAATGTAGGGAAGCCGGACGTGCTGAAACGGCTCCGCGTCGTCGGATCCGCCGCCCGCGGCTTCGGCCGGACGCGGGTTCGTCTTGTCCTTGACGCCGGTGACGAGCGTTTCGTTGTAAGCGTCGATGCTCTTCACGCCCAGCCGGCTGATGACTTTATAGCGGCGCTCCATTTCTTCCACCGTCCAGCGCAGGACCTGCGAGGCCTTTTTCGGGTCTACCACCACCGGATGCATCAGGTGCGGGATGCCTTCATAGGAGGACAGCTCGAGCCGCTTGGGATCGACCATCAGGAACTTGACGTCATCGGGCCGGGCTCGAAACAGGATGCTGCAGATCATGGCGTTTAGCGCGACGCTCTTGCCGGATCCGGTGGTGCCGGCGATCAGCAGGTGCGGCATTTTGGCCAGATCGGCAATGACCGGCGTGCCGACGAAATCGACGCCCAGCGCGATGGGCAGGCGCAGGGACGACTGGGTGAAAGCGTCGTTGTTGAGGACGTCTTTGAGAAAGACCGGCTCCCTTTTGAGATTGGGAATCTCGATGCCGATGACCGATTTGCCGGGAATCGGCGCCAGAATGCGGATGCTTGGCGCCATGAGCGCGAGCGCCAGGTCGTCGGCCAGGGTGGTGATGCGGTTGATTTTGACGCCTGAGGCCGGTTCCAGCTCGTACATGGTAATCACCGGACCGGGCAAAACCTCCACGACCCGGGCTTCGACGCCGAAATCCGCGAGCTTCTTTTCCAGAATCCGCGAATTGGTGATCAGGTGATCGCGCTTGACGCGTGCGTCCTTTTGCGGCGCTTCTTCCAGCAGCGAGAAGGGCGGCAGTTGAAACGTGCCGTCGGACTTGAGTTTCGAAAAATCAAAATGCGTCTGTTCGATCTTCCGGGGCTTCGTTTTTTTGGGGGCCGGCGTTGCGTCTTCCATCACCGGCGGAAGCTTTGTTTCGAACTTCGGCCTGGAGAAAATACGCGTGAACGCGCCTGCCGCCCTTTTCCAAAGAGATGCGGCGAACCGGCGGATCCGCTGGGTAAAGGTTTCCGTTACCGAGACAAGGGAAAACTCGATGGTGAAAAAAAGCGCCACCAGAAAAACGACGATCAAAATGATATAAGTGCCGGCCGGATTGAAGTAGGCGAGCAGCAGGCGGTCGATGCCCTGGCCGATCAGTCCGCCGGCCCGGAGACGTTCTCCGGAAAAGGAAACGCCGTTTTTGATGAGCGCGCCCAGGAGGCCGGCGCCGGCCAGCGTGAGGAAGAAAAAGCCCAGCAGGCGCGGGAGAGTGACATCGAAGGCCGGGCGCAGAAAATACTGAAACGCCAGGGCCAGAAGCGCCAAAGGGATCAGAAACGCGGCGCCGCCCAAGAGACGGATGAGCGAATCCGCGGTATAGGAGCCGACTTTGCCCGTCAGGTTGTGGGTGGCCGGCCCGTCCACCACGAAGCGCGTGAAGGAGGGGTCCTGCGGCGAGTAGGAAAAAAGGCAAAGCAGAAGAAAAACGGCCAGCGCCAGGCAGACCACGCCCTTGATCTCACGGGTTCGTTTGTTTTGATCGGTGGCTTTTTCTTCCATTAGAGAGCCGTTTTCATTTCTGGCTGGACGTCCCGAAGGCTTGCCGTGCCGGCATCCCGATAGGCGTCATAATTTTTGATGATGATCTGCCGGACCCGGTCGATGAGCGCCTGCCGGGTGTCCAGCGTATAGTCCTTGGTGGAGATCGGTTTGTCGATTACCAGCTTGATTTTTCCCGGTTTGATTTTCAGCGACCGCTTGGGCATGATATTGCCGCTGCCGATGATGCTGATCGGCACGATCGGCGCGCCGGACTGAATGGCCAGATAAAAGGTTCCCGGTTTGAACGCCTTGATTTCTCCGGTCCGGCTGCGGGTGCCTTCCGGAAAGGTCATGACCGACTTGCCCTCGCGGATCCGGAGCGCCGCGAGATCCAGGCTCTGCAGGGCTTTTTCATGATTCTGCCGGTCGATTTCAATGTAGCCCGCGCTTCTCATCGCCTGGCCGAAAACCGGAACGGTGAAGAGCTCTTTTTTCGCGATCCAGCGGAACTGCCCGGGCACGTGCGCGAGCACGATCAGAATATCGAAGTCGCTCTGATGGTTGGACATGAACACCTGCGGCTTTGCGTGAAGAATGTTTTCCCTGCCGATGACCTGCACTTTGGTGCCGCAGAGCAGCAGCAGAATCCGGCCCCAGATGTTGGCGACCTTGTGGACGTTGTTTTCTGCGTTGGAAAAGAAAGAAAAGACGACAGCCCAAAACGAGAAGAATGCGGTGATTGCCACGCCCAAGGTAACCAAGAGTGCCGAACGGATCATCTGCCTTCTTTCCTTCGCGAAATGTATTTGACTTAAGCATGATTTTTTACTTGATAACGAGGGTGAAGTCAACCGGCATTTGTGCCCGCATCACCCGTCTGCCGAAGGTCAAAAACGGCCTTGCGCGGAGTCCTTTTGCGTGACTTCTGGTCACGCTCTGTGCCAGGCTGGCTCTGAGATTCGCGCTAAACGGGCGTTTGCGAAAAATGGTGCAAAAAAATTTTTTTTTCCTTGACAAATAGGTGGTGGTCATTTAAGAACCCTGCCTACGTTAAAAAAGTTGAATATTCTAAAGTGTGACCGAAATACTGAACGTTGCCTGGCCTGAAAGCGATGTTTGCGGAAATAGGATTAGGTTGCGTCATTCAAGCGATGGAGTCTAAATGGAACTATTCTTGCAGCAAGTATTTAATGGTGTCATGTTGGGGAGCACTTATGCCATTGTCGCGCTGGGGCTGACGATGGTTTATGGGATCTTGCACGTGCCGAATTTCGCGCACGGGCATATGTACATGCTTGGTGCTTATGTCTGCTTCTTTTTAATCACCATCTTCGGTTTTGCCTACTGGCCCGCGCTGGCGATTTCCGCCATCGTGCTTGCGGTGGCCGGCGTGTTTCTTGAAGTTCTGGTTTTCAAACCGGTGCGGAACGCGGGAGGCATTACCCCCTTCATCGCCGCGCTGGGCGCGCTGATCATTCTTGAAAATGCAGTTGTCGTGCTCTGGGGGCCGGAAGGCCATCGGATTCCCAATCCGTATCCCGGAATCATTGACGTCTTCGGCATAACGATGTCCACCCAGCGCCTGCTCGTGATCGGCGGCGCCTTTCTCATGATTGTGCTGCTGCAGCTCTTTATTAAGAAGACCACATTGGGCAGCACCATAGAAGCGGTGGCGCAGAATAAAGAGGGCGCAACGCTCGTGGGAATCAACGTCAACTTTGTTTCCGCGCTGACTTTTGCCATTTCCACGGCATTGGCCGCTGTCGCCGCCTGCATGGTCGCACCCATCTTTATGATTTCTCCCAGTATGGGATCGCTCGTCGGTATGAAAGCCTTCGTCATCGTTATTCTCGGCGGCATGGGCAGCATCCCGGGAGCGATCGTGGGCGGTTTGATCCTGGGATTGATCGAGGCGATCGGCGGCGGTTATTTTTCGGCGGCGTATAAAGATGTGTTCGGCTTCGGCGCGCTCGTACTGATCCTCGCTATAAAGCCAACCGGCTTGTTCGGGAAGGAGATTAAGGGCAGATGATAAAGTGGTTGAAGGCAAATTGGTTTTATCTGGTTGTTCTGGTTGTAGCCCTGGTTCTACCGCTGATCGTAACAAACCGGTATTATGGTCAGGTGATCACCATGAGCCTGCTTTTTGCGATCGGCGCTTTGAGCTTGAATCTGATTCTGGGCTTTACGGGCCAGGCGTCTCTGGCGCACGGCGGCTTTTTCGCCATCGGCGCTTACGGCGTTGCGATTTTCACCTATACGCTGGGCTGGAATTTCTGGATCGCCCTGCCGGTATCGGCGCTGCTGTCGGGCTTCATCGGTTTGCTGGTCGGCATGCCGGCATTGCGCACCCGGGGGGCCTACTTCGCGATTGTCACACTGTGTCTGAGCGAAATCATTTACCTGGTCGCAGGAAACTGGATGGAGCTCACGGGCGGCCACAACGGCATCGTGGGCATTCCCACGCCTAATCCCATCGGCATTCCCGGTCTGGGGCAGCTGACGTTCGACTCTCAGATTTCCCAGTACTATCTGGTTCTTTTCTTCCTGCTGTTGACTCTGTTCGTCATGCATCGTTTGACGAAATCCCTGCGCGGCATGACCTTCCTGGCCACGGCCATCAATGAAGACCTGTCGGAAGCCGTGGGCATCAACACCTTCCGCACGAAACTGCTGTCTTTTGTCGTGTCGAACTTCTTCGTGGGGCTTGCGGGCGGCATTTACGCCAGTCTGATCGGCAGCATTTCTCCGTCGGTCGCATCGGTCGGCATGACGTTCAACTTCCTCATGTACGTTCTGCTCGGCGGCATCACGACACTGGCCGGCCCGATTCTCGGCGCTTTTCTCATTCCGATCCTCCTGGAGTATCTGCAGTTCCTGCAGGATTATCAGATGATCCTGTTCGGATTGCTGCTGATTATCGTGATTATCTATTTCCCGACAGGGTTTATGGGATTGTATAAGAAATTGAGCGACAAGATCAAGAAATCCAAGGTGGGGGCGTAACGTGCTGCTTAAAGGTGAAAATCTCGTAAAAAGTTTTGGCGGCACGATTGCTGTCAATGACGTGAGCTTTCAAGTCAACGAGGGAGAAATTCTGGCCATCATCGGTCCCAACGGCGCCGGCAAATCCGTTCTCTTCAGTTTGATCAGCGGCGCCGCCAAGCCGACGTCGGGCAGCATCAATTTTGCGGGGAATGAGATCGCCGGCCTGAGCGCCAACCAGATCTCGCGCAAAGGCATTGCGCGGACCTTCCAGTTGACGGCGCTTTTCGAAAAACTTCCCGTAGTGGCCAATCTGGCGCTGGGCTATTACAAATGCACGACCAGCGGTTTTTGGGGCGGCATTCTGCATACGCCGCAGTGGAAGCGCGACAAAAAGAAAGTCGAAGCAAAGGTCATCGAAACGCTTGAATTCGTCGGTCTGGGCTCCCGGGCCTTCGACATCGCTTCGACGATTTCCCAGGGGGAGCAGAGGCTCCTTTCCATCGGCATCGCGCTCATCAGCGATCCCAAACTGATTCTTTTTGACGAGCCGACAGGCGGTTTGATTCAGGAAGACACGGCAATGATCACCGAGTTGATCCGGAAGATCAACAAGCGGGGCACCACCGTTTGTCTGATCGAGCACAAGATGCGGATGATCATGGATCTGGCGGACAGGATTGTTGTTTTAAACTACGGCAAGAAAATTGCCGAAGGAAAACCGGCGGACGTCGCCGCGGATCCGCAGGTAATCGAAGCCTACTTAGGAAGAAAAAAGGATGCTTAAACTAACGAATGTCACGACGATGATTGGCGAGCATCAGGTGATCCATGATGTTTCGTTGCAGATTGCCCAGGGAGATTTTGTCGCGCTTTTGGGTGGAAACGGCGCCGGGAAAACCAGCTTGTTCCGCACCATTGTAGGCGTTTTGCCGCCGGCAAAAGGAAAGATTGAATTTAAGGGCGAGGAAATCAGCCACATTGCCGCGCATAGAATCGTGGGAAAAGGCATTGCGCTCTGCCCCGAAGGGCGGCAGCTCTTCCCGCAGCTTCCCGTTTACAAGAACCTGATGCTGGGCGCCTACCACCGCAAGGACAAGAAAAACATCGAGGAAACGCTGGAGCAGGTTTACACGCTCTTCCCGCGCCTCAAGGAAAGATACAAACAGATGGCCGGGACGTTTTCCGGCGGCGAACAGCAGATGCTGGCGATCGGCCGGGCCATCATGTCCAAGCCGGAGCTGCTGCTGCTGGATGAACCGTCCATGGGACTGGCGCCGCTGGTAGTGGAAGGCATCGCCGACGCGATCACACAGCTCAACAAAATGGGCATTACGGTTTTCCTTTCCGAACAGAACGCCCAGATTGCCCTGATGATCACCCGTCACGGCTACGTGATGGAAAACGGTCAGGTGGTGCTCGAGGGTCCGAGCAAGGATCTGATCACCAACGAAAAAGTCAAGAAGGCCTACCTGGGGACGTAAGAGCCGCGAAATTCCATGTTTTGAATTCATCGGAAAGCCTCAGCCAATAAAAAAAGAGCTCGTGCCCTTGCAGGGCCGAGCTCTTTTGAGTTCTGGCGAACGTCCCGGGTGATCAGGCCCAGTTCTTCTCCGCCGCCGCGTTTTTACCGGCGATCCGTCCGAACACCAGACAATCGATCACCGCGCAACTGCCGAGCCGCACCGCGCCGTGCACGCCGCCGGTCACTTCGCCGGCCGCGTAGAGGCCGGGAATCGGTTTGTCCGTCATCACATCCAGCGCCTGAGCGTCGGTGTTGATGTTCACACCGCCCATGCAGTGGTGGACTTTCGGCGTCAGCCGCATGGCGTAGAACGGAGCTGTTTCGATCGGTTTGGCGTCTTTCCAGAGATAGCGGCCCCAGGCCTCGTCCTTTCCTTTGACCAGCGCTTCATTGTACTTCTTGATTTCTTCCATCATCGGTTCGAAGGGGACATTGTAGGCTTTGGCCATTTCTTCGAGGGTGTCGTACTTTTTGACGATGCCTCTTTCCATGAATTTGGGAATGGCGTCTTTTTGCAGCCGGGTGCCGTTTTCATCGCAAAAGGCGATGCAGCGGTTGCCGACCCGGAGGATGGCGTCTGCGCGGACTTTGCGGTCGGCCAGTTCGTTGACAAAGCGTTTGCCGGTTTTCGTGTCGACCCAGAGGCCGTATACCGCCGCGCACCCCTGTCCGAAAAAGGCGGCGAGTCCGAAGCCTTTTTCATCCGGGCTGCCCCAGGGCGCCAACTGGATCCAGGACACCTGGAGAGGCGTGCAGCCGATGCGGAAGGCTTCCCGCAGCGCGTCCGCGGTTGCGCCCGGCTGATTGGTGGTATCCACCTCGTTGGTCAGGCGCGGATCCTGAATGGTGCGGAAGCTGATGTCGGCGCCGAATCCGCCGGCCGCCAGAACGACCGCCTTCCGGGCCCGGATGGTTTTGAGCTTGCCGCTGTCGGTTTTCGGGAAAACGTATTTTTCCCGGATCTGAACGCCCTTGACCCGTCCATCCGCGTCGCGGTAAATCTGGGTGAGGTAGCTTTGCATTCTCGGCTGGACGCCCAGCTCCTTGAGCTTGGCCAACTGCTGCTGGACGATGGCCGAACCGCTCTGGTTATAGGTGCTGTACATCCGGGGGACCGCGTGACCGCCTTCCTGGCTGACGCGGCCCTTGTACTTGACGCCCAGTTCGTCAATGGTCCACTTGACAGTGGGCCACGAGCCTTCAGCAACCATCTTGGCCAGTTCCGGATGGTTTAAGCTGAGTCCGGCTTTCAGCATGTCCTGAAAGAGCACGTCCGAAGAATCCTTGATGCCCTGTTGCTCCTGCAGCGGAGAGCCGGCCGCCGCGACGACACCGCCATTGATGATGGAGTTGCCGCCGGGCGTGCGCATTTTTTCCAGCACGACCACGGAGGCGCCTGCTTTTTTCGCTTCATAGGCGGCTGCGAGTCCCGCAAAACCGCTGCCGATCACGACCACGTCAAATGTTTCGTCCCATTTCTTAGGCAGTGCGGCCGCTTCGGCGCTCCATGGCGTCAAAGCCGCGCCGCCGGTTGCCAGTCCGGCGACAGCCGCCGTTGCCCCCGCCGCTTTCAAAAAGCCGCGACGGCTCAGTGTTTTTTTTGTTTCTTCCATTTTTCCTCCTGTTACATCTTTCTGTGTTTAATAATTATTCGTTCCTTGTGCTGAAAATGCGTTCCTGCCCAGCCGGGGGAATGCATCTTCCGCCGCTTTCCAACGCTTGTGAAATGCTGCCTTCTTCCTGAAAAAAAACGGCACTGAAGAACGCGCTGCTTTCTGAAATTTCGGTCAGACGTCTTTTTGGTTTTGTCGTCCGGGGAGGATGGTGCCTCCAGTCGAAAATTTCCGTACAGGAATGGCGCAAAAACACTTGATGTGACTTATAGCACAATCGCCGGGCAGCGACAACGACCAAAATACTTCATGAAATCATTGTTCCGGGAATCCCTCCCCCCGGCGGAAGAACCGCCGCCGGCCGCCTGTAAGCCCCGTTCTTCAAGGATATTTGCCATTGACACGCCTCATCCGGCCGGTGTATTAATGTCCTGCGCGATCTTTGATTTTGATCGCTTTTCTTTGAAGGACTGGGCAACCTCAGGAAAAACGGATCCGTTGCGGCACCCGGCTTAAGCGTGTGCGCTTTGTTTCGGGTGAAGCGCCCGCAAAAGGACGGCAGTGCAATCACAAAAAAGCAAGGAGGAAAGCATGAAAGAGGATGACGTTGAAAAAAAGTCGATCAGCAGACGGAATTTTTTAAAGACAGCCGGCGGGGCAGCGGCCGTCGCCGGGCTGGCCTCCAGCGGAATCCCCCTGATGGTTGGAGACGCACAGGCGGCCTGCGATACGCTGCCGAAAAAATGGGATGAAACCTACGATGTCGTCGTGGTGGGCAGCGGCTTTGCCGGCCTGGCCGCGGCCATTGAAGCGAAAAACGCGGGCGCCAGTGTTGCCCTGCTGGAGAAAATGCCGGTGCACGGCGGCAATTCCGTCATCAACGGCGGAGACTTCTGTGCTCCGGGAACGAAGCTGCAAAAGGAAAACGGCGTAGAGGATTCGGCGGAGCTGCTGTATAAAGATATGATGAGAGCCGGGATGTACCTGAATCACCCGGAACTTGCCAGGACCGTTGCCGATAACGCGAAAGGCGCCCTGGAGTGGACGGAGTCTTATCTGGGCTGCAAGTACGCGAAACTGAATTTTCATGGCGGCCATTCGGTCAAAAGAGCGCACGGGACGATCAACCAGTCCGGTTCGGAAGTGGTCAATAAGGAACTCGCGAAAGCCAAAGAGATTGGCGTTAAAATTATGCTGCGCACCAAGCTGGTGAAATTCCTGTCCGATAAAAATGGGCGAATCGTCGGTATGGAAGTGCTCAAGGGGTACAGATTTCCGGACGATAAAACCGGTAAACCCGCCTTTATTAAAGCGCGGAAGGCGGTGATTCTCGGGTCCGGCGGTTTTTCCTACGATGTTGCGCTCCGTCAGGTTCATGATCCCCGGCTCACGGATAAACTGGGATCAACCAACCATCCCGGGGCCACCGGCGAAGCTCTGCTGGCCGCCTGCAAGAGCGGAGCGGCGGATGTTCAGATGGATTGGATTCAGCTGGGGCCATGGACCAGTCCGGAAGAAAAGGGTTTTGGCTATGTTCCTCTGTTCTGTGAACCGCTGGTCGGTTACGGTCTGATGGTGAATCCCAAAACCGGGAAGCGTTTTTTCAAGGAAACCGGAAACCGCAAGGAACGCGCGGATGCCATTCTTCTCTTGGGAAATCCCGCCGTTATCATGGGCGATTCTTATGCGGTCAATAAGCAGGTCGTTCCTCATGCGCTCAAGGGAGGCCTGGAAAACGGAGCGATCAAGAAATTTGACTCCCTGGACGATCTCGCCAAGGCCTACGACATGCCGGTGGACGCATTCAAGGAACAGGTTGCCCGCTGGAATTCATTCGCGGAAAAAAGAAAGGATGACGATTTGGGATGCATGATCTTTAAAGACGCCAAACCGACTGTTGAGGCGCCTTTCTATGCCGCGCGCCTGTGGCCGAAAGTTCATCACACAATGGGCGGACTGGTGATCAATAAAGACGCCCAGGTTATGGGATTCGACTTCAAACCGATAAAAGGTCTTTATGCCGCCGGAGAAGTGACGGGAGGCGTCCATGGCGCCGTGCGGCTTGGAAGCGTCGCGATGGCCGATTGTATTGTCTTTGGCCGCATCGCCGGCAAGAATGCGGCCAGGGAAAAAGCCTGGAGTTAAGAACGCCCGTCCGCGCGGACGTTTTCCCGGTGTCCGCGCGGATTCAGTAAAGCAAGGAGAAAAAAGGAATGGAAAAAAGAAAGAAGAATCTGAAAATCGCGGCGGTTCTGTTCGGCGCGGTTTTGCTGGTGGCTGTAAGTTCGGGACTTTGGGCGGCGCCCAAGCTCGCCGTGTCCAAGGCCAAGCCGGGCGACTGCGCGGCCTGTCATGTCGATAAAAAGGCGCTTCCGGAGACGCATCCCGACACCAAAACGATGGATATAAAGGCCTGCCGGGCCTGCCATGCCAGCGGCGAGATGAGCCTTTCTGGAAAATTTCCCGGCAGTCACGCGCACATGCTTTCCGGCGTAAACTGCGCGGCCTGCCACGGAAAGACCAAGCAGCCGGAAGAAGTGCCGATGGAAAAATGTGTTGCCTGCCACGGCAGCACGGCCAAGCTGGCGGAAAAAACGAAAGATGTGAAACCGACCAATCCGCATACGTCGCCGCATTATGGAACGGAGCTGGACTGCAACCTGTGCCACAAGCAGCACGCCAAATCGGAAAATTACTGCGCGCAGTGCCACAAGTTCGACTACAAGGTGCCGTGATCTTTCCGTAAGGATTTGTTCCGACCGGTCAGGCGGAAGCTCCGACGCCGGCCGCCTGTCCGGTTTTTTTATGAGACACTTTACCAGAGACGAAAATCTTCTTGACAGAAAACCCCTTCATCGCCTACCATACCCTAAGGGGTATATAATGAATAAGGAACGACAGAAAGTGCTGAACCGTTTGAAGCGCATCGAGGGACAGATTCGCGGGCTGCAGCGCCTGGTGGAAAGCGGAGCGCCCTGTGTTGATGTGATTACTCAGATGTCCGCCGTGACTTCGGCCATGAAAAAAACGGCGGCGGTCATCATCGTCAATAATATGAACAAGTGTCTCACGGAGGTTTCCGAGAAACCGGAAGTTCTGCAAAAAGACTTTCAAACGGCGCTGACGCGTTTTATAGACCTTTCCTGACGGATCAGGAACACCGGATCCGGAATAACACGGATGTTGAACCCTTGCCGGCGGCCACGGACTGTTGGTTCCGGCGTGAAAACCGGCGAAGAGAAGCACAGGACGTCGCCGACCGGCGGGAAAACCGCATTGCCAAAGGAAGCGATTATTTTTTCCCAGAGGACTGGTATGAAAAAGTACATTATTTTTTTCGTGTTTACCCTGCTGTTGTCGAGTCTCTGTCTCTTTCCGGCCTTAGCGGCGCCCGGCGGCAGCTGCGTTGCCTGTCATACCAGCGAGTCGATGATGAAGTCCATGCACAAGCCGCCGTCCCTCCCGGCCAGTACGGGCGAGGGGTGAGCAGGCGCGCCTCCGGCGGTCCGGCCGGAGATGATGTATCTGGGATACGTGGTGGACAAGGAGCTTCTGAAAAACGATCCGCATTTCAAGATGGGATGCGTGCTGTGCCACAAGGGGGACGCCAAGGCGTTCCGGAAGGAAGACGCGCACAAGAACGTGGTGAAAAAACCTTCGGACAACCTGCGCACCTGCATGATGTGCCACAAGCAGATTACCGAACGCTATGCCAAGTCCCTGCACTTTACGACGGTCGGGCAGAGAACCGGCGTGATGCCCCGCTTCTCTCCGGAAGAGCTCAAGACCTTCGATGAGAAAGTATTTGAAAAATCCTGCCGCAGCTGCCACGCGTCCTGCGGCGACTGCCATGTGAAAGGCGCGCCGGTGGGCGGCATCAGCATCGGGCTTATCGCCAAGCACAAGTTCGTCAAAAAGGACGAAGGCAAAACCTGCGCGTTTTGCCACGGCGGCCGCGTGTATCCCGAGTATGTCGGCGAATACGGCGGAGCGCCGGACGTCCATTATCAAAAGGGCATGCTGTGCATGGACTGCCATAAGAAAGACGAATTTCACGGCGACGGAAACGCCTACAAATCCAAAAGCGAAGTCAAGCAGCGTCCGGCCTGCAAGAACTGCCACAAGCCGGGCAGCGAGGCGAAGCTGACCGCTCAGGTCGCCCACCGCGAGCATGAAGGCAAAGTCAGCTGCTACGGCTGCCATTCCGGCGCGGCGTACCGCAACTGCAACGACTGCCACGGCGGACACTCCGCCGCCAGGCCGGGCATGATTCTGGGGCGCAGCCCCCGGGACAAAAAAATGCTGACGACGCTGCGCCTGATTCCGACGGTGCGCGACACGTTTGCGCCGGCCGGCATTAAAATGGAGAATTTCGACGCGCTGCCGAATTACTGGGACACACCGGCGCACAACATCCGCAAGCGCACGGACCGCACCCGCAACTGCGACGTCTGCCACGTGGACCGCAAAAACTTTCTAAAACAGGAAACACTTATCAAAAACGGTTCCAAAGCTAACGAAAGCTTGATCTTTGTTCCAAAACCAATTAGCCGATAAGAGGAGGGGGAAAATGAAGAGATTCAAAGTGTTGAAAGCGTTGTTGGTGTTCCTGCTGATTTTGTTGCCGGCAGCGGCGCTGGC
>JAAYDW010000025.1 GCA_012729055.1 Deltaproteobacteria bacterium
ACCTGCCCTCGACGATTTTGATTTCATCCTCTGTCAGGCCGTAGAGGTCGTAAACCAATTTGTCTATTTGCTTGTCAGTGGCGTCGATCCGGCGTTGGATCAGGGTTTGCTCGTGAGCGGTCTTGGCTTCGGCTCGCTGTTTTTGCAAAGTGATCATTGATTCAACAAGAAAATTCATCTTTTTACATTCATCTTCATTAACTTCATCAAGCCTTGGAATGGGCATACTTAACAATGTTTTCATGTTTATTTTGGGATAAACAGTTCTCTTTAGATTGATATTACAATCAGCAAGCAGATATCCAAAATATTTTGATGATAAAATTCCAGCGAGCATGAAAATATATTTTTCGTTTATTTGTTCTTTTGGCTTAATTGTTATTAAATCTGAATTACATATTGCAGTGTCATAAAAAATATTCGTCTTAAGGCGCACAGGCTTCAATGCAATGATTCTTTGCACGACAATACGCCATCCTGAAAAAACGGATAAATCTCGCGATTCAGCAAGATTCCGTCCGTACCTTATATATCGGATGTTATCTTTCAAATAGAAAAAGCCACAATCAGCTGCCGTGTAATATGGGTAATCATTCGATGCTTGGGGTTCTATTAAATTATATACTTTTTCTGAAATTATCTTCTCGGTCTGAGCTGGCTCTCCGTACCCTTTCCGATAAGGAACAATTCCCATAAATGTTTGAAAATATTGACCCAATTCCGAATGAGTTTTGTCGCTTGCTTTGAATAATAACTTATAGCCATTATCTCTTGATGGTTTAAAGCATTTGGGGCCTGAAATATTACCGATGAGTGTCGGCTTATCAGTCGTCCTTTCATAAAAATCAATATTGTTGGATATGCCCCCTTTTTCAATGACCAAAATTGCACAAAATACCGTAGCACTTATGAAAACATCTTTAACATTCAATATGATTTTAGCTTTATTGTTTTCGAATAAAAACTTTCTGAGGGCAGCATCGTTGTCAGTTGACAAAAAATAGTTGGGTACGATGAATGAAAACATGCCGTACCGCCTTAAAGCCATAAATGCCTTTTCAATAAAAAGTGCAAAGGTGTTTTGCCGAAACGTCGAGAAAATGTATTTTGATTTGAAATATTCAATCTCAGTGCGACTGATGATTTCTTCTCGTTGATGAATATACGGCGGATTTCCGATGACTGCGTCGAAGCCGCCGGCTTTGAAGATGTCCGGAAATTCAGCTTGCCAGTCGAAGGCGTTGACGCGCTGGATTTCTTCCGTGTCCAGGAGGCTCGTTTGTTTACCGTCGTAAAAATCCGGGCCGATGAGCGAGTTGCCGCATTTGATGTTGCCGCCCAGATCGGGAAGCGCGCGTTCGTGAAAGAGTTTGAACTGGTAATTGAGCGTTTCGCCGGTTTCACCCTCCAGCACTTTGAGCAGCAGCGACAGTTTCGTGACTTCGACGGCCTGAAAGTCGATGTCCACGCCGTAAATGCTGCTGAGCAAGATGCGTTTGCGTTCGGCGGTGGTCAGATGCCATGCGTCGTCGCGACCTTTAAAGAGGATCGGCTTTTTCGCGCGGGCGTGCTTTTCCGGGGTGTTTTCGGAATACCACTTTAAATGCCAGTCGAGCAGATGCTGGTACGCGCCCAGCAGAAAGGAGCCGGACCCGCAGGCGGGATCGAGGATTTTGAGCTTTTCCGCCGTCTTCGGCGTCTTGCCGTCCAGAAGCCGGCCCACCGTGTTTTGAACAATGTAATCGACGATGTATGTCGGCGTGTAAAAGACGCCGCCCGCCTTTTTGACTTCCGGCTTGTCTTCGACCACGGCGCGGTGGTCGCTGGTAAGGCGAATGACCTTGCCCAGGAATTGTTCATAGACCTGCCCGAGAATGTCGGCGGGCAGAACGGAAAATTCATAGGGTGAATCCGGATAATAAAGGCGCTTGAGGATGTCCTTGAGCGGCTTGTCGTCGATGCCGAGCGACGGCGTCAATCGGTCCGGCGGTTCCGCTTCGTCCTTTTCGTGCCGGAAATGAAACAGACCGGAATTGTATCGGTCGTCGGCTTTTTCAAAAAGTTCCTGAAGGCGCGCGTAGGTATTGACGCCGTTGCAGATGCTCCGAAGCGTTCCGTAGTCTTCAATGCCCCGGTCTTCGGCAATGCGCAAAAAGATGATGCGGTCGATGATGCGCTGGACGGAATCGTTGAGTTCGCGCACGGAAAGAGTATTGCGCAGTGCGATGTTGCGGGCGAGGCTTTCGCGCCAGCCCTCGATTTCAGCCAGAAAAGCACCGTCCACTTCGGCCGTGCCCCGTTTGGCTTTGCCGGATTCGGCGTATTTGTCAAACGAGCCCTTGAGAATGGCATCTTTGGAAAAGATCCCGGCGATTTCATCCCATTTGTCGGCGTACTGTTTGTAGGTGTAATAAAGGATGCGGGCCTTGTCCGCCCTGTCGGATTGGTCCGGCTTGACGCGGCAGTCATAAACGGCGAACTCGTCGAAATCGGTGACGATGGAAAGCGGCAACTTGGCCGACCAGGCGTAGCGACGCACCTGGTAGGCAGGCGCGGGAGTGTCCTTGATGTTGACGGAGGGTTGCTTGGCTTCGACGAAGAACTTGCGTTGTCCACCGATGCGGAAGGAATAGTCCGGGGCTTTCGTGGAACCGCCGATTTTGACGGCGTCTTCGTGAATGACGTCCTTGTAAGCTTCGGCATGACCCGATGTGTTGTTGACGTCCCAGCCCAGGGCTTCAAAAAACGGGTCGATAAACTCGCGGCGGGCTTGAGTTTCGTTATAGCCGCCGGACGTGTAAGCTTCCTTGTTTCTTTCGAATCGGTCAATCAGGTCCAGAATAATCGGCGGAACGGGCATGGGACTTCCTTGTCTGTGAATACATTTTTTTCTAAATTAGCCGTCATATTACAACTTTGCATGAACAATGCAAGAAAAAAAGCCAGATTGGTGGATGGTGGATAGGGGATGGCTCGTGGCTCGTGGCTCATAGCTCGTGGATGTAGGGCGGGGCTTCAGCCCCGCCGCAAAAAAAAATTATCCACTGAAGTTCATGCACCGGAGTGCGGGTTTTCAAAACCGCCGGATTCGGCGAAGCTGAAACTTCGCCCTGCACAGGCAAAACCCTCAACTATCAGTAATGTAGGGCGGGGCTTCAGCCCCGCCGTGGTTTGCGGACCTGAAGGTCCGATCCCATCGTTTCCCTCCCACGAGGGCGATTATTCATTCGTCTGATCTTGCCAGGTTTGTAAAAGGGGATTGTCAAAAACAGCGGTTTCGGCTATAGCTCCAGCCTTAACCGCTTGGCGGCGCAAGCCGCGAACGAAGGATCGGACAAGGGGCATGGCGAACGGGGGGAGCGCGACGAAGCACGGGAGATTCTGGGGCGAAGCGACCGCTTTTCTCGCCCTGTTTCTGGACAACGCGGGCGTTCTCATTTTTCTTAACGCCATTCTGGTCTTCACCTTCAACTATCCCGTCGATATCATCCTGACGCGCATGATCCCCGGCACGGCCATCGGCGTTTTGCTGGGCGACCTCGTTTATACGTGGCTCGCCGTCCGCCTGGCGCGCAAAACCGGCCGCCGGGACGTTACGGCCATGCCGCTGGGGCTCGACACGCCCTCCACCATCGGCATCGCCTACGCCGTTTTGGGCCCGACGTTTGTGGCCACGCGCGACGCGATCCTCACCTGGCATGTCGGCATGGCGACCCTCTTCATGATCGGCCTGGTCAAAGTCGTGACCGCCTTTTTCGGAAGCTGGATCCAGCGCAACATTCCCACGGCGGGGCTTTTGGGGTCGATCGCCGGCATCGGCCTTTTGCTTTTGGGCTTTCTGCCGATGATCGAAATCTTCAACGAAGCGCTGGCCGGCATGGTGGCGCTGGGGCTGATTTTCGCCGCGCTGTTCAGCCGCTTGCAGCTGCCGGGACGCATTCACGGCATTGTGGCGGCGCTCGTTTTCGGAACGCTCATTCACTTTGCGCTGGGGATGACCGGCCATCTGCCGGAGTATCAGCCGCCGTCCTGGGAGCTGTCTTTGTGCCTGCCGGTTTTTTCGATCGGTTTTCTGCAGTCGCTGCCGCAGAGCATTCACTATCTGCCGATCGCCATTCCCTTCGGACTGCTCACGATTGTCGGCGGCATCAACAATACGGAAAGCGCGCGCCTGGCGGGCGACCGTTATAAGACGCGCGACATTCTGCTCACCGAGGCCGTGACGTCGCTTCTTTCCGCCTTCTTCGGCGGCGTGGCGCAGACGACGCCTTACATCGGCCATCCCGCCTACAAGAAAATGGGGGCCACCTGGCGCTATACGCTGATTACGGGACTGGCCGTGGGGCTTTGCGCCATGGTCGGGCTCATGTCGCTGTTCGTCGCGCTCATTCCGCGGGCGGTCATTGCGCCGATCTTTATCTTTGTCGGCTTTGAAATCGTTCATCAGGCCTACCGGGAATCGCCGCCCGCCCATTCGCCGGCGGTGAGCCTGAGTTTCCTGCCGGTCATTGCCGGCCTGCTGATGATCGTCCTGGGGCAGTTCCTGGGCGCGCTGAATATTTTGCCCGACCGGCTGCCGCCGCGCCTGCAGCAGCTCCACCAGACGCTGACAATGCTGTCCAACGGCTTTATTCTGACGGGTCTTCTCTGGGGCAGCATGCTGGCGTTTCTCATCGACCACCGCGCGAGGCTCGCGGCCCTGTGCGCGGCCGTCTGCGGCGCGCTGACGCTTGGCGGCGTGATTCATTCGGTTCTGCCCACCGGGGAGCTCTATCTGCCCTGGCGGGCGCCGGGAACCGCGCACTACGGCCTGGCTGCGGCGTATATGTTGCTGGCGGGAATCCTGCTGCTTCTGACCGGAAAAAAGGATCCGGAAGAACAAGGGCAAAAAGGAGGAGGGGCTGATCCGCGCCAAACATTGTGATCAGGAAGGTTTGAAAGAAATCGCGACGGAAGTTTCAGGCCGCGGAAAATAGCGATCATTCCATTTTTTCAAGGAGGAGCGTGTGACGAAGTATTCGGACAAGGTGGTAACGGCGAAGCAGGCGATCGGTTCCATTTCCCGCGGCAAGAGGGTTTTCATCGGGTCCTACTGTGCGGAGCCGCAGTATCTCGTAAGCGCGCTCATCGATCAGACGGATCACTTTTCCGACGTGGAGGTGGTGCGCTTTCTCAATCTGGAAGGCTCGCTCATGGGGCTCGTCGCGGAGGAAACGAAGGGGCGCTGCTACCACGTGCGCTCCATCTACCAGGGATCGGGCATGATCGAGGGCCTCACCGCGTCGCGGCGTTTTCTCACGCCCATGAATCTCTACACCGTCCCGTCGCTTTTCAAAATGCGCCACATCCCCATTCACTGCGCGCTCATTCAAACCGCGCCTCCCGACGCCTTCGGCTGGCTCAACCTGGGCATTTCCGTGGATATCACGCTGGCGGCGGCCGCCGCGGCGGATATCGTCATCGTTCAGGTCAACCCGCGCATGCCCGTTGTTCCCGGCTACGGCATGATCCACGTGGACGACGTGGACTACATCGTCGAACACGACGAGGAGCTCCTGACGGTTTACCCCACGCCGGAAATGAAGGGCGCGGACCGCGTGGCCAAGCTTCTGTCAAGCCTCATCGAAGACGGCTCCACGCTGCACATCAGTCCGGGCTTTACGCCGGAGCTGATCTGCGCCGCGCTGGGCGACAAGACCGATCTGGGCATTCATTCGCTGATGATTCTCGACGTTATGAAGGATCTGGCCGGGCGCGGCATCATTACCAACCGCAAGAAGGGATTCAACGAGGGGAAGATGGTGGCGAGCGGCGCCGTCGGCTCGGAGGAGCTCTACCGCTACCTGGACAGAAATCCCGCCATCGAATTCCGGCCCTGCGACTACGTCAGCAATCCGGTCATGATCGCCCGTCACAGCAAGATGACGGCCGTGAACCGCGTGACGTCCGTCGATCTCAAGGGACAGGTGGCGGCTGACGGCATCGCGCAGAACCATTTCGCCGATGTGGCGGGGCTGGTGGACTTCAGCCGGGGCGCGGCGATGGCGCCGGGCGGCAAGTCGATCGTCGTCGTCCAGTCGACGAGCGACGACGGACAGCACAGCAACATCGTCCTCGAGCAGGCCGCGGGCGCCGTGGCCATTCCGGCGGCGGACGTGACTTACGTGATTACGGAATACGGCGCCGTGAACCTCTTCGGCAAGAACGTCCAGGAGCGCGCCATGGCGATGATCAGCATCGCCCATCCCGATTTCCGCGAACGGCTGTTCGAGCAGGGCCGGCGCATGGGGTTGATCGGCCAGGAGCGCAAGCTTTACGAATCCCAGTTCGGCGTGTATCCGGCGTGGCTGGAGGAGGTGGTCGCCATCGCCGGACAGAAGGTCACGCTCCGTCCCGTGAAAACCGTCGACGACCGGCTCATCCAGGAGCATTTCTACGAGATGGACGAAAAGGACATCGCCAAACGCTTTTTCGGCCGGAAGCACCACTTTTACTGGGATGAAATGAAAGACATGTTCATCGTGGACTACACGAAGAACTGTTCGATCGTCGCCTACTTGGGCGAGGAAGGCTACGGCCGGATCGTCGGCATCGGCGGCTATTTTCTCGAAGGCAGCGGGGCGGGTGAAGTCGCCTATTCCGTGGCGAAGGACTGGCAGGGCAAGGGAATCGCCGTGCGGCTGCAGCAGAAGGTGGTCGACGCAGCGCTTGCCAACGGTTTGATCGGGCTCGACGCGGTCGTGCTCAAGGAAAACTTTTCCATGCTTGCCTTGTTTAAAAAACTGCCGTATCAGATTCGCACCAAGTATGAGGACGGCATTTTAACCCTGAAATGCCGGTTTGACGAACCGGCTTGACGCGATCGGGAGACAAACGGATGGAATTGAAAAAAGAAACGGGCGGCGACGGCATTGCATACCTTCGCATCGCGGGACACGTGGATGCGCTTACCGCTCCGCAGTTGGAAAAAGAAATCGTCGCGGCCCTCGCGGCGCCCGGTTCCCGCTGCATCGTGGATCTCTTCCAGGTGGCGTACATGAGTTCGGCCGGCCTGCGAGTGCTGGTGGTGGGAGCGAAAACGGCGGAAAACACGGGCGGCGGATTTGCCGTCTACGGCCTGCAAAGCGCCGTGCGCAAGGTTCTCTCTGCCGTGGGCTTTTTTTCGTGCATTCCGGTCTTCGAAACCGAAAGCGAAGCCCTCCAGGCCGTCGGCCGGCGGTAAGCAGCAGCAGCGTTGCGGCCCGTTATTCTTTGACGGCGCAAACGCCGAAGCCGCTTCATCCGTTCAAAGGTTTTTCCGAGGTCGGGACAAAGCCCTCTTCTGCCCTGCAATGATAAAGCGCAAAAAATCCGGCGTCAACGACCAGGCCGTCCCCTCTTAAGGCGCCCGGCTTTCCGGCGCGGCGTATGGATCAATCCGGCCCTGCCGCCTTTTCCCCGGCGCGTTTTCCCTGTGTTTTCCCTGTTGACATCGGGAAACGTTATTTCTATAATGGAATCACATTCAAATTAGCAACGTTCACACGCCAGGTTCATTGGGACGTTCTGCATCCGGTGTTGTTCGGGACTTACTGGTAATCTTTCAACAAACGAAAGCAAGAATCATGGGGAGCGGGTATGGATGACGTAATCACCCGCGTTGTTGAAATTGAGCGGCAATGTTCGGCCGACGTCGAACAGGCAGAGCGGGAGTCTGCGCGGAATATCGAGATCCGCCGGCGGCTTCTCGAGGAGGAGGCGGCCCGTGAGCGCGAACGGATTCGGAACGCGGAAAACGCCGGCGTCGCCGAGGCCGTGGAGGAAGCGAAAAAGCTTTCCGGGGCGGCATCCGCCGCGGCGAGGACAGAGAGTGATCGGCTTTTCGAAGATCCTGTTTTACGGGAAGCGATCAGGAAAGAAATCCTCGCCATTCTGCTTGCGGGGCCGGACGCATGAAAAATTACGCCGACGCAGATTATCTGCATGCCCGGATTTCTGCCATGAGAAGCCGCCTTCTCACCGGACGGGATTACGCCGCCCTGGTCCGGGAGCAGGCTCCCGTTTCCGCAGCCGGGGATACGGTCGAAGACCGGGAAAATCTTTTCCGGGAGCAAATCGCCCCCGTGCTGGCGATCGCCGAGGCGCACGCCCCCTATGCGCCGCTTTTCCTGGCCTTTCTGCGCCTCTACGAAGTGCAAAACGTAAAAACGCTCCTTTTGCAGGCGGCGGGCGCGACCCCGCCCGGACAGTGGTACGACATCGCCCCCTATGCCGCAGTCGGAAAAGAGCTTCTCCGGGAAAAACTCACTCCGGAAGATTTGAAAAGCTTTTTTGCCGGAACGTATCTCGCTTCCTGCTTTGAGGGCGCCCCCGCGCCCCGGCGCATGGCGATTCGCCTGGATCTCTGCGCCGCCGCCAATCTTTACAACGCCGCCTGCCTCCTTGACGGCGAGGCCCGGAAGGAATTTCAGGACACGGTGCTTCGGCGGATCGCCGCGCTTTCCCTGATGTGGTCATCCCGCCTGAAAGCGTATTACCTCGCGCGCGACGAACAGATTTTGTCCTCGCTGGAAAAATTTCAGGCTCTTTTCGGCAGGCGCGTCAAATCCCGGGTGCGGCTGCTCGAGGAGGCGCTCGCCCGTTTTGCGGACGAGCGGCAGAAGAGCACGGGACAAAAGCCCTCCGCGATCGACATCGAACGCTATCTGGAGCGGTCCTTCCACGCTTGGATTTCTTCCATGTTTCATCGGGACTTCCATTCCCTCTATGGCGTGGTCGCCTACCTGTGGCTTCTTTTTTACCAGATTCAAAACCTGTATCGCATTCAGGACGGCCGGCGCTTCGGTTTATCCGCCGAGGCTGTGCTCGATGCGCTCTTTTGCGAGGCGTAGGACAGAGATGTTTATCAAGGCCGACATCCGGAAAATCACCGTCGCCGTGGAAAAGGAAAGGGCGTCCGAGGTTTACCTCGCGCTGGGCCGGGCGGGCATCGTCCACCTGGCCCGGTTTCTGGAACGCGACGCCGCTCTGACGTCGGGGCTCGCCCAGGAGGAGGCGCGCATCCGGGAAATCATCGCTACGACGGATTATGCGCAAAACGCCCTGCAGATCGAGCCGTATGAAGCCTTCCTTCCCGAGGCGGCGATGAACAAGGAAGCGGATGCGGCGTTTGCCGCGGCGGCCCGAAAGACGCTTGCGCGCGCCCTGCGCCTGCGCGCCCGCATCGGCCGCGCCGCCGACGCCGTGGCGCGCCGGATCGCCTGCGGCGCGGCCCTGCGCGCGCTGGGGATCGATCCCGGAGTGCTTCAAAAGGCCCGGCTGGTGAAAACGGTTTTCGGCACGATGGAGGACGAAACAAAGGAGCTGCCCGCACAGAGCCGCTTTCTTTTTGCCCGCTCCGGGCGCTTTGTCTTCGGCCTTGCGCTTCCGGAAGAGGAGGCGGCGCTCGGCGAGTTTCTCAAGAATTCCGGCTTTGCCGACGCGTCGGCGGACGTCTCGGACCTGCCGCCCGAGCGTCTCGAGGCCCGGGCGGCAAGTCTCGCGCGGCGCGGCGAGGTTGTTTTGCGCCGCCTGGAGCGCCTGAAAGAGGAAAAAGGGGAGCAGCTCCGGCGCCTGAACAGCGCCTACCGCGCCTACGAGGAAATGCTCAAGGCCGCCTGCACGTCCCTTCAGTCCGACCGCGCCGTGTTCATTACGGGCTGGATGGATGCGCGCGACAGAGGCAGGCTTGAGGAAATCCTCCGGGACATTTGCGCCGGCCGCTTCATCATCGCCGAGCGCCGCGACAAGGCCGCGCCGGTCCGCCTGCTGAACATCCCCTGGCTCAAGCCCTTTGAGCTTCTGGTCCGGACGATGGGCATGCCGTCGGGCGGCGAGATCGATCCCACGCCGCTTACGGCCGTGACCTTCACGCTCATGTTCGGCCTGATGTTCGGCGATCTGGGGCAGGGGCTCGTGCTGGCCTTGGGCGGCTGGCTCCTAAGAAAGTTCGGCCTGAAAAAAATGAAGGAGGACCTGGTTGAAGCGGGCGGCATCCTGATGATCTGCGGGTTTTCCGCCGCCGCTTGCGGCCTTCTTTACGGCAGCCTGTTTTCGAGCGAACACCTGATTCCAGCCCTGTGGTTTCATCCTACCCAAAACATCATGACGCTCTTTGCCGTGACGATTCTGATGGGCGTGGTCTTCATCGCGCTCGGACTGGCCGTCCATATTCTCAACAGCCTGCTTAACGCCGACTACGTCGAGGCTTTCCTGGAAAAGCGCAGCCTGGCGATCCTGGTCCTGTATGCCGCCGTCATTGTTTTTGCCGTCGATTTCCAGCGGACAGGCGGGCTGCCCCCGCTGTGGGCGCTTTTTGCCTTTGTCCTTTTTCCCCTGCTCGTCTTTTCGCTGCGCGGGCCGCTCGGCGCTCTTCTCTTTGCGGCGGAAAAGCCGCACGGCTGGGCGGAGTATATCGTGGAAACGGTCATGGATATCGTCGAAATCGCGCTCGGCCTCTTTGCCAATACGATTTCATTCATCCGCGTGGGAGCGTTTGCCCTTTCCCATGCGGGCCTCAGCATCGTGACTTACACGCTCGCCGGCATGGCCGATCCGGCGCTTCGGTCCGTGGGCGCAATTCTCATTGTGATCGCAGGCAACATTTTTATTATCGGCTTTGAAGGGTTGATCTGCGGAATTCAATCCATGCGTCTTGAATACTACGAGTTTTTCAGTAAATTTTTTCAGGGGGACGGCGTGGCGTTTCGCCCGTTCACCCTGAAGGCAAAAGCAGCGGAGGTGTGAAGATGACCAAAGACAAGCTGTCGGTGTTGGGGAAAGCGGCGATCCTCTGCATTCCGGCGTGGCTCGCGGCTCCGGCGGGAATTCTCCTGGCCCAGGGCGCGCCGGCGCAGGCGGGGGCGGGGGCGGACTGGATGGGGCTCGCCTATGTGGGCGCGGGGCTGGCGGTGGGCATGGCGTGTCTGGCCAGCGGCGTTGCCGTCGCCCGGATCGGCTCGTCGGCGATCGGGGCGGTGAGCGAGAAACCGGAGCTGATGGGCCGGACGCTGGTCTTTCTGGGCCTGGCGGAAGGAATTGCCATTTACGGGCTCATCATCGCCATCATGATTCTGAATAAGTTGTAAGATGGAAAAGATTTACATGCTCGGGGACATGGATACCGTGAGCGCGTTTCGCCTCTGCGGCGTGGAAGGCGTGGTGGCCGGTCCGGAAGAAGCCGCCGCCGGGCTCGAAGCGCTCGCCGCCCGGCCGGACGCCGCCATCGTCCTGGTGACGAACCGGCTGGCCCGCCATCTGGAAGAGCGTCTCCTGGAGATCAATCTGACGCGGCCGAGCCCGGTGATCATCGAGATCCCGGGCATCGACGACAAGGAAGGCTTCCGCCGGTCGGCCGTCGGCTACATCTCGGAGGCGCTGGGCATTTCACTCTAAGGAGCGGACATGGACGATACGGTGCTGGAAAAATCCATCCGGGAAGAAGCGGCGCGGCTGATTGCCGCCCTGCGGGAAAAGGAGGCGGCCGCCATCCGGACGCTGGAAGAGGAGCATGCCGCCCGGCTGGAACAATTCCGGCGGCAGGAGGCGAAAGAGGCTGAGGCGCGCCGGGAGCAGGAACTGGCCAAGCTCGAAAACCGGGCTGTTCTCGAACGCAAGAAGCTGAGGCTCCGGAGCCTGGAGCGATTTCTCGGCGACATGGTGGCCGGGACGGTCCGGGACGTGCAGCGCACGGCGGCCTACAAGACATTTTTGCTCGCGTCCGTCCGGAATGCCGCAAAAAGGATTTCCGGCGAGGCCCAAATCCGCGTGAAGCCCGAGGATCTGGTCTGGCAAGACGAGATTCTTGCCGCCGCCGGCGACCGTACCGCTTCCGTCGCGGCGGACCCGGGAATCGCGTGGGGCGGCTGCCTGGTCCGGGACGCGGCGGGCGGACGCATATTCAACGTGACGCTGGAGCGGATTTATTTCCGGAAGTCCGCGCTTCTCCGCCGAAAGGCCATGCAGCTTCTGGCGGATCATGCCCGCGGCAAAGCGCCGGGAACGACGCCGCGGCAAAAGGTGGAGGCGTGAAGATGGAAGACGTGCTCGCCGGAAAAGTGATCGCCGTCAACGGCCCGATTGTCCGGGCGCAGGGACTGGGCGGCATCAAGATGTTCGATATCGCCGAGGTCGGCGCCGACCGCCTGATCGGCGAAGTGATCCGGCTTGCGGGCGAGATTGCCATCATCCAGGTGTACGAGGACAACACCGGCCTTAAGCCGGGGGACGAAGTGATCTCGTACGGGCGGCCGCTTTCCGTATTGCTCGGTCCGGGCCTGATCGCCAATATCTACGACGGCATTCAGCGGCCGCTGGTCGGCATATCCGAGGCGTGCGGCAGTTACATCCGCAAGGGCATCAAGCTCTCGCCGCTGGATACGCAGAAAAAGTGGGATTTCCGGCCGCTGGTGAAAGCCGGCGGCGTCGCCGGCGAGGGAACGCTTCTGGGGGAGGTCCGCGAAAGCCCGCTGGTCATGCACCGGGTGCTTGTGCCGCCGGGCGTGTCCGGAAAACTGACGAAGCTCGCCCCGGCCGGAGCCTACACGATTGAAGAAGAGATCTTCACCGTGGAGGCGGAAACGGGAACCTACGCCGGAAGGCTTGCCGCCTACTGGCCGGTGCGCAGGCCGCGCCCCAACCGGAACCGGAAGAAGCCGGTCGTACCGCTCATCACGGGGCAGCGGATCATCGATACATTTTTCCCCATCGCCCGCGGCGGGACGGCCGCCATCCCCGGCGGCTTCGGCACGGGGAAGACCATGACGCAGCACGCGCTCGCGAAGTGGTGCAACGCGGACATCATCGTATACATCGGCTGCGGCGAGCGCGGCAACGAGATGACGGATGTTCTGACGGACTTTCCGAAGCTCATCGACGAGCGCAACGGCCGGCCGCTGATCGAACGCACCGTGATGATCGCCAACACCTCCAACATGCCGGTGCCCGCCCGCGAGGTCAGCATTTACACCGGCGTGACCATCGCGGAATATTACCGCGACATGGGCTACAGCGTCGCCGTGATGGCGGATTCCACCTCGCGCTGGGCGGAGGCCCTGCGCGAGCTTGCAAGCCGACTGGGCGACATGCCGGCGGAGGAAGGGTTCCCGCCTTACCTGGCCACGCGGCTGGCCGAGTTTTACGAACGGGCGGGGCTGGTGGAGACGCTCTCGGGCAGCGACGGAGACATCACCATCATCGGCGCCGTCTCGCCTCCCGGCGGGGATTTCTCGGAGCCGGTGACCCAGCACACATCGAGGTTCGTGCGCTGTTTCTGGGCGCTGGACAAGACGCTGGCCGACGCCCGGCACTACCCGTCGATCAGCTGGATCGAAAGCTATACCGAGTACCTGGCCGATATCGAAGACTGGTGGAAGACGCTGGACGCCCGGTGGTTCGACATTCGCAATGAGGCGATGAACATTCTGCTTGAGGACCACCGCCTCGAACAGGTGGTGAAGCTTGTGGGGAGCGACGCCCTGCCGCCGGCCCAGCAGTACATCCTGCTTTGCGCGGAGACGATCAAGAACGCCTTTTTGCAACAGAACTCCTTCGATCCCGAAGACAAATTCTGCAGCCCGGAAAAACAGATCCGGATTTTATCAGGCCTGCTGCTTTTGTACCGCAGGGGGCTCGACCTCGTGCAGAAAGGCGTCGGCGTCAAGCAGATCGCGGCGCTCGATGCGGTTTCCGGCCTGGTCCGGCTCAAGTCGGAAATTCCGAACCGGGATCTGTCCGGCATCGACGCGCATCTTCAGAGGCTGGAAGAAGCCCTGGCCGCGCTGGCTGCGGCCCCCACCGGAGGATGAGATGACGGCAGAAATCGAATACACCAACCTGTCGGGTATTTCCGGCCCGCTGATCTTCGTCGACGGCGTCGCCGGCGTGGGCTACGGGGACATCGTGGAAATCCGCGACAAGACGGACCGGTTGCGGATCGGCCAGACGCTGGAGATCGATCAGGAGAAGGCCGTCGTCCAGGTGTTCGAGGGCACGAGCGGGCTTTCCGTGACGGATACCCGGGTGACCTTCGTCGGCCGGGCCCTGGAGATTCCGGTGGACCGCGACATGCTGGGCCGGGTTTTCGACGGCCTGGGCCGGCCCATCGACGGAGCGCCGCAGGTCGTCACGGATCGGGTGATGAACGTCAACGGCCTGCCGATCAACCCCTGGAGCCGGGAGTATCCCCGGGACTTCATCCAGACCGGCATTTCCGCGATCGACGGCATGAACACGCTGATCCGCGGGCAGAAGCTGCCGATCTTTTCGGGAAGCGGCATGCCGCACAACCGAATTGCCGCCCAGATCGCGAGGCAGGCGCGGATTCTGACGGCGGAGGAGGAGTTCACGGTCATCTTCGCCGCGATGGGCGTCAAGTTCGACGTGGCGCGGTTTTTCATCGATTCCCTGGAGGAGTCGGGCGTGCTGACCCATTCGGCCATCTTTTTGAGCCTCGCCGATTCGCCCTCCATCGAACGCCTCGTCACGCCGCGCACGGCGCTCACGCTCGCGGAGTACCTGGCCTTTGAAGAAGGAATGCACGTGCTGGTCATCCTCACCGACATGACCAACTACTGCGAGGCTCTCAGGGAGCTTTCCAGTTCGCGCGGCGAGATTCCCTCGCGCAAGGGGTATCCCGGCTATCTCTACAGCGACCTCGCCTCCGTATACGAACGGGCGGGCCGGCTCAAGGGCGGCCGGGGGTCGATCACGCAGGTGCCGATTCTCACGATGCCGAGCGACGATATTTCCCATCCTGTTCCCGATCTCACCGGCTACATCACCGAGGGGCAGATCGTCCTGGAGCGGGCGCTCTTCAACAAGGGCATCTATCCGCCCATCGCGGGCCTGCCTTCCCTGTCGCGGCTGATGAAGGACGGCATCGGCGAAGGCCGCACGCGCAGGGACCACGGCCAGGTGGCGGCCCAGTTGTTCGCTTCCTACGCGAAGGTCAAGCGCATCCGGGCGCTTGCCGCCATCGTGGGGGAGGAAGAGCTTTCTGAGCTCGACAAGATTTACCTCAAGTTCGGGACCGCGTTTGAGGAAATCTTTTTGCGGCAGGACTACGAGGAAAACCGTTCCATCGAACAGACGCTGGACATCGGCTGGCGGATGCTGTCGCTGCTTCCGAAAGACGAGCTCTACCGCATCGGCCGAGAAGAGATCCAGCGCTACTACATGCCCGAGGCGGAGAACACATAATGCCCGGAATCGAACTGCCCCCGACCAAGTCGTCCCTGCGCCGGCTCAAGGAGGATCTCGCCTTCGCCTACGAAGGGTACGATCTGCTCAACCAGAAGCGCGAGATTCTGGCCCTGGAGATTGTCCGGAAGATCGACGAGATCCGCCGGACCGAGGCGGACTTTCAGCGGGCGCTCGACGACCTTTACGACGCTTACCGGGGCGCGGCTGTGGACATCGGGGCCGACGCCGCGGCGCTCGCGAGCTGCGCGGAGCGGAAAAGCTATACGCTCTTGATGGAGGTGAATAAGTTGATGGGGCTGCGGCTGGTGAACTTCCGCCTGTCTCTGAAAAAGCTCCGCGCGCCGGTCGCCTTTCCCCGGACAAGCGCCTCCTACGACGAGGCCCGCAACCGGTCGCGGAACGCGCTGGCGCTTTTGGCGCGGTACGCGACCATCACCAAATCCATCATTTTGCTTTCGCGCGAGTTGAAAAAAGTACAGCGCCGCGTGAACGCCCTGGAGAAGATTTTCATTCCGCAGCATGAAGAGGCGAAGAAATACATCACGGACAGAATCGAGGAGATGGAGCGCGAGGAAGTATTCGTGAAGAAGCTGATCCGTCAGCGTCAGACCCGGTAATGTGAAACTTGAGGACCGGCGGACCCCGGAGAAAGGATGCGGAAATGAAGACTTATGCTGCCAAATACGTTGAACTGGCGGATCGTTACGCGGAAGACATGGCCAAACGATGGGCGGCCGACGTGCAGAACAACGCCCGGACTCCCACCTATAAGGAACTCAACGAGCAGAAAATCCAGAACCAGTGCGTCTGGTTTTACCGGAACTTCAGCAAGATGTTCACGGGCGAGAAAGTCGCCGCGGATGTGGAGGACTATTTCCGGAACTATGCCGCCGAAAGCCATGCGCTCGGTATTCCCATGGCCGAAGCAATCTACGCGCTCATCCTGATGCGCCGGCACATCTGGCTCTACGCCGAGTTTCAGCTCGTCTTCGGTTTCGGCATCGATCAGCAGCAGGCGCTCGACACCTTGAACCGCACGATCCTGCTTTTCGACTACGCCACCTACAGCGTGACGCGGGAATACCAGCGGTTGATGAAGGTGGATCAGGCGGAATCGCTGAAGCTCCTCGACATTCTGGAGGCGAACATCGTTGAGATTGCCGGCAACTGGGCGGACTCTGTGCGCAAGGACAAGCGCACGACGCACTATCACGGCCTGTCCCGGGACAAGCTGGCGCCCCAGGCGATCAAATTTTACAGCCGGTTGAGAAGCCTGCTTCTGGATACCGACCGGTTCGAAAAGGCCCGCGCCTTTTTCCGGCAGTACGCCGAAACGAGCCGCAGAAACAATATTCCCCTCCACGAGGCCGTTTATGCCTTAAACGTGATGCGCCGGTTCATGTGGCTGCACGACGGCTTTCAAAAAACCTTCATAAACGGCCTGGCTTACAACCAGGCGGTGGACAGCCTTTTGAGCATGATGCTGATGATGGATTACGCGGTGTACGACGTGACCCGGTACTATCAGGAGCGCATGGACGTCCGCTAGACGCCCAATCCCTCCGGCGCGGGCAAAACGTCCGCGCCGGAGGGATTGGCGGCGGATCATTGACAAATCGTAAAAATTAAAGCACAAGACCCGACGGCTTTGCCCTGCCGGGCTTTTCGTTTGGCCGAATAATAATGAAAGGAAGAGGATGGTACGCACATCAACGATGGAGGATTTCCCCGACTGGCTGAAACTGGCAGAAGACGTCGAGCCGCTGTTCGGCCCCATGGTCGGTGACCCGGCCTTTTGCGACGGCTTGAAGCAGATGATCCGCGAAGGAAACGCCTTCTGTTTCACCAAAAGGGATGATGACCGGGGAGAAGAGGAGTTTCTCGGCGGCATTGTGATTTCCAGGCAAGAAAACGAGATTGCCTGGTTCGCCGTGGCTGCGAGCAGCCGGGGACGAAAGGCAGGCGCCGCTCTCCTGGCCGAAGCCCTGAAGCACCTCGATCCTGCGCGGCCGGTCACGGTAACAACGTTCGACAAGACCACAGAAGCGGGCCGGCCGGCGCGAAGACTCTATGAGTCTTTCGGATTTCGTGATTTTCTGGAAGCCGGCGCGAATCCCGCCGGCTTTCCCATCGTTACCATGATGAGAAAGGAAAGCTGAGGAACGCGCAAAGACTACGCTTGCGCGCCGGCTAAAAATCCCTCCCGAATGGCTTCGAGGGCGTTTCTCGATTTCAGCGCATCGCCGACAATCTTAAGGGGTGCCATTCCTTCCAGTTCTTTGGCCAATGCATTCTCCGGCTCCATGCCCAGAGCCAAAACGACGGTATCCGCGGCGATGTCGAACAATTCTGCGTTTTGTTCGATGCGGACGCCTGTGTCGGTGATGCCGGTTATTTTCGCCTCGGTCAGAACCCGGATGCGCTGGTCGTCGATCATCTTCAAAAGAAAAAAGCGGCGGGTGGATTCTTCATCCGCGGCGATCGTCGGCAGCATCTCCAGAATCGTGACCTGTCGGCTAAGCGAGGCAAGATACGTCGCCGTCTCGCAGCCGATCATTCCTCCTCCGGCGATAACCACTTTTCGTTTGACGGACACCCGGCCTGTCAGAACCTCTTCGGCCGACACCACGGTGGGGCCGTCGATGCCCGGAATCGGGGGGCTCGCGCAGCAGGCGCCTGTGGCGATGATGACCAGAGACGGATTTTCGCTGCGGCAAATCTCCTTCGTGTAGGGTGTTTTTAATTTGACGGTGACGCCCAGCTTTTCAACCTGCCGCGCGGCCCACGCGATATAGGAAGAAAGCTCGCCTTTGGCCGGCGGAACGGCCGCCGCGGCAAATTGCCCGCCCAACCGGTCCGCTTTTTCATACAGCGTGACGTCATGACCGGCCAGCGCCGCGGTTCGGGCGGCTTCCATTCCCGCCGGGCCTCCTCCCACCACGGTGATCTTCCGTGGGGTCTCCGCTTTTTTGAATTCCTGCCGGTACTCATAGCCGCACGTGGGATTGACCAGGCAGCGAATGGGCTCGTTCCGGCGCAGAATCTCCCGGCACCCTTGCTGGCAGCCGATGCAGCGGCGGATATCCTCGTATCGCCCCTCGGCAAATTTATTGGGCAGGTCGGGATCGGCCAGGGAGGCTCTGCCCATGGCGATCAGATCGGCCTTCCCCGACCGCAGAATGCTTTCCGCCAGGAACGGATCGTTGATGCGTCCCACGGTCATGACCGGAAGAGACACCACTTTTTTAACTTCCGCCGCGTAGTCGACAATCCATCCGGGAGGGATGTTCATGGGAGGAACAATGGCCCAGGGGCTCTCGTAAGTTCCGGCGGAAACATGCAGCAGATCGACGCCCTGTTTTTCGAGCCGGATGGCGACGGCTTTCGTTTCTTCGATGGCGCGTCCGCCGGGAACTTTTTCATCGCCCGAGATCCGGAAACCGATCAGAAAATCGGGGCCGCATTTTTTCCGGATGTCCGCGATGATTTCCAGAGGAAAGCGCAGGCGGTTTTCCAGGGGACCGCCGTAGGCGTCGCTGCGTTTGTTGGAGTAGGAGGACATGAACTGGGCAATCAGATAACCGTGCGCGCCGTGGACTTCCACGCCGTCAAAGCCGGCCTGGCTGGCGCGCAGGGCCGTATCGCCGAACTGCGAAACGATCTTTTCGATTTCCGCGACGGACAATTCCCGGGGAATTTCCCCCATGGCGGGACAGGGCAGGGGGGAAGCGGAAACGGGCTTAGCGCCGATGAGGCCGGCGCTCGTTTGCCTGCCGGCATGGTAGATTTGCGCGATGATCGCGGCGCCTGCGCGCCGGACCCGTTCGGTGAGGCGGGCATGCGACGCGATCTGTTCGTCTTTCCACAAGCCGGGCGTCCAGAAGCCCCTGCCCAGGGGATCGACCGCGTAGTCTTCGACAATGATCATTCCCCACCCGCCTTTGGCTTTGGTTTCATGATAGGCGATAAAGCGTTCGGTGGCCATTCCGTCCGTATCGCAATACACCGTGACCATCGGGGACACGACCAGCCGATTTTTGATTTTAACGCCGCCGATGGACAGAGGTGATAAAAGGGGACTGGGATTTGTTGTCGTCATGGCTCGGACCTCCTTGTTTTGCAGGGTGTTGTTTGCAGCTTTTTAACGATTCCAAACGGTCAACCGCATCCATGGGGAAGTCTTTCTGTCGCGAGGTCCGAATATTTGCCGAGGGGAATTACAGAAAAATTCGCTCCGGGAGACGGGAATGAATACAACTTCTGTTTCTATCATCGGCGGCGGGCGGATGCCCCGCCCGCCGCTTTATTAAAATGGAAACTCACTTTTCTCTACGAGCTGCGAGCTACTCCGGCCTGTCTTGCCCCTTCACGATTTGCGAACGGATGATCCGCGGAAGAATCATCTGGTGCTGCGGACAGATGGCCCGGGGATTCTGATAGCAGCAGTTGGCAAAGCCCACCAGATAGCTGCGCAGCTCGGCGTAGCGCACGATTTCATCGACAAACCCCTTCTTCGCGCAAAAGAGCGGACCGGAAGTATCGTCGTAGTGCTGCACCATCTCGTTCATCCTGGCGATGATCGGCCCCAGCGGCCGGCCCGCGTCCTTCTCCTTCACCAGCCGCCGGGCGTAGCTTGCCGCCGCCGCCGTCTCCCCGTGCATGACGTTGATCTCCGTCGTGGCGGTCCCCAGTGAAAACGCATTGTTGTTGTTTGCCGTGGGGCCGCCCAGAACGTAATGCGCCGCCGCCGTTCCCTTGCGCAGCACCACCAGCATCATCGGCAAATGCGAGTTCTCAATCGAGTAGATGAGCGACTGACCCAAGCCTAAAAGCTCCGCCTTTTCCGCAATGTCCCCCACGTCGATGCCGGAGGTGTCCTGAAACCAGACCATCGGCACCTTGTCGCGCGAACACAGCGTGACAAACTCGCTCATCTTGATCAGCCCCTGCCGGTAGAGCTTGCCGCCCACGCCCATGTATTCGTTTGTGTATTCCGGATAATTGGGGAAAGCTCCCTGGCGGTTGCCGACGACCCCCATGAGGTAGCCGTCCACCTTCACCAAGCCGCAGTACATTTCCGGACCGAAGCCGGGGCGGAACTCCAGGTGCTCCGAGCCGTCCACGAGTCTCGCCAGGACCTGCTCGAAATCGTAAACCCGCTTTTTGTTGACCGGAATGATCGAGGCGATCTCTTCAGGCGGATAAGCCGGTTCGGCCGGAGGCGCCACCCGGAAGAAGCGCGGATGGTAGGCGGGCAGATCGTCCATGTAGTCCTTGATGGCGTCGAGCACCTGCGTTTCCTCGTCGAAGACCGCCCGGAAGAATCCGGTGACGTCGTAGTGGACTTTCACGCTGCCGGGCGGGACGGACTTGAAGTGCCGCGTGGCGTTGATGAGCTCTTCCGCGCCTTCCTCATCGAAAAACCCCTTGGGAGACATGCCGCTTACGATGCCGCCGCCGCCCACGGCCATGTTGGCCTTCCTGTGCGCCAGCAGAATCGTCGGGCTGATCGACTGGTAGCCGCCGCCCGCCGGATTCGTGCCGTAAATGCCGGCGATGACCGGAATGCCCATCTGCTCGAGCTCCGCGTGCCGGAAAAAGCAGGTCCCCTGGCCCCGACGGTTGGCGTACATCTTCTCCTGTTCGGGCAGCTTCACGCCGGAGCAGTTCACCAGCCACACCAGCGGCAGGTGCAGAATCCTGGCGATGTCCGTTACGCGCAGGTTGTTCTCCGGCTGGCCCGCGATCCACGCGCCCGCCATCCACTTGTTGTTGAACCCGATGAGAACGCACCACTTGCCCCGGATGCGCGCCAGGCCGTCCACCACGCCGGTGCTCCCCGATTCCTCGTTCTCCGGATCGAAGATGCTGTGCAGCGGGCAGAAGGTCCCCGGATCGACCAGGTACGCGATGCGTTCCCAGACGCTCATCTCGCCCCGGTCGTGCAGCGTCTGCAATGATACGCCCACGTTTTTGATCCGCTCGACTTCCGCGTCGACGGTCTGCATGATCTCCTCGATCTTCGCGCAGTTCTCCCGCATGCTCTCGGTCTGCCGCGCGGAAAGGGGCTTCCCCAGCGGATCCATTTTTGCAAAGTATTGTTTCATGGCTTACTCCGTCGAAGTTATGCCCGGTTGGGCGCAAATCCCATGGTGGCGTTGGCGACGATCATCGTGTGCATGTTGGAGGTGCCTTCCAGCGTCTCGAACTGCTTGGAGTCGCGCAGGAAGCGGCCGCAGGGGTATTCGTCGGAATAGCCGAACGAACCGTAAAGCTTCATGCACTCATTGGCGTCGTGGACGACGACTTTTGCGCTGTAGAGCTTGGACATGGAGGTCTCCATGACGTTGGGCAGACCCTTGTCCTTGAGCCAGGCCGCGCGATAGACCAGATAGGCCAGCGTGTCATGGCCGATTTTCATGTCCGCCACCTGCTGCTGGATGAGCTGGTAACGGCCGATTTGTTTGCCGAACTGGCAGCGTTCCGTGGCGTATTTGGCGGAGGCGTCGAGAATGGCGCCGGAGAGGCCCAAAGCGCCCGCGGAGCAGCCCAGGCGGGTGGAGTTGAGCTGCGTCATGCAGATCTGGAAACCGCGGTTGAGTTTGCCCAAAAGCAGATGCTTGGGAACCTTCACGTCCTCAAACGTGATTTCCGCCGTGTCGGAGGCCCACAGGCCGACTTTGTCGTGAATCGGTTTGCGCGTGATGCCGGGAAGAGAGTAATCCATGATGAAGCAGCTCACGCCGTTTGCGCCCGCGTCCTTGTCCGTTTTGACGTACAGGAGGCCGTGGTTGCAGACGGTGCCGTTGGTGATCCACATCTTGTTGCCGTTCACCAGATAATAATCGCCCTTGTCCTCGGCGCGGCATTTCATGGAGGCGACGTCCGAGCCGATGTCCGGTTCGGTCATGGCGAAGCTGCCGACGTATTCGCCGGAGACGAATTTGGGAATGTAGTGCTCTTTCTGTTCCTCGGTTCCGAACTTCTGAATGGTGAGCGCCGGGCCCCAGCACTGCATGTTGAAGGCCATGCGCCAAGCCGTGTGCACTTTGGCCACCTGTTCGATGGCGAGCGCGCCTTCCAGAAAGCCCATGCCGTTGCCGCCGAATTTTTCGTCGATGCAGAAGCCGAAAAATCCCAGTTCGGCCATCTTGTCAAAGATTTCCTTGCGCCAGAAATGATTTTTCTCGTCTTCCTCGACGTGCGGCGCGATTTCCTTTTCGGCGAAGTTCCTCGCCGTATCCGAAATCATTTTTTGTTCTTCCGTCAATGCAAAATCCATATTTTCTCCTCCAGGCTTTCTTAATGGTTGGTTACGTTCGATCCTCGTCAAATCAGGAACGGTCGCGACAGCCTCGCGGTCGCAGGACCGTTCCCTGCTGTTTTATTTTCTTTCGATCACCATGCAGATGCCCTGGCCGCCGCCGCCGCAAATCGTTTCCAGGGCGAAGCGGGCGTCGCGCCGCGCCATTTCGCCAAGCAGCGTGGTGAGCCGCATCGTGCCGGTTGCCCCGATGGGGTGCCCCAGCGAAATGCCCGACCCGTTGACGTTGACCTTCGCGTCCATCTGTTCGTCGGAAAGTCCCGCCAGGCGAGAGTCCGCGAGGCACTGCACGGCAAAGGCTTCCTGCACTTCAATCAAATCCATGTCGGCAATGGTTTTGCCGGTCTTCGCGAGCGCCTTGGCGACGGCCGCCGGAACGGCCGGGTACGTGAGCGTCGGATCGGTGGCCGCGACCGCGCAGGAGCGGTAGTAGGCGATCGGTTTAATGCCCAGTTCCTTCGCCTTCTTTTCGGACGCGAGGATCACCGCGGCCGACCCGTCGTTTTCCGAAGAGGAGTTGCCGGCCGTGCAAACGCCGTCCTTGTAAACGGTTTTGAGTTTGGCCAGTTTCTCCAGCGTGGTTTCGCGGCGGGGGCCTTCATCCGTTTTAAAGAAAAGATCCTGGCCGCTTTTATCCTTGCCTGCCGGCACCGGCGCAATTTCATCGACGAATTTTCCCGCGTCCTGCGCCGCGATGGCTCGCTCGTGGGACCTGAGCGCCCAGCGGTCCGCTTCTTCGCGGGTGATGCCTTCTTTTTTGGCCGCGGCTTCGGCCCAGGTCATCATGGAACTCAGTTCCCCGTAGCGCCAGATGGGCTGGCTCATGACTCGGCCCCGCTGAATCCGGTCGTAAAAGGGGATGCCCCACATGGCGAGCGCCCCGTGGCCGCGCGGCATGAAGCCGTATTTTTCATGGCTCTTGCCGCCCAGTCCCCACTTGATGTCTCCGGGGATGTAGAGTTCGCCCTGGCTCATCGACTCCATGCCGCCCGCGATGACAATGTCGGCGTTGCCGGTTTGAATCTGCAAAGCGCCGTAATACACGCTTTCCAGGCCGGAGCAGCAGCGCCGGTCGATCATGCCGCCGGGAATGGTATCCGGCCAGTCGGCATCGAGGACGGCCATGCGCGCGCCGTTGGCGCACTCGCCGTTCTGATAGGCCGAGGCCATGATGACGTCATCCACCTGGGACGGATCGATCCCCGCTTTTTTAACCGCCGCCTGCAGAACAACGCTGGCCAGGCGATAAACCGGCACGTTCTTCAGCGCTCCGCCGTACGCGCCGATCGGCGTCCGCGCGCAACTGATAAAAACGACATTTTCCATATCTGCACCCCTTTTGAAAGTTTTTAACGGTTTGTCCGAATGCTTTCGCGCCAGACCGCCCGCCGGCGATTGGCGTTGGGAGGAGGAGGCGGAAAAGGCCGTTCCGATGCGGCAATTCCAGGCGGCAAAAACACGCTTTGTTTATACCTCATCCCCGAGAATTTCGACTACTGTTTTTTGTGGATCTTCCCGCCTCTATTCTGCAAAGCAAATAACGTACCAGTGAGGTGATCCGGTTTCAGGGCTTCCGGCCGCGCCCGGCAGGCTTTTTTCCGGGCGTTTGAAGGCGCAAAACGCAAAAAGAGCGGCGTTTGCCTTGCCGGGCGGTTTTTCCGGGAGAACACGGTTGACAGGATTGTATTAATTCTATACATAGGGAACGATAAATGTATATAAGATAAACATTGGAGGAGCGGGGGAGACGGAAGATGACGGGACGTCGGGAGCAGGAGAGAAACGCACGGCCGGGAAAGACGGCGGCAAAGACGGCAGAAGGCAACGGCGGCGAGCGTCTCGGAGCGGCGTTTGACGAGCTGATCGGGGCGAACCCGTCGTTTCGACAGGCGCTGGTGACGGCGCAGCGGGCGGCGCGCTCGGACATAGCGGTGCTGATCATCGGGGAGAGCGGGACGGGGAAGGAAATTCTGGCGCGGGCGATCCACCAGACGAGCGGGCGGAAAAACAAGCCGCTGGTGGACGTGAACTGCGCGGCGATTCCGGACAGCCTGATTGAGAGCGAGCTTTTCGGCTATGAGAAGGGAGCGTTCACGGGCGCGCGGACGGAGGGGAGCAAGGGCTACTTCGACGAGGCGCACGAAGGAACGATCCTGCTCGACGAAATCGGCGATTCCTCTTTATCCGTTCAGTCGAAGCTCCTGCGCGTGCTGGAGTCCGGATCGTTCAAGCGGGTCGGGGGGACGAAGAACATCCGGGTGGACGTGCGGATCATCTCATCGACGAACCAGGATCTCGCGGAGCTGATCGAGCAGAAGAAGTTTCGCGAGGATTTGTTTTTCAGGCTCAACGCGTTTACGATTCATCTGCCGCCGCTTCGGGAGCGGCCGGAAGACATCGCGCTTCTGGTGGATCATTTTTTAAAGCGCCATGAGACGGCGCAAAAGCAGAAGTGGCGCATTTCGGCGGACGCGCTCGGCGTACTGCGGTCGTACCACTGGCCGGGAAACGTCCGGGAGCTCAAGGGCGTGATGAGCTACGCGGTAAACATGACACAGTCGCCGGTGATCGACACGGGATCGCTGCCGAACTTTATTTTTTCAGCAACGGACCGGCGCCCGGGACCGCCGGCCGCGTCGCGGACGTCGTACAACCTGGCGGAGGCCGTGCGGGATGTGGAGCGGCGGCTGATCGGAGAGGTTCTGGCGGCGGCGGCGAATAAGACGGAAGCCATCCGGCTTTTGGGGATCAGCCGGCGGACGTTTTACCTGAAGCTGAAGGAGTACGATTTGGGGTGAAGGGTCGGGGCGTTTTGGAACGACTTATGCATTAAGAACGGAAAAAACACAGGGAAACAAGGTTATGCCGAACGGCGCGACAACGAAAAGGAAAGACGCCCAGGTAACGCTGGTGGAAGTATCGCCGCGGGACGGGCTGCCGGCCGTTTGCGACGGATTGTCGACGGCGGAGAAGATCCGCTACATCAACAAGCTGTCGGAGACGGGGCTGAGGAAGATCGAGTGCGCGTCGTTTACACATCCCCGGCTGCTGCCGGAAGGGTACGACGCGGAGCGGTTGATTGCGGGGATTGCGAAGAAGCCGGACGTGACGTACGTAGGGCTGGTTCCCAACGAGATCGGGTGCCGGCGGGCGATGATCACGCAGATTGACGAGATATTGATTTTGCTTGCGGCCTCCGACACGTTCAATATGCTGAACCTGGGAAGAAGCCTGAAGGAGAGTTTGCACAAAATGCTGCCGTCGATTTTGAAGACGGCGGCGCAGAACCACCGGAGTGTTCGGGTGTATGTGATGACGGCGTTCGGGTGTCCCTACGCAGGTCGGATCCGGCCGGAGGAAGTGGCCGAGCTGGTGCTGAAGCTGGGCTACATGGGGGCGTCGGAGATTGCGCTGGTGGACTCGACGGGGATGGCGAATCCAAAGACCGTGCGGGAGACGATCGGCGCGGTGGCGGAGCAGAGCCTGGACATCAGGCTGGCGGTGCATTTTCACAATACGCGGGGGGCGGCGATTGCAAACTGCATGGCGGCGTACGAGGCGGGGGTGCGGATCTTCGACACGTCGCTGGGAGGGATGAGCGCCACGCCCTACGGCGCAAGCGAGCAGGATCTGGGCTACTGGAATGTGCCGACGGAGGATCTGGCGCATCTCTTCGAGGAGATGGGGATCCGGACCGGAATCGACTTGGAGGGGCTTCTGGAGTGCGTGCGGATGGCGGAGAAGATGGCGGGACGGGCCCTGCCGGGCCACATCCTGCGGGCGCGCCCCGCCTCCCAGATCTTCGAAATCCCCCAGTATCTCAAACGCCAGCAGATCCTCGACTGATGAAATAAGCGTCAAACCACGGGAAGTTTCCTGATTTCGCGTTGTGTAATTTATATACACTGTTTTTTGCCAAGCAGGATTCAATGATCCAATAAAAAATACAATTCTTTGGAATAAATTGAGGAGGCTTCACGATGAACATTGCGGAATTGGCTTTGGAAAACTTGAAAGTCGGCGAGCACGTCAGTTACATTTTCGAGGGAAAGGAAATCACCAATGTCCAGATGGACCGCGCCGCGCGGCGATTCGGCAACGCGCTTGTGAAACTGGGAGTATCCCGGGGCGACCGGGTCATCATGCAGATGCCCAACTGTCCCGAGGTGCTGCAGGCGTTTCAGGCCATCTGGCGGATCGGCGCCATTGCATTGCCGATCAATTATCTGGTCGGCCAGGAAGAAATCAATTTTATTTATCAGGACAGCGGCGTGCATACCGTCATCACGTCTCCGGAATATCTGGATAAAGTCAAAATCGCGCAGTCCAAATCCGGCGTCGTAAAAAACATCATCATGGTTGCGGACCAGGACGTCGAAGGAACGCATAGCTTCCGGAAGCTGGTGGATCAGAGCTCCGAGGATCTGACGATGGTCGAGACGGCCGACGACGATGTCGCCACCATGATTTATACCTCCGGCACGACCGGCACGCCCAAAGGCGTCATGCTGACGCACGCGGGGCTGGCCTTTTCCGCGCGCGCGCAGCAGGAAGACACGAACCTCCCGCAGGACCTGGTTTCAATGGCCATGCTCCCTTTATGCCATTCCTTCGGCGTGGCCATGATGAACGGATCGTTTCTGCGCCTCCACGGCAAAGTGATCATCATGCGGCAGTTCAATCTGGAGCAGGTGTTTGCCAATATCGACAAATACAAGGTCCAGTCGGTTCCCATCGTTCCCACCATGGTCATTTATATGCTGATGTTTCCGGACTATAAAAAATACGATATCCGTTCGGTTAAATACTGGGTCTGCGGCTCGGCTCCTCTGTCCATCGATACCTGGAAACAGTTCAAGGAAAAGTTCGGCATGGAAATCGGGGAAGGTTGGGGCCTTTCCGAAGCGGGGGCGAATAACTCAACCAACATCGGCCGTCCCGTGATCAAGCCCGGCACCATCGGAAAACCCATGAAAGGGATGGAGATGAAAATTTTCGACGATCATGACAACGAAGTCCCGCAGGGGCAGGAAGGTGAAATTGTTCTCCGGGGGCCGATGGTGATGAAAGGCTACTGGAATATGCCTGAGGCCACGGCGGAAGTCATCCGCAACGGCTGGCTGCACACCGGCGACATCGGCTTTGTGGACGCAGACGGATATTTCACGATCACGGACCGCAAAAAGGACATCATCATCAAGGGCGGTGAAAACATTTCGCCGCGCGTCATAGAAGAGGTGCTTTACGCCCACCCGGCCGTCGCCGAAGCGTCCGTCATCGGGATCAAGGACAAGGTTTACGGAGAGGACATCAAGGCCTTTGTCACGCTCAAGCCGAATGCCGCGGCAACGCCCGACGAAATCCTGGAGTTCTGCCGGGGAAAACTGAAGAAATTCTTCGTTCCGAAGGAAGTGGTGATTCTGGCCGCCATGCCCAAAACGCTGGTGGGGAAAATACTTAAAAAAGAACTGCGTAAAATGGCCTGAGTGAGGAAGGCCTCCGGGCGACAAGCCCCGATTCATACAGCAAAGGAGTTTTTATCGTGACCAAGCATGCTCAAATGAAGCAATGGAAAGAAGCCGCCCTCCGGGAGCTCAAGGGCAAGCCCCTGGAGGCGCTCGACTGGGAGACGCCGGAAGGCATCGCCGTCAAGCCCATTTACACCGCTGAAGATCTGGAAGGCCTGGACACCGTCGACACCCTTTCCGGTCTGCCTCCCTATTTGCGGGGGCCCTCGGCCACCATGTATGCCAATCAGCCCTGGACCATCCGCCAGTACGCGGGATTTGCCACGGCGAAGGAATCCAATGAATTCTACCGGAAGAATCTTGCCGCGGGACAGACGGGTCTGTCCGTAGCCTTTGATCTCGCCACCCACCGGGGGTACGACTCGGACCATCCCCGCGTGGCGGGCGACGTCGGCAAGGCCGGCGTGGCCATCGACTCCGTCGAGGACATGAAAATCCTCTTCGACCGGATTCCGCTCGACAAGGTTTCGGTTTCCATGACCATGAACGGCGCCGTCCTGCCGATTCTGGCGGGATACATCGTAGCCGCCGAGGAGCAGGGCGTGGCGCAAAAGCAACTGGCCGGCACCATTCAAAACGACATTCTCAAGGAATTTCTGACGCGCAACACTTACATCTACCCGCCGCGGCCCTCCATGCGGATCGTTTCCGACATCATCGCCTACGCGTCGAAAAACATGCCGCGATACAACACCGTTTCGATCAGCGGCTACCACATCATGGAAGCGGGCGCGGACTCGGTCCTGCAGACGGCTTTCACGCTGGCCGACGGCAAGGAGTACATCCGCGCCGCGATCGACGGCGGATTGAAAATCGACGACTTCGCTCCGCGCCTGTCGTTTTTCTTCGGCGTGGGCATGAACTTCTTCATGGAAATCGCAATGCTGCGCGCAGCGCGGTGTCTGTGGCACAAGATCGTGGGCGAGTTCCAACCGACCAACCCGCGCTCGCAGGTGCTCCGAACCCACGTGCAGACCTCCGGCTGGAGCCTCACTCAGCAGGACCCCTACAACAACATCATCCGGACCACGCTCGAAGCGCTGGCCGCGGCGCTGGGCGGAACCCAGTCGCTGCACACCAACTCGTTTGACGAGGCGGTGAGCCTGCCGACGCCTCTGTCTTCGCGCATCGCCCGCAACACGCAGATCATCATTCAGGAGGAATCGCAAATCTGCCACGTGGTCGATCCCCTGGGCGGCTCCTACTACGTGGAAGCGCTCACGGCGTCCATCATCCGGGAAGCCAAAAAGATCATGGACGAAATCGAGGAGCTGGGCGGCATGGCCCGGGCCATTGAAACCGGCATGCCGAAGATGCGCATTGAAGAATCGGCGGCCCGGCGGCAGGCCCGCATCGATCAGGGCAAAGACACCATCGTCGGCGTGAACAAATACCGGGTTCAGGACGAAGTTCCCGTCGAGGTGCTGGACATTTCCAGCAGCGTGCGCGACGAACAGATCGCGCGCTTACGAGAGATCAAGTCCGGCCGCGACAACGCCGCGGTGCAGAAGGCCCTCGCGCACATTACGCAGGTCGCCGAAAAGGGCGGCAATCTTCTGGAAGCCGCTATCGAGGCGGTGCGGCTGCGGGCCACGGTGGGCGAAGTGTCCGATGCCGTGGAGAAGGTTTTCGGCCGCTACGTCGCCACCACGCGGGTGATCTCCGGCGCGTACTCTTCCGAATACGGCGACAGCGAAGTTCTTCGGTCGCTGCGGGTCCGGACGGAGAAGTTCCTGGAAAAGACCGGCCGCCGTCCCCGCTCGCTCGTGACCAAAATGGGTCAGGACGGCCACGACCGGGGCATCAAGGTGGTGGCCACCGCCTACGCGGATGTCGGCTTTGATGTGGATATCAGCCCGATGTTTCAAACGCCGGAGGAGGCGGCCAAAATGGCCATTGAAAACGACGTGCACGTGGTAGGCGTTTCGAGCCTCGCGGCGGGCCACAAGACCCTGGTGCCGCAGCTCATCGAGGAATTGAAGAAGATGGGCGGCGAGGATATTCTCGTCGTGGTCGGCGGCGTCATTCCGCCCGCGGATTACGATTTCCTCTATGCAAAAGGCGTCAGGGGCATTTTCGGTCCCGGCACGGCCGTGACCGATTCGGCCGACAGGGTGCTTAAACTGCTGGAGGAAAAATACCTCTAGGCCGGGAGACGGCGAAACCGTCAATCGAGGGCAAAGGACAAGTCCCCGCCCTCGATTGTCACGGACGTTATCGTGCGGGCCTTGCGGCCCGCACGATTTTTTTTAAGTTTTATTTATTGAGCAGATCCCACGGCGTGGTGACCCAGATCGTGTGGGACTTGGTTTTGGAGATTTTTCTCACGTCCTGAAATTCCTTTTCGTTCTTGACCCACCAGACCGCATAAATGGGAGGCGTCAGTTTTCCGTTTTCAATGGTCTGGGTGGCGCCGCTGACCAGCAGGCGGCCGTTGGGGGCAATGCCGAATATTTCCGTAGGAATCCTGTCGCCGGTGATCGGCAGGGCCTTGGCGAAGCTGGCGCGGATTTTGTAGACGTCCGTCGCCGTGCCCGCTTTTTCAATGACTTTCGCAAGCGCAATCGTGGCGCCGTAGTTCCGGAAGGCTTCGGATGTCACTATCCGCTTGTACGTGGGCTTGAATTTCTGTTCGAAGGCTAAGGCCACGGGAGATCCCACGCTCATGGGGATGGCCACGCCGATGGTGTTATCCATGAGCTTGTATCCTTTGAGCAGATTGGCAATGTAATCCAGCTTGGCCTGGTCGATGACGATAAAGCCGCCTTTGAATCCCATGCCGCGGGCCTGCTCGAAAACGAGCGCCGTGGTGGAGGACGGACCGCCGATCAGCAGACAGTCCGGCTTCGTGGCGAGCGCCGCCGCCAGAGGCGCCGAGAAATCCGTTTCCGCGTAGTAGTTGGCGGGCTTGTCCGCCGTGATGATTCCGCCTGCTTCCTCCCAGTACTTCTTGAAGGTCTGGCGCCACTCTTCGCCGTAGGCGCCGGCCGTGACCACCATGGCGATTTTCTGGTAGCCCTTTTTCTTGGCCGTTTGAATGAACTGCTGCATGTACACCCGGAAGTCCGGAGCGGTGATGCCGATGAGCAGCTTGTTGCCGAGTTCGCCGATTTTAGGCGTGCTGGTATAAGCCATGAGCAGAAATTCGTTGCCTTTTTCCTCGTTGACCTTGCTCATGGCGGCGATGGTGGTGAACACGCCGTTGTAAACGGCGATGGCGCCGCTGTTGCGGAAACGGCGGGCGTTGTTGACCGCTGCGGTGGGATCGTTTTTATCGTCGAGCTTTTCCAGTCTGAACAGGTGCTTCTTGCCGTTCACGGTGACGCCGCCCGCGGCGTTGATTTCGTTTACCGCCATGTCGACGCCGTAGAGCATATCCTGCCCGTATTCAGCCGCCGGTCCGCTTAAAGGTCCCGAAAAGCCGATGACGATGTCCTGCGCCCGCGCGACGAACGCCCAGGACATGATGAGACAAACAACCGATACCACAACCATGCTCTTCCAATGCTTCATTTTAGCCTCCTCCTCATTTTTTGATAGTATCAACATGAAAACGGTTTACTGGAAACGGTTTTCCCATGTCTTCGAAATCAACAAACCGGATGAAACAAACTCAGCTCGCCTATAAAAACCTGTCCGTGGTAATTCTTTGTCTCTCCTTTCATCTTAGCACAGGAGTTAAGTCCTGCGCAATTTTTCTTCCTTTCTTTTTTGTCGGATGCCGGTTCTCGTTCCCTCGCGCGACCTTCAGGTGATTCGGATAGCCGCTGGAATGAAGCCTCCGCGCATTTGAACCCAAAATTATTTCTTTAACGTAGGGCGAAGCTTCAGCTTCACAAAAGGCGGGGCTAAAGCCCTGCCCTACATCCACAAGCCATTCACCATCCACCATTCACCATCCACCATCCACCATCCACCAACACAGCCTACAGCGGAATGTTGTTGTGCTTCTTTGGCGGCCGGGGGTCCTGCTTGTTTTGCATGGCGTCGAGAACGGCGATGATGCGCCGGCGCGTCTCC
>JAAYDW010000026.1 GCA_012729055.1 Deltaproteobacteria bacterium
CCTTCCGTCAACTCGCCGGCGTCGCGCACGATCGTTCCTTCCGGCAGGCGGCGGGTGATGCTGTATCCCCTGGACAGCACGGCCAGCGGATTCAGCGACGACAAAAGCGCGGCGTTTTTCTGAAGCCTTGTGCGGCGATCCCCGGCGATGCGCTGCCAGCTTGCGAGCAGGGCCTTTTCCAGGCTGCCCAACAGCAGAGTCCTTTCCCGCAGACGCTGCTGCGGATTCTGGTGGAGCAAACCGAGTTCCAGCCGGCCAAGCCGGTTCCGGAGCGCCGCGATTTTTTGCGTCCAGGCCCGGCCAAGCCTTTCGTGCAGATCGTCCACGCGCAGCGAGAAATCCTGAAGATAACGGCGCGGATCCCGAAAGCGGGCCTCGAGGGCGTCGAGCCTAGCGCGTTTGGCATCGAGCAGGCGGCGTTGGGCCGCGGCCAGCCTTTCCGCGAGAAGATCGACGGCGGCGCGAAGGTCAGCCTGCTCGGGAACGACCAGCTCGGCCGCCGCGGACGGCGTGGGCGCGCGCAGATCCGCGACAAAATCGCAGATGGTGAAGTCCGTTTCATGCCCGACCGCCGAGACGACGGGAATCGCAGACTGCGCAACGGCGCGCGCCAGCGCTTCGTCGTTGAACGGCGCCAGGTCCTCCAGCGAGCCGCCGCCCCGCGCGATAATGATCACCTCAATGCCGCCGACGCGCTGGAGACGCGCCAGGGCTGCAATGATTTCCGCCGCCGCTTCCGCGCCCTGCACGCGCGTTGGCGCAATCAGAATGTTCACCGCGGGGAAACGACGGCGCGTGACGTTTAAAATGTCCCGAATGACCGCGCCGGAAGGCGACGTGACCACGCCGATGCGCGCCGGAAGAAAAGGCAGGGGCTTTTTGCGGGAGGCGTCAAACAGGCCTTCGGCGGCGAGTTTCGCCTTGAGCTGTTCGAAGGCTTTCTGCAGCGCGCCCGTGCCCTGCGGTTCGACCGTTTCCACAATCAGCTGATATTCTCCGCGCGGAACATAAGCGGTGAGCCGCGCCCGGCAGATGATCTTCATGCCGTCTTCGAGGTCAAAGCGGACCGCGCGGGCGCCGAAGGAGCGGAAATACACCGCCCGGATCTGGCTTTTGTCGTCCTTGAGGGTGAAATACACGTGGCCGGACTGGGGGCGGCGCAAATTGGAGACTTCACCTTCCACCCAGAGCGTTCCGAAGGATTCCTCCAGAATGGCCTTAATGTTTTCGTTCAGTTGTGAAACAGTCAGAATTTCTTTCATCCACATATCCTGCCAGGCTGTGAACTACCAGATATCGGCGGGTCTGACAAGTTTCAATTCCGCCGTCCTGCCCGGCGCTTTACGGGACGGCCGCCGGCGCAGCGTTTTTATGCAAAAACGCTTTTCACGACAAAACAAATTCCGTTTGCCGGGTCCGATAGCCTGTGTTAAGCATTTTTTTCAGGGGAGGAAAATCATGTCCGACAATTACGATTTGATTGTCATCGGCGGCGGTCCGGGAGGGATCGCGGCGGCACAGGCGGCCGCCGCCCGGAAAAAGCGCGTGGCGGTTCTTGAAAAGGACGGCTGGGGCGGCACCTGCACGCACCGGGGCTGCATTCCCACCAAGGCGCTCTTGGCCTGCAGCCGGTTTTACACGGACCTGAAAAAACTCAAACGCGTCGGCGTGGCCGTTTCCGAAGCAGCCGTCGATTTTTCCGCCATGAAAAAGCACCGGGATCAGATGGTCCGGGTCGCGGCGCTGGGAGCGCAGAAAATGCTGGCCGATGCGCAGGTGGAAACCAAAACCGGCCGGGGAGAAATCCTTTCGCCGCGGGAGGTGCGCTGCACGGACGCGGAGGGACGGCAGCTTTTGCTGAAGGCGGGCCATCTCCTCATCGCCTGGGGTTCCCGTCCGCAGCTGCTGCCGGGCATTCGGACGACAGAACGCATTCTGACCTCCGACGGCATGCTGGGCCTGGCGGAACTGCCGTCGAGCCTGATCATCATCGGCGCCAGCTTTATCGGCGTGGAATACGCGACATTACTGGCCGAACTGGGCGTCAAGGTGATTCTGGTCGAACTGCTGGAGCGGATTTTACCCCAGGAAGACGAGGAAGCGGCGGCTTTTCTGCAGTCGGAGCTGGGCCGCCTGGGGATTGCCGTCCATACGTCCACGCGGCTTTTAAGCCTGCGCGAATCGGCGGGCGGCGTTGTCCTGCAGGTTCAAAAAGGGACGGAAATGATGGAGATGCGCGCCGGCTGCGTGCTTTTGTGCACGGGACGGAGTCCGGTTTTGCACGAGGAGGAACTGGACCGGCTGGGGCTGGCGTACGATTCGTCCGGCGTCAAAGTGGACGAAACGATGAAAACCTCCGTCGCGGGGATTTATGCCGCAGGCGATGTGACGGGCGGCATGATGCTGGCGCACCGGGCCGCCGTGCAGGGCCGGGTGGCCGCAGACGCCATGTTCGGCGACGGACGGCGGCGGGTGAACGAAAATTTCATTCCATCGGTTGTGTACAGCCATCCGCCCATTGCCCGCGTGGGATATACCGAGAAGAGGGCCGGAGACGAAGGCCTGGACGTGGAGGTGGTGAAATCCGGCTACAGCGCCAATATCATCGCCCGCGCCGAAGTCATGGGGCAGGGATTCGTCAAGGCGGTCTTTCACCGGGACAGGATCCTGGGAGCGGTGATCGTCGGCGACCACGCCCCCGAACTCCTGGCGCCGCTCGCCCTGGCGGTCTCGGCGGAACTGACGCGCGGGCAGCTTCAGTCCTGGGTGCTTCCGCACCCGACGCTGGGAGAAGTTCTGGCGCCGCTGATCGACGGTTGAAAAGGCGCGCTACTTTGACGGCTTGAGCCGGTTGTCCATGCTCGTAAAGCCGCAGTCCGGCTGATAGCAGGTGACGTTTAAAAACTCGCATTTCTGCCGGCAGACGGGGCAGGTTTGGGGCGGCAGAGTCTGGACGACGGTGTTGCCGCAGTTGCTGCACTTCCAGGTATTTTCCGGCAGAGTCGGTTTGCTTTCTGTCATGGCTTGTCCTCCTTTGTTTCGTTTTTCAAAAGAAATGTATCACGAAAAACCTTTCGAAGGCGATCCTTTTTATCTCAAGGAATGTTCTTGAATAAAACGCCGTCTTTCGGTAAACGGGATAAACCGTCATGAACTCGAGGCAGCACAATGAAAAGAAAAAAGGCAGACAGCGATTTTGAGCATCTGACCCTCCTGGGGTCGGGCCGGGCTGCAAAACCCGTGCGCAAACTGGAAACGTTTCCCAACCGCGCCGCTCGCGATTATACCGTAACCCTTTCCACCGATGAATTCACCTGCGTCTGTCCGATGACCGGCCAGCCGGATTTCGCCAAAATACAAATCCAATACGGGCCCGATAAAAAAATCGTCGAATCGAAGTCGCTCAAGCTGTACTTCTGGTCGTTCCGCAACGAAGGCGTCTTTCACGAACACGTCACGAACCTCATCCTCGACGATCTGGTGGAGGCGCTTTCGCCGCGCTGGTGCAAGGTCACTGCCGAATTTGCCGTGCGCGGCGGCATTGCCATCACGGTGGAGGCGGAGTATCGCCGGGGAGCCAAACGCGCGGGAAAATAGCGTTCGGCCGCCGTCCGGAGGCTGCGCAAGACGCGGCGCCGCAAACAGAAAGTAACATCATTTCAGCCCCGTCGCTCAGCGGCGGGCGTCTGTCACAATTCCTTTGACACGTCCGGTCATTCTTCGTATACTCGCGCGACAATATCGTTCTTTTTACGCGACAATATCGTCTAAATAAAAAATCCATATGCATTATGAGAGGATAGCCCATGGGAAAACGCGAAGACATCAAAAAAGTACTGATCATCGGTTCCGGTCCGATTGTGATCGGCCAGGCCTGCGAATTTGACTACTCGGGAACGCAGGCGTGCAAGGCTCTGCGCAGCCTCGGCTACAAGATCATCCTGGTCAACTCCAATCCGGCCACCATCATGACCGATCCCGGCATGGCCGATGTCACCTATATCGAACCGCTCAACGCTCAGGCGCTCACGGAAATCATTGAAAACGAGAAACCCGATGCGATCCTGCCCAATCTGGGCGGACAAACCGGCCTCAATCTGACCTCCGAGCTGCACCGCAAGGGCGTTCTGGACAAATACGGCGTGAAGGTCATCGGCGTTCAGGTGGACGCGATCGAACGCGGTGAGGACCGCATTGCGTTTAAGGAAGCCATGAACCGCCTCGGCATCGATATGCCCCAGAGCGCTCCGGCCACCTCGGTGGAAGAAGCGGAAAAGATCGCCGCCGAAATGGGCTATCCGGTGGTGATCCGTCCGGCCTACACCATGGGCGGCACGGGCGGCGGCATCGTTTACAATCTCGAGGAGCTGCGCATCGTGGCCAGCCGCGGCATTTCCGCGAGCCTCATCGGCCAGATTCTGATCGAAGAGTCCGTCATCGGGTGGGAAGAACTGGAGCTTGAGGTCGTCCGCGACGCCAAAAACCAGATGATCACCGTCTGCTTTATCGAAAATGTCGACGCGATGGGCGTGCACACCGGCGATTCCTACTGCACCGCGCCGATGCTCACGATTTCCGAAGAGCTGCAAAAGCGCCTCCAGAAGTATTCCTACGCGATCGTCGAGGCCATCCAGGTGATCGGCGGAACGAACGTGCAGTTCGCGCACGATCCGAAGACGGACCGCGTGGTCGTCATCGAAATCAATCCCCGCACGTCGCGGTCGTCGGCGCTGGCCTCCAAGGCCACCGGCTTTCCCATCGCGCTCATTTCCTCGATCCTGGCCACCGGCATTACGCTCGATGAAATTCCCTACTGGCGCGACGGATCGCTCGAAAAATACACGCCGTCCGGCGATTACGTCGTCGTGAAATTCGCCCGCTGGGACTTTGAAAAGTTTCCCGGCGCGGCCGACAAACTCGGCACGCAGATGCGCGCCGTGGGCGAAGTGATGAGCATCGGCAAAAACTACAAGGAGGCGTTTCAAAAGGCCATCCGGTCCCTGGAGAAAAAGCGCTACGGCCTGGGCTTTGTCAAGGACTTCAACGCCCGCCCGCTCGACGAACTGATGGAACTGCTCAACGAGCCGTCCAGCGAACGGCAGTTCATCATGTATGAAGCCCTGCGCAAAGGCGCCTCCGTCGACACCCTGCACGCCAAGACCCACATCAAGAAATGGTTCATCGAGCAGATGAAGGAACTCGTCGCGTTCGAAGAAAAGCTTCTGGTGTATCACGGCAAGGCGCTCCCCGATGATTTACTGATCCAGGCCAAGAAAGACGGATTTTCCGACCGCTACCTGGCCCAGATTCTGGAAAAGAAGGAAGAGGACATCCGCAAACAGCGCCTGGCGGCCGGTCGCCTGGAAGCCTGGGACGCGGTGCCGGTAAGCGGCGTGGAAAACGCGGCTTACTATTACTCCACCTATAACGCGCCGGATAAAGTCAGCGTCAGCCCCAACCGCAAGATCATGGTGCTGGGCGGCGGCCCCAACCGCATCGGCCAGGGCATCGAGTTCGACTACTGCTGCGTGCATGCGGCTTTTGCCCTGCGCGACGAAGGCATTGAATCGATCATGGTCAACTGCAACCCGGAAACCGTCTCCACCGACTACGATACGTCCAACAAGCTGTACTTCGAACCGCTGACCGTCGAAGACGTTTTAAGCATCTATGAAAAAGAAAAACCCGCGGGCGTGATCGTTCAGTTCGGCGGCCAGACGCCGCTCAACATTGCGGCGGAACTGGCCGAGGCGGGCGTAAAAATCATCGGCACGTCGCCGGAAACGATCGACCTGGCGGAAGACCGCGACCGCTTCCGCGAGATGATGGACAAGCTGGGCATTCCCATGCCCAAGTCCGGAATGGCGAGCAATCTGGCGGAGGCGATCAAAGTGGCCAACGGCATCGGCTACCCGCTGATGGTCCGCCCCTCCTACGTGCTGGGCGGCCGCGGCATGGAAGTGGTTCATGACGAGCAGATGCTCAAGCGCTACGTTGAAGCCGCCGTGGATGTTACGCCCGAGCGGCCGATTCTCATCGACAAATTTCTGGAAAACGCCATCGAAGCCGAAGCGGATGCGATTTCGGACGGGACCGACGCGTTTGTACCCGCCGTGATGGAGCATATCGAACTGGCCGGCGTGCATTCCGGCGATTCGGCCTGCGTGATTCCGCCCATCAGCATTCCGGCGCGCCACATCGACACGATCAACGACTACACCCGCAAGATTGCCGTGGAATTCGGCGTGGTGGGCCTCATGAACATCCAGTACGCCATCGCGGGCGACGTGGTTTACATTCTGGAAGCCAATCCGCGCGCGTCGCGCACCGTGCCGCTGGTGTCCAAGGTCTGCAACATTTCCATGGCGCGGCTGGCCACGCAGGTCATGCTGGGGAAAAAACTGAAGGATCTGAATCTCCGGCACCACGCTTTCCGCCACTTCGGCGTCAAGGAAGCGGTCTTTCCGTTCAACATGTACCAGGAAGTCGATCCGATCCTCGGGCCGGAAATGCGTTCCACCGGCGAAGTGCTGGGACTGGCCGATTCCTTCGGCCTGGCCTACTACAAATCCCAGGAAGCCACCGGCCAGAGCCTGCCGGCGGAGGGCACCGTCCTTATCACCGTCGAAGACAAGGACAAGGGCGGCATTCTGGAAGTCGCCCGCGCCTTTGCCAAGATCGGATTCCGGATCAAGGCCTCCGAAGGCACGCATCGCTTCTTTGCCGACCACGGCATCGCGTCCGAGCGGATTTTGAAGATGCACGAGGGCCGGCCGAACATCGTCGACGCCATCAAGAACGGCGAGATTCAACTGGTGATCAACACGCCCGCCGGACGGCTCTCCAAGTATGACGACTCTTACATCCGCAAGGCGGCGATCAAGTACAAGATTCCGTACATCACGACCACCGCCGCCGCGGTGGCCGCGGCCAAGGGCATTGCCGCCTTCCGCCAGGGCCACGGCCGGGCCAAGTCGCTGCAGAGTTATCACGCGGAGATTAAGTAGGCTGCAGGATTTTCGATTGTCGTCTGTTGGATTGAAGGCAGGGAAGGGTCGCGACCGTTCCCTGCCTTTTTTATGTCAGGCCGGATGCGAGTCCCGGCCGGCCGTGGGCCTGTCACGTTTCTCCCTTTCCGGCCCGGATCATCTTCGCTTAGCTCGCACCTCGGTGCAACTGCGGTTCAGAGCAATAAAAAAGAAGAAAGTTAATAAGTTAACAGCGTCCCTTTGTTTCCCTTTGCCATCCAGGTGACTTCCCGAATTACCGATGCCCAGCACTTTACCATCAACTTTACCAATAACAGGCTTTCGGGAACCGGCAATTTTAATCCGTCATACAAAACAAGCAAAACCCGCGTGTGTGTGACGGTGGGAATGATGACCACAGGCTACGATTGCCCCGATATTCTCAACCTGTGCCTGATGCGGCCCATCTTTTCGCCTACGGATTTCATTCAAATCAAAGGCCGCGGCACGAGGAAATACAATTTCGCAGTCGATATTATTGATGTACCACTGAAGGAGCAAACGGGCGACAAGCCGAAGGATAACTTTAAGATTTTTGATTATTTTGCCAACTGCGAATACTTTGAGGAAAAGTTTAACTACGATGAAGTATTGAAATTACCTGTGAAAGGTTATCAGGAAGCCGCGGGCGGAGGTGGAGGCGGGGGGACATCCGGTATTTATGACAGTGCCCGTAACGATTACCTGACCAAATTGCAAGAAGCGGCAGTCGGCCCCGAAGGCATGAAGATCGACCGCATGTATTTTCAGAGGTTTGAAAAGACGATTATTGAACATCCGGCATTGAAAGAGCAGGCCGAAGCAGGGCATTGGGAAGAGCTCTTGGACTATGTCGAAAAACATATTCTGGATAAGCCCGAGGATTTCTTTACGCTGGAAAAGCTTCGATCGTCCGTCCACGTTGACCGGCGCATCAGCCTGCGGGAGATGATTGAAAAGATTTTCGGCATGATCCCTTATTTCAAAACCAAGAATGAACTCCTCGATGAGGAGTTTGACAAGTTTGACAGCCGTTATCTGCCCAAGGAGGAATATTTCTCTTACGCCAAAACTGTTTTTAAGGCCTATATCATCGACTCCGAATTCCGGGACATTGTGGACAAGGGAAATTTCGCTTATCTCAACGTGTCGCCCTACGGCGAAGCCTTTAAAAAACTGACGCCGGAATTGCGCCGGGCCATCACCGAACATATCAAGGATTTTGTGGCGCTGAACAAATTTGCCGCTTAGAATGGAGCCGCACATCATGACCACAAGAAAGATCGACGTGAAAGGTTCCGCGATCACCGTCATCAAAGTCGGCACGGAAGACTATATATCGCTGACAGATATGTTGAAAGCCAAAGACGGCGATTTTTTCATTTCCGATTGGCTCCGCAATAGAAACACCGTTGAATTTCTCGGCATCTGGGAAGGCGTTTACAACCCCCTTTTTAATTATGGCGAATTCGCCATAATTAAAAGCCAAGCAGGATTAAACAGTTATAAGCTAAGCGTCAAGGAATGGGTGGCCAAGACCAACGCCATCGGCTTAAGAGCTACGGCCGGAAAATATGGCGGCACCTATGCCCATAAGGATATAGCTTTTGAATTCGGCATGTGGATCAGCGCCGAATTTAAAATTTATCTCATTAAAGAATTTCAGCGTCTCAAAGATGAAGAAAACAATCGGCTGGCCCTGGAGTGGAATCTTCAGCGCACCTTGTCCAAAATCAATTACACCATCCACACCGACGCCATTAAAGACACGCTCATTCCGCCGCTCGTCAACAAAAAGCAGACCTCGCTGGTCTACGCCTCTGAGGCGGACGTCTTGAATCTGGCCCTCTTTGGCAAGACCGCTAAAGACTGGCGTGACGCCAATCCGCGCAAAGACGGAAATATCCGCGATTACGCCGCCATCGAACAACTGGGGTGGAACATAGGGAACATAGGGACGCTGTTATCTTATTAACTTTTTATTCCCAAATAACCTTTCTTCTATCTAATGCATCAGATTCAAAATCACCTTGATCAGTTTATCTTTTTCCGACGGCTTACTGGCTGCGACCATCAGCGTCAGCGCGGCCAGGGCATTGTCGTCGATGCGTTTGCTGCCGTCCTTGCGCAGAAGGATTTTGTTCTTGTGTAAAAAGCTGATAAACATCGCGGCGGCGATGCGCTTGTTGCCGTCCACAAAACTGTGGTTTTTGGTGACAAAATAGAGCAGGTGCGCGGCCTTTTCTTCCAGGGTCGGATAAAGGTCTTTGCCGTCGAAGGTCTGATAGATTGCGCCGATGGAGCTTTTGAAGCTCTGGTCCTTTTCGCGGCCGACCAGCGCTGAATCGTGGAATTTCTTTTTCATGGCGACGATGATTTCCTGCGCTTCCTCATACGTCATGACGGAGGTTTTTCGCTTGGTGCCGCCGGGCATCGATAGACGTTCATGATCGTAATCATCAAGAATACCCAGACCACGCGAATATTCGGAGATGATCTGAATGACGCCTTTGGTTTCGTCGGATATATTTTCCAGAGCAACAATATTGGAAAGAAGGCTCACGGCATCCTGCAATTCTTTAATCTTGCTGGCCTGGGCTTCTAGCCGCATTTTATTCAGGGTGTAACCATTTACAAGATGCCCGCGCAAAACGTTGGTGGCCCAGATGCGGAACTGCGTGCCGCGCTTGGAATTCACCCGGTAGCCGACGGAGAGAATGGCGTCGAGGTTGTAAAAACGGACTTTTCTGCGAACCCGGCGCTGCCCCTCCGTTTGAACTACCGAGGATTCCTCGGTAGTTGCCGACTCTTCCAACTCGTGCTCTTTGTAAATGTTTTTCAGGTGCAAACCGATTGTATCGGCGTCTTTATCAAATAGCGCGGCCATCTGTTTTTGCGTCAGCCAGACTGTGTCATCACGCAGTTTGACTTCAAGAGTGTTTTGATACAGCACAATCTTACCGCCGGAAATATCCTCGATGTGTTTTCCTTTTTGCGGCATGGCCCACACCTCGTTTAGTCAATGGATTGTTTAATGATTCGGCGCAAGTATTACAGCTTATCAGGGACAATGCAAGGATGAAAATAGTGGATGGTGAATGGTGAATGGTGGATGGTTGCACGCCGCCACATGAATCATGCGCCTTGACTTCGGACCTGGGCTGTCGCCCCTCAGATTGAAGGCAGGGAATGGTCGCGACCATTCCCTGCCTTTTATGTCAGTCCGGCTGTGGGCCTGCTACTTTTCTCCCTTCGCGGCCCGGATCATCTCCATGAAGGCTTCGATTCGCGTTTGAATCTGCGCTTCGGAAAAATTGCGTTCGTCGCACATGTCGGCTTCGAGCATCAGCGAAGGAATTCCCCGCTTTTCCCGGACGATTTTCTGGATGTCGTACTGCCCGAAGGAGTAAGGCTTACAGCTCCGGTTGGAATGCATGACGATCCCGTCCGCTCCGTATTTGTCGATCATCGAGACAACGATGTCGGCCATCTGGTCCACGCCGATATTGAGGTAAATACGCGTGTAGGACTCCGCCGCCGATCCGATGAAATCGTCGGGGGTGACGTATTTCAGAGAACCGCACCAGGCCGAGGTGTAAGTGTCGGCCACCAGACAGGCGTCGTGTTTGGCAAATTCCTGGGACAGCCACTTGAGGCGGTACCAGATCGGCAGGTTGTCCCACAAAAGCCGGTAGCGTTCCCGCGGGATGGCGCCTTTTCCTTCGGCGGCCCGACGGCGCATTTCGTCGCGGAGCCCCCGGTAAAAGTCAACGGTTTCCCGCGTGCCCCGAAGCGTGACGATCAGGGCCAGATAAAAAAATGCGTCAAAGGCGGTGAGGGGCGAGGGCCTGCTGACGGCCGTATCCAGAACCTCCTGCCAGAGCTGCTGGCCTTCGAAGGAGAGTTTGCCGACTTCCTTCATGCGGTCCCAATCCATTCTGCGGCCGCAGGCTGCTTCCAGAAAGAGAATGTACTCGTTCATCTGCCGCTGGACGTAGTTTCGCATTTCCGGCGTAAATTCCGTATGGACAATGGGCGTGTCGAAGATGAAAAGCGGCACCTTGAAATAACGGGCCTGAATCTCGTACCACTTGAGAACGGTTCCGCAGATGTTGTTGCAGCACACCAGCATGTCCGGTTCGGGGAGCCCGCCGATCGGGCCGCCGTTCACGGTGGCGCAGGAAATGTCGCCGCGGGCGTACGAGCACAGATCGCTCGAGTAGCCCATTTCTTCCGCTTTTTTGCACAAATCGACGCCCATCTTGCTGGCGCCGATCATGGCGCCGTGGTTTTCCGGATAAACGGGTATAACATCCATGGCAATCAGGGGCTCCACCGGGCCGCCGCTGGTGATCCAGGCCACCTTTTTGTTGTTCTGGTGGGCCGTCTTGGCGTCGATGTAATACGTCGTCATGATGTTGCGCATCGTCTTTTCGTAGTTGACGGGCTTGGTTTCTTGGTCTTTCGTGTTGTCTGTCATGGCGGCTCCTTTCACAGCATCTCTAAGAAGGCTTCAAAACGGGTCGCGAGCTGACCTCCGGCGGGCAGGGAGTCGTCGATTTCCACGGCCAAAAGCGCAATTCCCTCTTTTTCAAGCGCCTCCTTGAGGTAGGGGTAGTCGAAGGCGTGGGGATCGCAGAACTTGAACAGCAGATAAATGACGCCGTTGGCATTGTGTTCGCGAACCAGCCGGATGAGATGTCTGGCCCGTCCGTCAAAATCGACGTGCTTTGCCGGGCAGACCACCCGGTTTAAGAGCCGCTCGCCTATTTGCGCGATCGGATCGCTTCCCGAACCCGTGAGGCCGGTAAAATAGCGCGCGCCTGTGCAGAAATCGTCCCAGACAATGCCGCCCTCGGCCTTTTCGATGAGGGTATAGACGTCGGGCTGGTTGCACATGGCGCCCGCGAGCAAAATGCGTTTTCCGGTGAAGGGCTCGGCCCCGGCCGCGCGCTCTTTGAGCTCCCGGGCCGTTTCCGCCAGCATGGGCGCCAGACGGTCGCGGTCCATGATCATCGATGCGCGGACGATGCTGTAGAGATCTTCTCCGGGCAAAAGACGGGGGTTCTGACTGCGGAGGTCATAAATGGCCCGGATGGATTGGCGGATGGCGTTCGTTGTCGCCATCGCCTTTTGCAACGCCTCGTCGGAAATTGCGACACCCAGTTTTTTGCCCAGGTCGGTCC
>JAAYDW010000001.1 GCA_012729055.1 Deltaproteobacteria bacterium
ATGGCTATTCTCCTCCCTTCTGTTCTTGTCCATCCTCATGCGGCGTCTTCGGCCCGTGAATGATGTAGTGCAAAAACGCGCCGCCCACCACGCCGCCCGCCGCCAGCAAACTCAACGGCTTGAGCAGGTCTTTCCAGACGATCACGGACAGAGGCACTTTCGGATCGATCGGCAGGGCTTCATAAACTTCCGGCTTGTGCCGCAGGATGTAAATGACATGCGTGCCGCCCACAAATTTGTCGCCGTAGACGTTGGCGTCGCCGCCCAGTTCCTTTACCCGGGCATAGGCTTTTTTGATCATCGCGTCCTTGTCGCCGATCGTCAAGGCCCCTGTCGGACAGGATTTGACGCACGCCGGCGCCTGGCTTTCGCGAATGCGGGAATAGCACAAATCGCATTTGTAAACCTTGTCGGTTTTTGCGTCGTACTTGGGAATGTGAAACGGGCAGGCCGCCACACACTCCTTGCAGCCGATGCACTTTTCATGAGAAATCCCGACGGTTTTCAGCGGGGTGTAGTACAGCGATCCGCTGGGACAGACCTTCACGCAGGCGGCGTCGGTGCAGTGCATGCAGCCGTCCTTGCGGAAAATCCATTCAAAGTTGCCGTTTTTATCTTCATATTCCTGAAAACGGATCAGCGTCCAGGTATTCCACTGCAAATCCGGCGGATTCTGGTAGCTGCCCCACTGTTTGGTTCTCAGGCCCGGCATTTCATTCCATTGCTTGCAGGCCACCTGGCAGCCGCGGCAGGCCGTGCACAGCGTGGTGTCGATCAATTTTACGAGTTCAGGTTGTTTGTTCATGGTCGCCTCCCTCCTACAACTTTTCTACGTTGACCATGAACGCCTTGTACTCGGGGCAGAAGGTGTTCGCGTCGCCAACGGTTGGGGTTAATACGTTTGTGCTGTCTCCGCCGTCCTTCGGGAAGAGCCAGCCGTAATTGAAGGGGAGGCCTACCTGATGAACCGTTTTGCCTTCCACCTGGAAAGGCTTGAAGCGCTTCGTCACCATTGCGACGCAAGGCGCTTCGCCGCGAATCGAGGTCACCTTGATCCGCTCGCCGTTTTTAATTTTCAGCTCCTTGGCCAGTTCGTCGCCGATCTCGACGTAGAGTTCGGGCATGGCTTCCAGCAGCCACGCCTGCCAGCGGGTCAGAGCGCCGGTGCACCAGTGCTCCGTGCAGGAGTACGTTGTGCAGACATAGGGAAACTTGTCGCTTGCGCTCGCAACTTTGTCCATATCGCTTTTGAAAATCTCAACGGCCGGGTTGATCCGCTGCGAGGACATGGGATTTTTCTCAAGCGGACTTTCCAGCGGTTCATAATGCTCGGGGAAAGGACCCTCGACCATGCCGGGTCCGAACAAGGCGCCCAGACCGTCTCTCTGCATGATAAAGGGATACTTTCCTTTTGCTTTATCCGCCATCGGCGGCCAAGGGCCGTCCGGCACGTCGCCCACCCACTTCTCGCCCGTCCATTCCAGCAGCTTGCGCTTGGGATTGTAAGGCTTGCCGCTCACATCACAGGACGCACGATTGTAGAGAATGCGGCGGTTGACCGGCCAGGCAAACGACCAGTTGGGGAAAAGGCCGAGCTCGGTCGGATCTTCCTTGCCGCGGGATTTCATCTTGTTGACACTGTCCGCGGTGAAACTGCCGGACATAATCCAGTTGCCGCAAGCGGTCGAACCGTCGTCTTTGAGCATGCCGAAAGTCGGCACCAGCTGGCCCTTTTTAAACTCGGTCCTTGTCTTCTTGGCTTTGTCTTCAATCACTGTATCTTTAGTGAAACGGCCATTGACCTGTTGCGCGACCTTTAAAACATCCATGTGCCCCTTGTTGTCCAGATAATCCCACTTGAGATTGACGATGGCTTCTGCATTGGGACCGCCTTCCTTTTCATACAGTTTCTTAACTTCCGCCAGAATCTTGATTTCTATTTCGCCCACGGGAATCGCGTCGCCGGGGGCATCGGCCGCCTTGTATTTCCACTGCACCCAGCGGCCGGAGTTGCTCTGCGAGCCTTCCTTCTCCATCGAGGCGGAAGCGGGGAGGAGGAAACATTCCGTTTTGATCCTGGTGGGATCGACGCCGGGGCCTCTCCAGAATTCGTAGGTTTCGTTGTTGAAAATATTTTCGCCCACCAGCCAGTCCAGATTCTCAAGCGCCTTGCGGACTTTATTGGAATTCGGCGTGCTCACGGCCGGATCCGCGCCGATGGCAAAAAAGCCCTTGATCTTGCCGGCGTACATCGCATCGAACATATGCATGGTCGAATAGGCCTTTCCGTCGTCAATCTTGGGCATCCAATCATAGCCAAAATCATTGTTTCGGGTTGCTTTGTCGTCCCACAACGATTTGAGGAAGCTGACAAAGAAATTCGGATAATTCGAATAGTAGTTGGCCGATTGCGGATCCTTGGACACCGGCGTGTATTTGTGCAGATATTTTTCCAGTGTCCCCAGCGACGCAGGCAGCATCTTCAGATAACCGGGCAGATTGCCGTACAAAATGCAATGGTCTGTGGACCCCTGAACGTTGGGTTCGCCGCGCAGCGCGTTGATCCCGCCGCCCGCGATGCCCATGTTGCCCAGGAGAAGCTGGATGATCGACATGGTGCGGATGTTCTGACTGCCCACTGTATGATGCGTCCAGCCCAGCGCGTAGCATTCCGTTCCCGCTTTGTCCGGCACGCCCGTGGAGGCGTAGATTTCATAAACCTTGAGCAGGTTTTCCTTTGTCACGCCGGTGATACTCGACACCTTGTCCAGCGTATAGCGGGAATAATGCTTTTTCAAAAGCTGGAAAACGCTGCGCGGATGGGCAAGCGTCATATCCCGCCGGGGGACCCCTCTTCCATCTTTTTCAAACGCCCAGGTGTCCTTGTTGTATTTGCGTTTTTTGGCATCGTATCCGGAGAACAGACCGTCCTTGAAAGAAAATCCGCTGTCCACGATAAACGATGCGTTGGTATAGTTGAGAACATAGTCTTTGAAGTGTTTGTTGTTTTCAAGGATATAGTTGATCATGCCGCCTAAGAAAGCGATGTCCGTACCGGAGCGAAGCGGAACGTGAAAATCGCAGCGGGCGGATGTTCTCGTATAGCGCGGATCAACATGAATGATCTTTGCGCCCTTTTCCTTGGCTCTCAAAATCCACTTGAAAGCGATGGGGTGATGCTCGGCGGCGTTGCTGCCCATAATCAGAATGACATCTGCGTTTTTTAAATCGCAGTAATGGTTCGTCATGGAACCGCGTCCGAACGACTCTCCCAGAGCCGCTACAGAAGGACTGTGTCAGACCCTGGCCTGATGGTCGATGTAAACCAGGCCCAACGCCCGGGATTTGACGCTGATGAGCCAGCACTCTTCGTTGTCGACATTGGAACTGCCGTAGTGGCCGATGTTCTCACAGCGGTTGACGAGTTCTCCCTTGGCATTTCTCTTCACAAATCCTTTGTCCCGTGTGTCCTTGATCAGGCGGGCCATGCGCTCAAGGGCAAAGTCCCAGTCTTTCTCTTCCCACTCCGTTCCGTAAGGCTTCCGATAGAGCACCTTGGTCAAACGGTGCTTGTTGGCTTCCGTCAGATCGAAAAAGCCTGCGCCCTTGGCGCAAAGCGATCCTTCATTAATGGGATGATCCGCGTCGCCTTCAATGTTGAAAATTTTGCCTGTAGCCTTGTCCACGCTACAGACCAGACCGCAGCCGACGGAGCAGTAACAACAAATTGTCGTCACCTGCTTGGCAATCTTGATGCGATCCATTTTGCTCAGTTCGTCGGCATATGCCCGGGTTGGATTCAGGTTGAGCCCCAGACTCGACAGGGCAACCCCGCCTCCGATGGCGCCGGTCATGGTTAAAAACCCTCTTCTTGTAATTTGCATAAAATTCCTCCCGGTACCTGTGTCAATTTTGATCTATGTCAAACGTGGCATACCATGACCGAAAGTCACATGAATGTCAATATGTTATATAAAGCATATACAGGCATGTTGAAGACATTGCCGATGAATTTCATTGACTTTTGGTATCCAACATTTCTATAAGGGAAATAAATCCCTGAGACACGGTCGGGAGGAACACTCCACAATGGACATCAAACATAAAGTCTGGATCGAAAAAGACGGAAAAGTGATTTTTGGCCGGGGGCGCGACGACATCCTCAAGGCAATCGATGAACAGCGCAGCCTCAATGCCGCGGCCAAAAAGCTGGAGATGTCCTATCGGGCGGCCTGGGGAAGACTAAAGGCGTCGGAAGAACGCATGGGCATGAAACTGGTGGAAACGGGCGCCAAGGAAAAATCCATGCAACTCACCGACCAGGCGAGGGCGCTCATTGACCGTTTCGACAGGTTGGAAAAAGACGTGGAAAAACTGCTTCAAGGCGCAGATCACGATTTTCAGAAGCTGCTGCGCAGGAATGGAAAATAATTTTCCCGCCGGCGTCAACCGCACTGAACGGATATCCCCTGGATGAAAAGCGTCAGGCTGTCGCGCACCGTGGAATGGATCCTTTCGGCGCGTTTATCCGGGGCCCCGGTATAGATATAGAGGGAAATAATTCCGTTGAGCAGCCCCCAAATTGCATTTTGCACCTGGCGCACGTCAATGGTCGGCACAAAATCCCCCGCGTCGACGCCCTTCTGAAGGATTTCGGATATCGTCCGGATATTTTCGTTCGTGGTGTGAATCAGCTGGGTGTTCTGGTCTTCGGTCAGATTCATGTTTTCCGAATGCAGCATGAACGTCATGAGAATCCGGAAGAGTTCATTGTTTTCCAGGAAGAAATCCACATAATCTCGGCCGAAAGCCAGCAGAAGCTCCGCCGCCGTCCCTTCCTTCTTCACAAAGTTCTCTATTAATTTATGGCGTTCGATATTGGCGGAAATCAGGATCTGGGTATAGATTTCTTCCTTGCTGTCGAAGTAAAGATAGATGGAGCCCTTGCTCACCTCCGCTTTGGCGGCGATAAGATCAACGGTCACCGATTTGAATCCGCGCTCAAAGAACAATTTACGCGCGGCCTTCAAAATCGAATTTTTTCGATTTTCTTTTTCTTTTCTTCTTCTTTCTTCCGAACTCAAGGCTAATTTCTCCTCTCCTTATTAGATGAAGATCATTTAAAAAAAACAACACTCCGCCGTCGTCTAACGCCCGACAAAGCAGCCGCACCGGACTGCGATTGGTCTCCGCGCCCGCTTTCGACGCGCCCTTTAAGACCGTTTTTGCAAATCAATGTAAATACTGGAAAACAATCGCTAGCAGGAGCGCATGACTTGCGGTCATAGTCCGTACCGCAATTGATTTTTTCTGTCAAGAAAAATTACAGGCATTCAGCAAGTGTTTGCCTCCGCATTCTCCACGACGGAACTCCGCGGGCCGCAACATTGCCGCTGGGCGTTACTTTGGAAGTTGCGCCAGCCGGCGGATGATAGTTTCCAGCGGCGGACGTTCGTTGATGTCGTGCACATCAATGTACCGGAGAATGCCTTTTTTATCGATGATGATGATTGCGCGCTCCGCCGTGCCGTCGGAACGCAAAATGCCGTAACGCGACGCGACGCCGCCGTGCGGCCAAAAGTCGGAAAGAACGTCGAACCACAAATCGCCCATCTGCCGCGTCCAGGAATAAAGCGTGGGAATATTATCCACGGAAATCCCCAGCAGCACCGCATCGTGTTCGTCAAACAACTCCTTGACGATGTTGTACCCCGGCCACTGGTCGGAGCAAACCGGCGTCCAGGCGGCGGGCACGAATGACAAAACGACATTCTTCTTTCCCCGGTAATCCGCCAGAGAAACTTTTTTCCCGCTCAACGCCGGAAGCGTAAACACGGGCGCTTTTTGGCCGACTTTGACTTTCAAAACACTGTCCACCGGTTTGAGTTTTCCGGTCTGATAGACATTTTCCTTGTAAGCGTCGGACAGGGCCGACGCGCCGGAGGCGGTAAAAAAGAAAAACAACAGAAAAAGAAAAACCCTTTTTTTCATAAAAAGCCTCCTATTGAACATTTGCCAGCTTGACCACATCCGCGAGGAACGCTTCGATATTTTCATGCGCGCCGAGGCGGGAATACACGACCTCCGCCTTTTGGGAACCGTTTAATTTCACGACGATGAAATACGGGGTACGAACCTCGCCGATTTTTTTGTGAATTGAAAAATCCGCATCCGGAACCAGCGGAAACGGCACCTTGTATTTTTTCTTGAAGGTATTGACTTCAAACATTGAATTTCCGGCGCCGACGCCCAGAATCTTGATTTTTCCCTTCAGGGCGGGATTGTTTTCAATAAGGTCGAAAAACCGGTTCATATTGGGAGCGTCCTTCTGGCAGTACGGACAGTACATGCTGAAAATCTGAACGATCAGCGCCTGCGTTTTAACCTGATCGACGCTGAAGGTTCCGGAGCCCGAAAGGCCCAGATACTGGAGATCCCTTCTTTCCGGAGGCTTCGGCAGTTTCAGATCAGGCAGCAACTGGCCCGGCTGCGGCGGCTGCAAGGGCGAAGCAAACGCCGTTGCGGAAAAGGCGAAGATCCAAACAACAAAAACAACAAGCAATCGTCTCTTTCTCATGAATATTCCTCCTGCTAATTCCGGGACATTAAATGGTGTACCGCTTTCTCCAGCCCGTCGAGCGACAGCTCAAACATGGGGAAAAGACCGGCAATCTGCTTGACGCTCCACGTGTAAAACCAGGAATCCCGGTCGACCGGATTGAGCCAGACACTGTGCCGGAACGTTCCGGCCAGAAACTTGAGGTAATCCAGCGAAGGCCGCGCCTCGTTCTGTCCCACGTATATGGCGCCGCGCGGATCAACCAGCTCATAGGGCGCCATGGACGCGTCTCCGACAATGATCAGCCTCGTATCCGGATCCGAGCGCATCAGTTCATCGAGGGGCACCGGCCGCTTGTAGCGGTGCGGATCGAGCCAGACCTTGGAGTAAATCGTATTGTGAAAGTAATAGATTTCCAGTTCCTTGAACTGGAACTGCGCGTAATGAAAAAGGACCTGCACAATATGCACGTAAGGGTCCATGGACCAGCCGCCGTTGTCGATAAGCAGCTTGACCTTCAGGCGGTCGGCCAGACGCCGGTCGAAGACGATTTCGATTTCCCCCGCATTGCGCAGCGTCTGCCGGATGGTTTCCTCGACGTTGACGATGTCCTTGGGCCCCGCGGGCTGAAGATGCTTGAGCCTTTTGAGCGCTTCCCCCATTTGCGAGGCCGTGATGGGGCCGGTTTGCGAGTAGTCGCGGTAACGCCGCTCCAGGGCCACCTTGATGGCGGATTTGTTGCGGGACTCGCCGCCCACGCGCATGCCCCCCGGATGATTGCCGGAATGCCCTGTCGGGGAGGTTCCATGCGTGCCGATCCATTTGTTGCCGCCGTGATGCGCTTCCGTCTGCTCCTTGAGGCGTTTCAGAAAATGCTGCACCAGCTCCTCGGGCGTCATCTTCTTCACCTCTTCTTCTGAAAGCCCCAGGGCCCGCGCCACGTCGCCCGGATCCTTAAGCCAGTCGGACAGCATGGCCTTGACCAGGTCGGAGAGCTCCGCGTCGGTGGGCTCCTCTTCGGGCATGCCGCGGAAGGCCACGGCAAAGACCTGGTCGTAGGTATCGAAGTAGCGCTCGCTCTTGACGAGCAGGCTGCGCGCCGCGCTGTAGAAATCTTCCAGCGACGTAACAAGCCCCATCCCCAGGGCTTTCTGCAGGCGCAGAAAGGACGTGGGCGTCACGGGGATGCCCTTGTCGCGCAGCGTATAGAAAAAATTGACAAACATGGTCCCGTCCTTTACTGATGCGCCGCCAGATACAGGTCGGCGCTCTTTTTAAACAGGACGCCCAGATAGGGAATCGCGGCAGACTTGAGCTGCTTGACGTTGAAATCGGGATCGGCCTGGAGCGCGCGCATCCAGTTGATCAGTTCCCGCGTGGCCGGCTTCTTTTCAACACCGCGCACCTCGCGCAGGCGGTAAAACGCGTCCAGGCAGGCGGAGGTCAGATCCCGGTTCAGGTCCGGAAAGTGGACGCCGATGATTTTGCGCATCGTGTCACGGTCGGGGAAGGCGATATGATGGAAATTGCAGCGCCCCAGGAACGGATCGGACAGGTCCTTCTTGGCGTTGGAGGTAATCACAATAACCGGGCGGTGTTTGGTCTGGATGGTGCGGTCGATTTCGATGATGTCGAACTGCATCTGGTCGAGGATGTCGAGCATGTCGTCCTGGAAGTCGGTGTCGGCCTTGTCGATTTCGTCGATGAGCAGCACGACCTTTCTCTCGGCGACAAACGCCTGGCCGATTTTGCCCATCTTGATGTAGTCCTCGATATTACTCACGTCGCGTCCGGAATCGGAAAAGCGGCTGTCGTTGAGGCGCGTGAGCGTGTCGTACTGGTACAGGGCGTCAATCAGCTTCATGCTGGATTTCACGTTTAAAATGATGAGCGGCATATGCAGCGACTCGGCAATCGCATGCGCCAGCATCGTCTTGCCCGTGCCCGGCTCGCCCTTGAGCAAGAGCGGCATTTCCAGGGCCATTGAAATATTCACGATTTTAGCCAGTTCATCGTCCAGAACATAACGCGATGCCCCGCTGAATTTGGCGGGGCGGTTGTCGGAAGCGGTCATTCAGTTACTCCTTATGCTATTTTTTATCTCCAGCCGGCGTTCTTTGGAAATGAATACCTCCCGGAGCGTTTCGTCAACTCTCGTCAACATTTTGGAAGCCTAACACGCTTTGGGAAAAAAATTAAGTCCAAGAAATGAGGGAGGGAAAAATAACACTTGACTATTGTCCGCAATTCCTCTAGGGTGCGATCAACTTCGCGGGTCATACGGAATATGCGAAGGAATTAAGTTGAATGGTGTCATTGAAAGCGCAAGGTCGGCCGCCTGGTACTTTTGGACAAGGCGGCCTTTTTTTCTTCCGACTTTGGTGATCGTTCGACTTGGCACATTTAAGAAAGGGGGACGAACAGCATGTCAGAAGGAAAAGTAAAGTGGTTTAACGAACGCAAGGGCTTCGGCTTCATCGAGCAAGAGGGCGGAAAAGATATTTTCGTGCACTTCAGCGCGATCCAGTCCAGCGGCTTCAAGACGCTGACGGAAGGTCAGCAGGTGACCTTCGATGTCATCCAGGGCAAAAAAGGCCTGGAAGCGGAAAACGTCAAAGCGCTCTAATCGCGTTTTACGCCGAATTACGACGCCCCGGGCTTTGCGGCCAGGGGCGTTTTTTTGCGCCCCGCCCATCCTTAATCACCATCCTTAATCTTCCTTGACAAAAACAGACGATTAGAGTTACTTGCATTTTTACTTTTTGCCGGCGGCCCTGCTGCGGCATCCCCCAAAACAACAAGATTTTGCAGGGATAGAGCCGGGAGATTCCATCCCCGCCGGCAGTAATTCTTTTAGCGGATCAAAAACAGCCGCCCTGAAGGAGGATGGACATTGTATTTCTCGGATGACACACTCGAAGCATCGCGCAGGCTTTCCGAAAAATGGCAGGCGGAGGTTGCAACGACTTTAAAAACAATCCCCGACCGGAAAAACCGTTTTTCAACCGTATCCGATCTGGACATTCAACGACTCTATACTCCGGAAGACCTGAAAGACGCGGATTATGCCCGCGACATCGGCGCGCCCGGCGAGTTTCCCTATCTGCGCGGCAATCAGGCCACCGGCTACCGGGGGCGGCTCTGGACGTTCCGCATGTTTTCCGGCATGGGCGCCGCCCAGGACACCAACGCCCGCTGGCGCATGCTGTTGCGTGAAGGCCAGACGGGCCTTTCCACGGCCTTCGATTTTCCGACGCTGATGGGCTACGACAGCGACTCGCCGCGTGCCTTGGGCGAAGTCGGCAAGTGCGGCGTGGCCATCGACACGCTGGAAGACTTCCTCGCCCTCATCGACGGCATTCCGCTCGATCAGGTCACTACCTCTATGACCATCAATCCGCCGGCCACCGTCCTGTGGGCGATGTACTGCGCCGCGGCCGACATCAAGGGCGTGCCGCTTGCGAAAATCGGCGGCACCACGCAAAACGACATGCTCAAGGAGTTCATCGCGCAGAAGACCTTCATGTGTCCGCCGGAGCCGTCGGTCAAACTGATCAGCGACACGGTGGAGTTCGGCGTAGAGTACGTCCCGCGCTGGAATCCCATCAGCATCAGCGGCTACCACATCCGGGAGGCGGGCGCCACCGCCGTACAGGAACTCGCTTTCACACTCCGGGACGGCATTGAATATGTCGAAGACGTCATTCGGCGCAAAAAGATCGATATTGATGATTTCGCGCCGCGCCTGTCTTTCTTTTTCAACGCGCACATCGATTTTTTCGAGGAAATCGGCAAGTTGCGCGCGGCGAGGCGCATGTGGGCAAAAATCATGCGGGACCGCTTCGGGGCGAAAAACCCCCGGTCCCTGTGGCTGCGTTTTCACACGCAGACCGCCGGCTGTTCGCTCACCGCACAGCAGCCTTACAACAACGTCGTCCGGACCGCCGTGGAGGCGCTGGCCGCGGTTCTGGGAGGCACCCAGTCGCTGCACACCAATTCGCTCGACGAGGTGCTCTGCCTGCCGTCCGACCACGCGGTGGAGGTGGCGTTGCGTACGCAGCAGATCCTGGCCGAGGAAACGGGCGTGGCCAACACCATCGATCCACTGGCCGGGTCTTACTTTGTCGAAACGCTCACGAATGAAATCGAAGCCCAGGCCTGGGACTACATCGAGAAGATCGACGCGATGGGCGGCATGATCGCCGCGATCGAAAAGGGATTTCCCCAGCTCGAAATCGCGGACGCGGCTTACAAATTCCAGCGGCAGATCGATGCGGCCGAAAAGGTCATGGTCGGCGTCAACAAGTACGTCACCGACAATCAGCAGGCCGTGCCGCTGGTGGAAATCGACGAAAAGGTGGGCGAAGAGCAGATCCGCCGCCTCAAGGATATCCGCCGGCGCCGCAACAGCCGCGCCGTTTCACAGTCGCTTGCCGACATCCGTGCGGCCTGCAGGAATGGAACAAATGTGATGCCTTTCTGCATTGCAGCGGTCAAGAATCTTGCCACCGAACAGGAAATCTGCGATGTTTACCGGGACGTTTACGGGGAATACCGGGACCCTGGCTTGTTCTAAACCGGTCGGGAACGGTCGCGATAACCGGGAGGTCGCTCGTCCGTTCCCTACGACCACAATCATGGAGATGTTATGTCGGAAAGAAAATTACGGGTGATGGTAGCCAAACCCGGCCTCGACGGCCACGACCGGGGAGCGCGCGTGCTCGCGCGCTGCTTCCGCGACGCCGGCTTTGAAGTGATTTACACCGGCTGCCATCAGACACCGGAGCAGGTCGCGGCCGCCGCCATTCAGGAAGACGTGGACCTCGTAGGCCTGAGCTGTCTGTCGGGCGCGCACCGGGTTCTGTTCCCCCGCGTCGTGGAACTGCTGCGGGAAAAAAACGCCTCAGACATCATCGTGATCGGCGGCGGCATCATTCCGGAGCAGGATGCTCAGATGCTGTATGACGCGGGAATCAGAGCCATCTTCACGCCCGGCGCGTCGCTCGATTCCATCGTGGACTGGATCCGCGCCAATGTCCCCGGCAGGGCCTGAGTCGCGGGGCACAGTCTATGGAAACCATCAAAAAAATTTGCGCGGGCGACATCCGCAGCGCCTCGCGCCTGATTCGCGACTTGGAAGATAAACTTCCCGCGGCGCGCCCCCGGCTCAAAGAACTGTTCATCCATACGGGAAAATCATTTATTATCGGCATCACCGGATCGCCCGGCGCAGGCAAGAGCACGCTTACCGACGCGCTCATCGGCGAATTCCGCAAACTGAAAAAAACCGTCGGAGTCCTGGCCGTCGATCCGACCAGCCCCTTTTCCGGCGGCGCCATTCTGGGCGACCGCGTCCGCATGCTCCGCCACGCAGAGGATGAAGGCGTTTTCATCCGGTCGCTGGCCACGCGAGGCGCGCTGGGCGGCCTGTCGCAGGCGGCGGGCGACGCCATCCACGTCATGGAGGCAATGGGCAAGGACGTCATCCTGGTCGAAACCGTCGGCATCGGTCAGCAGGAGCTCGACATTATGTATCACGCGCACAGCGTCATCGTGGTTCTCGTGCCCGGCATGGGCGATGAAATCCAGACGATGAAGGCGGGCATCATGGAAATTGCGGACCTCTTTGCAGTCAACAAGGCCGACCGTCCCGGCGCCAGACAGCTGCTCGCGGAACTCGCCCAGCTCCTCAACGCCACGCCGACGGGTGAGGGCGGATGGCGCCCGCCGATCGTGAGCATCGGCAATCTGTACGAGCCGGCGGGATTCGCGGAAAAGACGGCCGAACTGGCCCGCCTGGTGCGCGAACATCACGACCACCTGATTCTGAGCGGCCGGATTGCCGAACGCATGGAGCGCAAGGCCAGAATGGAAATTTCGGACGCGCTGCGCGCCTGCCTCTTGGAACCGGTTCTGGGGCGCCTGGCGGAAAGCGGAGAACTCGCCAACATCGCCCGGAGAGTGCAAAACCGGGAATCGGACCCTTACTCGGAAGCGGAAGCCGTCGCGCGCCGTTTTCTTAAATCCGGAGAAACGTCATGAAAAATCCCAAAAGTCCCGCGCGGAAAACGGCGGCAAAACCGGCGATCCCATCGGGACAGAAGCCGGCGGCCGGCAAGGCGGCGTCGGCCGCGGCATCCAAAACACGGGGGCTCGTCATCGTGATCACGGGCAACGGCAAAGGAAAGACCACCTCCGCCTTCGGCCAGGCGCTGCGCGCCGTCGGCCAGGGTTTGCGGGTTCTGATCCTGCAGTTCATGAAAGGCCGGGATTACGGCGAGTTTATCGCCGCCGAAAAATATCTGCCGCGCCTCACCGTCCGCCGCTGCGGCCTGGACAGCTTCGTGATGCGCGGCCGCCCGGCGCCGGTGGATATCGACCTGGCCCGCGAAGGTTTTGCGCTCGCGAAAAAAGCGGCGGCTTCCGGCAAATACGACATGATCATCCTCGACGAAATCAACGTCGCCGTGGATTTCAAGCTGATTCCCCTGGAGGAGCTCATCGACCTGATTCGCAGCAAGCCGCCGGAACTGGACCTGATTCTCACGGGACGCTACGCGGCGAGAGCCGTCGTCAAACTCGCCGACACGGTGAGCGACGTCCGGGAAGTGAAGCACCACTATGCCGCGGGGATCAAGGACCGCGCGGGGATCGAATATTAACCTTTTGAACCGCATCCGCGGCAACGGAGATCCGACATGTTTGTCTGGCTGACATCCCCCGAAGCCTGGGTCGCGCTGGGGACGCTCACCGCCCTGGAAATCGTTCTGGGCATCGACAACATCATTTTCATTTCCATTTTGGTGGGCCGGCTGCCCGCCGAAAAAAGAAATTTCGCCCGCCGCACAGGCCTTTTTCTGGCCATGATCATGCGCCTGGCGCTCCTGTTTTCCATCGTCTGGATTTCCCGGCTCATCGAGCCGCTCTTTACCGTCCTCGGACAGGCGATTTCCGGCCGCGACATTATTCTGATCGGCGGCGGGCTGTTTCTGCTGGCAAAGGCGACGCATGAAATACACAGCGCGCTGGAAGGCGCGGAGGAACACAAACCACAGCTGAAAACGGTTTCGACGGCGGCCGTGCTGATTCAAATCGCTCTCCTGGACATCGTCTTTTCGCTTGATTCCGTCATCACGGCGGTAGGGCTGGCCCAGCACATTTCGATCATGGCCATCGCCATCGTCTGCGCCGTGGCGATCATGATGTTCGCCGCCCGGCCGATTTCCGAATTCGTGGACGCCCATCCCACCATCAAAATTCTGGCTCTGTCGTTTCTGCTTCTGGTCGGCGTTACGCTGATCGTCGAAGGATTCGACGTCCACGTTCCGAAAGGCTATATCTACTTTGCGATGGCGTTTTCCGTGGGCGTGGAAATGCTCAATCTGCGCCTGCGCAAAAAACAGACCAAGCCCGTTCAGCTGCGTCGGGACATCGTTGAGTAAAAAAAAGGGGCTTTTTGGCCTTTCGACCGAAAACCCCTTTGCCGAACGGAGGGTGCGGCTTTACAGGCGCATCAGCGCGGCGTCATGCGCAGCGCGCCGTCCAGACGGATGCAGCAGCCGTTGAGCATCGTATTTTCCAGAATGTACATGACCATGCCGGCAAATTCCGCGGGACGCCCCAACCGCTTGGGGAAAGGCACGCCCTCGGCCATGCTTTCCTTGACGGCGGGCGGCATGCCGGCCATGAGCGGCGTGTCGAAGAGTCCCGGCGCAACCGTCGCCACGCGGATGCCGTAATCGGCGCATTCCCGCGCGATGGGCAGCGTCATTCCGACGATGCCTCCCTTGGAGGCGGCATAAGCCGCCTGCCCGATCTGCCCGTCAAACGCGGCGATCGAAGCGGTGTTGACGATGACGCCCTTCTCGCCCTCTTCGTTGGGGGCATTCTGAACCATCTGTTCGACGGCCAGGCGAATGACATTGAGCGTTCCCACCAAATTGATCTGAACGACTTTATTGAAAGACGCAAGCGGCAGCGGACCTCTTTTGCCGAAAATCTTTCCCGCGTCGGGGACCCCCGCGCAATTCACCGCCGCGTTGATTTTTCCGAACCGGTCAACGGTTTCCCGAACGGCCGCGCGGATATCTTCCTCGTTCGTAACATCGGCCCGGACAAACGCCATCCGGTCCGCATGGGCGACCGCCAGCGCCTCGCCTTTCGCCGCATCGATATCGGTAATCACGACTTTCGCGCCTGCCCCGATCATTGCCAGCGCGGTCGCTCCTCCCAACCCCGAAGCCCCGCCGGTGACCAAAGCGACAACTTCCCCGATTTTCATAATTCCTCCTTCCGGTGCATGTGATGAATGCGTGTGTTTTTACGCCGTGTTGTTTAACACAAGAAGAAAACCCTGACAATAAAATATGCCCTTCAGGGCAGAAAGGCGTAAGCCATAAATTGTCCGTCGTGGCTTAAGCTGATATCCAGGCCGGTTGCGGCGCCGCACCGGCAGAGAAGAGGCGGCCCCGGAAGACCGTCTTCGCGCGCGGGCCGGACCACGGTAAACAGCGAGGGATCCTCCCGGAAAAAATCCGCGAGCGCAGTAACCAAACTCTCCCTGACCGCAACAGAAGCTCCCCAACCGTTCTGTAGTGGGACCACGCGCGCCACCGCGCGCTCCAGTGCTCCGGTTTCATCGGCGGCCAGACTATGCACATGCGTCTCCGTGATGAAAAGCCGGCAGAACACCCGTCTTTCTTCCGCCGTCACGACGGCCTTCCCCGTCCAGCCGGCGGGGAAAATCCCGTCGGGCTGCGTCTGGGCAAATCCTTCCCAAGGCAGGGGACGTTCCAGACAAACAGACCAGCGGCGCGGCAGAAAAGCCGCATCGCCGGTCTGTTTGCTGAACACCTTGTAGGCCGCCTCTTTGCAGGCCCAAAAAGACCACAGGGCCGCATCCGGCATGCCGGCGTTCGCCACTTCGTCGATTTCAGTAGCGGTGAGTATTTTCCTGAGGAAGCGCAAATCCGTGCTTTTTTGCAGGTTCGCCGGACTCGTCAAATCCACGACGTCGTTCCCGATGTTCGGCAAAATACTTTTCCTCCATCTGCGCCAGGCGGTCGATGATCTGCGCCGCGTATTCCCGCTGCGCCCGCAGGCCTTCCCTGCCCGTCGGCGCCGGCTCGAGCACCTCCACCTGCGCGTCAAACGTGTCTCCCCAGGCGGGAATCAGGCTGTATTTGTGCTGCCGGTCGCCGCGCAGGTAGATGCACAGCACCTTGCAGTTTTCCACCTCCTGGATGAACCGGCCGACGCCGTAGGAGAAATCATTCCGGTCCACGCGGCCGGTGCGCGACCGCCCGCCCTCCGGAAAAATCATGATCGTGTGCCCGTGGCCAAGCAGGTAAACGCACTGCTCCAGAACGCGCTTCATCTTCTCCCGCGATCCGCCGCGGTCCACGGGAATACACTTGGACAGGTAGCACAACACAGCCAGAAAAAGATTGCTTTGAAAGTTGCGCCGCTCCGGCAGATTCCAGGGCAGTTTTTTATACGCGGTGAAATGCCGGCGGAAGCTGAAAGCGGCGTAGCTTAAAATAAACGAATCAATCATGGTCAGATGATTGGCGCAGATCAGCCACGGCCCCCGATGGGCGGCAAAGGCGGCCGCGCACTGCCGCCGGATTTCCCGGAGGTTCCGGATCCGGTAATGCAGCGCGCGCGCCACGATAAAGTAAAAAGGCGCAATAAGGACGATCGCCAGGCGCCCCAAAAAATTCTGCACCAGCAGTCGCATTCTGGATCGCGTGTCCATAACCCCTACCCGAGCTTCTTTTTAATGATGTTCACCGCATCGCCGATGGTGCGGATCTTGTCCGCCTCGTCGTCGTCCACGCTGATATTGAAGACATCTTCGCATTTGATGATGACATCGACCAGGCGCGCCGAATTGACCTTCAGGTCGTTGAGGATGTGCGTCTCGGGCGTCGCCTTCTCCAGAAGCGTCACATCTTTGGTGTACGCCTTCAGAATGTTCACCATTTCTTCAAATATTTTTTTCTCGTCCATCTTTCCACTCCTTTATAATTATTTTCCTTCCCATTTTTTGAAAATGATACAGCTGTTGACATCCCCGAAGCCGAAGCCGGCCTTGGCCAGGTATTTCAAATCGGGGAATTCCAGGCACGCCTGGGGGATTTTCGGGGCAAACGCCGCGATGTCCGGATGCACATCCTCGCAGTTGAGCGACGGATGCAGAAACCCTTCGTAAACCTGCAGGACGGAAGCGACGCACTCCACGGCGCCCGCCGCGCCCAGACAATGGCCCACCAGCGATTTGGTGGCATTGATATAGGGAAACGTCTCCGGCGTGCGCTCGAGCGCGGCCGCCCAGCTCTGCACCTCGTACGGGTCGGCGTACGTCGCCGTCAGATGCCCGTTGACGGCGTCCACGTCCGAAGGCCTGATGCCGGCATCCGCCACGGCGCCGCGGATGCATCTCCGGACGCCTTCGGGATTGGGGGCCGTCATCGATCCGCCCATCCGCTGGCCGCCGCTGTTCACGTAGCCGCCGGCGATCTCCGCGTAAATCCGCGCGCCCCGCGCCAGAGCCGTTTCCAGCTCTTCCAGAACCAGCATGGCGCCGCCGGAGCCCGGCACGAAACCGCAGGCCGTCGCCGACATCGGGCGGGAGCCCGCGGCCGGGTTGTCGTTGAATTTGCGGGCGATCACGCGCATCGCGTCAAAGCCGCCCCAGATGTACGGCGACGCGCCTTCCGATCCGCCGGCAATCATTCGTTTGGCCAGGCCCTCCCGGATCCGCCACAGGGCATCGATCACCGCTTCATTGCCGGTGCTGCACGCAGACGAATTGGACGTGACCTTATTGCCGGCGCCGATCAGCCCGCCGATGCGGGCGCTCGTGCCGCTGTTCATAACCTGCTCCACGACCCGGCTGCCCAGCCGCCGAACCCGTCCTTCATTGATCATCGGCACAACGCTCAGCGCGATGGTGTCCATGCCGCCGATGCCGGAACCGGCGATGACGCCCGTGTCCCAGTCCACCGTATCATCGTCGCCGTCCGGAAGCTCGAATCCCGCGTCGCGCCAGGCGTCCACCGCCGACACCGACGCGTAGCCGATGTTGTCGTTGATCGACAGAAGCTTTTCGCGGTCGAAATACCGCTTGCGGATCTCGTCGAAATTCTCGGGAACGCCGGCGATCTGGCAGCCGAACTTCAACTCTTCCAGTTGCGGAATAAAGCGAATGCCCGAACGCCCTTCCCGCAGCGCCTGTTTGAAGTTCTCCAGGCCGTGCGCGTTCGGGGCGGCCACCCCCATGCCCGTTACCACAACTCTTTTATTCATGCGTCCACTCCCATCCCCGCCAGTTTTCCTGTACAAACCACTTCTCCACTCTCCCTTTCCATGCTGACTTCCACTTTCAGCGCTCCTTTGCGCAGATAGATTTTCTTTCCCCGGACGATCACCCGCTCGCCGGGCCGAACGAGTCCCCGAAACTCGACCTCCTCCGCCAGCGAAAAAAGGCTGAGCGGCATTTTCATTTCCGAGGGGCGGACATTATGCCGGCGCGCGAGCAAATACAGGCCGAACGCAACGACGCCGATCTGCGCCATCGATTCCACCAGGATCACGCCCGGTGTGATCGGCCGGCCGGGAAAATGCCCCGGATAGAAAAATTCATCCTCGCGAAACCGGTAGGCCCCGACGATCCCCTCGTCCGTCAGGCAAAGAATTTCATCGATGAACCGAAACGGCTTCTGCTGCGGCACCAGCGCCAGGACTTCCTGCCGGATGCTCTCGTCAGCCTCCATACAGGCCTCCGTTGACATGCACCACCGATCCGGTAATGTAGCTTCCCCGCGTGGCCAGAAAGGCCACCACGTCCGCGATTTCCTCCGGCCGACCGATGCGGCCCAACGGAATGTTGCCCATAATTTTTTCCTTCACTTCCGCCGGCAGCTCTCCGGTCATGTCCGTGTCGATGAAGCCCGGCGCGACGGAATTCACCAGAATGTTGCGGCCGGCCATTTCCTGCGCCAGCGACCGGGTGAAGGCGTCGAGCGCCGCTTTTTCCATCGTGTAGGCGATCTGTCCGGGATTGCCGGTATGCCCCACCACGCTGGAAATGTTGATGACGCGGCCCGAACCGGCCCGCATCATGAACTGCCGAAGAATCCGTTTGGTCAAATACCAGGCGCCGCGCGTCATCGTCCGCTGGGCGTCGAACTGTTCGACCTTCATGGTAATGATGTCCGCGTTCACCGACCAGCCGGCGTTGTTCACCAGCGCGTCCACGCGGCCCGACGTCTCCTTCAGCGTTTGTATCAGGGCGTCGATCTCTTCGAGCGACGCGAGATCCGCCTGAACGAGAAAACTGTCCGCAATCTCTTCGTGCAGGGCCGCGGCCTTTTGGGCGCTCGCGCGGTAGTGAATGCCGACGCGGAATCCCTCCGCGGCCAGCGCGCGGACGCACGCGGCGCCGATGCCCGTGCCGCCTCCCGTAACCAGTGCCACCGGTTTATCCATCAGGTTCGCTCCTCGACTTTCAGCATCAGATGGGCCCAGGACAATCCCGCCCCGACAATCGACATGGCCAGGCGGTCGCCCGGACGCAGGTCCTCCCAGTGCGCGGAAAGCACCGACGGCGCGCTGCAGCAGCCGGTGTTGCCGAACTGATCCACGCCGTACCAGTGGTTTTCCGGCGCGATACCCGTGCGTTCGCAGACGGTTTTGAGCATGCCCAGATTGGCCTGATGGCCGATGAACAAAAACCGCTTCGCCTCGCTTTCGTAACGGGTCCGGAAATTCCGGACGCCCTCGGTGGTCGTGCGGATGGCGAAGCCCTGAACGGCGTTGCCGTCCTGGTAAAAGCGCCATTTCCAGTCGATTCCGACCTTGGTCCAGGCCGACGGGCGCGAATCGAAGCTGCAGTCGCAGAAAACGGCCCGCGACGGAATGCGGGCGGACACGACGGCCGCGGCGCTGCCGTCGCCGAAAAGAACGGCCATGGAGCGGTCCGCGTAATTCACCGACTTCGTCAGCGTTTCCGAATCGACCACCAGCACGTAAGGCGGCAGCGTTTCCGGCAGCATCCGGCATAAAAAGGTGATCTGCATGCCGAAGGAACTGCACGCCGAATTCATGTCCAGACAGGGCACTTCAATGCCCAGTTCGGCGGCGACGGCGGAGGACTCCGCCGGCGCGATGTTGTCGGGCGACGAGCTGCCCGCGATGATCATGCCGATGTCGGCTGTCCCGAGCGACGCGCGCTCAAGGGCCTGCCGCGCCGCGGCCGCGGCCATCTCAGCGTTGGTGTACTGCCGGGCCTCAAACGCGCCGTGGAAATCGGCGTTCTTGGTGGCCCGGATGTAATCCAGCGGCAAAACGGTGCGGCGGTTGGCGATGCCCACGCGCTCGAGAATCCACTCGTTGGACGTGCCGATATCCAGGTCTTCGAGAAACTGATTGGAGATGACGTTCTCCGGATTGAAATGTCCCATGCCGTGCAGATACACCATTGCTATACGATCTCCCGTCCGATAATCATGTTCTGCACTTCGCGGACGCCTTCGTAAATATCAATGATGTGCGCATCCCGCGCCAGCTTGGAAATTTCATAGTCCGTCGTAAAGCCGTAGCCGCCGTGCAGATGGAGCCCTTCGGTGGAGCAGAAAACGGCCGCTTCCGCGCAGGTGTTCTTCGCGAGCGACGCATAAATGCCCGCGTCCTTCGCCTTTTCCTGAATCTTCCAGGCGGCCTTGATAAGCGACAGCTCCGCCAGCTCGACTTTCTTCCACATGGCCGTGATCATGTCGCGCGCCACCGGCAGATCGCAGATGCGCTGGCCGAACTGCTTGCGTTCGGCGGTGTAGGCGATCGTCACGTCCAGCGCCCGCTTGGCGAGACCCAGGCCGATCGCGGCGACCATCGGCCGCGCGTAGTCGAGCACATCCATGATGTACTTGAATCCGAAGCGCCGGTTCCCGATGATCTGGTCGGGATGGACGACGACGTCCTCGAAGGTGACGCTCGCCGTGTTGGACAGGCGCTGCCCCAGTTTGTCCTCCGGCTTGCCGATGACAATCCGGCCGCCGGTGGGAAGATCGATCGTCCGGGTCGCGTTGCCGACGTCCGGAATGTCTTCGGCCGTCACGGAAGGCGCGGGAATGACCACGCACGCCATGAAACTGCCCGCAGGCGAACCGGTCTTGCAAAGCACCGTAAACTGCGACGCGTACGACGCGTTGGTGATAAAACACTTGGAACCGTTGAGCACATAATTGCCGTCGTCGCGTTTGGCGATAAAGCTCGTCATGAGGGAGTTGTCGGAACCCGCGCCGGGTTCGGTCAGACAAAAGGACGCCAGGAGCGGTTTTTCGACGAAGGGCCGCAAAAACCTTTCCTTCTGCTCCTCGGTGCCGTGCTGGCTGATCACGACGTTCGCCAGATCGTTGCACATGGCGGACGTGGCGATGCCCGTGTCGCCGTAGGAGATTTCCTTGATGATCGCCGCCGAGGAAAACACGTCCACGTCGAAGCCCTTCACCGATTCGGGAATGCACAGGTTGATGACGCCCATCTCCCATGCCTTCTGGATAATCGGCCAGGGAAAGCGGTGCGCCTTTTCCATTTCCAGAATATGCGGAGTGATATCGTTTTTGACCAGCTTGCGCACGGTCTCCACATACAGCAGCTGATTTTCATTATAGTTGAGATCCATAATTACCCTTTCTGATTGTTTGTCTGTTGCGGAATTACTGGGCGGAAAAAATTTTCTCCGCGGCCGCGAGTCCCGTGATCGACTCGCAGGCGACGCCGATACTCTTGAAAAAGTCGCGCAGCGGCCGGCCCGGTCCGATTTCAAAGACGCGCGCGGCGCCGGCGGCGAGCGTCTGCATGTTGTCGCACCACCGGACGGGATTCGAAAGCTGGCTCACCAGGTTGCCGATCACCGCCTCGACGGACGGCTCATGAAACGTTCCGCGATAGTTGGAGGTCACCGAGCCCGCGTTGCGGCCGTCGAAGGACGAACTGAATTGCCGGAGCGTCGCGGCGAAGGGTTCTTCGATTTTTTTCATGAACCGGCTGTGGAACGGAGCGCTGACGTTCAACTGCACGAACCGGCAGCTCCTGGAAGCGTCAAACAGCGCCTTGCAGCGGTTTTCCGCCTCGGGCAGCGCGGCGGCCTCGCCGCTCACCACCACCTGAGTCGCGGAGTTGATGTTGGCCACGTCGATCGGCAAATCCGCGAGCGCGGTCTTGAGGGCGTCCGCGTCCATGCCTTCGGCGATGACCGCAGCCATGGATCCCACGCCGACCGGAACGGCATCCTGCATCAGCCGGCCGCGCATCCGGACGATCTGCACGGTATCGGCAAAGGGCATCACGCCCGCCGCCGTAAGCGCCGTAAACTCGCCTAACGAATGGCCGCCGAAGCAGTCGGCCCGGAAACCGAATCTTTCAGCCAGCCCGCGCAGCATCGCCACTTCGGTAGTGACAATGCAGGGCTGTGTGTATTCGGTCAGATTCAATCTCGCATCTTCTCCGAAACACAGAGCCGCGACATCCCACCCCAGGACGTCGGACGCCTCTTCAAAGGTCCGACGACAGACAGGCATCGCCTCGTAGAAATCCTTTCCCATTCCCGGCCGCTGCGATCCCTGACCGGGAAAAACCGCCACCGTTGCTTTCTTTTCGCCCATAACACATTCTCCCGTGTCTCTGGTAAAACCGTTCATAATCAACAAACACCCCGCCTCAAAGCACAAAACATGCCATAAAGAGCCATCCGAAAACGCTGGATGCAGAAGCTGAAATCCACTGATCTTTTAAGGCTAAGACCGCCTGTCGCGCACGCCGGATTTCTGATGTTAACGTGTAATTTGCTTTGCACTGCGAACGGATCTTCGCACAAAAGAGGTCATGCTTTCCGCACTCGGACATTGACATTGTGCTGCTTCATGGTAAAGGGGTTTTAAAACGAAGGATAGATGAAGTCAAGTTGAAAGTGGAACGCCTTTTGCCCGGATAACGCCATGAGCCTCCTGCCTCAGCAATTCTACAACCGGCCCACGCTCCAGGTGGCGCGCGACCTCCTGGGGAAAAAACTTGTCCGCCGTCTGGACGGCTGCAACCTGTCCGGCTTTATCGTCGAAACGGAAGCCTACCTGGGCAGAGTGGACAGCGCCTGCCACGCGCACCGCGGCCGGACCAAGCGCAACGACGTCATGTTCGGGCCGCCGGGCCGCGCCTATGTTTATTTCACCTACGGCATGCACTATCTGCTCAATCTGGTGACGGAGGAGGAAGATGTTCCCTGCGCGGTGCTTCTCCGGGCGCTCGTCCCGGCGACGGGACAAGACCGGATGCTGGCCCTAAGAAAACGCGGCGGAAAGGAACTGACCAACGGCCCGGCGAAACTATGCCAGGCCCTGGCGATAGACAAGTCGTTCAACGGCTGGGATCTGACGCGCGGCGAGCGGTTGTGGGTGGAGGAAGGCCTCGTCCTTGCGCCCGGCGATATCCTCGCCACACCCAGAATCGGCATCGATTACGCGGCGTCCGAAGACCGCGCCGCGCCTTGGCGGTTTTTAGCAACTCCGCCTCACTTTTCCGCCTCTCCGGAGTAGAGCTCCGGCAGCAGTTTCCAGGCGGCCAGGAAAAACGCGGCAACCACCGGTCCCAGGACGAACCCGGAAAAGCCGAAAACCGCCAGGCCGCCCAGCGTGGACAGGAAAATCAGCAGGGAGTGCATCTGGATATCCTTGCCCAGCAGGATGGGCCGCAGCAGATTGTCCACGGAACTGATGACGACAAATCCGAAAATCAAGATAAGCAGCCCCTGCCAGATATGCCCCGTGAGCAGCATGATGACGCCGGCCGGCGCCCAGATCACCGCGTTGCCGATCGCGGGCACAATCGAAAGACCGACCATCAGGACGCCCCAGACCAGCGGGCTTTCAATGCCGGTGATGAAAAAAACCAGACCGCCCAGAAATCCCTGAATGCCTCCGATGACAAACGTGAATTTCAGCGTGGCCTTGGAAGTCACCAGAAATTCGGAAATGAAGGTGTCCAGATGGCCCTTGTCGACCGGCATGTGCTGGACGATCACATCCACCAGGTGCTCCCCGTCGCGCAGGAAATAAAACAGACTGTAGAGCATCACGGCAAGTTGAATGAAGAAAAGGATCGTGTTTTCCGTAAGGGCGGAGAGGTTCCGGACGATGAAATTGGCGGCTGCCTTGAGCGCCTCGGCGGATTTGTCCGTAATGAAACTGTGATCCAGTTCGAAGCGGGCGACCAGCGGGTGCCGGCCCACCGTGTCGAGCAGACCGCTGAGCGAATTTATAAGGGAGCCACTCTGCGCATTGACCGCATTGTAAAGATTCAGCGATTCGCCGATCAGCAAAAAGAGAATCAGCCCTACGGGCAGGATCAGCACGACCAGCACCGCGGCCAGCGTGATGCCGGCGCACAGGTTGGGGCTGGAAAACCGGGCGCACAGGCGTCTGTTGAGCGGCGCAAAAATCGCGGCCAGAAGCACCGCCCAGAAAATCGCGAAGAAAAAGGGACGCAGGATGTACCCGACAAGCAGCGTCACCGCCGCCAGCAGAAGAAAAAATATGTATTTGGGAAAATGGGCAAACGGTGTGTCGGACATAGCGTGTCTCCTTGGCGCTTGATCGCGTCCTAATCCAGAGGATATCGTTTGTTTCTGCGCCGGTAAAGGCGCAACTGCAACTGCTGCCGGATCAAAACGGTTTTGATGTGCAGCACGCGGTAACTGTAACGGATGTTTTTCCCCAGGCGGTCCGGATAGGCCGCGGCGCCCACATTGAGCTTGGCGCCGCCGGCGGCCATTTTTCGAAACAGGTTGATCTCCTTGCCGATCACCCGGGTGACGCCGCTTTTCACGGCATCGAGCATGGCGGGGCCGGTGTTCTCGCAGGCCGCATAGGTCACCACTTTACCCAGGGAGTAAAGCGAATGGCCGTCGCTGCCGCCGGTAACGGCCTTTTTGAGATCGACGGCCAGACGGGCGCAGCGGAGGTTCCACCGGTGAATGTTTTCGGCGTTGATCGCCTCCACGCCGTCCACGGATTCCCAGAGCCGCTCCAGGCGGGGCGCATCAAAGTTGATGTTGCAGATGCCGGTATAGGCCACGCAGTAGGGATGCGGGAAAACGGTCACGGAGGGAAAGAGTTTGGCGCAGTGGATGATCTCTTCCATGCCGAGGCGGGTGGAGCTCATGAGGTCTTTCCCCAGAAACGGCCGGACGAAGGTGGTGTAAAACTTTTTCAGATGCCGCCGTTCGTAAAAGTACACGAGGATGTGCGTCCCTTCCCGGGACGTGATTTCGATGCCGGGAATGCAGGGCACATCGCGGTAATGCTCCATTTCCATGGCGCCCCGGATGTCGTTGTGGTCGGTGATGGCCACGCCGATGCCCAGCGCGCGCGCCCGCGCCGCAATGATCCAGACGGCGTCGCGGCCGTCCGTATAATGCGTGTGGAAATGCATGTCAAAGACGGCGTGCTCCCTGCGCAGCAGTGCCAGATCCGGCTTTTCGAACTTTATTCTGGAGGATGGACGGTCGGCCATCGTATGATATCGATCCCTCTCTGCGTTGCAGCGTTAAACGGTTGAAAATTTATCACAGATTGCCGATAATCGCAATTCGGCCGGAGGGCAACGATTTGCCCGTCCGGCGCCGGGTATGATATAAACACCGTCCAAGGAGGCCTCTTTGAAAAACGATTTGACGCTGGTTCTAAAAGCCCTGAATTTTTCCGCGGGGAAGCATCGCCATCAGAGGCGAAAAGACACAGCCGCCTCGCCTTACATCAATCACCCCATCGAAGTCGCCTATACGCTCTGGACCGCAGGCGGGATTGCCGACGAAACGGCCATCATCGCCGCCCTGCTCCATGACACGATCGAGGATACGGATGCGACGCCGGGAGAAATCAGCGCCGTCTTCGGAGAGGAAGTGCTGGGGCTGGTGCTGGAAATGAGCGACGACAAGCGTCTTCCCAAACAGGAGCGCAAGCGGGAACAGATCGCGCATTCGCCGCATTTGTCCCGGCGGGCCAAACAAATCAAGCTCGCCGACAAAATCTGCAACGTCCGCGACGTCGCCTTCAACCCGCCGGACCGCTGGTCCCGGGAAAGAAGAAGCGAATACCTCGCCTGGGCCGAGGCGGTGATCGACGGCCTGCGCGGCGTCAACGCCGGGCTGGAAAAACATTTCGACGAAATCCTGGCGCTGGCCCGGCAAAAGATTGCGGAAGAGGAAAATGAAGCGGCTCCGCAGCCTGAAGAAAAATCTTGAAAGCTTCACGGCTCTCTTCCGGCGGATTTTTCTTCCCCCTTATCTCACTGTCCGGCCGATAACCTTGTAGTTGAATTCATAATTGAGCGCGCCGCTCCACTGCGTGTCGAAGATGCTCTTGTAGCGCGTGCCGTATACGGGACCGACAGGCTTGCCGTAGGTATAAAACCAGTTCACGACCGGCTTGCCGGTGAATCCCAGCGCGATCCAGTACGCGCCCGGAAGCAGAACGGGTCTTTCCTTGTCGCGGAACGAAAACGTTTCCCAGCGGTAACCGGGTTTCGTGGAAATTTCCTCGAGATCCATCATCTGCGTCGTGCATACGAGTTCGCCGGGCTGCCCCGCGGCATCGCGGAAAACCTCCACCCAAAGCTGGCCGTCCCCGCCGAAATTGTGCAGGGCCAGCGCGATGGAATTAAGACGGACGGGCTTTGCCAACTCGACGACCTGAGCGTACTGCGTCACACTGTGCGTCACGAACTCCGCCGTTTCGACCAGAAAGTTGCGGGACATTTCATAGGAATTCCTGCCTTTGGCCTTCGCCACGCGCGGAAAGGCAAAGTCCACGTTTTCCGGAAAATCCACGTTTCCGTAAGCAAACGGAACCGTAAAGCGCAGGACCTTGCCCGGAATCGGCTTGGGTGGCAGCGGCTTGGGCGGCGCCGGAGGCGGAGCAACGACAGGCGGTTTGGGCTCTGGTTTCGGCGCCACCACAGGCGGCTCGGGCTTCGGCTCCGGCTTCGGCGCCACCACAGGCGGGGGCGCTTCCGCCTCTTTTGCCTTGGCCAGAACGTTGGGACCCAGCAGCAGATTTTTCGGACCGTAATTTTCCCGTCGGGCCGTAACTTTGATGGCGTCGGACAGAAAATTCCCGCCGATGTTCTCCTGCAGCGTCGGCTTGCTTTTCGCACCACTGCTTTGCGCCCAGCGGACCAGGCCGTCATTTTTCGTTTCGTTGTTGTCCACGCCCACTTCAATGCGCACAAAGCGGTTGGAAATGAAAAACTGCATATTCTGGGGATCGTAGGGAACCCAGCCCAAATCGGGATACCAGACTTCCACCCAGGAGTGCCGGCCCTGCCCCATTTTAAAGGTCAGCGTTCCTTTTTCCCAGGACACGTTGAAGGGCTGGTTCATCGTGACGCCGTTGACGATGCGCACCGGCACGCCGGCATGGCGCAGCAGGGCCGCCGTGAGATGGGAGTAGTTCTGGCAGTTACCCTTGCCGGTTTGCAGCGAATAAAGCGCGTCGTACTGCACCGGCGGATTCACATAACGGACGTGATCCACCACCCAGCTTACAACTTTCTGCACGGCTTCATACTGGGTTTTCGCGCCGCGGGTCAGTCTCTCGGACAGCTCCCGGATCGCCGGATCGTTGGTCTGCACCTGCTCGGACGCCTGCAGATAATCCCGGAGATGCTCCGGCGCGGCGGCGGCCGGAAAAGGCGCAGTCGAGGTCACGGGCGCCAGGCCGGTGTCGGTCGAGGCGTCAAACGAAATCGCCGCGTCCACCACGCGGGGAACAGTGCGCCAGGTTGCTTCCAGAATCGTATTGCCCCGCGCGTCCGTGGAGGTTTTCCGCTGATCGGGTTCGGGCGAAAACCGCGCCTTGAAATTGGAAATTTTCTGTCGGTACGTGGGAGAATCAAACGTTTCCGGAACGACAAAGCTGAGCATCAGCACCTGCATGGCGTCGCCCGCCCGAATCTGGTGCTGAAGTTCGTAATGGATGTCGGATTTCATATTTCCCTGGACGGTAAAATTTTCAGCCGACGCGGTCGCGGCGCCCAGAAGACACAGGGTCAACAGCAGGGCTTGCAGGCTTTTTCTCATCGAAGATCCCCCAGTTGGAAAATTTTAAGACGAAAAAATCATAAACGAGACGGGCCGGGAAAGTCAACGAAAAGAAAAACGGATTATAACCAGTAAATCCGGCATGTTGACTGGCTACGGTAAAAATATAATTGACAACGAGCCATTTATAGATAAGTTACTCAAAAGATCGACGCCTCAGCGGCGTCGCTATTATTAAGGAGGAAGACGAATGCTGACAGTTACAGACAAAGCTTCGGAGGTCATCAAGGATTTTCTGAAGGATAAAAATCCCGAGGCGGCCATCCGCATCACGATGTCCATCGGGTGATCCGGGCCCGCTTTGGGCATGGCTCTGGACGAGCCCCGGAACGAAGATGAAGTGATTGAAGAAAAAGGCATGAAGTTTGTCGTTGAAAAGGAAATCTTCAATCAGGCAAAACCCATTGCCATTGATTTTATCACTACCCCCCAGGGAGCCGGTTTTAAATTGACGTCCAGTTTGTCCGCCCCGCAGGAGGGCGGCTGCTGCGGCACCTGCAGTTGCTGAAATTTGCGGGGGAGAGACCTCTCCCCCGTTTTTTTATCCCGCAATGATGGACGCCACCCTTTCACAAATTCTTGACGAGGCCGACCGTCTTGTCCGGCAGGGAAAAGCGGATGAAGCGGTTGGGCTGCTCGAAGCCTGCCATCTGGAGCATCCGGAGGAAGAACCCGTGCTGCTTCGCCTGGCCTGGGCGCTCTGGGACCGGGGCGCGAGCGAACGCTCTATCGCCTGCTGGGAAAAACTGTTCGATCGGGAACTGCAACGCAAGGTTTTCACCGGCTTTGCCTTTGACGAACTGGTCCGCATTTACAAACAGGAAGGAAAGCACGGCAGCCTGATAGCCGTTTGCGAGAGAGCCGCGTGTGTTCAGCCCGGCGATGTCGGTCTGCTGGAAGAACTGGGCAAGGCTTACCTTTTGGCCGGTCAAAGCCGCAAAGCTTGTGAGACCTTTGAAAAGCTCACGACGCTGGAGCCGGACAACGCCGTTTTTTTCTGCCGTCTGGGAGAAGCGCTTGTGGCCGCCGGCCTCTATGACGCGGGCGAAGAGGCGTACCGGCGGGCAGCCGGCATCGACCCCGGCGAGGCGGACCGCTTTTATCTCCAGGCAGCCGATCTGTATCTGAAAGCGGGGCAGTTGAACGCGGCCCGGCAACTGGCCGCCAGGTGCCTGGAAATCGCCCCGACCAACAGTCTCTACCACTGCTTCCTGGGCGACATTCTCGCGGCCGCCAACGACCCGGCCGGCGCCGCCGCCCAGTATGAGAAGGCCTGCTTTCTCAACCGGCCGCACGCGGCGGCTTATATGAACCGTCTGGGAAATTCGCTGCTCAACGCCGGCCTGCCGGCGGACGCGGTCAAAGCGTTCGAAGCCGCCCTGTCCGTCGACGACACCACTCCCTGCCGCTCCCATCTCGAACAGGCCCGCCGGGCTGCAAAACAATAGCGGCGGGCTATGTTTTCCGGATCATTTCCTTGAACACACGGTAAAAATCGTCGTGCTCCGCCATGGCCTGGCGCAGGATTTTTTCCACGGAACCGATGTCGCGCTTGTTGATCACCAGATTGGCGCTCTTACTGTAAGCCTCCAGATGATCCATCGTCGCCACAACGTTGCTGATCAGAACGACGTAGTTCTGCCGCCGGACGGCAATGTTCAGGTTCTCCAGGTAGCGCAGGACATTGTTGGTTTCCCACACGCCGGTGTCGAAATCCTCGTCGATGAAAATGACGTTGAAGACATGAAAACGCATGTGCCGGAGGGCTTCCTTGTAGGTGGCCGGCTGCGCGGTCAGAAATCCCATTTTCTTCAGTTCACCGCTGATCTTGTCGCGGATGACGGGATCCTGCTCGCAGATCATGGCGGTTTCTGCATCCGGCATGACGTAACCGAAAGGCCTGCCGGAATAGTCCATTCCTCCCCCCGGCGCTTTTCCCGCCGGTGTTGCTTTTTCTTCAGCCATTGACGTCTCCTCGTTGCCCCGGAAAAAACTTTTCTAGCCCCATAATTTTTCGTGCTGCTTGCCGTAGGACCGGTCCACTTCCAGTTTATCCAGATCGCTGGTTTTCTCGCCGCGCGCGTTCTTGATCGCGTCAATGCCGCGGCCGACATTGGAGCGGTTGGACGCATAGGCCTTGGCCGTATCCTCGCTGATCAGACCTCTTTCATACAGCTCGACGATGCAGTTGTCGAACGTCACCATCCCGAACGCCTTGCCCTGGGCAATGATGTCGATAAACGTCTTGCCTTCCGCTTCGCCGTGGATGATCGTATCCTTGACGCGTAGGGACGTTCCCAGCGCTTCGAAGGCCGCAACCCGGCCGCCGCCCACCTTGGGCAGCAGCCGCTGGCAGATGATCCAGCGCAGGGAATCCGCGAGCCTCGTCCGGATCTGATTTTCCTCCATGACGGTAAACATGCCCAAAATACGGTTCACCGTCTGTCCCGCGTCGGTTGTGTGCAGCGTGCTTAAGACCAGATGGCCCGTCTCGGCGGCGTTGAGCGCGATTTCCACGGAATCGCGGTCGCGCATTTCGCCCACCAGAATCACCTTGGGCGCCTGGCGCAGGGCGGCGCGCAGTCCGCTGGCAAACGTGTCGAAATCCTTGCCGAGTTCCCGCTGGTTGACCGTCGCCTTTTTTTGCGTATGCGTGTATTCGATCGGGTCCTCGAGCGTGACAACGTGCACCGCCTGCTTTTCGTTGATTTCATTGATCACGGCGGCCAGCGACGTCGTTTTACCGGAGCCGGTGGCGCCGGTCACCAGAACGATGCCGTTTCTTTCCAGGGTCACGCGGCGGTAGGCTTCCGGAAGTCCCAGTTCGGTAAACGTCGGGATCTGCGTTTCGAGTTTCCGCAGAACAATGGAATACTGGCCGCGCTGTGAAAAGATGTTCACGCGGAAACGCGCGATGCCGGGCAATTCGTAGGACAAATCGCAGGATCCCGAAGCGACCAGCGTCTCCATCAGCCGGCGGTCCTGGTTGATCAGATTGAGGGCGAAAACCTCCGTCTGAAACGGCGTCAGCTTTTCGAAGTGCGGTTCCAGATCCACCGGCACCAGCGTGCCGGCCGTCTCCACCTGAAACGGTTTGTCCACGGTCAGGATGATATCGGAGATATTGGCGTTGGATTCCAGCATCTTGATCAGGATATGATCGATCTCCGGTTTTCTCATAGCGGCGCCTCCTTAGGCTTCGGTGAAATCCGTGGGAGCGTATTTTAAAAGCGGCCGGAATCGCATCTTATCGTTCGCCTTCATATACGCGTCTTCCGCGCTGATCCACCCACGGTTGAAAAGGTCCATGATGCTGTCGTCCAGAAGCTGCATGCCGTACTTTTTTCCGGTCTGAATCATGGAGGGGATCTGATAGGTTTTCTGCTCCCGGATCAGGTTGCGCACGGCCGGCGTGGCAATCAGGATTTCCAGGGCCACGCAGCGTCCCCGGGTGTCCGCCCGTTTGAAAATCACCTGGGAAATCACCGCCCGCAGCCCGTCGGCCAGCGTGGAGCGAATCTGCAACTGCTCCGATTCGGGAAACACCTCGATGACGCGGTCCACCGTCTTCACTGCGCTCGTCGTGTGCACCGTCGCAAAGACCAGATGGCCGGTCGAGGCGGCTTCCACCGCCAGGGCCGTCGTTTCCAGGTCGCGCATTTCGCCGACCATGATGATGTCCGGATCCTCGCGCAGGGCGCCGCGCAGGGCCGCCGCGAAACTCTTCGTGTGAATGCCGACTTCCCGGTGGTTGATAATACAGCTCTGGCTCTTGTGGACAAATTCGATCGGGTCTTCAATCGTGATGATATGGTCCTTGCGCAGGCGGTTGGCTTCATCGATGATGCCGGCCAGCGTGGTGGACTTGCCGCTGCCGGTCGGCCCGGTCACCAGCACCAATCCCCGGGGCAGCAAGGCCAGCTTCGCGATAACGTTCGGCATGCCGAGTTCCTGGCAGGTCGCAATCTGGCTGGGAATTTCACGGAACACGGCGGCAATGCCGTATTTCTGCTGGAAGTAGTTGGCGCGGTAGCGCGCGAGCCCCGGAATTTCATAGGCGAAATCGACGTCGCCCGTTTCTTCGAACTGTTTGATCTTGTGTTCGGGCGTAATCTCATAGAGCAGAACCTTTAACGACTCGTTGTTGAGGGTGTCGTACTTGATTCGTTCAATTTCACCGCGGATGCGGATGGCGGGCTGCTGACCGGAAACCAAGTGGAGGTCGGATGCTTTATTTTCATGCATCAGCCGGAAAAAAGCGTCGATTTTTGCCATGGAGTTCTCCCGTGAAATGTATTTTTTACGCGGCTCCCCGCAAAAAGAAGGGAAATGAATCGCCCCCCATTCAGCGGGGCTCTGACGGTAATTTTGCGGAAGTATAGGAAAAAGCGTTCGGTTTTGTCAAGACAAGTTTGGCGGGCATTTCCGTCCGTCTGAACCGGCCGGGAAATCGGCAAACGTGCCAACAAATCCTTGACACCGGCGCGAATGATGGATATGCTCGCCACGTTTTTTCGACGGTTGGGGATGTAGCTCAGCTGGGAGAGCGCGGCGTTCGCAACGCCGAGGCCAGGAGTTCGATCCTCCTCATCTCCACCAAGCCTTAATCCGATAAAGTCCAAAGAAGTCCATTAAACCCGCATAAACAGCGGGTTTTTTGTTGTTCTTTGTCCAATTACGTGCTATAAGATTTCATAAGATACACTCATTTTACGGGTAGATTTTCCAAATATACCCGCACGAAAAAAGACGATACCCGTATCATACCCACATTATGAGGCAAGAAACATGATTAGAAAAATTGATTGTCTATCCGAAGAAGAAATCAATGCCGCAAAATATGAGGATCATCTTTACAGGCTTTATGATGGCGATGGACTTTACCTGCACATTTCACCTGCGGGCGGCAAGTGGTGGCGCTTCAAGTATCGCTTCAAACGCAAGGATAAGAATTTGGCATTAGGCACATACCCAGCAACAAATCTTGAGGATGCCAGACGAAGCAGAGATGCAGCAAAAGAATTACTGTCACAAGGTTTTGACCCTTCGGAAATTCGAAAGAAGGAAAAAGCACGCGACAAAGCTGAACGGCTTGAGGCTGAGCGAATACCCTCTGTTCGTGCCACCTTTGACGGAAAAATTGAAATCTGGAAAGGGACCAATACAATGCGGCTGACATTGGACGAAGCCCGATTTATCGGGACCCTACTAACAAACATAACGAGGTGATTGTAATGTCATTAAGTGAATTAAAGGTCCGCACCGCAAAGCCTAAAGAAAAGTTTTATAAACTTACTGACGGTGACGGTCTTTATCTGCATGTGGCAGAAACTGGCGGCAAGCTATGGCGGTTTCGATACCGGTTTGATGGAAAAGAAAAGTTGCTTGCCCTTGGCAGCTATCCAGAAATAAGTCTGTTGGATGCACGAAAACGGCGCGACGATGCCCGGAGACTTCTAGCCAATAACATTGACCCCGGCGCGGTTCGCAAGGCCCAGAAACAGGCCAAGGTTGAAGAAACTGAAACCTTCGAGGTCATAGCCAGAGAATGGCACAACAAATTCAAAACAAAATGGGCGGAAGGCCACGCTCTAAAATACATGCGGCGCTTGGAGCTTGACCTCTTTCCGTGGATTGGCTCACGACCAATAAAGGATATTTCAGCGCCGGAGTTATTGGCAGTATTGAGGCGCACGGAAGCACGCGGAGCAATTGATGCGGCGCACAGATTAAGAGGTCTCTGTAATATGATTTTTAGATACGCCACCGCCACCGGACGCGCACAACACAACCTAGCGCAGGATCTGATAGGTTCATTGCCACCGGCACAGAAAAGACATCTGGCAGCCATCACAGAGCCGAAGGAAGTCGCCAAACTTCTCCGGGCTATTGATGATTATCATGGTTCGTTTATCGTGCGGTGCGCTCTCAGGCTATCCCCGCTTGTATTTGTCAGGCCTGGCGAGCTTCGCCACATGGAGTGGGACGAACTCGACCTTGAGAATGCCGAATGGCATATACCGGCGCACAAGATGAAACTCCGACAGCCACACATTGTTCCTCTATCAACACAATCTATTGAAATACTAAACGAAATAAAGCCGCTTACAGGTAATGGGACTTATGTGTTTCACGGAAGAACATCGAACAATCCGATGAGCAATAATGCGATTTTAGCCGCTCTTCGGAATATGGGCTACACGGCAGAGCAAATGACACCACATGGTTTCCGGGCGATGGCGCGAACTATATTAGACGAAGTTTTGCAAGTCCGGGTTGATCTTATCGAGGCACAATTGGCGCACCGTGTCCTTGACCCTCTGGGCAGAGCCTACAACAGGACATCTCACTTACCCGAACGGCGGAAGATGATGCAGCAGTGGGCGGATTATTTGGACGGATTGAAGCACGGGGCAAAAGTTTTACCATTCAAAACCAAAGAGGTATAAAATCACAATTCAGGAATAGGCAGGCCAGCCGACAAGCGGGAGGACCCCTTCCCGCTTTCCTGATTAATCATGGGGTGCTTTGAGAGGGAAGCAATGGGAAATTATTCATGGTTGACACAGGCAGTAACTAACCCCGGAGAGTATGCCGGACGACAGGTAGTAACAAGATTTAACTTACTTGACATTGAAATATTTGATCTTCTGAAAAATGGATTACAGGCTTACGCACCTGGCACATACAAGAGGATCGTAGATGAAGATAATCTTAAAAAAAGAAGGAAACATTCTCTGGAAGAGCTTGAACGCTTGGAATATCTCAAAGAAGGAACGCGTGAGACCGGAAGAATCCTTACAAAGAGCAGGAGTGTTGGAACTGAACGCACCAAGAGGACAGACGACGAAATAAAGAGGGAGGCTAAATGCAACTATGAAAAACAGCCCGAGGACACTCCCATCATTCCAGAAGGTTGTAAAGCATTCCATTTCACCCTACCGGACGAGGACAGAAAGCGCAATGCTGCTATTGTAACAGCCCTTGGATTTATATTTAAGGCTCAAGATGTTGAAGAATACGAGCAAACCCACGGCATAAACATGCAGAAATCATCTCACCCCTCTGTCTTGCAAGAACAACCAGAAACGACCATAGAAAAGCAACCAGAACTGGGAAACACACAAACCACGCCACCTCTGGTCAATTTCTTTCACAAAGAAAGCCGTGACATATGGCGTATTGGGCATGAGGGGAAGCAGGCTTCGATAAAACACTATGACGGGTTCTCATATATTGCGGAAATCTTGCGTCAAAAGCCTGGTGAAAGTGTGTCATGTATAGTACTTGCTCAAATGGTATCCAGTAAAGGCCGAGGAAATATTGTTTCAGAAGATGCAGCAATGGACGAAGGTTTGAGTTTAGGTCAAGCGGCACAACCCATCAATACATCAAAGACACAAACAGAATACCTAAATAGATATAATCAACTAAGAGCTAGACTTTCGGAAATAGAAGACCTTCAGGAACATATAAGGCCGCCTGATGCAAATATAGAAAAAGCGGAAATTGAAGAAGAGATGAGCAAAATAGAGATTGCTATGAAAGAAAAAACTTTTGCAGAACCAAATGCAAAAAAAGCCCAAAGCAACATCAAGCAGCGTCTGAACGATGCTTATACCGCTATCAGAAAAGCCGGAATGAAAAATCTCGCCAATTATCTAGAACAGAACATCAAGGTTGACGGCGCTTTTGGCTTGCGTCATGTTGGTACGCTGGCTTGGGAAATCACTATAGAATAAAAAATATTTAAAATAATCGAATTTCACACAAAGCCATTGCAATATATTGATTGTAATGGCTTTTTTGTTTTCATCTTACATCAATCTTATATCATCATACCCACAAAGTAAGATGTCTTACTCATAAAGTAAGGCATGCCTCCCAGAAGGAAAAAACACTTTAAGGGAGGACACAAAATGACAAGAGATTCCAAAATACCTGAAATACAGGAACTACCTCAAACTGGACTGTTACGGCTTAAACAGGTGCTGCGCTTCATACCTGTTTCGCGTTCTTCATGGTGGCAAGGTGTGCGCAGCGGCAAATTTCCGAAACCATTAAAATTGGGCGAAAGGACAACTTGCTGGAAATCCGAAGATATTCGCGCTTTGGTGAATGGGGAGGTGCGGCCATGACGGAAAATAAACTTACAGCTCAATTTGAATTCACAGGATCAGGTTGCCTGAAGGCAATCCTCTTAAATGCTTGGAGTGAAAAAGAACAGGCTACGCTTGAATGCGCCCTGGATCGTCTTTTCAAACCCCAACATTTCGGCTGGATTCAAAAATTTTTGAGACGGAGGCAAACATCATGATGGATAATAAGCACAAATTGATGATCCGTTTTATTGATGCGTTGGAAAGATTTATTCTTCGTTTATTCCTTCATCGGCGCGAAAGAATAATCTGTCCAGAGTTTGACCGGCGGCTCTCACGGGAAATCGACTGTCTGCAAACTTTGATCGAGGGGTGCAAAGATGAAGATTGAAGAAATGACAAAACCCCGACCGGGCGACCTCTGTCTTGTATGTGGCGCACCTCCCGCGATTATCGGAATCTTCACGCCGGAAAATCAAGCGGCATGGGGGGCACCAATCGGCAAATCACGTTTCTTCCGTTACTGCCTCTGTTCGAGATGCCAGGGACAACCAGATACGCCCGATAGAGTCGAGAAGATCATCCGGGCAGAACTGGACAGCGGAGATGTTATTTATCGAGGTGAGATCTATGCACAATAATACCCTACAAGCTGCCCTAGAATATGCCGAACGCGGATTTTCCGTCATTCCCGTAAAGCCGGACGTTGACGAAGAATCGAAAAAGAAATCCTATGTCGCCTGGACCCCATACCAAACGCGCCGGGCTACGCCGGATGAAATAAAATCATGGTGGGCGAAGTGGCCCAGGGCCATGATCGGGATCGTCACCGGCGAAATTTCCGGGATCTTCGTTATCGACTGCGACAACAAAGAGGCTTACGAAAAAATCCAAGCGTTACTGCCCGATTCTTTCCTTTGTCCAGTTGCCAAAACTCCGAGGGGCTGGCACCTCTGGTTTCTCTTCGCATCACATTACAGAGTAGCGAACAGGGCCAAAGTCATGCCGGACGTCGATGTCCGCACCACGGGCGGGTACATTATCGCAGCGCCCAGCATCAATACAGAGGGCAAGGGTTATGAATGGCTGGACGGTTTAAGCCTGAATGATGTCGCACTGGGCCAGGTGCCTGATTCTATATTAAAAAATATATTTATATATATAGGCAAATCAAAAGAGAGACCACAAGAGACCACACAAGACCACAAAGACCACAAAATGTTTGAATACGGGAACCGCGACGATAGCCTATTCAGTGTCGCAAATGCCCTTGTAAAAGGTGGCATGCTTGCCGAAAACATTTTTCAAGTCCTTGAAAAGCTTATCATTTCATGGGGTGAAAAACCTGATCCGAAGTGGATTGATGCAAAGATAAAGAGCGCCTTACAGAGGGCAGACCGTCGGGAAAGAAACATTGCCGCAGAGGTACGCGAGTGGGTTGAAACCACAAGTGGCTACTTCGAGACCACAACTAACCACAAAGAGCTACAACTGACCACAAAAGAAGAGATGAAATCGGCGAATATGGCTTTGCTTCGCCTTTGTGATGAACCTGATCCTATCCTTGAAAAGCATGGAAACCGCCGGGGCTGTTACCGCCGTATTGACAAAAGCATTGAATTCATGGACTTCGCCAACGCTGACTTGGAAAATTCTATTGACCTTCGCCTTCCCTTAAACCTTCAGAGCAAAACAAAATTTTTTCCGAAGGCTGCCATCGTTATTGCTGGTGTCAGTGGAATGGGTAAAACCCTTTTCTGTTTCAATTCCATTGTTGAAAATATGGGGAAATTTCCTATCTTCTATTTCAACAGCGAAATGGGACCAGAAGCACTCAAAATGAAATTGTCATACTTCCCGATTCCGATGTCCGATTGGGCAAAAAACATGAAGGTCATCGACAATTGGGATTTCAATAATATTGCCGACAAAATACAGCCGGACGCCTTCAATGTCATTGATTATCTGGAACCCGAAGGCGACAAACCCTATAACATCCATGGAGTAATTAGCGCCATTATTAGGCGACTCAATAAAGGTAGTGTCCTTATCGCTATTCAAAAGAAACCAGGGGCAACAATGGGCACTGGCGGAATCTATTCGATCAAGGCCGCGACATTGGCCCTTGCTCTTGATTGGGGGAAAATCGAGGTCGTGAAAAACAGGTTCAGAGAAGCAGACACCCTGCCCTCTTTAAACAAGATCAATTTTGAGGTGCATCAAGGTCATAAGTTCGTGGCTCAGGGGGGCTGGTACAAATGACAAAAAAAAGCATGTCGATAAAGCGAATATTCCCGCTTTTATGAAATATCAGGGGCGAAAAGGTAATGGAAAGTACTTAACCAATGTGAAACGGAGTTTACTAAATGCCTAGCATAAAAATAGATAGAGTGAAGTTAAATCATATGCTTACCGCTGGTAAATCACAGAAGGAAATTGCTCAATTTTTTGGGGTAACCGAGGGCGCAATCTCCAAAGCCAAGAAAGAGCTCAATATCGCTGTTGTTAAGAATGTCTCTTTAGAGCGGGCCCACCAGGTCGTTGAGAAAAATCTGAATGCCGTCGAGCAACTTCAAAAAATCAATGGTTACGCGAATGAACTTCTTGACCTGCTTATGCGCTGGAATCGGGGCGATAAAGAAGCCCTTCAAATATTAGAGTCACAAGTCCGAAAAGTTAAAGTGCGGGGATCGGAAGAGGAAATCACAGAGTTCCGTCTTAAAGACCCTCGTGAATTGGCCCTCAAGGCCATGGCCGAGATTCGGGGGCAGTTAGCCCTACAGCTCGATGTCTTCAAGGCACTGCATGATCTTCAGGCCATCGCAGAATTCCAAAAAGAAGTCTTAACCATTATCGGAGAGGTGAGTCCGGATGTACGGGACAGCATTATCAGCCGACTTAAAGAAGGCCGAGCTATACGACAATCTGTTGAAATCCATTAATATTCAATTCAAGACTGAAGCGGATTATCAGCGCTATCAAAATGATCCGGTTGGTTTCGGGCAGAATGTTTTGGGTGATGAATTTACGGAAGACGTCAAAACCTTGATGGAGTCCGTCAGGGATTATCCGGTTACCGTGGCCAGGAGTGCGAACGCAACGGGCAAAACCCATGCAGCGGCCAGAGTGGCCGTGTGGTTTTATAAAGTATTTCCAGATAGTCAAGTATACACAGCCGCTGCGCCGCCGGAAAGTAATTTACGGAAACTACTTTGGGGCGAAATCGGTTCAGTAATAGAAAAACACCACGAGCTATTCAAACCGGATACCGTTATAAATCTTCATATTTCGCATTCTGCAAAGTCTTTTGTTACAGGCGTAACAATACCTATGTCAGGGTCCGAATCGCAGAGAGAAGCCAAGTTTTCGGGAAAACACGCCCCTTATCTTCTGTTCATCATCGATGAAGGCGACGCGGTCACCGACGAGGTTTACAGGGGCATCGAATCATGTATGTCCGGTGGCCATGCAAGACTTCTGATCATGTTTAACCCGCGCCATCAATCCGGTGAAGTGCATCATATGGAGAGAGATGGACGTGCAAACATAGTTAAGCTGTCCGCCTTCAATCATCCGAATGTCGTTACAGGTAAAGACCAAATTCCGGGTGCCGTGACCAGAGAAACCACCATCCGCCGTATCAACCAATGGTGCAGGCCATTGGCAAGTGGCGAGGCCATCGACCTCGGATGCTTTGAATTGCCGCCCTGCCTGATTGGTCAGACAGCCAGAAGTCAAAGTGGTGTGGAATATCCGCCGTTGAAGGCCGGATCCTATAAAATCATGGAACCGGCTTTCTCTTATATGGTTTTGGGCGAATATCCGGCACAAGGCACAAATCAGCTTATTTCAAACGAATGGGTTTCGGGAGCACGTTCACGCTGGGATGCATACGTTTCCATGCACGGGGAAATTCCGCCTGTGGGGACCTGTGCCATTGCCGGTCTTGATGTTGGCGAATTTGGAACCGACTCAAACGTCCTTTGCTTTCGTTATGGTGGATTCGTGGAAAGATTGCTTTCCTGGGGTGGGCTGGATGTCATAGCTACTTCAGATCGTGCCGTCATCGAATATCAATCAAGGGATGCTTCAGGTGTCAACGTTGATGCCACGGGCGTTGGCGCTGGTGTCTCGCCTGCTATGCAAAGACAGGAGTGTGTTGCGGTCCCGGTTAAAGTCGCTTCGTCACCTACGCAGCGCACCGAAATCGGTGAGTTTTATATTTTGCGCGATCAGCTTTGGTGGTCCGCCAGGGAATGGTTAAGAACCGATCCTTCGGCTATGTTGCCGCCGGATGAGATGTTGATTGAAGAGCTTTTAACGCCCACCTATTCAGTTGAGCGTGGAAAAATACGTGTAATGGCAAAGGCTACAATGCGGGAACTTTTGAAACGATCCCCGGACCGTGCCGATGCCTTGTGTTTAACTTTTTACTCCGACGATTCTTTTTTCGGCGGACTTACCTTCAAGGAGTTTCCAGATGACTAAAATTAGAAAAGTTGTTCACCCACAGGCGTGGGAATTGCGACAGGCGCGGATTGATCAAGCGCACATCACGAACCAAGCGATAGTCGAAAAGCCGTTCTGGTACGAAAACACGGAAAACGGTCAATGTTATTATGATCTATTAGGCTGTATTGGCTGGCCAACGGAAGTTTCCGTGCAAGCTGCAAAGGCAATGCCGGGCTATGCGGCCGTTGTTGGGGTTGTGAAACCGAAAGATGAAGCAAAAATGATTCAGGATGCCCCGTTTCAATTACTTGCAGAGGGAGAAAGCCGGGATGTTCCAGGGCTATTGAAGTTGATCCTTTCGCTTCGGGAGGAATACGGCTTTGGTTTGCATCCGGGATTACTCCAAGGGTGGTGGGGTGATCCGGACAAATTCGTTACGCCGCTGGCCCTGCTCAATGAAAGGCTTATCTCCAAAAGCGGTGAGAACGCAGCGGTTCTGATTATTCCGCCTTACGACTTTTATGATCCGTCCGCATTTGAGAATTATTGTCAATCGTTTCATGGCGCATTTGCCCAGAACCGTTTTTTCTGGGGTCACAATAAAATACTGCGCCAGCATGTGCGGAGATTTTTGCGCGGCAATCCCGCTGTTATGGCGATTGGCGGCCTTGTCCATACGCTTCTAAGCCATTGTACATGGGCAGAACCCAGCAGGGACGCTGTTTTTGTGATAGAGGAAGGTTTCTAAATCCGTTGGTTTAAGGGCCAAAAAAGGCTCAACGTGGGGTTTCCAAGCCCGATCCTGCGAACCCGATACCGCAAGGGCCGCTCACTCAGGGTGGTGGCGTGCCTTCCGACACGCTTCACGTCGAACCTGTTAGCGAATTACTCTCTTCCAAAGAGAAAGTCAATACTAACCCCGTTCAAGTTGCAAAAGCAAAGCTTGCAGCCAGGGGGATGCAGACACCATTATGAATCGTGGCGGATTATCTGTCCCGACCACTCGACTTGACATACAGTGTCCAATCAAGTCTTACTGACAATAGTTTCACCTACAAGTCCACAATTTCTGATTCGTGATTGGAGTGACGATAACCACTTCAAAACCATAAAGATGCTTCATGCCACGGGCAGGAAATTACGGACGCATTGAGCAGTAACACAAAAACTTAAGTGTCTCCCCAATACTATTTAAAATGGTATCTACATTACAATCTTCTGTCACTTTTTCTCCACCCAGATCATAATACATTGCCGGATAAATAAACAGCTCAAGAATGGTCGAGGTTATTACACCACTGAAGGAGTCGGTCTATTCAAACAAATGCTTGAAGAAGAATCCAACAATGATTAATCCGCCCATTATCGTTCCGACAATGACTAGAAAGGATATTTTGTCCGCATCGATTTTTTTGTCTATGTCGGTTCTGGAAAAAATATATCCCAAAAAGATAAACAAGACGATAACAAAAATCCCATGTGTAATCCAGTGATGGCCGGAAAGGGATTTCATCCAACTCTTCAAAGGGTCATAGGATTCTTTCGCAATGATCAGCAGTCCGTTAAAAATGCTTGCGATGAGAAACGATAACCCGAATCCTACAGAAAACTTGTCCCATGGTTGATTTTCAAGTCGCTTTCCCATGTTATTTCCCTCCCATCAGGCTCATTTTGATACCTTTGCTGATCATTGCGCCAAAACCTTCCATGCCCAGTCCCAGAACAACGATCGTTAATGCGATCACGATTGTCAGATTTCTGACTTTCGTGTCTTTAAAAATCTGGTTACGGAAAGTGACGATAGGAAGCAGAATGCTCAGGAAGAGCAACATGAAGAATATATGCTCTTTGGTCTCCATGAAAAAAGAATGGGACCACTTCCATGGTCCGGCCAGGATGATTGATTTATCGCTGTTACTGACGGCGGCGCCATAATAGACGACATACCACCAACCCCCGATCAGATAGGTGAGCCAAAGGAATAGCGTTGTCCCGATACTTGCCAGTTTCAACCGGCGTTGATTCGCCTCGCTGCTATTTGCTGCTTCCACGGCAACCCAGAGGGCAAAGAGAATCCCGAACACGCCGAATATCACATGCGGCATTGTCATTAATTCCTTCCACATGTTGTCACCTCCATTTTTAATTTATCATCCCTTGTCCAGTGATGATATCAACATACAAATATTCATTTAGATAAACCTTTAATCTTTCTTTAACTATCGGCCACGCCAGATCATGTAGATTGCCGGATAAATTATCAACTCCAGGATTGTTGATATTATAAGGCCGTCAATCATGGGGACGGCAATGCGTTTCATCATGTCCACGCCCGGCCATGGCTGAACATGATCAGGATCAGACCGGTCAGGATAACTCTCACTGTCATGATCTTGGGACGGATTCTCTTTACGGCACCATGCATGATGCCCTCTTTCAGATCGGTCGCCATGCCACTCTATGTCTTTAATATATTGATTATTTTAATTCCATCGTTACCTATCATGGTATACATCCTTTTTAAATTTTTACTCTCCTCAGCCTGAGGGCATTTCCGACCACAGAAACGGAGGAAAGGCTCATGGCCGCCGCCGCAATGATCGGGCTGAGAAGAATGCCAAAGTTGGGATAAAGGATGCCCGCTGCGATAGGTACGCCGATGGCGTTGTAAATAAAGGCAAAGAACAGGTTTTGCTTGATATTGGCTATTGTGGCGCTGCTCAAACGCCTCGCGCGGACGATGCCGGTGAGGTCGCCCTTCACCAGGGTAACACCGGCGCTTTCCATGGCCACATCCGTGCCCGTTCCCATAGCGATGCCCACTTGCGCCTGGGCCAGGGCGGGGGCATCATTGATCCCGTCACCGGCCATGGCAACAACATACCCGCCCTGTTGAAACTTTTTAATCGCTGTTGCCTTTTGATCCGGCAGAACCTCGGCTGCCACTTCGTCCAGATTAAGCTTTTTCGCAACGGCCTGGGCCGTTATCTTGTTATCACCGCTCAACATCACAATCCGGATGCCTTCGGCATGCAGTTGGTTGATTGCCTCGGACGTGGTCTCTTTGATCGGATCGGCAACCGCAAGCATTCCAGCAATTTCTCCGTCAATCCCCACAAACATGACCGTCTGTCCTTCGGACCTCATCGTCCGGGCATGCTCAGCCAAAGGACCGGTGTCAATCTTGAAATCTTCCAACAACGAACTATTGCCAAGCAATACCTTTTTGCCGTCAATCTCGCCGGAAACGCCCTTGCCGGTATGGGAAACAAAATTA
>JAAYDW010000027.1 GCA_012729055.1 Deltaproteobacteria bacterium
CGCTCGATATCCGCGCCGAAAAAATTCCGCCGGATGTCGAGGGGCTTGTGGAAATCCACCGGCGCAAGACCGGCGCCCTGATCATCGCGTCGGTAAGAACCGGCGCGATTCTGGCCGGGGCCGGCGAAGAAAAGCTCTCCGCGCTCACCCAGTACGCAAGCCGCATCGGCATTGCCTTCCAAATCGCCGACGACATTCTGAACGTGGAAGGCGACAGCCGGCTCATGGGCAAGAAAACGGGCAGCGACGCCGCCCACGGCAAAGTCACCTATCCGTCGCTTTTGGGGCTGGACGCGGCCAAGGCCAGGCTGGCCGAGCATGTGGAAGCAGCCGTAGCCGCCCTCGCGGCGTTCGATGCGCGCGCCCTGCCGCTGCGTGTGATCGCCCGCTACATCATGGAAAGAAAATCCTGAAAGTTGACACACCAAAATGAAACCGCTTGAAACCGTCGATTACAGCGTCCTTCCGAAAGTCAACGTCCCCGCGGACATCCGCGGCCTGAGCGTGGCCGAGCTCAACACGCTGGCCGGAGAAATCCGCAGCCTGATCATTAACACGGTCGCGACCACCGGCGGCCACCTGGCCTCGTCGCTGGGGGTCGTTGAACTCACGCTGGCGCTGCACTATGTCTTCAACACGCCCCAGGACAAGCTGATCTGGGACGTCGGCCATCAGTCCTACGCGCACAAAATTCTCACCGGCCGCAAAGAAAAGTTTCCCACACTCCGGCGCCTGGGCGGCCTCAGCGGTTTTCCCAAACGCGAAGAAAGCCTGTACGACGCTTTCAGCGTGGGACACAGCGGCACTTCCATCGCTGCGGCGGCGGCGTTTGCCGAAGCCCAGTCGCTCCGGGGCGGCCAAAACAAAATGATCGCCGTCATCGGCGACGGCTCCATGACCACCGGCATCGCCTTCGAAGCGCTCAACTGGTCGGGCGACCGCAGCAAGAATCTGATCATCGTTTTAAACGACAATGAAATGTCCATTTCCCCCAACGTAGGCGCCCTGTCGTCTTACCTGAACCGGATCATGACCGGCGACCGCGTCACCAAATTCAAAGGCGAGCTGAAGAGTTTCCTCAAAAGCATTCCGAGCATCGGCGAACAGATTTTCAAGTTTTCCAAGCAGATCGAGGAGTCGGTCAAAACCTTCGTCGTGCCCGGCGCCCTTTTTGAAGAGCTCGGTTTTACCTATGTCGGGCCGCTGGAAGGCCACCGCCTGGACTACCTGATCAAGAATTTTGAAAACGTCCGCAACCTGGAAGGGCCGGTGCTCGTCCACGTCGTCACCCAGAAGGGAAAAGGCTACAAATTCGCCGAAGACAATTCGCCGACGTATCACGGCATCGCTCCGTTCGACGTCGAAACGGGACAGACGCTTCCCTCGGCCAACAAGACGCCGTCCTACACGGAAATTTTCGGCAGGACCCTCGTCGAGCTCGCCGCCGGCGATTCCCGGATCGTCGCCGTCACCGCCGCCATGTGCGAGGGGACGGGGCTCGATAAATTCCGGGAAACCTTTCCGCAACGGTTTTACGACGTGGGCATCGCCGAACAGCTGGCGGTCACCTTTGCCGCCGGGTTGGCCGCAGAAGGCCTCCGGCCTGTCGTGGCCGTTTATTCCACATTCCTGCAGCGCGCGTACGACCAGATATTGCACGATGTCTGCCTGCAGCAGCTCCCGGTGGTCTTTGCCGTCGACCGCGCCGGCATCGTCGGCGAAGACGGCTCGACGCACCAGGGGCTTTTCGACTATTCTTACCTGCGGAATCTTCCCGGCCTGATCATGATGGCCCCGAAGGATGAAAACGAGCTCAGGCACATGCTGAAAACCGCTCTTTGCTCTGCTTCGCCCGTCTCCATCCGTTACCCGCGCGGCAAAGGCGTGGGCGTTCCCCTGGACGAAGAAACGGCCGTCCTGCCGATCGGGCAGGGCGAAGTGCTGCACGACGGAACCGATCTGGCCATTGTCGCGCTGGGAGCGACCGTTCATCCGGCTCTTGCGGCCGCCCGCCGCCTGGCGGAAGAGGGGATCGGCGTCCGGGTGATCAATGCCCGCTTCATCAAGCCCCTCGACGCGGAACTGCTCCTGGCAACGGCCGCCGCAACGGACAAAATGCTCACCGTTGAAGAGAATGTGCTGGCCGGCGGATTCGGCAGCGCCGTTCTGGAGCTTTTCGCCGAAAACGGCGTCGCGGGAGTGCAGGTCCGCCGGCTGGGCATCCGGGATCGGTTTGTCGAACATGCGACGCAAGCCGAGCTGCGCGCGATCCACGGAATCGACGAGGCAGGCATCCTGGCCGCGGCCGGGGAAATGCTGCGGCGCTGACGCGGAAGATTCATTCCGTGCACGTTTGGGAGAGGAAGGGCGGATGCCATGACACCCGAAGATCTCGACGATCTGCTTAACGCGAAACTTCTGCTGGAAAACCCGGGCCTGGCCGCCAGGCTCACCAGCGTGATCGGCATGCCTTTCGAAAAAGCCTTCGCCTATCTGCCGGAAAAATGGTCGAAGACCGTGCAGGAGATCACACGGAAATCTCTGGGGCAGGCCCTCACTGTCGCCCTCCGGACAATGGATTCGGCGGACAGGGGGAGACCGAAAAAATCGCTCCACAAATGGCTCGCCGCAACTTCGGGCGGCATCGGAGGCGCTTTCGGCCTGCCGGCCCTGGCCGTCGAGCTGCCGGTGACCACCGTAATCATGCTGCGCGCAATTGCCGATATCGCCAGAAGCGAAGGCGAAAATATTCGAACCGTCGATACGCAACTGGCCTGCCTGGAAGTCTTTGCCCTGGGCGGCCGCTCGGAAGGGGACAATGCCGCCGAGAGCGGCTACTATGCGATTCGAACAGTGCTTGCCCAACAGGTGTCGGAAGCGGCAAAATACCTGCTGGAAAAGGGGCTCGCCGAAGAGGGAGCGCCGGTCCTGGTGCGCCTGTTCGCCACCGTCGCGTCGCGGTTCGGCGTCACCGTATCACAAAAGGCGGCCGCATCCGCCGTTCCCGTCATCGGAGCGGCCGGCGGCGCGCTCGTCAATGCGATTTTCATGGATCACTTTCAGAACATGGCCCGGGGGCACTTCATCATCCGGCGCCTGGAGAGGATCTACGGAGACGATGCCGTCCGAAAAGCCTACGCCGGACTTTAAGACGGAAAGAAGAAAAAATGAAGCCGCCCAAAGCCAGAAAAATCCGTCTTGATGCGCTGCTCATGGAGCGGGGCCTCGCTCCGTCGCCGGAAAAGGCGCGCGCGCTCATTTTGTCCGGAGTGGTCCTGCTGGATTCGACCCGGGTGGATAAGGCCGGCGCGCTGGTTGCGGCCGACGCGGCTGTGACCGTCAAAGGAGAAGTCTCTCCCTTTGTCAGCCGCGGCGGTCTGAAGCTGCAAGGCGCCCTCGATTTTTTTGCGCTTGAGGTCGCAGGGCTGGTCGTTCTCGACGTCGGAGCGTCCACCGGCGGCTTCACCGACTGCCTGCTTCAGGCGGGCGCGAAAAAAGTGTATGCCGTGGATGTCGGCTATGGCCAGCTGGCCTGGAAGCTGCGGGAAGATCCGCGCGTGGTCGTCCTGGAACGCACCAACATCCGCCATTACGACGGAGCGGATCTGGCGGAAAAGCCGGATCTGGCGGTCATCGACGTTTCCTTTATTTCCCTTAAAACCGTCGTTCCCGCCGTGCTGCCGCTGCTGGCCGAGAACGGCCGGATTCTCGCGCTCATCAAACCGCAGTTCGAGGCGGCTCGGGAAGAGGTCGGCAAAAACGGCGTGGTGGACGACGGGTCGGTTCACGAACGGGTGATCCAGGAAATCCGGAGGTTTTTCGAGGCGGCTTCTCTTACGGTGGCGGGCACCTGCGCGTCTCCTCTTTTGGGGCCGGCGGGCAACAGGGAATTTTTCATACTGGCGCAAAAGACCCGAAGCAATGGAAATTAAACTCGCCAAGACAGCCGGATTCTGCATGGGCGTCCGCCGCGCGGTGGACACGGTCCTGGAGGTCGCCCAGCGCGAGAAGGGCCGGCGCATTTACACGTACGGGCCGCTGATCCACAATCCGCAGACCATCGAGGTTCTGACGCGCCGCGGCATCACCGCCGTCGGCAGCATCGACGAAATTCCCGACCGGCGTCAGGCGGTGCTGATCATCCGGGCGCACGGCATCGCCCCCGCAGAAAGAAAAAAAATCAAGGAAAGCGGCGTCAAAATCATTGACGCCACCTGCCCCAAAGTGGGCTATGTCCAGGCGATCATCAAGAAGCATTCGGCGCTGGGCTACACGGTCGTCATCGCGGGCGACCGCGAGCATCCGGAAGTGGACGGTTTGCTGGGCTATGCCGGGGGATGCGGCACGGTCGTGGCGACCATCGAAGACGCGGAAAAACTGCCGGCCCTGGAAAAGGTCTGTCTTGTCGCGCAAACCACCCAGGACACGGAGCATTACCGGCGGATCATTGAAAAAATCCGGAAAAAGATTCCGCAGGCGGTCGTCTTCGAAACGATCTGCTCCTCCACGGAAAAAAGACAGGAGGAAATCATCAGTCTGGCCAGGGATATGGACGCCATTTTCGTGGTCGGAGGAAAAAACAGCGCCAACACCTGCCGACTGGCGGACCTGTCCCGCAAGCAGGACGCGCCGACGTACCACATTGAAACAGCGGACGAAATCCGAGATGCGGATTTAATGACCTTTCGCAACATCGGCGTCTCCGCCGGCGCCTCCACTCCCAACTGGATCATCGACCAGGTCATGGACAGGATCGCGGAGGTCCACCCCAGCCCCTTTCCCCGACTGGGACTGCTGCTCAAAGCCTGGCTCTGGGCGGTCAGAACCGACGTCTACTCCGCCGCCGGCGCCGCCTGCCTGGCGCTGGCGGGCCTGTTTTTGCAAGAAATCCCGGCATCGGCGCCACCGGTGGCCACGGCGGCTTTCTTTGTTTTCGCCATGCATGTGCTCAACCGCCTGACCGCAGGCAAGCAGTCGCGGATGATCGGCTCTTTCCGGGAGCAGTCCTATCTCCGGCACGAAAAGATTTACGCCGTGGCAGCCGTCGTCTCTTTGTGTATCGCTCTCGTTTTGTCGCTGGCCAGTCACTGGCTTTCTTTCGTCGTGCTTTTCTTCATGTCCCTGGCCGGAGGGCTGTACAACATGAAAATCATGCCGGGAAACCGCCGCTTCCAGCGGCTCCGCGACATTCCGGGATCCAAAAACTTTTTCACGGCGGCGGCCTGGGGCATCGTGACGGCCGTTTTGCCCGCCCTGCAAGGCGGCGGGAGTCTGAGCCCCGGCATGGCGGTCGCTTTTCTCTTCACCTTCGCCCTGGTTTTCACCCGTTCGGCCATGTCCGATATTCTGGATATCCAAAGCGACAAACTCCTGGGGCGCGAGACGATTCCCGTGATGATCGGCAAGGAAAAGACGCAAGGCGTGTTAAAAGCGATTCTTTTAATATCATTGATTATTTTGCTTGCAGCCCATCCGGCCGGATGGAGTTCCGCGCTCGGTTACTTCCTGGCGTCATGTATATTATATATATGGATTTGTTTCAGACTTTGTGATAGAAGGGCGGGGCTTTCGGGGGCGGTTGTGGAAGGCCTCCTGGAAACAAGCTATATCATTGCCGGTTTTGCTGTTCTGGGCTGGCTGGTCGTCTGGCGCGTATAACAGACAACGCTCGAGAGAAGGAGTACGATATCATGATGAGAAAATACCTGCCTCGATTCATTCTGGCTGTGGCCGTTTTGAGCCTCGCGGCCTGCGGCGGTTTGCGCTTTTCTCAGCTCGATCCGGCGGCGAAGGATTACCATCCGAAGCGGATCGCCGTGTTTCCCGCGGACGTCGGAACCTACGAAGAGGCGCGCGCCCACATTGAACAGATCGTGCCGGGCGTGCTGATCGATACGAAATGGTTTACCGACGTGATCGATACGCCCAGCTTAAACCGCCAGATCCAGGCCAACGACGAGCTCCGCAGGGCGACGACGGAATATCTTTCCAAGCTGCAGACGCTCAACTATTCGGATCCCCTGCTCTGCCGGAAAATCGGCGAACTCACCAAGACCGACGGTTTGCTGCTGGTTGCCGTGGACTTCTGGAATTACACCGTCGAAAAAGATGATAAACTGGCCAAGGTCAGCGTCGGCCTCAAGCTGATTGACACGGCCACCGGAAAAACCATGTGGAAGGCGGGTCACCACCTGGGCAAAACGTACATCCTGATCAAACCGGATCTCGCCGATGTCGCCCGCTCCGTCGTCAAGGAGATGGTGGAGGAAATGCCGCATTGACGGCTGAAACGAAACCTTAGACTCTGGGAGACCCTTTATGAAAGAAGACGTACAAAAAGCGATCGACAAGGTAAGGCCCGGTTTGCAGGCGGACGGCGGGGACGTGGAACTGGTGGACGTGACGCCGGACGGTGTGGTTAAAGTCAAGCTGACGGGCGCCTGCCACGGCTGCCCGATGGCGCAGATGACCCTGAAAATGGGCATCGAGAAAATCATCAAACAGCAGGTGCCTGCCGTTCGGGAGGTCGTGGCTGTTTAAACGCCGGCCCCGGCCGGCCAACGCGTAAAAATTTTTGTAAAAAGGAGAGTGTTAAAAACATGGCTTATGTGATTACAGACGAATGCATTGCCTGCGGCTCATGCGAGGATGAATGTCCTGTGGAAGCCATTTCCGAGGGCGAGGACAAGTATGTGATCGATCCCAAGCTGTGCACGGACTGCGGCGCCTGCTGCGATCAGTGTCCGGTGGAAGCGATCGTTCCCGGAGAAGAAAAATAGTCTTTCCGTTTCAGACATCCTGCTGGGGAAATGTCCGGCCTTACCGGCGGATCTTTCCCCCGCTTTTTTTAATATCCTTGTCATCGGCAACGGATCATTTTTTCAGACGGCCGGCCGGAAAACGAGGTTTCTGCCCGCATCCGTCAGAGCCGGACCTCGGGAGAACCCGTCCATGAGCACATTCATTACGTTTGAGGGAGGCGAAGGCGCAGGCAAGTCCACGCAGGTGAAACTGCTGGGCGAGTACCTGACAGAGCAAAACATTCCCGTCGTTCTGACGCAGGAACCGACGGGCACGCCGCTCGGACGCAAAATCGGCGATATCCTTTTCCACCGCGGTCACTCGGACATGTGCCCCGAAACGGAGCTTTTTTTGTTTTGCGCGGCACGCGCCCAGCACGTCCGGGACGTTATCCGCCCGGCGCTGGCCTGCGGCAAATACGTATTATGCGACCGCTTTTCCGACGCGACCTACGCCTACCAAGCGGCGGGCCGCGGTCTGGATCCTCGTTTCATCCAAACCGTCAACGACTACTCGGCGCCCGGCCTGAAACCGGATCTGACGCTGCTGTTCGATCTGCCGGCGGAAACCGGCCTGGCGCGGGCTAACCGACGCGACGCGACGCACGGGAACCCGTCGTCTGCCGACCGATTCGAAAAGGAGAAGCGTGACTTTCACGAACGTGTGCGCGCGGCGTATCTTGCGCTGGCCCGCCGGGAGCCCGAACGCTTCCGCGTCGTCGACGCGGCCCGGACGATCGATGAAATCGCCGCGGACGTCCGCCGGCACGTGGCGGCGTTCATGCAACACCGGCGGTAAGTTTCGGGAGCGGTATTCATGTCCTTTGCGAAAATATACGGGCATTCCCGGCAGATCGACATGCTCAGGCAGACGATGACCCAGGGGCGCGTCGCCCATTCCTACCTTTTCAGCGGACCCGACGCCATCGGCAAGAAGACCGTGGCGCTGGCCTTCGCCGCGGCGCTTAACTGCGCAGACGCCGCCGGAAGCGACGCCTGCGGCGTCTGTGCGTCCTGCCGGAAAATGACCTCAGGGCACCATCCCGATCTTCATCTGCTGGCCACGCAGGCGCAGTTTCTCCGCATCGACGCCGTCCGCGGCATTCAGGAACAAATGGCCTTCAAGCCCCTAGAGGGACGCCGGCGCATCTTTATTCTCGACGATGCGGACAAAATGAACGAACAGGCGGCCAACGCCCTGCTCAAGACCCTGGAGGAGCCGTCGGCCGACAATATTCTCCTGCTGGTCACCGCCCGCCCCTACTGGCTGCCGCAGACCATCCTGTCGCGCTGCCGCCATGTGCGCTTCAGCCCGCTTTCCGTGCAAACCGTGGCGCGGTTTCTGACCGAGCAAAAGAAGGAGGAGCCGTCGCGCGCCGCCGTGCTGGCCTCCCTGTCGGGCGGCTCGATCGGCCGGGCGCTGGAGCTGAATTCGGAAGAGACGATGGCCTTCCGCGAGGCGCTCGGCCGGCTTCTTTCCGACGCAGACCAGGGCGCGCTGCCTCGCCCTATCGCGCTTGCGTCTTTTCTGGCACAGGACAAAAGGGAAATCCGCCGCGGACTGGCCATCCTCAAGTCTTTTTTCCGCGATGCCCTGGTGTTCCGGGAAACGGCCGCCGCCTCCATGACGATCAATGCGGATGCGTTGCCGCTTGTGTCCGCGCTGGCGGCCCGCCTCACCGGAGAAGACCTGTTGCACAATATCGCCCTCGTGGACAAAGCCCATGAAACAATTGAAATGAATGTGAACAAATCGTTGACATTGGAGGCGATGGCATTTAAGCTCCATCTGTAAAAAGGCAAGGCGGCAAATTGTGTTAACAAACATCATCGGCGTAAAATTCAAAAAAGAAGGCAGAATCTACAATTTCGACGCGGGCGACCTGATTTTGCACAAGGACGACCAGGTCCTGGTCGATACGGACAACGGCGTCGCCCTGGGCGTGGTCGTCACCGACGTTCACCGCTGCGAACCGTCGCAGGCGCCGCCCAACCTGAAAAGCGTTCTGCGCAAGGTCACGGAAAACGATCTGCGGGTCAAGGCCGACCTGGCCCTGCAGGAAGAAGACGCAAGAAAATTCTGCCTGACCAGGATCGCCGAAAGAGGCCTGCCCATGAAACTGATCACGGTGGAGTCCCTTTTCGACAGAACCAAAATGATCTTTTACTTCACCGCCGACAACCGCGTGGATTTCCGCGAACTGGTCAAAGACCTCGTATCCCGCTTCAAAACCCGCATCGAGCTCAAGCAGATCGGCGCGCGCCAGGAAGCCCGCATCGTCAAGGGCCTCGGCATCTGCGGCCGGACGGTCTGCTGCGCGGGCATTCTGCAGAACCTCGACCGCGTCACCGTGAAGATGGCCAAGGAGCAAAGCATGTCCCTCAATCCGGAGAAAATTTCGGGATTATGCGGGCGGCTGATGTGCTGCCTGTCCTTTGAACACGAGGGATACGCGGGAGGCCCCAAAGGCCCCAAAGCGCCGAAACCCGAGGCGGATAAATCCGCCGGCGCCCCCCCGCCTCCGCCCCGGCAAAAATCCGGACCGCGGGAACCGATTAAAAAAGCAAACAGTCGCAAGGAGCCGTAAATCATCATGTCCAAACCCTTTTATATCACCACGCCGATTTACTACGTCAACGCGTCGCCGCACATCGGCCACGCCTACACGACCATCGTCGCCGACGTCCTGGCCCGCTGGGCCCGCATGGCCGGACGGGAAACCTTTTTCGTCACCGGCACGGACGAGCACGGCGATAAAATCGCCGATGCCGCCCAGAAGGCGAATGTCAGCCCCAAGCAATACGCGGACGGCGTCAGCGCGCAGTTTCGCAGCCTCTGGCCGGAGCTTTGCATCACCAACGACTACTTCATCCGGACGACCGACGCCAACCATGTTGAAACCGTCCGCCATATCCTGCAGAAGGTCTACGATGCGGGCGACATTTACTTCGGCGCCTACGAGGGATTTTACTGCGTGGGCTGCGAGCGCTTTTACATGGAAAAGGAACTGGTGGACGGCAAGTGCCCCGACCACCAGACCGTTCCCGAACACCGCAAGGAGAGCAACTATTTCTTCCGCATGAGCAAATACCAGGACTGGCTCGTAGGTTATATTCAGGAGCATCCGGATTTCATCCGGCCGGAGCGCTATCGCAACGAGGTGCTGGCTTTCCTGCGCGAGCCGCTGGAGGACCTCTGCATCTCGCGGCCCAAGACCCGTCTGGAATGGGGGATCACCCTGCCGTTCGACGACCGGTACGTCACCTACGTCTGGTTTGACGCGCTCATCAACTACGTCACGGCTATCGGTTATCCGGACGGGCCAAACTTCAAGAAATTCTGGCCCCAGGCCCAGCACCTCATCGCCAAGGACATTCTGAAGCCCCACGGCATCTACTGGCCGACCATGCTCAAGGCGGCGGGCATCGAACCCTACCGGCGCCTCAACGTGCACGGCTACTGGAACGTCGACTCGAGTAAAATGTCCAAGAGCCTGGGCAACGTCGTCCGGCCGCTGGATCTGAAGGACAAGTACGGCCTCGACGCCTTCCGCTATTTTCTGCTGCGGGACATGGTGTTCGGCCTCGATTCCAATTTCTCGGAAGAGGCGTTTGTCGCAAGACTCAACTCCGATCTGGCCAATGACCTCGGCAATCTGGTCAGCCGTTCCGTCACCATGGCCATCAAGTACTGCGACGGCAAAATTCCCGCCCGGCCCGACGCGGGCCTGGAAGGCAGGCTGCCGGAGCTGGCGCAAAAGACCGTGGCGGAGGTGGAAGCCTGCTTTGCCGACATGGCGCTGCACAAGGCGCTCATGGCCGTCTGGGAACTCGTCGGCGCGGCCAACAAATACATCGTCGAAAACGAACCCTGGTCGCTCGCGAAAGATCCGGCCGGGCGCGATAAACTGACCGCCGTCATGTACCGTCTCCTGGAGGTTCTGCGTTCCGTCGCCATCTTGATTTCGCCCTTCATGCCGCAGGCGTCCGGAAAAATTCTGGGCTCGCTGGGACTGGAGGCAGCGGAGAAATACGATCTCGATGTGATCCGCCGGGGCGAGCCTCTGCCGGCGGGCGCGGCCCTTTCCCGCGGCGAGTCGCTTTTTCCGCGCGTGAGCGCTGAAAAGGAAGCTCCCCCGCCAGCGAAGAAGCCGGACCCCGATTTCAAGCCCGAAATCGACTATGACGAATTTTCAAAAGTGGATTTGCGCGTGGCGAAAATTCTCGCCGCCGAGGCGGTTCCCAAGTCCAACAAGCTGGTCAAGCTGAAAATCGATCTCGGCGAGGAGCGGACGATTGTTGCGGGCATCGGCAAGGATTACAAGCCGGAGGAACTGGTCGGCAAGTCCATCGTCGTCGTGGCCAACCTCAAGCCGGCCAAGCTGATGGGCGTCGCATCGCACGGCATGCTGCTCGCCACGGATTCGCCGGCGGGGCTTGCGCTGATCGGATTCGACCGCGAACCCAAGACGGGCGCCAAGGTAAGATAAAAAAACGTCTAAAGGCCGGCCGTGTGCCGGCCTTTACGAAAATTATTTATATGCAAATTTCTTCACGTCATTTAGAAAATGGAATGACAATATTTTGTTGTCATTTGTTCGTATGTAAAGAATCTCATTTTCAATGTTGACAATTTTCCCGGCAACATACTGACCGTTTTTTAAATGAATCCCTTGAACATTGCTGTAAAGGTTTGAATGGTCCTTTGTAGGGAGAACTGAGTTGGGCTCAGTTGTTGCATTAGCCAATCCGCCATCAACTACTTCAAAACCATATAAAAATGATTTGGTTGTATTATTTTTAGCCCACCGAAAGAGGCCGTAAATACCTGGTTTAAGCGGTTGTGTGGGTGTGATTCTCCATTGGCCAAATCTTTCCTGAACGGATTGAAAAGGAATATTACAACCTGAATCGGGTTCATTCGACGATAAGGTTCGTTCGTAGCCACTTGGTGAATGTAGGTCCAGTACTAATGAATTGTCGCCTTCCCAGTGCTTGATTTGGACCAGCCAGAAATATTCATGCGGATCTTCTGAAATGCTTACGATCGCAGCAGGGAAAGGATCCTTTGTACGCGTCGGAAATGAATCCAGTGGATACCTGAGAAAATTTTTAAAGCCATAAAATGGCACAGCGACTCTGTAATAACGGCCTTCTTGAAACTTAATATCGAATACTCCGTCTTTGCAGATCAACGGTATCGTCGATCCGTTATTGTTGATGTCCTGGGCTTGTGCATAAAAGGGGAAACTGATGAAAACAAAAAAAATGATCAGAGCAAAGTATTTCACATTCATATTTTAACCTCTCATTATTTCACCTCTTTTTCAAATCTGGTTATTAAACCGTCGAGCGGTCCGGCCGCTCGACGGGGCCATGTATTATTTATTCAACGTTTTGAGGTACTGCAAAACCGCTTCCTTTTCCTCCGCTTTGACCTGCGCGCCTTTTTTAATCATCCGCTCCAGCGTCGCTTCCCACTCGGCGGCGTTTTTCTTGGCGCTTTCCACCTTTTTAATGCCGTGACATTTCGTGCAGGCCCGATCCACGATCGCCTTGCCTGCGGGCTGGGCCCACGCGGCCCCCGCCGACAGGACGCATAAACAAATGCCGCTCACTCCCACCGCCAGTACTTTTTTCATAAATCCTCCTTTATTCTTTCAAGAGTTTTTCAAGAGCCGGCTGATCAAATCCGGGAACCACCGTGCCTTTCACATAAAACAGCGGCGTCGCGCGGACGCCGATTTTCGCCGCCGCTTCCGAATGCGCCTGCAGGAGATCCTGCGCCTCCTTGTCCGCGCAGAGGTTGAGCTTTGCATTGCCGTCCATTTTGCCGCTCAGGACGTCCTCATACGCCGCAGGCCTGTCCTGGGAACACACCACGTGCCGAATTTTTTTTGCTGAATCCTCGGACAGGGGATAGAAAAAGGCATACAGGGTCACCTCCTTCTTCCGCTTTTGAAAGAAGTCGAAAGACTGGCGGCAGTAATAGCAGTTCGGATCGATGAATTCGACAATCACCGTTTTTCCGTCGCCGATTTTGACCGCTTTTTCCAGGGACAGTTTGGCGAGCTTCGCCGTCATCCTTTTCGCGTGGCTTTCCTGCGTCAGATTGCGCCCGTCGCCGGTCACCATGTTGCCGACAAGAATCACGTCGCCTTCGGGCAGGTAATAGTAGATCTGGCGGCCGTTGTACACTTCATAGACGCCTTTCACGGATGATTCCGAAAAGGTTTCGTACGGATTTTTGGAAAAGCTTTTCTTGAACTTTTCCTCCGCCGAAGGCTTTTGCAAAGAGGAACACCCGGCGACGAGAAAGAGAACCGCTGTCAAAATCAGTATTTTTTTCACGGGAAGACTCCTTTGAAAATGAAAGATGGCGGATTATAAAGGCAACCTTCCGCCGTGTCAATTGCTATGACGCGGCAAAACGCCGGAGTTTTGTCCCGCTGAGCCAAGAGGGCATCCGTTTCATGAACAGCTTGGGAAGTCATGCAGCGGATGCCCCGTCGGCGAAAATCATGGAATATCGCGGCGCCTGTTGCCTTGCCGGCAGACGGCCTGCGGCGCTGCCGGCGGGCGCGCGGCTAGGGACACAGATTCACCTGCGCCCGGCAGGCCGCGGGATCGTACACCTCGTGAGCGCCGTTCACCGAAACCACCAGGTGCGTGCAGCGCGCCTCCTGAAGATACGACTGAAAGTGCCGGCTCACCGGCAGGTCTCGGAGCGGCCCCTGGTAAGCCGTCTTCCAGATCCCTCCCTCGTAGCGCGCGTGCA
>JAAYDW010000028.1 GCA_012729055.1 Deltaproteobacteria bacterium
CTTTAAAAAAAGACGGCAAGGGTTCGATGGTTTTTTCTGCATTATCCTTGACGGCAAAGCAGCCTGCGCCTTCGGCAAGCGCCTTTTGGCAATAGCCTGCAACCAATTCCAGATATTTTTCAATGTAGCCCCGGTAAAGCCAGACGATGGCCAGAAGATTTTGCTCCTGCTCCGGGGAAAAGTCGTAAATCTTGCGCGTAACTTTGCGGTACACGTTACGCGCGTCGATCATCAGGACTTTATCTTTTTGCGCTTCGGGTTTGGCTCGATTTAAAAACCACAGTTCGCATGGAACCGTTCGTGTATAAAAGAAGTTGGAGCGGATGGCGATCATGACATCCACATCGCCGCTTTCGATGAGCTTCCGGCGGACTTTGGCTTCATCACGCCCCGCGCTGGACGCCTGCGAGGACATGACAAACCCCGCCCGGCCGTGCTTGTTGAGATAACTGTAAAAATAACTGATCCAGACGTAATTGCCGTTTGAAACCTTGCCTTTTTTGTTTACGCCCGGCAGACCGAACGGGAGGCGCGGGTCGCTTTTGACTTTGTCTGCGTCTATTTCATCAACATTGAACGGTGGATTGGCCATGACAAAGTCGGCCTCATTTAGCAGCTCATGCGGGTCTTCATAATAGGTGATGGCTTTCTGGATGTTGCCTTCCAAGCCATGCACAGCCAGATTCATCTTGGCCAGGCGGATGGTGGTGGCGTTTTTCTCCAAACCGTAGAAGGTTAGCCTGTCCACTGGATTTTGATGATGGCGTTCGACAAAGCGGGCGCTCTGAACAAACATACCGCCGGAACCGGAGGCCGGATCAAGCACAATGCCACTTTGGGGTTCCAGCACGTTGGCGATGAGCGAAACCAGCGAAACGGGCGTGAAGAATTCGCCCCCGTCGTGGGCTTTCTGGTCGGCAAACTGCGTGAGGAAATATTCATAGATGCGGCCGAATACGTCACCCGATACACGTTTGAGTTCTTCGGGATTGAGGGTACGCAAAAGCTGGCCGAGGACGTCGTTGTCGAGTTCCGAATATTCCGCCTTGGGCAAAACACCGCGCAGATTTTGGTAATCTGCTTCGATGGCTTCCATCGCCTCAATGATGGCCTTGGCCCGGTCGTCGCTGTCGGTAAGCGCGACCAGATAATCAAACTGTGCTTTCGGACTCAGGAAAATGGCGCTCTTTTGCGAAAAGTCTTCCTTGGTCAGCGGCCTTGTTTTGCCGCCGCGCGTGGGCAGTTTTGATTCGATATCGTCTCTCACCGCAAGATAGCGGCTGTAGGCATGCCGCAGGAAAACAAGTCCCATGACGGGCAGAAAGTATTCGTTGCTGGCATAATTGGAATTGGCCCGCAGCGTATCGGCCGCCGTCCAGAGCCGTTTTTCAATCGCTTCGATGTGTTCCAGTTGGGGCATTTAAGTTCTTTACCTCCGGCAATATTTTCATTTACGTGTTGATTGGCATGACAAGCGCCGGTCCAATGGATCGATGATTCTTGATCGTATTAAATCGTAAGCTGCCTGTACGTCATACGCTGCATCAGCGGGCAGCAGGGGATTCAGATCCGTCAGGAAGCCACGATGCTTCATTTTTTCTTGCAGATTCTTTTCGTAATTTATGCTGTCAACGGTTTGGCCTTCGTTTTCCATGTAATGTTTAAAGATATGGATGATTCTGCCGGCATCGGCTTTCCCTTCTGTGAGGCCCAACCACAAATCGAAAAGATCACGCCCTTTTCTCCTTTGATACAAAGCCCTCAGTTTGGTCGCAAGCAATTCCTCCAGTGTGTAGGTCGTGATCTCACAATTTCCCTTGAACCAGCGCGACTGAACAGTGAATGGCTGCTTCTGATAACCTTCCACTGTGAAATGCTCTCGCGTGTTGATTTCCACCTTCAGCCGCATCTGCACGATAGGAGGTCCCTCCGATTCCAACCGATAGATTAATGTGACCGATTGCTCCGTTTGTTTACGCCTTGGCACGTCAAGAAAGCCGTTCAGCGCATCCTGCAAGGCATCGATGACTTGTCCAATGGGCGCCGAAATAATTTGAACCAGGTCAATGTCCTCTGAGTAGCGCCGAGGAATATCAAAATAGAGTTTGTGCAATGCCGTACCCCCGCGAAAGGCTAATCGCTCTGCCAAAACGGGATTTTGGAAAATAGCGACAAGCGCCCTGCTGATGATCAGGTCTTGTTCAACCTGGGCATCGTTAATCCAGGGTGCAAACCGACGCCAGGCGACAATATCTGCTTTCGGAATCACAGGTCACCCTCCACGTCCGTATTGATCAGCAGCCGCCATTTGATATTTTTTTCGGATTTTCCTACAGGCAGCGATGGGTCCAGTCTTGTAAAGGGTGGATTATGACTGGCAATTAATTTGGCCAGTTCCACAACCAGTGCACCGTGGCCGGCTTTTTCCATCAACCAGCCAAGACGCTGTGCGCAAACCAGGTTCCCCTCCGCCTTTACGGCTTCGATCAATTTGGCGGCATTCATCGTTTCCGCAAGTTCTTGCAGTACGGTCATTGCGCGATCCAGTCCGCCGATGGTTCTTGCATAGCGGATGAGATCAATAGCGGTGGCTTCCGGTGAAGAAACGGGAATATGCCCCGTTTGAACTTTGATTTGAGTGACCGGGGTTGCGTTGAAGTTGGTCTTGAAAAAAAAGCGAATGGCCAGGCCTTTCTTGCGGACTTCACGCTGGGGCGTGGTGGTGACAATCTGAAATTGTTGTGGCTGCTGATGGGCTGAACCATGAAGAGATGCGGCGCTGAGCAATCCCACGTAATAGGGTTGCTCCATGTAGGCCATCAGATCGGCAATAAACCACTCTGCGGGTAACACCCCGGTGGTACGATATTCCAGAGGAACGATAACGAAAAAACCACTGCGGATACGGAGGATTCGATTTTTTTTCGCCAGTCTTGCAGCGGCTTTTTTGAAAGCTTCCTCGGTAATTTTAAGGGTCGCAATCGCTTCTTCACGAGTGAAGAAATAGAGGCCTTGGGCCTGACGGGAATCAACCCAGGATGGAAGATCGCTTGAAGTTGCAGTTTTTGCTTTTCGAGGCATACCACCACCCGAGAATAATTTTGCAAATAAGACCATAAATAAGGCCATTTTGCAAATGATAAATCTCCATAGTTTCCCGCTGGTAGGCGTAGTCAGAAGATACAATCCGTCGCCGTCAAAAAGCTTACATTCTTTTTCCACCGGCTTAGCCGTGCGAACTTTGACTTCGGAAAATGGTTAATTCTTTCTAGGCATGTGCTGTGTCCTCCATTTTTTTGGGGGCCTTTCACTGTTCAAGTGCCACACAAAACGCTGGATTTTGACGAGTATTACAACGCTGCCCTGGACAAGAGACAATAAAAAAACCCGCTATCTCTAGCGGGTTTTGTACTAATCCAGACTTTACTGGATTGATGTATTGGCTCCCCAGCGCGGACTCGAACCACGGACCCGATGGTTAACAGCCATCTGCTCTACCGACTGAGCTACTGGGGAATCGGTCTTTTTATGCAACGTTTGAATAATTTCCCTTGTCTTTGCCGGAAAAAATTCAGCGGCTACATAATACAAGTCGAAGCGGTTGTCAACAAATTCAATGTATTTATTCTTAGCACTGTCCTTCCGTTCTTGACAAGCTCAATTTCATTGCCATTTTATGGCGGATATTTTTTCCGGAAACGGAAGTAATGCAGATTTTTTTTCATCAGGAGGAACTATGGAAAAGCGGAAAGAAACTCACCAGTTTAAAACGGAAATCAACCAGCTCATGAACATCATCATCCATTCCCTGTATTCTCATCCCGAAATTTTTCTGCGGGAGCTCCTTTCCAACGCGTCGGATGCGCTCGACAAGCTCCGGTTCAAATCCCAGCTGGACACGGGCATCCTGGGGGAAGACACGGAATTCAAGATCAGAATCAAAGCGGACCCGGAAAAACGGACGCTCGAGATTTCGGACAACGGCATCGGCATGACCTACGAAGAGGTCGTGGAAAACATCGGCACGATTGCCAAAAGCGGCACGGCCGGTTTTCTTTCGGCGATCGGCGCCGCCGAGAAAAACGGCGTCATCGCGCCGGAGCTCATCGGCCAGTTCGGCGTGGGCTTCTACAGCTCGTTTATCGTGGCGGAAAAAGTCACGCTCATCACCCGGGCGGCGGGAAGCGAGAAGGGAACGAAGTGGGAATCGTCGGGCGACGGCGCCTATACCATTGAAGAGATCGAAAAGCCGTCGCGCGGAACCTCGGTGATTCTGAAGCTGAGGCAAACCGGGGAAGACGAGCAGGATTTCACCAAAGAATGGGTCATCCGCAGCGTCGTGAAGAAGCATTCCGATTTTGTCGCCTATCCGATCGTCATGGATGTCCAAAAGACCAGGCCGGTTCCGGACAAGGACGGCAAGCCCGACAAGGACAAAACGGAAACGGTCATCGAGGAGGAAACCCTCAATTCAATGAAGGCCATCTGGGCCAGAGACAAGTCGGAGGTGTCCGAGGAAGCATACAACGAGTTTTACAGCCATATCAGCCACGACTGGAATCCGCCTTTGGCCCGGCTGCATCTGAAACTGGAAGGCACGACGGAATACAGCGCCCTGCTGTATATTCCCTCCCGGATGCCCTTCAATTTTTTTACGCCCGAGCGCAAGCACGGCATTCATCTTTACAGCAAGCGCGTTTTCATCATGGAAGACTGCACGGACCTGATGCCGCCGTACCTCGGTTTCGTGAAGGGTGTGGTCGATGCGCCGGATCTCAATCTGAACGTCAGCCGCGAGATTTTGCAGCACAACACGCTGGTCAAAAACATCCGGAAGAATCTGGTCAAGAAACTCCTCGAGCTTCTGGCCGGCCTGGAAAAGGAAAAGTACGAGCAGTTCTTCGGCGAGTTCGGCCACGTGTTCAAAGCGGGCATTTCCGCCGATTTCGAAAACAAAGACAAGATCGCGGCGCTTTTGCGCTACAGATCGACCAAGTCGGACGGCAGCTGGACGTCGCTTGGCGAGTATGTGCAGCGCATGCAGCCGGACCAGAAGGAAATCTACTACATCACCGGCGAAAACAAGACGATGCTCGCCAACAGCCCCCATCTGGAGCGGCTCAAGGAAAAAGACTGCGAGGTTCTGCTCATGAGCGATCCCATCGACGAATGGGTGGTCCGCGATCTGCAGAAATTCGAGGAGAAGACGTTTAAAAGCGCCGAGACGGGCGATCTCGATCTGGGGGCGGTTGACGACAAGAAAAAAGGCGAATACGGCGCGCTTTTCGACTATATTAAGTCATCGCTGGAAGACAGGATCAAGGAAGTCAAGCCTTCCACGCATCTGAAGGATTCTCTGGCCTGCCTGTCGGGCGACGCCTACGATATGAGCGTCTTTATGGAAAAGGTTTTGCGGGCCGGTGGCCAGGAGGTTTCCCCGACCAAGCGCGTGCTGGAGCTGAACATGGATCATCCGCTGCTGGTGAAGATCAAGGATATCTTCGAAAAGGATCGCGAGGCGCAGGTTTTGAAAGACTACGTCGGTCTGCTTTACGACATGGCGGTCATTGCCGAGGGCGGCAAGGTGGAGAATCCTTCCCGTTTCAGCAAGATGATCGGAGATCTGCTCGTTCATTCCCTGGCCGGCCGGAATTCGGTAGAAAGAGAGTAAAAAACCATGCCCTCCGGCAGCCGTCTTCCCCTGCGCCTGGTAGGGATTGCCCTCGTTTTGGTTTTGGCCTGGCTCCTCTGGCGCGGTTTTTCCGATATCCGCGGCTGGCTGGCCCCGCGGCCGGACGCGGAACCGCGCACGGTGGCCGCCCGCGGCGATCTGGCCGACGATGAAAAAGCGACCATCGAACTTTTCGAAAAATCGCGCAATTCCGTCGTCTTCATCACGACCAAATCGCTCGTGCGCGATTTCTGGACGCGCGACGTCTTTGCTGTGCCCCGGGGCACGGGGTCCGGCTTCGTGTGGGACGACGCGGGGCACGTCATCACGAACTATCACGTGATCGAAGGGGCAAGCGAGGCGACCGTCAAGCTGAGCGACGGCCGGGACTACAAGGCCGCCCTGGTCGGGGCGAGCCCCGCCCACGACATCGCCGTGCTGCGCATCGGCGTCGGCTTGAAAAGGCCGTCGCCGGTTCCCCTGGGAACGAGCCGTGATCTCAAGGTGGGGCAGAAAGTCTTTGCCATCGGCAATCCGTTCGGTCTGGACTGGACACTCACCACGGGCATCGTGTCGGCGCTGGACCGGTCGCTGAGCGGCGCCGGCGGCACGATCGAGCATCTGATTCAGACGGACGCGGCCATCAATCCCGGCAATTCGGGCGGACCGCTTCTGGATTCCGCCGGGCGCCTGATCGGCATCAACACGGCCATCTACAGCCCGAGCGGCGCCAGCGCCGGCATCGGCTTTGCCGTGCCGGTTGATACGGTCAACCGCGTCGTTCCGCAACTCATCCGCAACGGAAAATACATCCGACCGGGATTGGGCATCGAAGCGGACGAGGGGCTGAACGAACGCATGAAAGCGGTTCTGGAGATCAAGGGTGTTCTGATTCTGCGGATTTTACCGGGATCGGCGGCTGAGCGCGCCGGCCTCGAGGGCGCCCAGGTGTCCCGCGGCGGAGAAGTCCGTCCGGGAGACATCATCACCGCCGTCAACGGCAAGTCCGTCGATACCGTCGGCAAACTGAACGCCCTCCTCGACGAGCACGCGGTCGGCGCAACCGTGAAGGTAACCGTGCTGAACAAAGGCCGGACGCGGGACGTCGAGGTCACGCTGCAGCCGGGATCCTGACCCGCGAAGCGCGCGGATGAGGGCCCGTCCGGCAAAGGCGGCTCCGAAGCGGGGCTTTTGTCTTTCGTGTCATCATTAGCTTGCCTCAAAAACCGGGATACGATATAAACGCCCATCACGTGTTTTGGATGATCCATGAAAAAGAAGGCCGGCGC
>JAAYDW010000029.1 GCA_012729055.1 Deltaproteobacteria bacterium
ATCCACCAGACCGCTGCGCCCGACCCGCTTCATTTCTTCCAGTGTCCGGCCGAACATGGCGCAGGCGGCCGGATTGGCGTCGAGGACTTCTCCGTCCGGCTGGGTCAGCAAGATGGCGTCTTTCGAATGGTCGAACATGGTACGGTACTTCTGCTCGCTCTCCAGAAGCTCCCGTTCGGCCCGCTTGCGGTCCGTGATGTCGAGCGCGGTGAAGGTGACGCCCGCGGAAAGATCGGCGGGATTCAGCGGCGTGGAGCTCAGCAGAATGTCGATAACCGAACCGTCCTTGCGCACCCAGCGCGTTTCCACCATCCCCGTTCCCCATCGGGCGATCTGGGCGTATTTTTCCCTGCCGACAAATTCGAAATCCTGATCCGTCGCATACAGCAGGCGCGAACTGCGGTTGAGAAGTTCTGCGCGGGAATAGCCCGTTATTTCGCACATGCGGTCATTGACCTGCGAAATCACCCGATCCACCACCAGGCCGATGCCGATGGGTGAAGCCAGAAAGATGCTTTGGAGGTTGGATTGGCTTTTCTGCAAGGCTTCCTTGGCCTGGTTGCCTTTTTCGGCTTCTTCTTCCAGCTCGCGAATTTTTTGTTTTAAGGTTTCGTAAGAGGGTCTGGGGGTCACGGGGAATCAACCTCCTTCCGATCAACTGGTCCGGCCTGCATTTTCGGACGACGCAGGCGATTGGAAAGCGTTCGGTTCAGGCCTGCATGCCGCTGGCTGCGTTTCGCATTCTTCGGATTTTAACTTTTCATATCTTGAATTTTTTATCAACAAAAAATAAGCGTCTGCCGCTGTGGCATCAAAGAAAAGGAGCGGATAAACAGCGCCGGAGCAGATGACGAAGGCTCCTTGGGTCCGGTGTCCTTCCGGCAGTCGGATTGCCGGCGCCAAAAACACAAAAGGCAGGCGCTCTCGCATCTGCCTTTCTTTGTTCTCCGTCATTAAACTTCACAAACAATCCGCTCTCGCATCAGCAACGTAGGGCGGGACTTTAGTCCCGCCACTCAGCGGACCTGAAGGTCCGCCCTGAATCTACGCTGGAATCCTATGTTGTGTCCGCGGCCCGGCTTACCAGGCTTCCGGAAACGCCATGTTTGTGTAAATCTCTTCCAGTTTGTTTTTGTGGCCGCGTTCCATCGTGGCCAGCTCCAGAAAAACGTTTTTCTGTTCTTCGTCCACGCAGGCCCGCGCCAGCTGCGTGTACATCTGCATGGCTTCAAGCTCGTTTTTAATGGCGATGACCAGGCCGTCCACCGGCTTCATATCGGGCGTGAGGGGCGGCGTGGGGAGCGCATCGGCCACTTTGTAATCCGCCGCTTCAGAAAAATGAATCTTCGCCGCGCCCTTCATTAAATATCCTTCCAGCGTGCGCCGGTGCTTGTCTTCTTCATCGGCCAGGTCCTTGAAAAGTCTTTTGAGATTCTGATCCGCGGTTTTTTCGGAAACCGCCCGATAAAATGTGAATGCCTCGACCTCGCACGTAACCGCGTCTGAAATAATCTTTGTAAATTGATCCTGATTCATGTTTTTTCTCCCGGGCAAAATGCCGTCGTTCGTGTTTTGATATCCGCATCCATCCGTTGCCATGCGCCAGCCTGTGCGGGCGGCGTTCAAGGAAAAAAAGCGCATCCGCGACTGCCGTTTTTTGTAACACAGCCTTCGAACCTTGTCAAACCGCGCGGCGTCAGCGCGGGTTTCTGAGAACATGCAGCCGCACCCATTTTTCCAGACCGATGATGCAATAAACGCCGACTGCGATGAGTGCGATGACAAGCCAGTCCTTAAGCGAAATCGGGGCGCTGTGAAAGACGCGGTTCATCACCGGCGCATACGTAAACAGAAGCTGCAAGACGATCATCGCGCCGCTGCCCAGGAGCACCCACGGATTGGTGAACAGTCCGATCTTAAACATCGACCGGGTCAGCGACCGGCAGTTGAACAGATACGTGAGTTCGCACATCACGAAAAGATTCACCGCCACCGTCCGGGCCACTTCCACCGGATAGCCGGCCGCCTTCTGCCAGGTGAAAATCGAGAAAACGGCTGCGAGCATCAGCAAGGAGACCAGCAAAACCCGTGTGATGAGAATGCCCGAAAAGATGGGGCTCTCCGGCTTGCGCGGCGGATAACTCATGACGTCCGCCTCGCCCGGCTCAAAGGCCAGCATCAGCCCCAGGAGCACCGCCGTCGTCATGTTGATCCAGAGAATCTGAACCGGCAGAATGGGAAGCATCACGCCGCTCATGATCGCGGCCAGAATGACCAGACCTTCGCCGCCGTTGGTCGGCAGCGTCCAGGTGATGAACTTGACCAGGTTGTCGAAAATGCGCCGGCCTTCCTCGACGGCCGCGGTGATGCTGGCAAAGTTGTCGTCGGTGAGCACCATGTCGGCGGCTTCCTTGGAAACGTCCGTGCCGGTGATGCCCATCGCGATGCCGATGTTGGCCTGCTTGAGCGCGGGCGCGTCGTTGACGCCGTCGCCCGTCATCGCCACCACGTGGTTGCGCGCCTGGAGCGCTTCCACCAGCCGGAGCTTCTGCTCCGGAGCGACGCGCGCAAAGACCGACGTGCCTTCCGCCGCCGCGATGAGCTCTTCGTCGGCCAGGCTCTCCAGTTGTTTTCCCGTAAGCGTCGCGGGCTTTTTGTCTTCGCCGCCTTTCGTTAAACCGATGCCCAGTTGACGGGCGATTTCCGTCGCGGTGACGGCGTGATCGCCCGTAATCATCTTGACCGCGATGCCTGCGTTCCGGCAGACGCCGACCGCGGCGACGGCTTCGGTGCGGGGCGGATCGATCATGCCCTGCAGGCCCACAAACGTAAGCCCCGACAGGCAGTCTTCCACCTCCAGTCTGTCGCGGTCGATCTTTTTTCGCGCCAGGGCCAGAACGCGCAGCCCTCCCGCGG
>JAAYDW010000030.1 GCA_012729055.1 Deltaproteobacteria bacterium
CTTCATCCACCAGCCGTTGCAGGTAATCCAGTTTGCGGCAAGCCACGGCAACACCCTGTCGAAGCCGCGGCGCAAAATGAGCTTCAGAAAGGAAAAAACAAACAAAATCGATGTCCAGAAAAGGACATTCACGGCCAGCAACACCAGGGCGATAACGCCCACCAGCCTTTTGGGCAAAAAGTTCAGCATGACGACTCCCGTACTTTATTTCATGTTCATTGCTTAACACGTGCGGCAACAATGGTCAAAGCATTCATTTTTTAAGCGGGCAATGCCTGTCTTTGAAAAGGACGGTTTTCGATGGCAAAGGCTTCCCGACTGTTGTAAAAGGCTCCACCATGAAAACGAAAGATTCGACCGCGGGCGAAAGAGGGTGGTGCGTTTATATTTTGCGCTGTGCGGACAACAGTCTGTATACGGGAATCACCAACAACCTCGAAAAGCGCCTGGCCGCCCACGCGTCGGGAACCGCGTCAAAGTACACCCGGTCACGCCGCCCGGCAAGCCTCGTCGCTACAAGCGGGAAGCTCGACAAGGCAAGCGCGCTGCGCCTCGAAATGCTGATCAAGAAGCTGCCGAAAGCGCGCAAGATTGAAGCGCTGGAGAACTCCGGGTGAAAGCGACCTCTCGCACGAGGAAATGGGATGCATAAAAAATCCGGTAATCATTGACATGGGTATCGATTGTGGGTTATGCACTATTCATTGATCGTTCTGTGATCTTCTCCGACAGATTAAAAAAACGCGAAATCAGCAAAAAGCATGTGGAGGGTTTATAATGGATGGACAAAAATTTTCCGGCAAGGCGATCTTATTGGGAATCGCCGGAGTCGTCGTTGTGCTGCTGGCGATATCAAGCTATTTCAGCATCGAGGCGGGCGACCGCGGCATCGTGCTTCGTTTCGGCGAAGTCAACCGGGTTGTGGAGCCGGGGGCGCGTTTCAAGATACCGTTTGCCGAAGAGGTCGTGCGCATGACTGTGCGGGTGCAGAAAACGACGACCAAGACGGAAGCGGCAAGCCGCGATCTGCAAAACGTTCAAACCACCATGGTCCTGAATTTCAGCATCGATCCCCTGAAATCGGGCGAAATCTATTCGGCGATCGGTCTCAATTACAATGAACGGGTGATTGATCCGGCGGTGAAAGAAAGCTTCAAGGCCGCCGCCGCCCGCTACACGGCCGAAGAGCTCATTTCCAAACGGGAGCAGCTCAAAACGGAAGTGCGGAATTTTCTGCGCGAGAGACTGAATATTTACGGTATCAACGTCGTCGAGCTGTCCATCACGGATTTTGAATTTTCCGCGGAATTCAACAGGGCCATCGAGTCCAAGCAAACCGCCGAGCAAAACGCCTTGCGCGCCAAGCGGGACCTGGAAAGAATCAAAGTTGAAGCTCAGCAGAAGATCGCCTCTGCGCAGGCGGAGGCGGAAGCGCTGCGTCTCCAGCGTCAGGTCATTTCGAAAGAGCTCATCGAACTTCGCAGAATTGAAGCTCAGATGAAGGCCATTGAAAAGTGGGACGGCAAACTGCCCAATGTTACCGGCGGTGCCGTCCCGTTCGTACAGCTCGATAAGCTTCAATAAGATTTCCGCGCGACCGGCAGCGGTTCGGGAAAATGCGGAAGCCGCCTCCCTGACCGCCCCGCCGTCGGCGGCGTTACTCCGGCGGGTAGGAACCGTCTTCGCGATGCACTTCCTCGCCGGTTACGGGCGGATTGAAAACGCATAACAGACGCAAATCTTTTGACGCCCGCAACAGATGTTCGTCGTGGTTGTTGAGCGCGTACAGGGTTCCCGGACCGATGCGGTGGATTTTTCCGTCGGCCAGCGTTTCTACCTCTCCTTCGCCTTCCACGCAAAAAACGGCCTCCAGGTGATGCTTGTACCAGATGTGCGTTTGCGTTCCGGCAAAGATGGTGGTTTCATGAAACGAGAAACCCATGCCGTCTTTCTTTAAAAGCAGCCGGCGGCTGACCCAGTTTTTATTTTTCGCCCAGACCTCGCGGTCGGTTTGTTTGATTTCGTCGATTGTTCGCACCAGCATGTCTCATCTCTCCTTCTAGCGGTTTTTCAGGACGGCGCCGATTGCCGCGTCGAGAATCTCGAGGCCTTCGATCAGCACATCGTCGGGGATAATCAGGGGCGCAAGGAATTTGATGACATTGTTTCTGGCGCCGGCCAATTCCATGATCAGTTTGTTTTTGAAACACTCCAAGGAAATTTCCCGCGCGATCTCGGGCGGGTCAACGGCCATTCCGTAAATGAATCCTCTGCCCCGCACTTCGGCGTTCAACTGCGGATACTTCGCGCTGATGGCGTTGAGGCGACGGGAAAGAATGTCTCCCTTGCGGAAGATTTCCCCGGAAAAACGGTCGTCCTTCCAGTAATCCAGCGCCACCGAAGCGGTCACAAAGGCGAGATTGTTTCCGCGGAAGGTTCCCGTGTGCTGACCGGCTTTCCAGATGTCGAGGTCCCGCCGGAACAGGACCAGCGACAGAGGCAGCCCGTAACCGGAAAAGGATTTGGAAACGGTGACGATGTCCGGCTTGATGCCGGAGCGTTCAAAACTGAAAAAATGTCCGGTGCGGCCGTTGCCGACCTGAATGTCATCGACGATGAGCAGGATGTCGAACTCGCGGCAGATGGCTTCAACTTCGCGCAGCCATTCGTCGGACGCCACACGGATTCCGCCTTCGCCCTGCACGGTCTCGAGAATGACCGCAGACGGAGTATCGACGCCGCTGCTTCCGTCTTCCAGAAAGCGCCGCATGTACTGCGCCGTGTTGATGTCTTTTCCCAGATAACCGTCGTAGGGCAGGAAGGAAACGTCCGAACGGTTGATGAAGGCCTCATCGCGGTAATAGGCATTGGCCGTCACCGACATCGATCCCATTGTAAGGCCGTGATAGCCGTTGGTGAATGAAATCACGTTTGACCGTTTTTTCACCATCCGCGCGAGTTTTAAACCCGCTTCCACGGCGTTGGTGCCGGTGGGGCCGGTAAATTGAATCTTGTAATCGAGGTTGCGCGGCTGGAAAAGCACCGTCTCCATTTTGAGCAGCAGTTCTTCCTTGGCCACGGTCGCCATGTCCAGGCCGTGGACGAGGCCGTCATTTTGCAGATACTCAATGAGCTTTGCTTTCATAAGCTCGTTGTTATGGCCGTAATTGAGCGTGCCCGCTCCGGCAAAAAAGTCGATGTAGCGGTTGCCGTCCGCGTCGAACAGGAAAGCGTCTTTAGCCTTGTCGAACAAGACGGGGAAAGACCGGGAATAGCTGCGGACTTCAGACTCCAAACGTCTAATGGTTTGCATCAGATTTCCTCCTTTGATGACAGGTCAAAAGGCCCGATTCGGAACAGGACTTCCTCTTCATGGCGCTGGTCGCCGAAATCAGCAGCGGAAAACAAAACGCTTTGAGCCAGCGGAGCGCCAAGCGAAACAGCCAGGGAAGAGAAAAGGGCCTTTGACGGAATGTTGGACGGACTGACCGTCGTTTCCAGATAACGCAGGGAAGGGAGGTAGGTCCGGTTTAAAATCGAAGACAGCATGGAGCCGGCAATTCCCTTTCCCCGATACTTTTTATCCACCACGACCTGCCAGACAAACAAAGTGTCCTGCTCACCAGGACGGAGGTAGGCCGAAATAAAGCCGCAGACGGCGTCTGCATCGCAGGCGACGACGGACGTCCGGGAAAAATGGGCGCAGAGCATCAGATAGCAATACAGCGAATTGAGATCCAGCGGCGGCGAAGCTTTAATAAGACTTTCAATGGATGCGGCATCAGCGATTTCCGGCTGGCGAAAATAAATATCCGTCGGATCTTTTTTCAAGTCCATCTCCTGAATGTTGATTGTTTATGTTGTGCCGTTATGAGAACGACGGGGCCTTTGGGTGATCAAAAAATCACAGGTATCTTTTTTGAGTTTTTGAAAGGTAGCACAAAAGGAATAAAAATGCAACCCGGCTGCTAACACCCGGCTGCTAGCACCCGGCGGCATAAACACCCGGCTCCCTAGTGCACGGGAAAGACGGCGAAGATAACGGCGCTCCAGACGGAGTGGGAGATGATAAGGGCGGTAAGATCGCGCCGCCACAGGTACTGTGCGCCCCAGAACGCGCCGGCCACGAAAGCCGCCATCGTGAGCATGAAGTTCAGAGAAAAGATGTGGATGCTGCCGTAAACAAAAGTGGCCAGGAGCCAGCCCGCGGGCTTTCCGTATTTCGCCATTAAATTTTCCTGCAGAAATCCCCGCCAGAAAATTTCTTCGCCGGGGCCGGTGATGAACATCAAAAGCAGAAAGATCAGCGCGGGATTCGTATCGGCGCCCATGCCGTAAATGCCGCCGACCTGGCCGGTCGCGCCGGGTACGATGTAAGGGGAAAGCACATAGCCCAGGTAAAAGATGCCGTAGAGCAATGCCGCCGAGGTCAGCCCGATGAGGACCGAGGCAAGCGAAGGCGCGATCTTCGGTTTTTGCCAGTAAAAGGAATAGGCGCAGATCAGCGCTACGGAAACACCGATCTTGATCCAGAAATTACCCCACGCCACGCCGAAGGTGATTCCCCAGCAGACAACCGCCAGTAAAACCGCTCCCCAGATTTTCATAGATGGACAACCCGGTCGAGGAAGAGGGCCAGCATCAAGAGCACGCCGAAGACCGTGTCAAACTGCGCGGTGAGCGCATCAGCCATGTCCGGCACTTTCCGCCGGAAGGTTTTGAGCAGGCTCCAGGCCTTGGGGACGGAAAGCAGGATAATGAGTCCCCACAGGCTCATCATGCCCAAAACGATCATGCCGAAAACGTACACGTAGGCGGCAAGGATAAGTCCCGCGAAAATGATCATGCTTTTTTCCAGCCCCACCACGATGCTGAGGGTTTTGATGTTCTGGCGCGCGTCAAAGGCGATGTCGCGCATGTTGTTGGCGAAAAGAACCAGCGCCACCAGCGTGCCGAAGGGGATGGAGATCAAAAGCGGTTTGAGCGATACGGTTTGCGTCTGCACCGCGTAAGCCCCTTCCACCATCAGCGGGCCCCACATCAGAAACACGGCGATCTCACCGAAGGCGCGGTATTTCAGCCCCACCGGGCCCGCCGTATAGAAAACGGCCGTGAGCAGGCCCACGACGCCGATCCAGACGATATGCCAGGACCGGCAGTAGGCGATGACCAGGCCGATGACGGCCGTGAGCGCAAACAGGATAACGGCGCCCATGAGCACCTGCCTGGGCGTCAGCACTCCCGCAACGATGGGCTGCGGCCGGTATTTGACCGTCGGGGCGTCGGGCGTGTCGATTTTATTTTTGGAATCGAAATAATCGTTGATCAGGTTGGCGGCGGCGTGGAAAAAAACGATGCCGACAGCGGTCGCCAGAAACCACGGCCAGGAGACCGGGCCGGTCTCGGCGGCCAGCAGCGTGCCCACGGAAACGGAAATGAGCGACATGGTAAACGACCACGGCCGGGCCACGATGAGGTATTTTTTGAGTTGCATGGTCACTCCTCTTTTTACGGAATACCGGTTGCCCGCCGGTTTGTTCCGGAAGGAAGCTTCGGTTTCCACGAAAGACAACAGACGCCAAACGCTAATAATATCTTGAAATTTGTGTCAAGCATTTTATGGCCGGCGGTTTTCCGGGGGAAGGGAAGAGCTCGTAGCTCGTAGCTCGTAGCTCGTAGCTCGTAGCTCATAGCTCATAGCTCATAGCGGGGAGGGGGTGTTTTGCTGTAGGGCGAACCTTCAGGTTCGCCGAATGGCCGGTAAGGAAACCGGGGCTAAAGCCCCGGGCTACATCGCTCGAGAAGATAGGGCATGGGTTGCAGTGTTGAGCGCTTGCGGCGCGCGCCGGGCGGTTTGCTGAAAAAACGGTTGATAAATTGAGGCAATTGCATTTAAAGGAATAAGGAGGCAAACGGAATTGCCGTGGACCTGCGGTTCGGGAGTCGAATGAAAAAATTATTGTATAAAACGGCGCTTTTTTTGTCCCACCGGTTGGGACTGTGGTTTTTCCGGGTGTTTTCGTGGTGCATCGCGACGGGATATTTTTTCCTGTTTCCGGTCCGCGTCCGGGAAAGCCTCCGGTTTTACCGGGCCCTTTTTCCCGGCAAGAGCTTTGCCCGCCATTTGTGCTGCGTCTGGAAGCAGTACCACAATTTCACCGACGTTTACGTCCACCGCTTCATTCCCTGGGCGGCTGAGGAGGCTACCTTCACCCGCGAAGGCTGGGAATATCTGGATGAGGCCGTGGCCGGCAAGACCGGGGCGATTGTGGTGATGTCGCATATCGGCAACTGGGAACTGGCCGCGCAGAAGCTCAATGAAAAAGGCCTGCCGGTCATGCTGTATCTCGGCGCCAAACACAAGGAGCAAATCGAAAAGCTGCAGAAGGAAAAACTCGCGCAAAGCGGCATCCGCATCGTCACCACGGACGAAAAGGAAAAGTCGCCTTTTGCGCTTCTGGAGGGCGTGGGCTTTCTGCGCGAAGGCGGCATCGTCTCGATGACGGGCGACCGGCTCTGGGGCGACCAGACCTCCGTTGTGGTGAACTTCCTGGGCCATGAGGCGCGTCTGCCGGACACGCCGCATCTTTTCGCGCTGATGAGCGGCGCGCCCCTCATGACGTTTTTCGTTTCCGAAACGTTTCCGGGTCGTTACCACGTGCAGGTTTCCCGGGGGCGGAAGGTCGGGGCCGCCTCCCGCGCCGACCGCAAAAAGGCGGTGCAGGCCTCGGCGCAGGCCTACGCGGACGATCTGGCGCGCTTTGCCGCCGCGCATCCGTTCGAATGGCATCATTTCGAGCCGTTTCTTGGTAAAAAATCCATTAGAATTATTCATGATCAGCAAAAATAGAATTTTCTTTGCGCTGTGTTCATTTTAGTATAAGAAGTAAAAATCATGTACAAGGACGGGGCTGGAGCCGGTTATGAAAGTCAACGAAGTGCCGCAGGACATTACCTATTATGAAGGTGAAAAACGTGCTTGTTATGCGCTCAATGACGAAGGCAAATATGTCGTGGTGAAAAGCACCGGCTGGGAGGCGGAAGATATCGCCAATGGTCTGGCGGTGACGGAACTGGCAGCGCATCTTGAGGAAACCAGGAAAGCCGTACTGGAAGGCAAAAAAAGCCCTCTTTGTTATCACATGGAGCGCCGCCAGATGAATGCGGATATTCTGGGAAAATCGGCGGGAATCGCCGTATTCCGCGTCAAGAGACATTTTCGTCCTGAAAATTTTTCCAAACTTAAAGCGTCCGTGCTCGAGCGCTACGCGCAGGCACTGGCCGTAAGCCTGGTGGAACTCAAAACAGTGCCCCCATCATCTCAAGGAAGGTAACCATTCATTCATGGCGCAAGAACTCACATCCGCAGGTAAGCCTTTTTCTCATCTGCATTCCGCCCACTGTGAAAGCGGCGTTACCGCTGCCCTGTTTCGGGACAAGGGTATAAATATTTCCGAAGCCATGGCCTTCGGCATCGGCAGCGGCATCTTTTTCGGACATCTGCCGTTCATCAAATGGGTGGGGTTGCCGATTACCACCTACCGTTCGCGTCCCGGCACGCTTTTTTCGAAAGTCGCCAAACGTCTGGGGGGAGAGTTCATCACCAAAAAGTATCACCGGTTCTGGTGGTCGGGCGACATCACCAAACAGGGCATGGATGATTTGCGTCGCCTGCTTCGCGAAGGGAATATTGTCGGTCTGACCACCAACATTTACTGGCTTTCCTATTTTCCCGACCGGTTTCGTTTTCAATTCAACGGCCATAACATCATCGTTTTGCGTGAAATTGAGAACGGATTCCGTGTGGCCGACCCCGTGCTGGACCATCCGGTGGATTGCCTGGCCGAAGACCTGGAACGGGCGCGTTTCGCGCGCGGGCCTCTGGAGCCCAAAGGGTATATGTATTATGCCAAATCCGTAAGGCCCGATCCCGACTTCCGTTCGGCCTGCATCACCGCCATGAAGGATTCCTGCAATATGATGCTGCGAACGCCTTTTCCTTATGTTGGCCTGAGGGGAATCCGCTATCTGGCCAAAGTGACCATTAAAAGTCCGGACATCCTGGAGGCGCATGAAGCGCGCCGCAGGTTGGCGAACATCGTCCGGATGCAGGAAGAGGTCGGCACCGGAGGTGCGGGGTTCCGCTTCATGTATGCGGCATTTCTTCAGGAAACGGCCGATCTCTTCGGATCGAGCGAACTGGCTGATCTTTCGCGCGAGATGACCGCCATCGGCGATATCTGGCGCGAATTTGCCGTCGTCTCCGCGCGCATCATCAAGCAGCGCGGACAGACCGAAGAGACATTTGCCAAGGCGGGCGGTCTGATGCTGATCTGCGCCGGGCGCGAGGAGCAGCTGTTCAGGGATTTGGATAAAGTCGCAAGGAACCTCAAGTCGTAAGCTTGCTTTGCATTGTCTGATGAGGAACGGAAGCTGACCTTGGAACCAGATCAAATATTTCATAGCATTGCCGATGTTGATGGGCTGAAGAGGGCGCAGTACACGCCCGATGATCGGGGAAAATATGTTCTGGATACCCATCCCAGTTGGCCGGAAACAGTAGTCAACGGGATGATGGTTTCCGACATAAGAGCCCGTATTGAAGAAGCCAGAGAAGCGGTGCTGGCGGGGAAGAAAAGCCCGCTTTATTATCATATGGCGCGGAGGCAGATGACTCCGGCGATTCTGGCCAGGGCGGCGGGCATTGCGTCATTTCGGGTCAAGAGGCATTTGCGCCCCGAGATTTTCAGCAGGCTTAAAACGTCAGTTTTAGACAGGTACGCCAATGCCTTAGCCGTTACCCGGGAAGAATTGAAAACTCTGCCGAACAGCTAACCAGGAAGGGCACGGTTGTTTCATGACGACAGAACATACAGCCACCGGAAAACCCTATGTCCATTATCATGCAGCGCATTGTGAAAGCGGCGTCACATCGGCATTTTTTCGCGACAAAGGCGTGGATATTTCCGAACCGATGGTCTTTGGCATCGGCAGCGGCATTTTTTTCGGCTACCTGCCGTTCCTTAAAGCGGCAGGGATGAGGGTCAGTACTTTCCGGTCTCAGCCGGGGGCTATCTTTCGTAAAGTGGCCAGGAGACTGGATGGCGATTTTGTTGTGAAGACCTATCGAAATCCGCAAAAAGGAATGGATGAACTAAGGCGGGTCCTGAAAACCGGACAGATTGTCGGCTTAAAAACCAATCTGTACTGGCTTCCCTATTTTTCTGAACGCTTCCGTTTTAATTTTAGCGGACATAATTTAATTGTTTTGCGGGAAACGAAAGAGGGTTTCCGCATCAGTGACCCGACACTCGAGCATCCGGTCGATTGCCCGGCGGCCGATCTGGAACGGGCGCGTTTCGCGCGCGGTCCCATGGAATCGCACGGGTATATGTATTATCTCAAATCCGTCAATCCACATCCTGATCTGCGGCAAGCCTGCATCAAGGGGATGATAGATTCCTGCAACCTGATGCTCAGGATTCCCCTGCCGATTTTCGGGATCCGCGGCATTCGTTTCCAGGCCCGAAAAATCATCGACAGCCCGGATAAGCTTGGTTTTAATGAGGCCTGCCGGCTGCTTGCCGATGTCATCCGCTGGCTGGAGGATACCGGCACGGGCGGCGCCGGATTCCGATATATGTATGCCGCCTTTCTGCAGGAAGCCGCCGAACTTTTACGCTCGGCCGAACTCGCCGGCCTATCTGAAGAGATGACGGCCATTGGCCATGACTGGCGGAAATTTTCCCTGGCGGCCACACGCATCATTAAGCAGCGCAAGCAATTCGAACAGACCTTTGCCGAAGCGGGCGGATTGATGCATGGCTGCGCGGACCGCGAAGAAAAATTCTTCAAAAATCTACGAAAAGTAGCCGGAAAAATGAAGGTGTGAAGGCTGTTTTAATTTTTCACAAAATCTCTTTGCGTCTTGATTAAATTAATATAAGAAAAACAAAAATGTGTATGCAACCAAAGGGAACGGGCCATGGAATTCGAAGATGAAATTTTTAATGACGGGTTGTCGAAAGCGTACTACAAACACAATGACAACGGGCAATATGTCCTTGAGAAAGACGCTCCCTGGGCGGAAAAAGTATCGGTGGCCCTGATCATCTCCAGCAGGCGCGCCCTGCTCGAAGAAATCAGAAAAGAGGTGCTTGCCGGCCGGAAAAGCCCGCTTTGTTACTATATGGAAATGCGGCAGTTGGATCCGGGAATGCTGGCCAAGGCGGCGGGTATTGCAACCTTCCGGGTCAAGAGACATTTGCGTCCCGAGGTTTTTGCCAGGCTTAACCCCTCTGTTTTGGATCGTTACACAAAGGCTCTACGGGTTACCCTGGAAGAATTAAAAACCGTTCCGAACGGCTGAAGTTCAAGGAAGGAGACTGTATTTTTCATGACGGCAGAACTCGCAGCCAACGGCAAACCATTTGTCCATCATCACGGCGCGCATTGTGAAACAGCGGTTACATCGGCTCTGTTTCGCTATCAGGGTATGGATATTTCCGAACCGATGATTTTCGGCATCGGCAGCGGTATTTTTTTCGGTCATCTGCCGTTTCTTAAAATGACAAATCTGCCGATCACGGCTTTTCGGGCTAAACCCGGGGCGGTCTTTCGCAAGGCGGCCAAAAGGATGGGCGTGGATTTTGTGGTCAAGACGTACCGCGATCCCCCAAAAGGCATGGATGAACTAAGACAGGTTCTTAAATCCGGGCAGATTGTGGGTTTAGCCACTAATCTTTACTGGCTTCCCTATATGTCCGAACGACACCGTTGGAATTTCAGCGGACACAACATCATTGTTTTGCGTGAGATAGAAGGTGGCTTTCGCGTCAGTGATCCGACGATTGGCGCTCCGGTCGATTGCACGGCGGATGGACTGGAACAGGCGCGTTTCGTACCCGGTCCCTTGAACCCCCGCGGTCATATGTACTATATCAAATCAATTCGTCCCAATCCTGATCTGCGGCAAGCCTGCATCAACGGGATGAAGGATTCCTGCAACGCGATGCTCAGAATTCCTCTGCCGCTTTTTGGTGTTCGGGGCATTCGTTTTTTAGCCAGGAAAGTCGTAAAAAGTCCCGATAAGCTTGGCTTTCAAGAAGCCTGTCGTCAGCTTGCCGGTACCGTCCGCTGGGTGGAAGAAACCGGCACGGGGGGCGCCGGATTTCGGTACATGTACGCCGCTTTTTTCCACGAGGCCGCCGAACTGTTCGGTTCCAATGAACTTGCCGATTTGTCAAAAGAAATGACGGCAATCGGCGACAACTGGCGTGAGTTTTCCGTGACGGCCGCGCGCATTATCAAACAAAGGGATAAAGAGGGAGAGACCTTTGCCAAAGCCGGTGGATTGATGTTGAAGTGTGCTGACCGCGAAGAAGCATTCTTCAGAAAACTCCAGAAAGTCGCAAGGAAACTCAAAGCATGAATGCCCTGGATATTTCATCGATTACATTCAGTTACGAGGGGGCTTCAGCCTGCGCTTTGCAGAACTTTTCTCTGACCGTTGCCGACGGAAGGATGCAGGCGCTTCTGGGACCCAACGGCGCGGGCAAGTCAACCCTGATGCGGGTCATCACCGGGCAGATGAGGGGCTATTCGGGCGATGTGTGTATCTTCGGGCGTAAAATGCCGGACCGCGGGGCGCTCTCATCGATCGGTTACGCGCCGCAGGCCATTTCGCTGTACAAGTCGCTGACCGCCCGTGAAAACCTTCGTTTTTTTGGAACCATGGCCAATCTCTCCGACAAACAAATTGCCGAGCGATCGGAAGCGGTGCTTGATCAGATCGGCCTTGCCGACCACGCCGGGGAAGCGATCGCCACGTATTCAGGTGGAATGCAGCGGCGTCTGAATCTGGCTGTAGCGCTGCTGCATTCTCCGAAGCTTTTGCTGCTCGACGAGCCGACGGTGGGAGTTGATCCACAAAGCCGCCATCATATTTATGAAACCCTGATTCGCCTGAATGAATCGGGCATGACCATTTTGTTGTCCACGCATATGATGGAAGAAGCCCAGCGCCTGTGTTCGAGTGTCACGCTGGCGGACGGGGGAAAGATGATTTATGACGGCCTGATGTCCGAAATAGACAATCTGGAAAAATTCTTTTTGGAGAAGACCGGGCGGGGGTTGCGTGATGACTAGGCAACTTCGAGAACTGATTCGCAAGGAAATCCTGGTATTGCTTCGCGACAAGCAGACGATCCTGCTTTTGTTCCTGATGCCGGTGGCGCTGATTTTTTTCATGACGCTGGCGCTGAAAGGCGTCTATACGGACAAAATATACGAACGGCAGATCCAACTGGTGATTGAAAACGAAAGCAAATTGCCCAAGGCCAGCCTGCTTGAGCAAAAAATCGGATCCCACAAACAGATTTCCCGCGTTGATCGGCCCGAAGGCATGGATGATGACCGAATTTTCGCGGAAAACAAAGCGCAGGCCGTCGTCAGGATCCCCGGGGGATTTGACGAGGGGGAAAAACCGGTCGAAATAATTTTTGACCCGGTGCTTGATTACGGCTACAAAATTGCCATTCGTTCACTGATGACCAGCCTGACGGTGGAAGTCGTCATGGGTATAGATAACCTGGAAGTCGTCGTCGCCAATTTAATCGTCGAGAAGACAAAACCGAACCGGGAGATTCCCAGCCCGCTGCAGCAAACCGTTCCGGCGTATGCGATTTTTGCGATGTTTTTTATTGCCATTCCCATGTCCATCGGTTTTTTAAAGGAAAAGAATGACGGAACTCTCCAGCGTCTTTTCACATATGACGTCAGCACGAACTTATTGACCCTGGGAAAAATCATTCCTTATTATCTCATTAACTGTTTCCAGTTTGTTTTAATGCTGCTGGTCGGTTTTTATCTGATGCCCCGCATCATCGGTTTCCCTTTTCAATTGGGTGACCATGCGCTGTACCTGATTCCCGTCACCCTGGCGGTTGCCGCCGCCACAACGGGGTTTGGCGTCCTTGTGGCGGCGCTGGCGCGAACGCCCGAGCAGTCTTCAACTCTTGCGGCGACGGGCGCCATCCTGATGGGGGTGCTGGGCGGCATTATGGTGCCGTACTTTGTTATGCCGGTGCTGATGAAAAAGTTGGCGATGATATCGCCTATGTATTGGGCGCATCAGGCATACCTTGATGTATTTTTGCGCGATGCCGCCTTCGGACTAATTTTGCCCAAATTAATTGTATTGACACTATTTGCTGGAATCTGCTTTTATATCGCGGGAAGGAGAGTAGAATGGATTTAGAAAAAGCGTATCAGGAATTAAACGTATCATCCAGGGAGGATCTGATTTTCAAACTCAAAGAGCTTGTAATTCGGGCATGCGAAGTCAAAAACGTTAAGGCCGAAGATGTTCCTACGGATGTGCCTTTTATCGGCGGACCGGGGCCTCTGAAGCTCGATTCGCTGGACGCGATGGAAATCGCGATGGAGCTGCGGTTCACGTTCGGTGTCGAATTGAAAAATGCGTCTACGGCGGCCCAGGCGATGCAATCTTTTGATTCGCTGGCCGATTATGTCATCAACGCGCCGAAGGGTAAGAAGTGAGTCGGGGCGCCGTTCATATTCGCGGGTGGGGCGCCGTCTCCACACTGGGATGGAGCGCAGCAGAGTCCGCGCGCAACCTCATTTCGGGTCTTGTGCATGAGGCGGCGATCTGCTCGTCTGCACATCTGATTCATCGCAATTTTAAAGCGTTTGAAATCGACTTTGACGGCAATCCGATGGAAAAATCGTTTGCCATGATCGACGCTGCGGTCTCCGAAGCCATTGAGCGCGCGCAGCTGTCTCAAGAGGAAATCGCCGAAAGCTGCCTCTTGGTCGGCACGACGGGCGGGCTGTTTATCCGCAACGAGTTCGAATTTACCGAATCCGCGCGGCAGAACCCGGACAAAGAATTGCCGCCGATTTCCTGCCGCAACCGGGGACCGGGTGAAGTGACGCAGATGATCGCGAATAAATTCGGCATCAGCGGTATGACCTTTACCCTCAGCATGGCTTGTGTGTCGAGTTCGCACGCGCTGGTTGCGGCGGCGGGGCTCTTGCAGCAAAAGAAAATCCGCCGGGCGATTGTGGTCGGCTTCGAGCCGCTGTTAAACATGACGTTGCATGGCTTTGCCAGTCTCCTGCTTTACGATTCCGACCGCTGCCGTCCTTTTTGCAATATGCGATCCGGGATGCAGATCGGCGAAGGCGCCGCCTGTATTATTCTGGATGAAAAGGCCGCTAAAACGACTGCTGAAAACCAGTACACCCTGGCGGGCGGCTATCTTTTCAATGACAACAGTTCGCTCACCTCCGCCGGCACGGACGGTGAAATGGTGAAGACCGTTGTGCAGGAGGCCTTGAGAAGGGCGGACATTGCGCCGGAGTCGATTGTGGCCGTCAAAGCGCACGGCACGGGGACCCGCGACAACGATCTTTCCGAAGGCCGGGGACTGGCCAAGGTTTTCGGAGCAAAGATGCCGCCGGTCGTTTCGCTCAAGGGCGCCGTCGGCCACGGCCTGGGCGCGGCGGGCGCGGTGGAAACGGCGCTGTGGCTGTCGTGCCTGGAGGAGGGTGAAATGCCCCGGACGTTCGGCTTTTCCGAAATCGATCCGGAGATCGGTTTCGCGCCGTCGGTCGAAAATCGTTCCGCCCCGGCGGGGGCTTATCTTTTCACCTTTTTCGGATTCGGCGGAACGTGCACGAGCTATGTGATCAACAAGGAATGACGGCAAAAAACGATGACCCTGCATAAAAACCATTTTTCCATGACCGTGATTGCGGCAAGCTTCCTGGGGCCGTCTTTGACGCCCAACGAGGATATGCCCTGGCGGGAGGATGACCTGCCGCAGGACTGCGACGAGCTGGTGCAAAAGACGCTGGGGCAGCCCATGCGCCGCGCGGGCCGCTTCATCAAGATGGTCTGCTCGGGCGCGGCGGCCTGCCTGCAAAAGGTCCCGGCGGAACTGCTCGCGGGAAAGAAAACAGGCATCTTTCTCGCGACGGGGCTCGGCAACGGCGATGAGATCCTGCCGTTCATCACCCAGGTCTTCCTGCACGACGGGGGCTTTCCCCGGCCGAACCAGTTTGCCAATTCCGTAAGCAACGCCGCCGCGTTTTTCCTGGCGCGACAGTGCGGCATCAAGGGCGTGATTCTGACCCTCTCGGACGAGGAGCTGTCTTTTGAGTCGGCCCTGTGGCTGGCCGAGAGTTATCTGGCCGCCGGCGACATCGATCTGGCGCTCGTGGGCGGCTGCGACGTTTACACACCGACGGTGGACGAGTACCGCGACCGGATGAACGCGCACGCAGACAATGCGCGGGCGCTGCCGATCGGCGAAGGCAGTTCCTGGCTTTTGCTGGGCGCTCCGGAAATGGACGGACCGGGCGAAATCTTTGCCGTCGAAATCGGTTCGGACGCTGTGCGGCCGGACGCCTATATCCAAAGCGCCGCTTTTGCCGAACAACTGTCCGGGCTTTTGGAAACGGCGGCGGGGCCGCTGGCCCGCCGGGCGCAAAACCGCTTGCTGCTGCCGGGATTCCGCGTGCGGGACGCCCGGGAGGCAGCCGGCGGACCGGGCCTGCTTGCGCTTCACGATTATCTGCCCCACTGCGGCATTCATCCGACCGCCGCGGCTTTCGGCCTGGCCCGCGCGCTTGTGCAGGCGCCGTCTTCCGTGTTGTTTCACTTTAATTCTTCCGCTACGGGAAAGCCGGCGCTCGTTGCGGCGGCGACGAAATAAGATAAGGATAAACGAGGTTTCTGTGCAGAAAAAGCGCATCGCGCTGGTTCATCCGCGCGGTTTCAACTGGTTTCCAGGCAAACGGGACATTACGGACATCGCCAACCGGATGGTGCCGCAGGGCATGCTTTCGATCGCGGCGTGGCTTTTGCGCGACGGGCGCGAGGTGCTGGTTTACGACGGCCTGGGCCCCGGCGCGCCGGTTGCGCTCGCGAGGCAGGCGGCGGACGTGTTGGCCTGGCGGCCGGACATTGTCGGATTTTCCGCCACGACTTCTTCTTTTCCCGACGCGGCCGAGCTCGCGCGGCTCTTCAAGGAAAGCCGCCCGGACATCGTCACGATTTGCGGCGGCGTTCACGTTTCGGCGCTCCGGGAGAAGCTGCTTACCGCCTATCCGGCATTCGATTTTCTGGCGGCGGGCGAAGGCGAACAGACGCTCGGCGAACTGGCGGCGGGAAACGATCCCGCGCAAATCGCGGGGCTCATCCGCCGGGAGGCGGGCGTCGCCGTCGCCAACGCGCCCCGGGGCCATATTGCCGATCTCGACACCCTGCCGTTTCCGGCCTACGAAAAACTGCGCGGTTTTCCCCGCGACTACCATCTTCCTCTTTTTTCCTACACGCAGACGCCCGGCGCGACGATGATCACCTCGCGCGGCTGCATGTATTCCTGCTCCTACTGCGACCGGTCCGTTTTTCAAAAAGGCTTTCGTTACAATTCGGCCGCCTACATTTACGAGCACATGAAATATCTGCGCGACCGGTTCGGCGCTCGCCACGTCAACATTTACGACGATCTTTTCACCGCAAACCGCAGGCGCATCGTGGAGCTTTGCGAAAAGCTGGCCCGCGCGCCGCTGGGGATGAACTTCAACTGCGCCGTGCGCGTGGGCTACACCGACGACGATTTGCTCGGCATGCTCCGGGACGCAGGCTGTCTGATGGTGTCGCTGGGCATCGAATCGGCCGATCCCGCCCTGCTGGCGCGGCACAAGTCCGGCGTGTCGCTCGACGAGGTGCGCGACACGGTGCGGCGCATTCAGGCTGCGGGCCTGCGCGCCAAGGGGCTTTTCATGATGGGGCTTCCCGGGGAGACGGAAACCTCGATCCGGCGGACCTCCGACTTCATCATTTCACTGGGGCTTGACGACATGAACATGGCCAAGTTCACTCCGTTTCCCGGCGCGCCCTTGTGGTCAACGATCCGGGAAGAGGGGACGTTCGAAGAAGACTGGCGGCTCATGAACTGTCTTAATTTTGTCTTTGTGCCGAAGGGGATTGCGTCAAAGGGAAGACTCGATCAGCTCTACAACGAACACGTCAAACGCTTTTATTCCGATCCGGCCTGGCGCCGGCGCTTCCGCGGCCGTCTGTGGCAGCACCGCCGGAGCCTTTACTATCTTCTGCGCCACCTGCCGTCCTTTTGGTCGGCCAAAAACCAGTTTGAACCGGGAACGGAATCGCCCCGGTAAGCCGGTTGCCGCCGGCCGTCTTTTTGTCCGGCTACCGTTCGGGGAAATCCTTGAGAATCGTTTGATACCGGTCGCCCGCCAGGACCGGCATCAGTTTCTCCCGATCCGGCAGGACTCTGGCGCCCTTGCAGAGGTTGCTGCCCGCCGGCCGGATCCACAGGACGTTGCCTTCCATGCCCGTCCGGGCCGTTCCGGAGCCGTTGAGGCGCTCCATTTCCTTTTCGATGATCTGCAGATACTGCCGGATCACGTCTTCGTAGGAAGAGCGGATGGCCAGGCGGGCTGCTCCGAACGGCCGGTGGGCTTTCAGCGCCGCATAGTCGGCTGCGCGGTTTTCCCGCATGTAGCGCAGGTATTCCAGAATAAAAAAGTCGAATTCATAAAAAGCGGTCATCTTGCTTTTCGAATGGCGGACCCATTCCAGAAAGCCGTCGATGTCCGATCCCTCCGCCGTCTTGAACGCGTCGAGCATGTCCAGGTAGTACCGCGCCCCGTTGTAGTGGGCGTGATACTCCTCCAGCAGGCCGACGACGCCGAAGCGCTTTGTGATCTCGCTTTCCTCGATATAGTCGGAAAAGAGCGGCGTACGCAGGTCTTCGGGAATTTCCGGCGCCAGCATTGGAGAGGGAAACAGAGCCTTGAGCGGAAACGTGACATAAAAGGACCGGCCCGGCGGGAGGTCAAAAAACGCTTCCGCGCGATCCCAGTCCATCAGCATTTTGTTTTCCCGCGTGTGGCGAAACACCAGCAGGCGCTGGAGAGCGAGCGTGATGCAGGAAATGTTGTTGGACATGTCGGACAGGAGATTCGTTTTGCCGTTGTCCGGCTGCAGCTGCTGGAACGTTTCCACGGATTTTCTCATCGTCACGGCCCATCCGCCCTTCCGGGCGCCGTCCAACTCGCGCGGCAGACGGTCATATTGCATGAGCAGCGCCCAGGAAACGGGCGAATATTTCTTCGTCGCGTCTATAGTCCACTGCAGGTTGTCGCCGGCCGCCGGCGACTGCGTCTGGGCCGGCGAAAAAAACGGATTCAGGAGGGCGCAGGCGAGGAATAGAAGCAAAAACGGATGGCGCATAGAGATCAGTCCGGCCTTTTGTCCGGGAGTAAGCGGATCCCGTCGCTCGCGAGGGCGGCGCCGGGAAGAAACAGCATCCGGTCTGAGACAATTAGATTTGCGAAGATGGTAAAAGGATCTTCACTCTGCCGCGTTTTTGGTGATTTCGGTTCTTTTGTAGCATATTTCCCGGGGGAAGGCTATCGGGAAAATGGCGCCGGAGGGCTTTCGTCCGACTCAGGAGGCAAGCTCGTCCGTGGAGAGAATCCTGACGCCGCTTTCCTTCAGAGTCTGCAGCGCCTTCTGCGCGCTGCCGGCCGGGACATCGACGCCCGCAACCGCGTCTTCGAGCACAACCACCTGAAAACCGGCCACGAGACCGTCCATCGCCGTGGTGAAAACGCAGTACTCCGTGGTAAGGCCGGCGATGAAAATCCGGTGGATGCCCCGTTCCTGGAGCCATTCTTCCAGATCCGTTCCGTGAAAGCCGGAATAGTTTTCTTCCTGCGGCCCGACACCGAGACTGACAATCCGGTCTCCGGAGGCGATGATCAGGTCCGGGTGGAATTCGGCGCCGCGGGTGTTTTGCACGCAGTGTACGGGCCAGGAATGGTCCGTCCGGTGCGGTTCCGGAGCAAAGCTGATATGATCGGCCGGATGCCAGTCGCGGGTGAACACCCGCGTTTCAAAGCGTCCGGAAATCCGGTTGATGACAGGGACCACCCGGTCGCCGCCGAGAACCGCCAGGCTGCCGCCGGCAACAAAATCATTCTGCACGTCGATGATCAGCAATGCATCCGTTTTTCCGATATCCATTTTGCCTCCCGTGGTTTTTGCGGAAACTTGTCGAAAAAGTATAGGAGACGCGCCGGGGCCTGTCAAGAAAATCCTGGGAAATCCTGGGAGGAACTCCCGGAGAAAATCCTGGGAGCCGCAGCCCTCCCCGCTTTTTTTCCGGCCGCCCTCACGCGGCAAAAGCGCGCGGCAGCGGAACTTCTGCGGCCTTGACATGCAAAACCACATTCCCTATACTGCGCCGCAAGGACGTTCCAGCGCGAGCCTGCCTGAAACCGGCGTATCCTTGAGCCGGAAAGCCATTCTCCTTAAAGCAGTCCGCCGACCGTCGATGGGGAGAGATCAACGTGACGCTTTTGACTGAATATATCGCCGCCTGTCCTGATTGCGATCTCCTGCAGCGCATCGGCGTCCTTCCGTCCGGCGCGACGGCGCGCTGCCCGCGCTGCGGCCGGGTTGTCGCTTCCGACAAACCCAATTCTCTCAACCGGACGCTGGCTCTCGCCGTGGCCGCGATAATCGCTTTGATCGTGGCCAATGTCACGCCGCTCATGGGCTTGTCGGCCGTCGGGCGCCACGCCAGCACGACGATCCTCGGCGGAATCGTCAAAATGTGGCGCGAAGGACAGGAGATCACGGCGCTGCTGGTCGCTCTGTGTTCCGTGGTCGCTCCGATCCTCTATGTCGGCTTCATGCTGGTTGTCCTGCTGGCCGTCCGCAAGCCGCCCGCGCCCCGGTGGATCGGCGCGCTGCTGCGGTTCTCGGAGCTTAGCCGACCCTGGGTGATGGTTGAAGTGATGATGCTGGGCATCCTGGTGTCCCTGGTCAAGATCGCCGATCTGGCTACCGTGAATCCGGGGATCGGCATGTTTGCCGTCGGCGCGCTTATCGTGCTTTTGGCGGCGATGACGGTCAGCTTCGACCCGCGTGAAGCGTGGGCGCGGATCGCGTGGGTGGACGAACCGCCGCGAAAAGGCCGGTCGGAGGCGCAGGACGAGCCGGTCCGGAAAGGCGGCGGCGCGGGGACAGAGCCTACGGGCCGGCGGATGGGGCTTGCGGCCTGCGGCGCCTGCGGCCTCCTTGCCCGTGCGGCCGGCCGGAACGATCCGGGCTCGTGCCCGCGCTGCGGCGAAATCCTCGTTCTGAGGCGGCCCGGCGCGATCCAGCGCACCTGGGCGTTTCTGATCGCCGCGTCGATTTGCTATCTTCCCGCCAACCTGCTGCCGGTGATGAACACCGCGATGCCGGGGTACGCCGAGGCGGATACGATTATGAGCGGCGTTATCCTGCTGTACGAATCGGGATCGTGGCCGCTGGCCCTGATCGTCTTTGTCGCCAGTATCATGATTCCGCTTGCCAAGATTATCGCCCTGGCCTACCTGCTGGTGACGGTTCAGTTCCGCCGGATCGAAAGCCGGCCGGAACGCATCCGCGTGTACCGGATTATCGAGGTGGTGGGCCGCTGGTCGATGCTGGACGTCTTTGTCGTAACCTTTGTCGTCGCGCTGGTGCAGCTTCAGCCGCTCATGTCCGTGGAACCGGGCGCCGGCGTGGTGTTTTTCGCGGCCGTTGTGGTGCTGACCATGCTGGCGGCCGAAAGCTTCGATCCCCGTCTGATCTGGGATGAAAACGAAAGCGAGGAGGACAGAAAACATGACTGATACCGGGGACCTCAGTAATCTCCCGCAGGCCGCGGTGAAACCGAAAAAGAAAATGCGGCTTTCGGCGGTCTGGATCATTCCCCTGGTGGCGGCGCTCGTCGGTCTGGGCGTTGCCATCCAGAAAATCGTCAATGAAGGGCCGATGATTACCATTGTTTTCAAAAAAGCCGAGGGCGTCGAAGCCGGCAAAACCTTTGTCAAGTACAAGGACGTCAACATCGGCCAGGTGCGGACGGTAAAGCTTTCCGAGGATTTTACCCGTGTGGTGGTGACGGCGCAGATCGACAAAAGCGCGGAAGACCTGCTCGTCGAGGACGCCAAGTTCTGGATTGAGTCGGCGCGCGTGACGCTGAGCGGAATCTCGGGCATGGGGACGGTCCTGTCGGGCAACCACATCGGCCTGGAGGTCGGAAAGTCCGCCCGGGAGCGGCGGGCCTTCATCGGCCTGGAAATGCCGCCGGCCGTGACCGTCGATCAGCCGGGCCGGCAGTTCGTCCTGCAGTCGGACGATCTGGGATCGATCAACATCGGCTCTCCCGTATATTACCGCGATTTCAACGTCGGGCGGGTCATCGGCTACGATCTGACCCGGGACGGCAATTTCATCGAAATCCGGATTTTTGTCAACGCGCCCTACGACAAGTACGTGACGGCCGACACGCGTTTCTGGCATGCCAGCGGCCTTGATGTTTCGCTGGGGGCGAACGGATTGTCCGTGCAGACCAAGTCGGTGCTTTCGCTGCTGATCGGCGGCATCGCTTTTGAAGCGCCCACGCCGGCGACGGATACCCGGCCGGCGCCGGAAAGTTTCCTCTTCACGCTCTTCGACGACCGGTCGACGGCCATCAACAAACATGAAGATGTGGTCGCGAATTTCGTCCTGTACTTCAAGGAACCGCTGCGCGGCCTGTCCGTCGGCGCGCCCGTCACGTTTGCGGGCTTGCCGGTGGGGACGGTGACCGGCGTCGGCCTCGAATTCAATCCGCCGACGGAAGAGGTGCAGCCGCGCGTGGACATTGCGCTTTATCCGACCCGGTTTCTCGCGCACGTCAAAAACGCCGCCGGCGATTTTAAGAAACGCGACCAGGGATGGCGCCGCGACTTTCTGCAGCGGATGATCGACCGGGGACTGCGCGCGCAGTTGCGCAGCGGCAATCTGGTGACGGGGCAGCTCTACGTCGCCCTGGAGCGGTTTCCCGGCGCCCCGAAGGCGAAGAGAATCAACTGGAGCTCGCCTCCCTGCGAGTTCCCTGTCATGACCAGCAGCATGCAGGATCTGGAAACCCGGGTCCACGGCATCATCTCCAAGCTCGACCGTCTGCCGCTCGACGCCATCGGTCAGGATGTGCGCCAGGCGCTGGACACGCTTACCCGGACGTTTGCCGACGCAGATAAAATGATCAACCGCCTTGACGGAGAAATCGCGCCTGAGGTCGCGGCGACGCTCGCGGATCTGCGCAAAACGCTTGCGACGGCCGAGCGGACGCTGGCCGGCGCGGACAGTACGCTGGTGGGCAAAGACGCGCCGGCGCAGCAGGAGCTGCGCTCGGCCCTGCAGGAAATCTCCCGGGCCGCGCGCTCCATCAGCGATCTGGTCGAATATCTGGAAAGAAATCCCAACGCTCTCATCCGAGGGAAAGCCCAGGAGGTGTCCCCATGAAAAGATCCGTAATCCTTGTGCTCTTCGCGCTCGCCGTTCTGACGGCGGGCTGCGCCGTCAAGGCGACGCATTTCTACACGCTGGGTCCCGCCGCTCTCTACTCCGCCGCGGCGCCCGTCCCCTTTGCCGTGTCGGTGGGGCCCGTGACGGTGCCTGCTGTGGTTGACCGGCCGCAGATGGTTTTAAACACAGGCGCGAACCGGGTATTTCTGGCCGAGTTCGACCGCTGGGCGTCACCGCTTAAATCCGAGATCGCGAGGGTCGTTGCCGAAAATCTGACGGCGCTTCTGGGAACGCGGCAGGTGACGGTCTTTCCGCGCATGACGGCTGCGGAAGCATCGTACCGGGTAGTCATCGATGTTTTGCGCTTTGAATCCGTTCTGGGCCGGGCGGCCACCCTGGACGCCGTCTGGCGCGTGACCTCTGCAAAAAACGGCTCCTCCCAGGACGGCCGAACGACGCTTACCGAAGCAGCGCCCGACGCCGGGTACGACGCGCTGGCAGCGGCGCACAGTCGCGCGCTGGGAAAACTGAGCGCAGAGATTGCGGCGGCAATCCGGGAGATGGGTCGGTAGCCTTTTCTTTTTATGCGGTTGGTCTTGTCGGTTGGCTTTGACGGAGCTGCAAGCGGGAAGGCGGACTTTATCCCTGGCGGTTGAGCAGTTCGGCCTGGTGGTGCGAGGCCAGAGCGTCGATCATGGCGCCGATGTTGCCGTTGATGAAGCTCTCCAGGTCGTAGCGGGTGAGGTTGATGCGGTGGTCGGTGATGCGGCCCTGCGGGAAATTGTAGGTGCGGATGCGCTCGGAGCGGTCGCCTGAGCCCACCTGGCTTTTGCGCGCCTCGGCCTGCTGGGCGTTTTGTTTCTGGACCATGGCGTCGAGGAGCCTCGCCCGGAGGACCTTCATGGCCTTGACCTTGTTCTTGAGCTGGGATTTCTCGTCCTGGCAGGTGACGACCAGCCCCGAGGGAAGATGCGTGATGCGGACGGCCGAGTCCGTGGTGTTGACGCTCTGTCCGCCGTGGCCGGTGGAGCGGTACACGTCCACGCGCAGGTCGTTGGGATCGATGTTCAGTTCGACGTCTTCCGCTTCCGGCATGATGGCGACGGTGACGGCGGAGGTATGAATTCTCCCCTGCGCCTCCGTGATGGGGACGCGCTGTACGCGGTGCACGCCGCTTTCGTATTTGAGCCGGCTGTATGCGCCCCGGCCTTCAATCTGGGCGATGATTTCCTTGAAGCCGCCCATGCCGCCGGCGGGTGAAGAGCTGACGATTTCCACCTTCCAGCCCTGCGCTTCGGCGTAACGCGCGTACATGCGGAACAGATCTCCGACGAACAGGCCGGCTTCGTCGCCGCCCGTGCCCGCCCGGATTTCCAGAAAGACGTTTTTGTCGTCGTTGGGATCTTTGGGCAAAAGCAGGATTTTGACTTTTTCTTCCAGGCCGGCGAGCTCTTCCTCGAGTTGGGGGATTTCCTCCCGGGCCAGCGCCCGCAGCTCTTCATCGCTTTCCGCAAGCAGCTCCTTGTTTTCCGCCAGGCGCGTCCGGATTTTTTCGCAGCGGCGGATCGTTTCCACCAGTTCGGTCAGATCCGCATGCTCTTTAGCGTATTTCTGATAGACGCCCTGTCTGGAGACGACCTCCGGATCGGACAAAAGCCCCTCGAGCTCCCGGTAGCGCAGTTCAATATCGCGAAGTTTGTTGAGAATGGTCTCCATAAGTCCGTCCGATGGATTTTGAGGTTGTGGATTAAGGGAAAAAGACGCATTTATAGCGATCCCCTGTGGAGAGGCGACGCTATAAATGCTGTGGAAGTCTTCGAATCATAAGGACTAATGTCCCCGATGGCCCGCCCGTTTGGCGGCTTTTCAGGCGATTATTTTTTGGCGGTCTTCTTTTTGGCCGGCGCCGCGTTGGGTTTGGCTTCGTACTTTTTCTTGAATTTCTCCACGCGTCCCGCCGTATCGAGGATCTTCTGCTTGCCGGTCATAAACGGATGGCAGCTGGAGCAGATTTCGATCTTGATGTCTTTTCTGGTCGAACGGGTTTCAATCACGTTGCCGCAAACGCACGTGATGGTGGTTTCCTTGTAGTCCGGGTGAATGCCTTCTTTCATGGTGCCTTCTTCCTTTCGACCCGGCGCCCGTTCATTCCGGCGCAGGTCCTTGAGTCATTTTCAGCAGACGTGCTGCCTATACCATAAACTTCAAAAATTCAAGCAAATTATTGAGGGCGTCCGCCCCCGTTACGAGTTCATGGATTCCAGGAATTCCTTGTTGGTTTCCGTCTTGCGGATCTTGCTGATGATGAATTCCATGGCGTCCACCGGATTCATTTCCTGCAGGAGACGGCGCAGAATCCAGATCCGGTTGAGGTTGGCCTTGGGGATCAACAATTCTTCCTTGCGCGTGCCCGAGCGGATCAGGTCGAACGCGGGGAAGATGCGGCGGTCGGCGATGCGGCGGTCCAGATGCAGTTCCATGTTGCCGGTGCCCTTGAATTCTTCGAAGATGACTTCGTCCATCCGGCTGCCGGTGTCGATGAGCGCCGTGGAGATGATGGTGAGCGAGCCGCCGTTTTCAATGTTGCGGGCCGCGCCGAAGAAGCGCTTGGGCTTGTGCAGGGCGTTGGAATCGACGCCGCCGGAGAGCACCTTGCCCGAAGGCGGAACCACGGTGTTGTATGCGCGCGCCAGTCGCGTGATCGAATCGAGCAGGATGACGACGTCTTTTTTGTGCTCGACCAGCCGTTTGGCTTTTTCAATCACCATTTCGGCGACCTGGACGTGGCGGGTGGCCGGCTCGTCGAAGGTCGAGGAGATGACTTCGCCTTTCACACTGCGCTGCATGTCGGTCACTTCTTCGGGGCGTTCGTCGATCAGAAGCACCATCAGGACGACTTCCTTGTGATTGGCGGTGATGCTGTGGGCGATGTCCTGGAGCAAAACGGTCTTGCCGGCGCGCGGCGGCGAAACGATGAGCGCGCGCTGTCCTTTGCCGATGGGCGCGAACAAATCCAGCGTGCGGGTGGAGTAGTTTTCCGGATCGAATTCGAGGTTGAGTTTTTCCTGGGGATACAGAGGCGTGAGGTTGTCGAAAAGAATTTTGTCGCGGGCCTGCTCCGGACTTTCGAAGTTGACCTCGTCCACTTTAAGCAGGGCGAAATACTTTTCGCCTTCTTTCGGCGGCCGGACTTCGCCGGCAATCGTGTCGCCGGTCCGCAGATTGAAACGGCGGATCTGCGAGGGCGAGATGTAAATGTCGTCCGGGCTGGGCAGGTAGTTGTAATCGACTGCGCGCAGGAAGCCGAAGCCGTCGGGCAGAATTTCCAGCACGCCGGAGCCGGAGATGACGCCGTTTTGTTCCGCCTGGGTCTGTAAAATGGCAAAGATCAAATCCTGGCGGCGCATGCCGCTGGCGCCGGGAACTTCCAGATCCTTGGCCAGATTGTTGAGCTCACTGATAGGCAGCCTCTTGATGTCTTCGATGTTCATATAGGGTTTCCTTAATGTTGGTATATAACAGGCTCGATATCGAAGAGGGACGTGCTTGTATTGACTGCGTTATTTTCAAGATGCCCACGAGGGCCGTCGCGATGTATAAGCAGTTATGGATTTAATATCGGCTTGTTTATTTGAATATTTGAATCGCTCCAACGGGCAGGGCTAATGTAAGCCTCTGACGAATTGGCCGTTAGGTTATATGAATCGCCGCCGGCTGTCAAGACCTTTTCTTGAACTTTTCTCGGGCGCGGCGCAAATATCCGGACGGGAAGACGACCGGGGCAAGTTTTTTCTTGATTCCTGAGCCGCACTGCACTAAATGATATAAAAATTTTTAACGAAATGAGAGGTTTATATTTTTTATGCAAGATACTCTGTCTCCGGAAGGGCCGCCGGCTGCGACGGCCGCCGCGCTCCCCGAAATTACGCTCGACGAGCTCAGTCCCGAGCTTCAGGCCGCCTGCGGGCGCGCAGGCTGGACGAGTCTGGTGCCGGCGCAAGCCAAGGCCATCCCCTATTTGCTGGCTGATCGCGATGTGATGATTCAGTCGCGGACCGGCAGCGGCAAGACCGGCGCTTATCTCCTGCCGATCATGAAGAAAATCGATCTGCACAAAAACGTCGCCCAGGCGCTGGTTCTGGTTCCCACCCGCGAACTGGCCCTGCAGGTGTCGCGCGAAGCGCAAATGTTGTGCGAGGGAACGCAACTGCGCACGGCGGTGGTTTACGGCGGAGTCGGCTATAACACCCAGCTCGAAGCCTTCAAAAACGGCGCCCAGCTGGTCGTCGGAACGCCGGGCCGCATTCTGGACCATCTGCTCAAAAACACCCTGACGCTGGATCATCTGAAAATGCTGATTTTCGACGAGGCGGACCGGATGCTGTCCATGGGCTTTTATCCCGACATGGTGCGCATCCGCAAATACATTCCGACCGCCAGAATCGCGAGCAGCATGTTTTCCGCCACGTTTCCGCCGCAGGTCGTGCGCCTGGCCGGACAGTTTTTGAAGGAGCCGGAACTCCTGAGCCTGAGCGGCAACGAAGTGCACATCGCCGAGAGCGAACACATTTACTATGTCGTGCCGGGCATGCGCAAGGACCGGTCGCTCGTGCGGATTATCGAAATTGAAAATCCCGCGTCGGCGATTATTTTCTGCAATACCAAAGACGCAGTGCATTACCTGTCCGTCGTTCTCAAACGCTTCGGGTACGACGCCGACGAACTGAGCTCCGATTTGGCTCAGACCGCGCGGGAAAAAGTGATGGCGCGCGTCCGGCGCGGCGCGCTGCGTTTTCTGGTGGCCACGGACGTGGCGGCGCGCGGCATCGATATTCCCGATCTTTCCCACGTGTTTCAGTACGAACCGCCGGAAGATCCGGAAGCCTATATTCACCGCGCCGGCCGCACCGGGCGGATGGGATCCAGCGGCGTGGTAATTTCGCTCGTCGCGGAAATGGAGAGATTCAAGCTGCAAAGCATTGCGCGCTATTACGGCATCGCCATGGAAGAGCGGCCGCTGCCGTCCGACGAGGAGCTCGAACGGGTGGTCACGGAACGCGTGACCGCCCTGCTCGAGTCCCGCCTGCGGAGCCGCGACAACCTGCAGGTAGAACGCATGCAGCGGTTCAAAGCCCTGGCCCGTACGCTCGCGCAGTCCGAAGATGAGCTTGCGATCGTCGCCATGCTGCTGGACGACTACTATCAGCTCACCCTGCACACGCCGCCCGAACAGCCCGCAGCCGAGACCCGGGAAGAAAGCGCGCCGCCCAGGGTTCCGGCCAAGCGACCCAATCGCAGAGCGCATTCCCGGAGCCGAAAGGAGAAAAATTTCCAGCCATGATCCGCCAGCGTCTGCGTCTGTCCGTTTATGCGGTCCTTTGCGCCTGCCTGCTCATGCTCTGGTCCTGCACAACGACGCCGCCTGTCCTCCCGCCGGGCAAGCCGGTCCGGATAGCCGTCGTCCTGGGCGCGGGCGCATCCAAGGGATTTGCCCATATCGGAGTTTTAAAGGTGCTCGAATCGCATAAGGTTCCCCTCCACATGGTGGTCGGCACCTCCGTCGGCTCCTTTGTGGGCAGCCTCTACGCTTACGGCTACAACCCCTATGATCTGCAGATGATCGCCCTCACCCTTCAAAAAGATGATATCGCCGATTACATCATTCCGGACAACGGTTTCATCAAAGGCGAAAAGCTGGAGCACTTTATCAACACGAAGGTGAAATACACCCCCATCGACAAGTTCCGTCTGCCTTTCTACGCCGTGGCCACCAACCTTCAGACCGGCGGCGAAATGGTGTTCGGCCGCGGCAATGCGGGCCGTGCGGTGAGGGCCAGTTGCTCCATTCCGGGCGTCTTCAATCCGGTGACGATCGGCGGCCAGGCGCACGTGGACGGCGGCGTGGTGAGTCCGGTGGCCGTGGAGGCCGCCCGCCGCTGGGGCGCGGACGTGGTTATTGCCGTAGACATCACGTCGAGCGTTTCGCCTAGCGCGCCCGCCGGAACCTTTGAAACCATCATGCAGGCCATCGATATCATGTACAACAAGATGGCGGTTATCCAGTTGAAAAACGCCGATGTCGTCATCAAACCCCGGGTGGGGCACATCGGCTCGAGCGATTTTTCCAAAAGGCACGAAGCGATCATCGAGGGTGAGAAAGCGGCGGCGGACGCGATGCCCGCCATCAATCAGATTCTCGCCCGGTTGCGCCAGGAAGGTCGTTTGCGGTAAGCGTTTGTCGGAAGTGTGCGCACAACTTTTTTCCCGTGTTTCGCGCGTCCGGCGCGGCGCGCTGTCGGCGGGAGCCGGGTATGAAAAAGCCTTTGCGGATATTGCTGGTCGGAAATTCCGAAGACGAGGCGCGTTTGCTTTGCGGAGCGCTGCAAAGAGGCGGTTTCACCCCCGTTTGCCGCCGGGTTGAAAACGACCGGGACGCGGCCGAAGCGCTGGCCGCAGAGCCCTGGGATATCTGCTTGTGCGGCGACGAACTGCCCGGTTTTCCCTATTCCCGGAGCATTCCCTTTTTTCAAAAACACAAAAAGGAAATTCCGCTGATTGTCGTTTCCGGCGCCATCGGCGAAGAGGCCGTGGCGCGGTGCATGCGCCAGGGCGCCCGGGATTTTGTCCGGAAAGATCACTTGTCCCGCCTGGCCCCGGCCGCGGCCGGAGAGCTTGCGGCAGCGGAAAAAAAACGGGCCACGCCCTCTGTTGCCGCGCCGGATGAACATTCAGACGCGCAGGCGGTCGAAGACCTGCCAAAGCGTTTGTCCGGGCAGGCCGCCCGGATCGCGGCGCTTGACGAACAATTGAGAGAAGCCGAAAAGGCGCGCGCCGAAAGCGAAGAAAAACTCCGCGAGTTTATGGAAAACGCTCCCATCGGCGTCTGCATCGCCGATCTTTCGGCCCGTGTGCGCTACGTCAACCGAAAAATCGAGGAGGCGACCGGCTGGTCTCGCGGGGAGCTTCGGAATCAAAACGCGCTGGCGATGGGCCTCTTCGATGAGGAGACCAAGCGCACTCTGCTTGATCGCCTGGCCGCGCGGCTGGCCGGCGACGAGCCGCGGACCACGGAAGTACCCGTCATTCGCCGGGACGGCTCCCGTTTCTGGGTCAATCTGAAAACAACCATTCTGAAAAAAGACAAGGTTCCCCGCGGCCTGCTGCTGGTTTTTATCGATGTCACCGACCGCAAGGAAGCGGAGAAAAAGATCCTGGAAAGCGAGGAAAAATATCGCGCGCTGGTGGAAAACGCCCAGGAGGCGATTCTGATCGCTCAGGGAGGCCTGCTTCGGTATGTCAACCGGGCGGCCGTAGACATGTTCGGCGCGCCCTATGAGAAGATGACGTCGACGCCGTTTGCGGAATTCATCCATCCCGAGGACCGCGAAACGGTCATGTCCCATCATCGGCGGCGGCTTCGCGGGGAGAAGGCGCCTTCCCGATATACGGTGCGGGTGGTGACGTCCGGGGGATACGTGCGGTGGGCTGAAATCCGCGCGACGGTGATGTCCTGGGAAGGCAGCCCAGCCGCGCTGAATTTCATTTCGGACATTACCCAACGCCGGACTGCGGAGGAGAAGCTCCAAGAAAGTGAAGAGCGCTTCCGCGCGCTGTTTGATTCATCGCAGGACTGCGTTTATGTAATTGATCTGGCGGGCGGTTTCATCGACGCCAATGCGGCGGCTCTGCAGTTGCTGGGCTACGACCGCTCCGAGATTCCGTCGCTCAACATCCTGTCGCTCCTCGACGAAGCGGATCTGGCCGACGGAGTCACGGAATTTGCGGAAATCGTGCGCACCGGTCATCAACATTTTGTGGGCGAACACACCTTGAAGACGAAAGACGGCGGCCGGATTTTCGTGGAAACGCGCGCATCGCTTGTGTACCGCGACGGAAAGCCTCACGCCGTTTTGGGGATCGCCCGGGACACCACCCAGCGCCGGACGGCGGAAATGCAGCTCCGCCGGTATGCCGACGAGATCAGCGATCTGTACAACAATGCCCCCTGCGGGTACCATACCGTCGGTCCCGACGGTACGTTTCGCCGCATCAACGACACGGAGCTGAAATGGTTGGGCTACGAGCGGGAGGACATCGTCGGAAAGAAAAAATGGAGCGACCTGATGACGGCGGAGAGCGCCGCGAGATACCGGAAGATCCTCCCGGTTGTCCGGCGTCGGGGGGAAAAGAGCGACGTCGAATTCGACATGGTCCGCAGGGACGGGTCCGTTTTTCCGGTGCTGCTCAACGCCAGGGCCGACCGGGATGACCGGGGCCGCTTTCTCCAGATCCGATGCACCACATTTGACATCACGCAGCTTAAGAAAACCCGCTTGGAACTGCACGTCAAGCATGAAGAGCTCACGCGGGCTTATGACGATTTGCGCCGGAAGCAGGAGATGATTATCGCGCAGGAAAAGATGGCGTCCATCGGCATGCTGGCCGCGGGCGTGGCTCATGAAATCAAAAATCCCCTGGCCGTCATCCTGCAGGGTGTGGATTATCTGCAGGCGACGCTCCGGGCCGGCCGGCTGCAAAAAGAATCTCTCACCCGGCTCAACCAGGCGGTGCAGCACGCCGACCGGATCGTCCAGGGGCTCCTCAGCTTCGCCCGCCAGATGCCGGTGGCGCCCGTCCGGCAGGACATCCGGGCGTTGCTCGACGACTCCCTGATTCTGACGGAGCATGAATTTCACGCCAAAAATATTTCACTGGTGAAGGAGTATCCCCCGGATCTGCCGGGTGTTGCCGTCGACGGCAACCAGCTCAAGCAGGTGTTTGTCAATCTGATTCTGAACGCCATCGAGGCCATGCCTGCGCGGGGGGAGCTGACCATCCGCGCGGAACTGCTCGCGAAAAGCAAAGGGAAGCAGGTCGTCCGGATATCCTTCCGGGATACCGGGCGCGGCATTCCGACGGATCGGATATCGAAAATTTTTGACCCCTTTTACACGACGAAAGCCGTCGGCAACACGGGGCTGGGACTTTCCGTTTCCAAGGGAATTATTGACATGCACGGAGGAATCCTATACGCTGAAAGCGAAAACGGTAAAGGAACCAACATGGTTGTAGAACTGCCGGTGACGTAGCCTGGCGCGAGAGTATTTTATGGCAAAACCCATTCACATCCTGGCTGTCGACGATGAGGAGTCGTTTACCTTTTTCGTCAAGCTCAATCTGGAAAATGAACCCAAAGCCCGTTTCCGGGTCACCACGGCCGCGACCGGCGAGGAAGGCCTGCGCCTGGCCAAGATGCACAGGCCGGACCTGATCCTGCTGGACATCATGATGCCGGACAAATCCGGCGCGGAGGTTGCCGAGGAACTGCTGCGGGATCACCGCACCAGGAACATCCCGATCATTTTCGTCACGGCGCTGGTAAAGAAAGAGGAAGTGCGACCGGAAACAGGCATGCTGGGCGGACGGGAATTTATCGCCAAGCCGGTCGGCAGCGCGGAACTGATCCGCAGGATCGAAACAACTCTTCACATCTAATGCTCTGACCATACGTTAAAAAAGTGTTTTCCGCCGGTTTAGCCTGACGGCCCCGGCGGCGGCCTTTAAAAGCTCTGCCAAGAACATCACGGCGTTTTCGATTCTGGGTGTAAACGGCGTCATTGCCGGAAACACCATCACGCTGACGCTGCTTTCCAACTCCCACTGCGACAGCTGCGCCCACAGCCAGAAACTCAACTGCGTTTTGAAGGGCCGTGCCGCCTGGTGGTTGTGAGCCCGGCTGGCCGGCGGCGTTATTTGCGCAGATTGTATTTGATCATCTTGAGCTGCAATCCCTTGCGGCTCAGCCCCAGCAGTTTGGCGGTTCTGGTGACGTTGCCTCCCGACTCTTCCAGGCACTGGACGATCATCTGCTTTTCCGCGTTTTCCATGTGCGTCCGCATCCGGTCCTTGAAGGGTTTTTTATCGCCCGACGTTTCGGCCAGAGCCTCTGCTTCCAAACCGGCCTTGAATTCCGGCGGAACCTCGTCGACGGTAATGAGCGGCGTTTCGGCCAAAAGCATCATCCGTTCGATCAGGTTTTCCAGCTCCCGGATATTGCCGGGCCACGGATAACGCAGAAACATCTCCGTGACCGCGGGATCGATGCCGGCGACGGCCAAATCGAGCTTGCGGTTGAATTTCTCGATAAAGAACTTCACGAGCGGCAGAATGTCGTCCGTCCTTTCCCGCAGTGGCGGCACGGTGATCGGAAAAACATTGAGCCGGTAAAACAGGTCTTCGCGGAAGGATCCGTCCTGCACGCTCTGCTGCAGATTGCGGTTGGTGGCGGCGATGATGCGGACGTCCACCCGGATCGTCTTGAGGCCGCCGACCCGCTCGAATTCCTGTTCCTGCAAAACGCGCAAAAGCTTCACCTGCATGTCGCGGGGGATTTCCCCAACCTCGTCGAGAAAAAGCGTGCCCTTGTGCGCGAGCTCGAACCGGCCCGGCTTGGTGATGGCCGCGCCCGTGAAAGCGCCTTTTTCGTAGCCGAACAATTCGCTTTCCATCAGCGTTTCGGCGATGGCCGCGCAGTTGATTTTGATGAGCGGATTTTTTTTCCGGGGCGAATTGCGATGGATGGCCTCGGCCACCAGCTCCTTGCCGGTGCCCGTCTCTCCGGTGATCAGAATCGTCGTGGTCGTGGGCGCCACGCGTTTGATCGCATCGAAAACCTCCAGGGTCGATTGACTCGCGCCGATGATGCCGGCGCGTTCGATGTCCTCCGGGGGCAGGAGCAGCTCGTTTTCCTTCAGGTTGCGCGTCTTGATGGCCTTGGAGACGACGTTTTTCAGCTCTTCGAGTTCGAACGGCTTGGTGATGTAGTCGAGCGCGCCTTTTTTCAGCGCCTCGACGGCCGTCGCCACTGTGCCGTGGGCGGTGATGATGATGACGGGGATGTCCGGGTATTGCCGGCTTGCGCGGTCGAGCAGCTCCATGCCGTCGATGCGCGGCATCTTCAAATCCGTCACCACGGCGGCGACCGGTCCGGCCTCCAGGATCCGGAGCGCTTCCGCTCCGTCGGCGGCCGCCGTGACCTCGTAGCCTTCCTTTTTCAGCATGGCGGCAAGCACCAGGCGCATGTTCAGTTCATCGTCAACGATCAGTATCCTGTTCATGGCTTCCCACTATTCGAACTTGGCGATTAAATCAAGGCGCATTGTGATCAGTTCCGGCCGGCGGCGGCCAGACGGATGAAAAAGACGCTGCCCTGTCCCGGAACCGACTTGGCGCGGATAGCGCCGCCGTGCTCCCGGATGATCCGTTGGGAGATGGCGAGTCCCAGCCCCACGCCTCTTTCCTTGGTCGTGTAAAAGGGTTTGAAGATGTTTTTCAGTTCCTCGGGGCCGATGCCCCGGCCCGTGTCCCGGATCAGAATGCCGACGGCCGGACCGGCGCCGGTTTCGATTCGGGAGGTTCGGAACGTCAGCGAGCCGCCGTCGGGCATGGCTTCGATGGCATTGAGCGCGATGTTGATGATGACCTGCAGGATCTGCTGCTCGTCGACCCGGACCGGCGGAAGGGCGTCGTGCAGTTCCTGCTGGATGGTGATCCGGTCGGCCAGACGGTTGGCGCCGATGATCGCAATCGCTTTGGCGACGATGACGTTGATGTCCTGCGCGACGATTTTGCCGCTTCCCGGACGGGCGTAGTTCAGAAACTGGCTTACGACCGCGTTGAGGCGGTTCACTTCCTCGATGATGACGTTGAGCAGCTGGGTCTGCTCTTCCGTAGCCGCCTCCGATTGCAGGTACTGCGCCGCGCCCTTGATCGACCCCAGCGGATTGCGGATTTCGTGGGCGAAGACGGGCGCCATTTCGGCAAGCAGCAGGGCTTTTTCCCTTTCCAGCTTCTCGTCGAACTCATAGAGCGAAGTGAAGACGTCTTTGCTGTCCGGATACAGCAAACTGAAGATCTTCTTCAGAATCATTTTGACCGGCGTCACGGAGATGACGATCAGAAACGACGTCATGATCACGCTGGTGAACGACGGCAGGGGGATATTGAAAAAGTACGCCACCAGGTAAAAGATGAAGGCGCCGATGAGCGTACAGACAAAGATGACGAGCGCGCGGGCGAAAAAGTCGTGCAGTTCGGAAAGCTGGGGGTAGGCGATCACGAGCAGCGTGAAATACAGCAGGGCGGACAGCACCAGGCCGGCGACCGGCGGAAATGACCAGCCCGCAGCGCCCAGCAGATCGACCGAGCAAAGCAGGGCGGCCGTTGCACAGGCGATGAGCAGGTAGCGCAGGCGTTTTTTCTCCGCGCTGGGCTCCAGCCGGCGGACATGGCGCCACAGGGCGCCGTAACAGACCGCGAGCACGACGCACGTGTAGGCGACGAGCGCCCATCCCAGCCAGGGCTGTCCGGCCAGCGGCGTCAATCCGGCGACGATACCGGCGGCGCTCAGGACGGATGTGAGCGCCACCGCTCCCTGGGTCAGAAAGGAGGCATGGCGGGTCAGATGCAGGAAAAACCGGACGGCCAGCGGCGCGATGGCCGGCAGGCCGACGGTCGCGACAACCGCCCAGAAGTCCGGTGCAAACAGTCCCCGGAAAAAAACCGCCGCCTGGTAAAGAAAAACCGCCAGGCAAAGGACCGCAAAGGATCTGTGCAGCCTGTCCGTTTTTCCGGTGATGAAAAGCGACAGAGCGATCGTAAAGCTGGTGGCCGCCAGTGTAAAAGTGTCCATGAACAACCCTCGTTTCCTGATGGGCAGCTATATAACGCAGAAACCACAAAAAACTAAGAAATAATTTTTGTGCCGGTTTTGCCTGGAGAAAGCGCCCCGACGGGACGGCAGCCCGGCGGCGCGGCCGCGCCCGGAAACGATTGACTTTTTCCATACTCTGATTTAAGAGCCGGAGAAAGATTAAACAACAATGCAAAGGGGTGGTGAAGTTCATGAAAAAAAGAGATTTACTGAAAAAGGCGGTCGAACATATCGATATCAAGGCCATTGACGCCGTGCCGATGATCGAGGCCATGAAGAAGATGTCCTTTTCCGCCCGCGATCTGGCCAATGCGGCCGATATTTACGACCGGATGCTCAAGGAGAAAAAATGCGCCGTCATTCTGACGCTGGCCGGTTCCACCAGCGCCGCCGGCTGCATGCAGGTTTACGTCGATCTGGTGAAGAACAACATGGTGGACGCCATCGTTGCGACCGGCGCGTCCATCGTGGATATGGATTTTTTCGAGGCGCTGGGATTTCAGCATTACCAGGGAACGCCGTTTGTGGACGACAAGCTGCTGCGGAGTCTCTACATCGACCGGATCTACGACACGTTCATCAGCGAGGACGACCTGCAGCACTGCGACCGCACGATCAAGAAAATCGCCGATGCGCTTGAGCCGCGTCCCTATTCCTCCCGGGAATTCATCGCTGAAATGGGAAAATACCTGACCCGGCACGCCAAGAAGAAAAATTCGCTGGTGCAGGCGGCCTACGAAAATAACGTGCCGATTTTCTGTCCGGCCTTCTCGGACAGCTCCGCGGGCTTCGGGCTGGTGCTGCATCAGGTGGAGCATCCCGACAGCCATGTGTCCATCGACTCCGTCGCGGATTTCCGGGAGCTGACGCAAATCAAAATTTCCGCCGGCGCCTCCGGCCTCCTGATGATCGGCGGCGGCGTTCCGAAAAACTTCGCGCAGGACACGGTGGTGTGCGCGGAAATTCTGGGCCACGACGTGCCGATGCACAAATACGCCATCCAGATTACCGTGGCGGACGTCCGCGACGGCGCCTGTTCGAGCTCCACGCTCAAGGAGGCCAACTCCTGGGGCAAGGTGGATTCCTCCTGCGAGCAGATGGTGTACGCGGAGGCCACGACCGTTCTGCCGCTTCTGGCGAGCTACGCCTACCACAAGGGAAGCTGGAAGACGCGCCGGAAATGGGAGCTGGCCCGGCTCTTCGACGCGAAGCGCAAAACGCCGGTTGCCAAAAAGAAAAAGTAGTCCGGATTTTTCAAGCGGGCCTGCAAAAGCCCGCCTTTCGCCTGAAAAAAGAAAAAACCCGCCGGAAAGGCGGGTTTTTTGACGCTGTGGAGCGCCAGAGGAACGAGGGCTTTTCTGCAGAATGTCATTTGTCATGGACGATTCGCAGACAACCGAATCACCCCGCTGTCATGCTTCGATGAAACGGTAGCTGATCTGCGTTTCGTTGGGTTTGCTTACCGCAGCACGCAGCTTCATGCCGACGGCGACCTTTTCCCGGGGAATGCCGGCGAAGGCGGGAAACCAGTGCTGTTCAAATACTTTTCTTGCAAAATGTTTCTAAATATATATAATTAACACAAGTGATAATTATATATGCTTAGTAAGAATGTAACCAAATTGCAGGAATTGAGCAAAAAGCCGTATTTTACGCTGCGTGATGTGGCTCAGACGTTCGGCCTTCTCCAGGCCTCCGCACGCGTATTGTGTAGCCGTTATGTCCGGCAGGGGGTGCTGATCAGGCTTAAGAACAGTTTCTACACAACCGCCTGGAAATGGGACGCTCTGACGCGCCGGGATTTGTTTGAAATCGCCAATGTATTGCAGGTTCCTTCTTATATTTCTCTAATGACGGCCCTGGCGTATCACAATGTGACAACACAGGCGCAGAGCAATTATCAGGAAAGCGTCTGCCTGAAACGTTCGATTGCTTATCATGTCCGGGACGCTGTTTTCAGCTACGTCAAATTGCAGAGCCGGTACTATGGCGGCTTCATCAAAATAGACGGCATATTTATCGCCGACAAAGAAAAGGCGTTTCTGGATGCGGTCTATCTTTATTCGTTCGGTAAGTATAAGTTCGATATCGAGTCGCTGGACATGAAAAAACTGGAGTTGAAAAAAATAAAGAGTTTTGTAAAAGTTTACCCTGAGAAAACAAAAGAAACGGTGAAAAAGCTGTGCGGGATTTAATTCAACACGAGCAATTTGAGCTGGAAGTACTCGATCGGCTCAACAGCGGAAGATTTCTGGCCAACCTGGTTTTCGGCGGAGGCACCATGCTGCGCTTATGCCATGGACTGGATCGCTACTCGGTTGATTTGGATTTCTGGATTATGAAAGATGTCGACTGGACCAAATATTATCGCCGACTGGAAAAATGCTTACTGCAATTTTATGCACTTGCCGATTCCGCGAACAAGCATTTTACAATTCTATTCGAATTGAAATCGCCGCAATATCCAAGAGCGCTCAAAATAGAGATTCGCAAAGAAAAAAAGATGATCAAGACCGAAACCAGCATCGCTTACAGCCCAAACTCCAATATCCAGGTTTTACTCAATACGGTGGCGCTTCCGGATATGATGACGTCAAAGATCGAGGCCTTCATCAACCGTAGAGAAATTCGCGATGCATACGATATTGAATTCTTATTAAAGAGAGGCATACCCCTGGCTGCTGAAAATGCACTCCTGGATAAATTACAGGAGGGGTTGGAAAAACTCGGGAAAAAGGATTATTCCGTGAAGCTGGGTTCATTGCTCGATGCATCAGTTCGCAAATATTACATGGAAAACGGATTCCGCATCCTAAAATCGAGCCTGCGGGACAGACTTGTGGAAGCGGGGCCGAATCTTTCATCGTAGCGTATCGCATTCAAGAATAGTGAACGGTTGATAAATGGGGGCCTTTTCCAATTAAACGAATGGTGAGAGCGATGAAGGTATCATTTCAAGCTGAATCTCCTCGGATCTTACGATGGAGAAGAAAGATGCGCATGGCGGGAAAAGCCGGCGAAGGAGAAACTCTATGAAACTGACCTCCGATTTTGTCGGCGCATCCCTCAAAGAATACACCTGCACGGTTGACGCCCGCTGGACCATGAACTATGCGGCGGCCATAGGCGATGCCGATCCTGTCTACTTCGATGACGAGCGCCCGGAGGGGATCATCGCGCCGCCTCTGTATCCCGTGGCGCTCACCTGGCCGATTGTGGAGCACATCACGGATTATCTGCGCGCGGACGGATTTCCCCAGGAGGTGCTGTTTACCCAGGTGCATTACAGCGAGCACTTAACCCTGCACCGGCCGGTTGCGCCCGGCATGCATCTCGCCATCAACGGCGTCATTGCCGCCATTTTGCCGCATCGGGCGGGGACGTATGTCGTGATCCGGTACGATGCGCTGGACGACGCCGGCCGTCAGGTTTTTACCGAACACATCGGCGCCATGATGCGCGGCGTCGAATGCGCGGACGCCGGAAAAGGCGGGTCATCCCTTCCGTCCGTTCCGCTCCGGGAAAGCGAGTCCCTTTTGTGGGAATCCGTTATTCCCATTTCTCCGCTGGCCCCTTTCATCTACGACGGCTGCACGAGAATTCATTTTCCCATCCACACCTCCGTGCAGTTTGCGCGCCGCGTGGGCCTGCCGGGGATTATCCATCAGGGGACGGCAACGCTTGCCGTGTCCGTCCAGAACATCCTCCGCCGAGAGGCGGGCGGCGATCCGCGCAAACTGGCTTCCGTCTACTGCCGTTTTTCCGGAATGGTGATGCCCGGATCGTCCATCCGGGTTTGCCTGACCGGCAAAAACAGAGGCGAGGGCGGGACGGATCTGTTCTTCACCGTGTCCAACGCTGAAGGAAAAAAGGCGATCAGCGACGGCTACATGCGATTAACCGACTAAAGGAGGAAGCGTATCATGACCTGGGAAAAGCTCGATCAAACGTGGCGCTATGTGGAGAAATGGGCCAAGGCCAGGCCGGATGCGGATGCTCTGGTTTTTGGCGATGAAAAATTAACCTGGCGCGGGTTTGCCGCGCAGATGGACGCGGTGGCCCTGGCGTATCTGGAAGCCGGCATCGAAAAGGGCGACCGGATCGCGCTTTTGTCCATGGCGCGAAACGAATTTCTGACCACCTACATGGCCGCGGGCAAGGTTGGGGCGATCTGGCTGGGACTTTCGCCGAAATACACGCAAGACGAGCTTCGCTTTCAGCTCAACGATTGCCGTCCCAAATTGCTTATCACGCTTCGCGAGTACATGGGAAGCGATCTTGCCGGGACCGTCGGCGCTCTGCAGAAGGATTGTCCGTTTTTGGAAAAAGTTCTGGTGATCGGCGAGCCTTTCGACGGCGCCGGGAGCTTTGCGGACTATGTCGCAAAACCGCGGCAGAACCTGGACGCCGCACTTGTCCGGAGAGCGTCCGAAGTCGCCGAGACGGATGACGCGCTGCTTTTGTACACGTCGGGATCGACCGGCAAGCCCAAAGGGGTGGTCCATACCCACCGCAGCATTGTGGAGAACATCAAAGTGGAAGTTGATAAATTCTTCTTCGATGAACACTCTCGGGGGCTTCTCCACTTCCCCATCAATCATGTGGCGGCGGATGTCGAAATCGGATTCGGGGCCATCATGTCGGGCGGCTGCATTGTGTGCATGGACAAATTCGATCCGGCCCAGACCCTGAAAGTCATCGAGCAGGAAAAGATCACGCATATCGGGCAGGTGCCCGTGATGTTTTTGCTGGAGTTCAAACAGCCGGAATTCTGGACGTGCGATTTCAGCAACGTCAAAGCCTTTGTCTGGGCGGGAGCGGCCGCGCCGAAGATCATGATCGATCTGCTTTCCCCCATCTGCCGGAAGTCGGGGGCCAAACTCATCACCGGCTACGGCAGCACGGAAGTCTGCGGCTTCATCACCTACACCGGACCGGAGGACGGCACAGAGACGCTGCTCAAGACGGTCGGAAAAATTGCCGAGCCCTTTGAACTGAAAATTGTCGATCGGGAACGCCGGGAAGTCGCCGCCGGCGTTATCGGCGAAATTGCCGTGCGGGGTCCTTTTCTGATGAAGGGGTACTACAACAATCCCAAAGAAACGGATAAGGTTATTGACCGGGAAGGCTGGTATTACACGACGGATTTGGGCTTCAGGGACGAGGGCGGATATGTGCATATCACCGGCAGACTTTCGGAAATGTTCAAAAGCGGCGGCGAAAATGTGTATCCGCGGGAAGTGGAGGAGGTCATCGAGACGCATGCGGCGGTGCTCTTTGCCGCTGTGATCGGAGTTCCGGACGACATCTATCAGGAAGTCGGCTGGGCCTTTGTCATGCCGACGCCGGGGCAGAATGTCACGGAAGACGAGCTGCGCGATTTGTGCAAATCCGCACTGGCGAACTTCAAGGTGCCGAAAAAATTCTTTATCCGTCCCCTGCTGCCGCTTCTGGCGAGCGGCAAGGTGAACAAGCTGGCCCTGAAGGACGAAATCCGGGAGATAATGAAAAAATAAGGAAATCATCGCGACAGCCGCACCGGTCATACCGGAAGCGCGCTGCAAGAAGCCGTCCGAGATCGCGGGTATGCCGGCCGCTGTCAACGCAGGTGCTGTTCAGGACGTTTAAGTAGAGCCCGGGACTGCGTTGTTTACTTCTATGTTTTTCTGCCGCCGCCGCTGATCCTGCAAGCTCCTTTACACAATTCGAATCCCCGTTTTCAGAATCTCTTTGACGAAGTAATCGCTGTCGTTGAAGTCTTCCGGACGGTAGGGCATCGGGAGACAAAACATTAAAAAATCTGACGGCACGGTACGGAATGGAGAAAAAACAAAAAACCCGCCGTCGCCGGCGGGTTTTTGTGTTTCTTTGGATCATGTCGGATGAGGGCTTGGTGGAGATGAGGAGGATCGAACTAATATTATAACTATATATAATAATTATAATTATTAATATAGTTATTTTCAACATACCCCCAAACATACCCCCAAACTTTCATATCTTGCCTTATTAATCGCGTTCCGTCTTCCATAAATTCCATCTCTGATTATTCTGGGAGAATATTGCATGCTTGAGAAAAGATCGGCGGTTTGGTATACAATAATCAAACAAGTATGGAGTGCTTACATTCGAAAAAGAAAATAATAAAAATATGAAACAAGATATTCGATATAATCCGCTATATTCTCTCACTGAAGTGAGCCGCTATGCTCGCATACAGCCGGCAACTTTGCGATTATGGACGAAAAAAAATAGCATTGTTATGCTTCCAATAAACGAAGGATTGGCACCCCTGAGTTTCATTAATCTGATAGAATCGCACGTCTTGGTTGCTTTACGGCGCACGCATCAAGTACCCATGCAGCGCATCCGTAGGGCTGTTGATTGGCTGCAAGAGCAATATAACACTAAGCATCCCCTTGCGGAATTGGATTTAGAGACGGATGGGCATGATGTGTTTATTCGCGAATTAGGTCTTCCAATCAATGCCTCCAAACATGGGCAAAGTGCTTTCGCGGAGATTCTTGCCCGTTATCTCAAGCGCATCGATCGTGATAAAAATAACATTCCGATCCGTTTTTACCCATTTCCATACGATGCATCCCCTAAAACAATCGTAATGGACCCATCTGTGGCATATGGCCGGCCAGTCATTAAAGGGACCCGCATAAGCACACTCATGGTATTTGATCGTTATAGTGGCGGTGAAAGCTTGAACGATATTGCCGACGATTATGAGCTTACCATCCCTTATGTGGAGGAGGCCCTTCGGTGCGAGATCGAACGTCGGGCAGCTTAACACTTCTACTTGATGAAAATTTGTCTGGCCGTCGCATCATTGAAGGATTAACTGCTTATGGTATCCCAGTAAAACCCCAAACTGATATCATGAAACGTGGAATAACAGATGAGGAAGTATTGGCTGTTCTTTCTCGTTATCCAGATTATTATCTACTGACTAAAGACAGCGATTTTCACAAAAAACCTATGGTTAAGACAGCGCTTATCCATCATGGTATTGGAGCTTTCGTGATTACTGCACACAAAGGTAAGACCGCGAACGAACTTGTCAGTCTAATGAATAATGCATGGCACCGTGTTATGCGATTTGCCGAAAAACATAATCGTCCATTCGTGGCCAAAATTTTAGCGAATGGTCATGTGGACGAGGCATAATAGTTAATAAAGAGCATCTCATAATTTGCCTGCGATAGTAATGCACTTAAAAAGAGGCGGATGTTTTCGCACCGGCCCAGGGCCTTGATCATATACGCCTCACTGCCTTCTGCCATACAACGCGGATGTGCGTCATGTTGGTGTTGATCCTGTCCACGCAGTTACGGCGTGGATTCCTTTACCGTTCTGTGCCCGGCAAACGGCTTGCGACGTTGACCGTGGATGCACGATCTATAGTTTGCCCTTGTGCTGGTAAGTCCTAAAATGGGCGCACCGACTGTGTACCTGGGCAAGGGTATCTTTCGTGCTGCCGGATCCGGGAGTAACACAGGAATGATTTCACCTGGTCGTCGTGCACAACATTTTCATTCGTGATCTTTCGGCACCGGTCAGGTTTAGCACATGCTACATCGGGTCATCGGAAAAATGCGGGTGCCGCCGGCCAGCCAGGAAAAAGAATGCTTTCCCATCAGACCCCCGGCACACCCCTGAAAATCAAATCTGGGCGGCATGGGTCCCTTCTTATCTACTTCGTACATGCAATTCACCATATAAAAAAAGGGGACCCTGGCAGCAGCGCCCATGCTCCCTTTTTCGATTTTCCCTATACAAAAACAGTTGCCGCCAAAATTTTAAGGGAGTTTTAAAAACGTCAGCGGCATTCAACATTACATTTTTCGTTCAATATTCGTTGACATAGGATAATGATAGTTTTATGGTGCATCGTCTAACAAGAAACAACTCGTCAAATTGATCTTTAACAACAATACTCCACAGGTATTAATATTAAATTCCCAATGGAGCCCACATGAATCATAATGGTAATAATATAGAATCACAGCTCTGGGCAGCCGCGGATGAACTGCGGGCCAATTCAAAACTAAAATCCTCGGAATACTCCGTTCCAGTGTTGGGACTGGTCTTCCTGCGTTACGCTGATCATAAGTTTCAGACTGCCGCAAAAAAATTAGAGGGCTCGGGTGGCGGAAGGCGTAGGATAGGACCTTCGGACTATCAGGCTAAAGGTGTGCTGTATCTGCCCGAGGCGGCACGTTTCTCGGCGTTGATCCAATTATCCGAAGGGGCCAATATCGGCGCGGCCATCAATGATGCCATGCGCTCCATCGAAGCGGAGAATCCCGACCTCAAGGACGTACTACCCAAGACCTACAACCGCTTTGAGAACTCCCTGCTTAAAGAACTGCTCAAAACCATGAACTCCGTCCCCATGGACATCGAGGGGGATGCTTTCGGGAAAATTTATGAATACTTCCTAGGCCATTTCGCCATGAGCGAGGGACAAAAGGGCGGCGAGTTCTTTACCCCCACAGCAATCGTCCAACTCATTGTCGGTATTATCGAACCATTCCATGGTCGCATCTTCGACCCTGCCTGCGGTTCCGGCGGTATGTTTGTGCAAAGCGCCAGGTTTGTCGAGGAGCGTAAGAAGAGCCCAGGGGCCGAGCTCAGCATTTATGGGCAAGAGCGCGTTTCTGAGACCGTTAGGCTCAACAAGATGAACTTAGCCGTGCATGGCCTGGCCGGTGACATCCGCCAGGGCAACGCTTATTATGAAGACCTGCATAAATCAACCGACAAATTCGATTTTGTTATGGCCAATCCTCCCTTCAACGTGGACAGGGTGGACAAGGACAGGCTCAAGGATGATCCGCGTTTTCCCTTCGGCCTGCCCCGCGCCGACAACGCCAACTACCTCTGGATTCAGCTTTTCTACAGCTCACTAAATGAAACAGGCCGGGCCGGATTTGTCATGGCCAACTCCGCCTCCGACGCTCGTGGTTCGGAACTGGACATCCGCAAGCAGATCATAGAAGCCCGCGCCGTGGATGTGATGGTGGCCGTCGGCCCCAACTTCTTCTATACTGTAACCCTGCCGTGCACCCTCTGGTTCTTCGACCGGGGCAAGCGCAAGACCGCCCGCGCCGACCAGGTACTATTCATTGATGCCCGTCACATCTATCGCCAAATTGACCGCGCCCACCGTGACTGGACCCCGGCACAGATCGAATTTCTTGCTAATATCGCACGGCTTTATCGAGGCGAAGCACCGGAGAACCTGCACGAAAGTTACGAATTGATGGCCCAGCATTTCCCCGAAAGCAAATACACTGATGTGGCGGGACTGTGCAAAGTAACGACTATCGTGGAGATCGAATCCCAGGGTTGGAGCCTCAACCCCGGTCGCTATGTGGGTGTTACCGTTCGTGTCGAGGACGACTTCGACTTTAAGGTGAGGCTGGAGGAGCAGAACGAGGAACTAGAAGTGCTAAACGCGGAGGCCCGGGAACTGGAAGAACGGATTGCGGAGAATGTGGTCAAATTGCTGGAGGGGGAGTAATGGCCAGATATGTCAAATGGCCGACGAAGCGACTTTGTGAGCTGGCAGAATTCCGCAACGGCGTTAATTACAACAAGAGCAGCTTCGGTGTGGGGGTGAAAGTTGTTGGCGTTTCTGACTTTCAGGACTACACAAGGCCAAGGTATGCCGAACTTGCGCAGATAAATCCCGATGGCATTGTCACGGATCGCAATATCCTTCGCAATGGCGACATTGTTTTCGTTCGATCGAACGGGAACCGTGAACTCATTGGCCGGAGCCTCTTTATTGAGAATCCCCCGGAAGAAATTACACATTCCGCATTTACAATTCGTTTACGTTTTTCTAGTGGTATAGTATTTCCGAAGTTTTATGCTTACTGCTTCAGAACACCTGTGATTCGTCAGGCGCTGACAGCTTATGGTGGTGGCACAAACATATCAAACCTGAATCAGGATATTCTCAACGCATTGGAAGTTCCATTTCCACCTCTGCCCACTCAGCAGAAAATCGCCGCTATTCTCTCGGTCTACGACGACCTGATCGAGAATAACCTGCGGCGGATCAAGATTCTGGAGGAGATGTCGCAGAACCTCTACCGCGAGTGGTTCGTCAAGTTCCGCTTTCCGGGACATGAAAAGGCCCGCTTTGTCGATTCCCCCCTCGGCAAGATTCCGGAGGGGTGGGAGGTAACAACGATCAATGCTGTTACTTCATATATTAACCGAGGGGTTACTCCGAAGTATGATGACTCGTCAACAAGTCTTGTGATTAACCAAAAATGCATCAGAGACCACAAGTTAAATCTAATTTATGCGCGACCACACAGAAGCAGTGTTGTCAATGCAAAGTATGTTCAATTCGGTGATGTTTTAATTAATTCCACTGGCGTCGGTACGCTTGGCCGAGTAACACAAGTCTACGAGGTATTGAGAGAAACAACGGTTGATACACACGTATCAATCGTGCGTCCTGCTTGTGCCGATGATATTGATTATTTTGGATTAACTATGATTGACATGGAGTCTCATTTTGAGTCCCTTGGAGCTGGCGCTACTGGACAAACTGAGCTTCGCAGGGATCGTATAGGCGAGACGGAGATAATCCTACCACCTTCTGAGCTGCGAAAACAATTTTCTGAGCATGTTACGTCATGCCGGAAAATGATCTTGAATTTATTAAAGCGAAACGTAAACCTCCGCCTTACACGCGATCTGCTTTTACCCAAACTTGTTTCCGGCGAAGTGGATGTGTCGGAGTTGGGCATCAATATCCCTGAGGAGAACAAAGCATGAAAGCTACCGAGGCCAAGTTTTTGGATTTTATCAAAAAATCACCGCAATTTGTCATACCTATCTACCAGCGTACTTATTCATGGACGGAGAGGGAGTGTCGGCAACTTTGGGATGATATTTTGCGCACGGGTAACAACGATAATGTTTCCGCCCATTTTGTTGGCTCCATCGTGTATATAGAGAAGGGACTGTATCATGTGACCAGTCAGTCGCCTCTTTTAGTCATCGATGGCCAACAACGTCTGACCACGATGGCGCTTCTGATTGCCGCAGTAGCCAAGACACTGGAGCAATTATCCGAAGACAACAGGGAGCCAGTAGACGGTTTCTCACCACGTAAACTTCGTAATTACTACCTTATTAACCCGGAAGAAGAAGGAGAGCGGCATTACAAACTCATCCTATCTCAGACCGACCGCGACTCGCTCATCGCCGTTGTCGCAGGAAAAGAGTTGCCTAAAGAGTATTCCCGGCGCGTTGCTGAGAACTATGAATTCTTCAAGGCCTGGATTGAATGTCGTAAAGGCGACCTGACTGCACTATGCAAAGGTATCGCTAAACTGATTGTGGTGGACATCTCACTGAACCGAGACCAAGACAATCCGCAGTTGATCTTTGAGAGCATGAACTCCACAGGTCGAGAGCTGACCCAGGCCGACTTAATTCGTAACTTTATTCTGATGGGACTTGAACCGGAACTGCAAACCAGTCTCTATGAGAACTACTGGCGACCTATGGAACTGGATTTTGGGCAAGAGGCTTACGGCACTCACTTCGACAGCTTTATGCGCCATTATTTAACGGTTAAGACCGGTGATATTCCAAGATTGGACGAAGTGTACGATGCCTTCAAGGCTCACGCCCGTTCCTCTAAAGTGGCGGGATCAGGCGTGGAATCATTAGTGGCCGATATTCGAGCCTTTTCTCGCTATTTTTGCACCATGGCGTTGGGAGCGGAATCTGATCACGAGCTGAAGTTCGCCTTCCATGACCTTCGCGAGTTGAAGGTGGACGTAGCCTATCCTTTCTTGTTGGAACTTTATCATGATTATGCTGGAGAAATGTTATCAAAGCAGGATTTTGCGGCGGCAGTGCGATTGATTGAAGCTTATGTCTTCCGACGAGCCATTTGCAATATCCCTACTAACTCGTTAAACAAGACCTTTGCGACTTTCACAAAAGCTCTAAAAAAAGATCGCTATCTGGAAAGCATTCAAGCCCACTTGCTCCTGCTGCCCTCGTATCGACGTTTCCCTAATGATGAGGAGTTCAAGCGTGAGTTTCAAATACGAGATCTTTACAATTTTAGGAGCCGTAGCTACTGGCTGAGGCGCATGGAAAACTACGGACGCAAGGAGCGCGTGGAGGTTGCCGAATACACCATCGAGCATATACTGCCACAGAACGAGAACCTGTCCAAAGGATGGAAGGAAGCTCTGGGACTGGAGTGGGAGCGTATCCGCAAAACTTGGCTCCATACCCTCGGCAACCTGACTCTGACCGGTTATAACTCGGAGTATAGTGACCGGGCTTTTGTCGAGAAACGCGATATGCCCGGAGGCTTTAAGGAAAGTCCTCTCAGGCTGAATCAAGGTCTTGGTAGTCTTGAACAGTGGAATGAAGAAACGATCAAAGCTCGCGCCCAACGCTTGAGCGAAGCGGCAGTAACCGTCTGGTGTTCTCCCCAACTGTCCACCGATGTGTTAACTGCCTATAAACCTAGCAAGGAATCTACCACAGGTTATTCACTAGAAGATCATCCGCACCTTCTCAGTGGTGTGGGCCGAGAATTATTCGAGGCATTTCGCAAGGAAGTGTTGGCACTTGATCCCGTAGTCAGCGAAGAGTTTCTCAAACTATATGTGGCCTTCAAGGCCGAGACTAACTTTGTCGATGTGGTGCCGCAGGCCAAGCGGCTACGTCTTTCGCTGAATATGTCTTTTGCTGATATTAACGACCCCCGCAGTATGTGCAAAGACGTTACCGGCGTTGGTCGCTGGGGCAACGGTGATGTTGAGGTGGGCTTCACATCGCTGGAAGAGCTACCATATATTATGGGGCTGGTCCGCCAGTCCTTCGAGCGGCAAATGGGTAACGGTGGTGAACAATGACCCCCAAAGGCTACACCGAAGACGCCCTTGTGGAACAACCGGCCATTACCTTGCTGGCGGAATTGGGCTGGGAGACTTTCAACGCCTATAGTGAGTTCGATAATGGTGTGAGCCCTCTTGGCCGGGAAACCAAGGCCGAGGTGGTGCTGAAAACCCGCCTGCGTGAAGTATTGCTGCGGATTAACACGGATGTATCCGTCGATTCCATCCATCAGGCCATTGAAGAACTAACCCGCGACCGTTCCCGCATGAGCCCGACCTCCGCCAACCGCGAGATCTACCATCTACTCAAAAACGGTGTGCGCATTCCAGTACCCGAGCCCGAAGGCGACGGGGAAACCATTGAATTGGTAAGAGTGATTGACTGGGACGAACCAGCCAACAACAACTTTCTGCTTTGCTCTCAGTTTTGGATTACAGGTGAGATGCACACACGCCGCGCCGACCTGATTGGCTTCGTTAATGGTTTACCTCTACTGTTCATCGAACTGAAAGCCGCCCATCGACGCCTGGAGACCGCCTTCACCGGCAACCTGCGCGACTATAAAGACACGGTGCCGCACCTTTTCTGGCCCAATGCCCTGATCATCCTTTCCAATGGAAGCCAGAGCCGCGTGGGCAGTGTTACCGCTGGGTGGGAGCACTTTGCCGAGTGGAAGAAGATAGGCAGTGAAGACGAAAAAGGCCGGGTGTCCCTGGAAATCATGTTACGAGGTATCTGTGATCCGGCACGGCTGTTGGACCTGGTGGAGAACTTCTGTCTATATCAGGAAGTCCCCGGTGGGCTGATCAAGCTCACGGCCAAGAATCATCAGTACCTTGGAGTCAATAACGCGCTCGTGGCTCTGGCTGACATCCGGCAGCGAGACGGCAGGCTGGGCGTTTTCTGGCATACCCAGGGCAGCGGCAAGAGTGTTTCCATGATTTTCTTCGCACAGAAGGTTTTGCGTAAACTGCCTGGCAACTGGACTTTTGTAATTGTTACCGACCGGCAGGAATTGGATGGACAGATATACAAGAACTTCGCCTCGGCGGGAGTTGTTACCGAAGGACGTGCCCAGGCAGAAAGCAGTAAGCACCTGCGGCAGTTGCTTTCCGAGGATCACCGTTACATATTCACCTTGATCCATAAGTTCCGGATACCGGAGGAGGTATCCACCCGTAGCGACATAATCGTTATCACCGATGAAGCACACCGCAGCCAGTACGATACTTTGGCGTTGAATATGCGAACTGCTCTCCCCAATGCCTCTTTTCTGGCCTTTACCGGCACCCCCCTGATTGTGGGCGAGGAAAAGACTCGGCAGGTCTTTGGTGATTACATCAGCGTTTATGACTTTCATCAATCAGTAGACGACGGCTCGACGGTCCGGCTCTACTATGAGAACCGCATCCCGGAGCTGCAACTGGTTAATGAGAACCTCAATGAGGACATGGAAAGGTTATTGGAAGAAGCGGAACTGGACGAGACACAGGAGAAGAAGCTGGAGCGGGAGTTTGGCCGCGAATACCACCTGATTACTCGCGAGGATCGTCTGGAGGCAGTGGCCAAAGATGTGGTAGCACATTTTACCGGACGCGGTTTTCAGGGCAAGGCGATGATGATCTGCATCGACAAGGCCACAGCTGTCCGTATGTATGACAAGGTAAAGAAGCACTGGCGAGAGAAAATCATTGCCTTACAGGCGGAATGGAACGGTGCGGAAGACGACGCCCGGAAGGAGATAGAAAAGCGCATTGCCCTAATGAGAGAAACTGATATGGCCGTTGTTGTCTCCCAGGGGCAAAATGAAATTGCCGAAATGAAAGATAAGGGACTGGACATCCGCCCACATCGTAAACGCATGGTCGACGAAGACCTGGAAACAAAATTCAAGAATCCGGACGACCCCTTCCGGTTAGTGTTTGTCTGCGCCATGTGGATGACTGGCTTTGATGTTCCTAGTTGTTCGACCCTCTACCTCGACAAACCGATGCGCAATCATACTTTGATGCAAACCATTGCCCGGTGCAATCGGGTCTATCCCGGCAAGGTGAGCGGCCTGATCGTGGATTATGCCGGGGTATTCCGTAATCTGGAGAAGGCACTGGCTATTTACGGTGCTGGTCGAGGCGGCGATAAGCCAGTGGAAGATAAGGCCGCGCTGGTGGCGGCGCTGCGGCAGGCCCTGGAAGAAACAAAAAGTCTGTGTCAGGAACGAGGCGTAAACCTTACTGCTATTCAGACTGCGGAAGGATTTGCCCGTGTCGGTCTGCTAGATGATGCCGTGGAGGCACTGGTGGGGACGGAGGAGATCAAGCTCCGCTATCTTGATCTGGCCAATACAGTACAGCGCCTCTATAAGGCCGTGCTTCCCGACCCGGCAGCACGGGAATTTGCTGTTGAGGTGATACCCGTACAGGTTATCGCTGATAAAATCCGTGCACTGATCCCACCGGCGGACATCTCATTAGTCATGCAGCAGGTTGAAGGATTGCTCGACCGTTCTATTGCCACGGAAGGATATGTTATCCGAGAATTAAGCCCACCTTTTGGCGATGAGCATTGGATAGACCTGAGCAATGTTGACTTTGAGAAACTCGCCGAGAAATTCAAGATAAGCCGAAAACGTACGATCAACGAGAAACTAAAGGGTCAGGTGGCACAGAAACTCATGACGATGGTGCGACTCAACCGCACGCGCATGGATTATCTGGAACGCTTCCAGGCGATGATCGACGCCTATAATGCTGGCAGCCTCAACGCCGAGGAGTTCTTCCAGCAATTGGTGGATTTTGCTCAAAGTCTGAATGCGGAAGAAAAGCGGGCAATGGGCGAAAAATTAGATGAAGAAGAACTGGCACTCTTTGATCTGTTGACCAAGCCGCAGATTGAGATGAGCAAGTCGGATAGAGAAAAGGTGAAGGCAACGGCAAGACAGTTATTGACCACGCTCAAAGCGGAGAAGCTGGTACTTGATTGGCGAAAGCGTCAGCAGGCTCGTGCCGAGGTCCGTGTCACCATCGAAAAAGTGCTGGACCATGGTTTGCCAAGGATCTATACGCCGGAACTGTTCGAGCAAAAAACAACGGCTGTATTCCAGCACGTATATGACGCTTATTATGGCGCTGGGAGCAGTGCATATGCTACGGCATAAAGAAGCCGGCTAATCGGACAGCTATAAGGTTTTTTCATGAAAGAACATATTAGAATTCTTGAGACTGTAAAATAATCTGTGTAAATGGAAATATTTTCATATTGCCGCCAAATCGAATCGGCCCTCGTACATAACAGCCAGCTGGGAAATTGTCAAAGCCCAGTTGGCCAAGGGCATCGTCCATTTTTTCATGACATCCTGAATCGCTAGATATAATATTTTTGTCAGCGCCTCATCATTGGGGAAAAGGGCTCTATTTTTTGTTACCTTACGCAACTGCCGGTGCAAACCCTCCAAGGCATTCGTCGTATAAATAAGTTTTCGAAGAGATATAAACAAAAGTTGTGTTTAGGAAGATAGGTGGTGTATCCATCGGTTGATTGTTTAGCGACAGTTAACCGACCACAAAAATGGAAAGGATACACACACCATGAGGAAAGATAACGTAACAGC
>JAAYDW010000002.1 GCA_012729055.1 Deltaproteobacteria bacterium
CCGCAGCAGCAGCCGCAGCAAATGCAGAGACAGTCGGGCTTTTTTGAATTGCCCGGCTGCAGGACCATCCCTTTCTGCTCGGCCGCGTCGAGAATGGCCAGAGCTTCTTCTTTGGAAATGGTCCTGGCGCGGCCGCGCGCCGCGTAGCCGGTGTTGCCGATCAGCAGACAGACTTCGTAGTCGTCGGTCTGCCGGCAGGGTTTTCCGATCAGGGCCTCGCCCTGTTTGCACACGCAGTTCGTCACCTGGAGGGTTTCCTTCGTCTGCGTGATGAAGTGTTTCATGTTGTCATACGTGTCGACGATGTATTCCGGAAGAATGGCTTTCAGATGCGGGCTGGTGCGCAACTGCGGCAGCGATGACCGGAAGAACTCGGCGCCGAAGGCTTCGTCGAAGTACCGGTGCATCATTTCCACCAGCTCCGGGGTGAGGTCGTCCACGTGGTATTCAAACATGCCGATGGCCAGCATGGCGATGCCGTAGCGGGGCTCCTTGGCGCCGTCTGAGCGCCGGATGACGCCTTTCATGAACATGGCGTCGAGCGCGGCCGCCGTTTCCTGATAGGAAAAAACAACACCGAATTCCTTCCGGAGTCTTTTGCGGACGGTGGAGGCGCGGATGGACCGAAGCGAGAGGCACAGGGCGATGCCGGCTTCCAGCGGCGAGAAAAAATATTTCAGAATGGCGATTTCCACACCGCTTGCGGTGGCGGGAAAACCGATGGGATAACGGTCCAGTTGAATCTGGAGACGTCTGTAGATGGAGTCGTCCGTGGTCAAAGTTTTTTCTCCCGAGCGGCGTTGAAACCCAAGTATTTTTCTGACTACCGGAAAAGCATCCGCTTGTCCACCGGCATCTGGTCCCCTCCGGCGTTTTGCTTCCCCGGTTGACGCCACGCCGGAAAAGAGGATATAGTAGGCCCGTGAGGCCGGTAGAAGTGAACGAACATCTTGCAGTCAATTCCGAAGAGCCCCTGTACGATCCTCCGACCGTTTGCGGAATCTTCATGCAGCAGGCCAGCCGCTTCGGCGACAGAACCTTGGCCATGTCCAGGAAAAACGGCGTCTGGCAATCCGTCACCTGGCGCCAGTCCCGGGAACTCCTGCCCGTTGCCGTCATGGGGCTTACGGCGCTGGGTCTGAAAAAGGGCGATTCCGTGGGCATTGCCAGCCGCACGCGCCGGGAGTGGAGCGAGGCGGACATCACGATCCTTGCCGCCGGCGGCGTGACGATCGGCCTTTACCCTTCCGCAAGCCTCTGGGAGATTACGCACGTGGTTTCGCACAGCGGTCTTGCAATCTGCTTCGTGGAAGACGAGGCGCTCCTGGTAAAACTGCTTGCGGTCCGGGCCCAAACCGGCCGGCCCGAAAAGATGGTGCTCTTTGATCCTCCCGCCGGAGCCCTGCCCGCGGGCGTGATGACTCTGGAGAGCTTTCTGGAAGCGGGCCGGGTCGCGCACGCCGCCGACCCGGCGCGGTTCGAAGCGGTCTGGCGGGCCGTCCAGCCCGACGATCTGGCGACGATCGCTTACACGTCCGGAACGACGGGGCCGCCCAAGGGCGCCATGATCACCCACGCCAATCTTTATTACACGGCGATCAACGCCACGAAAATGCACGCCTACGAAGAAAGCGACTTCGGCATCGCGTTTTTGCCGCTTACGCACATGCTGCAGCGTATGAGCGTTTACGCGGCGATGCATCTGGGCATCGTGGGCGCGTACGCTGAAAGCATCGACAAGCTGGTGGAGAATTTTCAGGAGCTGCGCCCGACCGTCCAGGTGAGCGTGCCCCAGATTTTCGAACGGATCTACAACCGGGTCCAAGCGATGCTGGAGGCCGGCTCTCCTCTGCAGCGCCGTGTCTTTGACTGGGCGCTGGACGTGGGGAAACGGGCCGCCGCCTGCCGCCGCGAAAACCGGCCGCTGCCGCTTGGGCTTTCCGCCCGGCGCGCCGTCGCCCACCGCCTGGTCTTTTCCAAAATTCATGATATTTTCGGCGGTCGGGTCAAGTATCTGTTGTGCGGCGGAGCGCCTATGCCGCTTCATCTCCTGGAATTTTTCCACGCCGCGGGGCTGTTGATTCTGGAAGGGTACGGCCTTACCGAGACGGTTGCGCCGGCGGCGGTCAATCGCGCGGAGCGCTTCAGGTTCGGCACGGTGGGGCAGCTGATTCCCGGTATGGAGGCGAAGATCGCCCCGGATGGAGAACTGCTTTTGCGCGGCAAGGGATTGTTTCAGGGCTACTACAAGGATCCGGAAGCGACGGCGGCCGCCATCGACGCCGACGGCTGGTTTGCCACGGGCGATATCGCCGCGATGGATAACGAGGGATTTCTCACCATCACGGACCGCAAGAAGGATCTGATCGTGACGGCGGGCGGCAAGAACATCGCGCCACAGAATATCGAAAATCTGATCCGCACGCTGCCGCTCATAAGCCAGGCGCTGGTTTACGGCGACCGGCGCAAGTATCTCACGGCGCTTGTTACGCTGAACGACCGGGAACTTGCCGATTTCGCCCGGCGGGAAAAGCTGTCCGGCCCCGCCCCGGCGGGCCATGAAAAAGTGCGGCGTGCCGTCGCCGATCATATCGCGGCCGTGAACAGCCGATTGGCTCCCTATGAACAGATCAGGAAGTTCACGATTCTGCCGGCCGACTTCACCGAGGCGGCAGGCGAACTCACGCCCACGCTCAAAATGCGCCGCCGCGAGATCATCAAACATTACGGCGATAAGATCGATGAGCTTTACAACGGGTGAGACGGCCCGGACGGTTCAATTGGGGCAAAGTCCCGCCTGAAGGATAAATACCGGATCGTTCCCGGCCTTCCGGTCATCACCGGGGAGAAATTTTCTTGCCGAATTTTTCGATTTCGCTGCCCGCTTCCTGCAGGCCGCGGCTCACGTCGTCGGCGAGCAGATCGCCTTTTTGCTTCAGCTTCAGCGCCAGCGCATCGGATTTCTTCACAACCTCGTTCGTGCCTTTTTCGATTTTCCCGCCGGTCCAGGCGATGCTTTTTTCCAGGTTCCGGTTGGCGGTTTCCAGCGCGGCTGCCGCTTCGACTCTTTTCTTCTTCGCCCAGGATTCCGTTGATTGAATGTGGGCGTCGTTGGCCAGGGCGAGATAGGCGCGCGCAAACGCATCTTCCATTTTTTTCTGCGAGGTGACAGCGCCCTTTTTGACGTCAACGGCCAGCTGGTCCAGCTCCCGGGCCGATGCGGCAAGCGCGTCCTTGCCTTTGGCCGAAGCCTTGGAGGCCTGGTCCTTCATGTAGGCCGCGCCTTTCTGGATTTGCTCGGCGGCGGACGTCATGTTTTTATCCAGATACTCCTGTCTGGCCTTTTGAAAGGTCTGTTCGATGGAAGCGGTTGCTGCCTGGTCCGCCCATGACGCCGGCGGGCAGACGCCCGCCGCAATCAGGGCGAAAACAGCAATCAGAAAGATTCCCATATAACGGTGCATGGTGTTTCTCCTTTCATGGTGTCGGATGCTTTTCTTTTGCTTCTAATCCGGATGTTTGTCAACGGCTCTTTTTTGAAGGGATAGGAATATTGGAAAATGTGTGTTATAGCCAGTGCGCCCGTTGGTCTGAAAGACAAGTAAACCGCAACGTTTACAGGCATTGAGGTGTTTTTTATGCAAGAAATCCTGGTCGTGGCTGCCATTGCCGCGGCGATCTTTTTTCTTCCCCGTCTGATGGGACGCAAATCCCCATCGGATGAAAGGGCAAGGCCCCAGCCCCGTCCCCGTTCCCAGCCACAAGTCGGTTTCCGTTTGCCCCAGGTTGCCTTGACGGGCTGGATGCGCCTGGCGATCGTCATCACGTTTTTGTGGGTGGTGGGCGTAGCCGCCTATCTGAAACCCTGGGAAGGCGGCGTCTTTGTTTATTTTCTGGTTGCGCTGGGGCCGGCGGTCGTCCTGTGGGGTGGCATCTGGGCCTGGTTCGGCTATAAAAAATACCGGCGTTAAATCTCCCGTTTTCTGTCTTCCGTCCGGAGGATCCGGTCCATCGGCTTGCGGGCAGGTTCTTCAGCAATTCCATGCATCGGGCCGCTTGTTTCTGGCTGTCTGTTTCCGCCGGCAGCGGCGGATTTTTCCCTTGTCTCCGCGGTTTCCCCTTTTGAGCATGAGTCATAACCTGCTTTCTCCGTTCATCACATGGGAGGGCGACGTTTCGGCTTTTGAAAATAATCAGCCGGCCGGCCTTTGACCGTTGATGAAAAATGATTTCTGTGATAAGCGTCACCGGCACACATGGAAAGCAGCGCAGGAACGCGCGCAGTCACGGATACAGCTCAGAGAAAAGGGAAGGTCTCATGGGGGTGTGGAAATGACAAGTCTTTGACGGATACAAAGCCAGCCTCGGTATTTCCGAAAAAAAATTATCATTCATAAACCATTCAAGTTTCGGCAGGTGGAGCCGGTCCGGCGGCCGCTGTGCGGCTGGGCGCGTTTCCCGGTAATTCCTGCAAGCGGTTGCATACGGAGACGGCTAATGTACAGCATTCTTTTTGTGGATGACGATAAACCGTTGTTGGAAACGATCCATCACTATTTTGCGGCATACTCCGATGATCTTAGAATTTCGGCGGCTTCCAATGGAAAGGATGCCGTTCGGGTTCTGGAAACGATGCCGGTGGATCTGGTTGTCACTGAACTTCTGCTGCCCCAGATGGACGGCGTCGAACTTTTTGCCCATATCAAAAAAAATTTTCCCGCAATTCCGATCATCATCATGAGCGGTTTGATTACCGCTGAAATCAAGCATAAATTCTCAAGCCGCAACGGCAGCCCCGCCTTTTTTACGAAGCCGCTGAACTTTGAGGAGTTGAAAGACGCGGTTTTCAGGAAGTTGCAGGCATCGGACACGGGCTCCATCAGCGGAGTTTCCCTGACGAGTGTCATGCAATACATCAGTCTGGAGGCAAAGACCTGCGTTATGGCCGCCCGGGTGCAGGGAAAAAGACCGGGCAATATTTATTTCCACAACGGCGAGCCGTGGGACGCGATCTGGGAGAACTTGCGGGGGAAAGAAGCGGCTGTCGAAATTATCAGCTGGGAAAAAGCCGAGATCAGTTTCCAAAGAATTCCCCCCACTGGGGTCAAGAGAATCATCAGAAATGAACTCATCAGCCTGATCGTCGAAGCCGTGCAATCTCGCGACGGAACAGTTGCGAAAGAAAAACCCGTCGGAGCCGGCGACACCGAAGCAGCGGAGGCCGCGTTACCCGCCCTGGAAACAGCGGCCGTAAATGCACCGAGCCTTCCCGATGAAGCCGTTTTCCGGGCTTTCCAGCCGGCGAATCATTCCGAAGAGAAGACTGTTATTCCGTGCGACGGCGATCCCCTGTCACCGGAAGAGCAGGAGGTGGAAAACGGCGCTTCCCCAAGTCCCGTCTCGGCGTTTGAGACGTTGTCGGGATTTCTCACGATACCGGGCGTAGAGGCCGTCCTGCTGGTCGGAGAAGACGGCGCCGTTGCCCGGTCCTCGGCCCGGTCCTGCGGTATCGATATGAATCATGCCGGCGTCTCCTCGGCTCAGATATGGAACGGCCTGGCGAAAATAGGGGGAGACCTCGGCATCTGCGGCTTTCAGTCTCTGATGCTCGAATCCGACGACGCCGTGATCGTCGGCGCGCCGGTGAAAGACAATTTGCTTGTCATCCTGGCCAGGGATGCCCGGAAACTGGGCCTGATCAGACTGCGCATCAAAAAGAAAAAATCCGTGCTGGAAGAAGAAATTGAAAATCAACCGGATCAGGCCGCTTTTTCAACCTAGACCGACATTTACTTCAAATGAAAGGAGATTGGATAATGGCGCTGAAATTGGAGTTCACGTTCGATGACAAAACCTACAGGCGTTACATGAACGGTTTCGTGACGGTCATGCATTGCCACCATTACATGTCGCTGCTCAGCAAGCTGGCAATCGATTTCGACGATATCGGAGGCGCTCGGATTCTATGCGAATCCGTTGAGGATTCCATTCGTCCGATGATCGACGATTATTGCGCGAAAAATAGCATTGCCTCGTTTGAAGACAAGCTGGATGTGGGCAGGCAATACTACTCGGCCATGGGCATGGGAGTGATGAAGATTTCCGGAAATCCGGGCCAGGGAGAAGTGACGCTGACCCGTTCTCATGTGGATCAGGGATGGATGAAAAAATGGGGACAGCATACCGTTCCGGTCAATCATTGGACCCGGGGGTATATTGCCGCCATGTTTGCCGCGGCGGCCGGCAAGCCGCCCAGGAGCTATGAGATCGCGGAAACGGCAAGCATGGTGATGGGCCAACCGACGAGCGTCTTTACCGTAAAATCCAGATAGAAAGGACACAAGCAATGACTGTTCAGCGAGATGTGGTAGTAAAACAACTGGCGGAAATTCAGGCGCAGGCCGATGAAGAGGGATTGATTCCGGCATATAATGTCCTGGTAAATATGCTTCCGGTGACTTTCTGGAACACCTTTACCAAGAGAATGATGGACGCGGTCCCCGCGGAGAAGCGCGAGAAGCTCGAAGCGGAGCTGGTGAACTGCGCACTGGAATGCGGATACAATACGGGCTACGGCATTATCACGTCCGACGAATTCAAGTCGGTCGTGGAACCCATGATCACCGAGGGTGCCAAGGATGTTCTGCGCGGCGCTTACGCGGTCTTTACCGCGTGGGGGTGGGCGAAATCCGGCATCGTTCAGATTAAAGAGGGAGAGCGGATGGTCGTCCGGGCGCCGGACTATTACGAGGCGGATATCGCGTCCGGATACAAGAGCGGCTTCATGATCCGGGGGGTCAGCTCGGCGTTTTTCGATCTGGCTTACGGAAAACCCTATCCCGACGGCCTGAAAACGTTCGTGTGTGTACAGACAGCGGGAATCGAAGTCGGCGATCCTTTCGGCGAATTTGTCGTTACCCGGTAAGACGCCCGGGCGAAGCGGATTTGACCAGGCAAGACACATGAAAAAAATACACTGAGCAATGAAAAGGAGCAAGCTATGGCAGACAACAGAACAACCACGCAAATCCTTCAGGAAATGCTGGAAGTGCCCGGGATCAAGGCGATCCTCATCGTCGGTAAGGACGGTTTCGTTATCGAGGCGGCCGGAGCGTTCGGCAAAACGGATCTGGACAACGTCGGAGCCTCGGTGGCGACGGTCATTCTCGGTACAGACAAGATGTCGGAAGAGCTGAAAATTCAAGCATTCAACTCCCTTACGTTCGAGGCGGCCGATGCCATGATCATTTGCGTGCCCATCGGAGATGCGCTGCTGGTCCTTTTGGCGCCCGACAACAAAACGCTGGGCATGATTCGCCTGCAGGTCAAGAAAGTCGTTCCCGCGCTGGAGAAGTTCTTTTGATTTATTTCAACAATGCGGCAACCAGCTATCCCAAACTGGAGGGGACGGCGGAGGCGATGGCAAAGTGTCTCATCGAACCGCCGTCCAACCTCTATCGCGAGGATGTGACGCAACCGTCGACCATCGACCGTTGCCGGGAAAAAATCGCCGGGCTGTTTCACTTTTCGGATCCGTCGCGGGTCGTCTTTTGCTCGGGGGCCACGGAGGCTTTAAATATTGCCATAAACGGTCTGGCTCGGCCGCGAAGCCGCGTCATTACAACGACACGCGAACACAACGCCGTTTTGCGTCCGCTGTATTATCTCCGCCGGTCGGGAGACGTTCAGGTGGATCTGGTGTCCTGTCCTCCTCCCGGCATTCTGGACGGCAATCGATTTGAAAACACTCTTACCCGGGAGACAAGCCTGGCCGTCGTGAACCACATCTCCAATGTGACCGGCGCTGAAGCGGATATTGCCGCAATCTACTCACTTTGCGAAGCCCGCGGCATTCCTCTGATCGTTGACGCCTCGCAATCCGCGGGGGCCGTCGATATTGATTTTTCGTCCATGCCGCTTGCGGCTCTCGCTTTTACCGGCCATAAAGCGCTCCTGGGGCCCAAAGGCGTGGGAGGGCTGATCGTGGGCAGGGAGCTCGACCTTCGCGTCTGGAAGTCCGGCGGGACGGGTATTCGCAGCGACCTGGAATTCATGCCCGACGCCTGGCCGATCAAGTATGAAGCGGGAACGCGAAACGAGCCGGGGATTGCGGGGCTTGCTCACTCCCTCGGCGGCATTCTCGCCCGGGGTCTTTTGTCCGTTGAAAAACAAAAAATGGGCCTCACAAGCCATCTGGTGGAGGAACTGGGAAAACTCGGCGTCGTCGCCGTGTATTCGGAGCGGCCGGAAAAGAATCGCAGCGGGATTGTTTGTTTCAATATCGATCGCTGGCCGGCGGCGGATATCGGATATGTGTTGAAGGACGTCTTCGGCATCCGGGTGCGGACGGGGCTTCATTGCGCGCCGCTGATGCACAGGGAACTGGGAACATTTCCCGACGGCGCAATACGGATCAGTTTTTCCGCTTCCAACCACCATGACGAAGTGGATGAACTGCTGCGGGCGTTGAAAACCATAGTGGGGCGAACGTGAAAGTGCTGGAAACAAGAGTTGTTGAAGAGTGCCTCGATGGGATCGTCATCCGCGAAGTTCTGTTCGACGGGCGCATCGGGGCGAACTTCATTAAAAAACTTGAAATACTCGGAACACTGGAGTACTTTCCTCACTTTCCGAAACCTTTTTTTCGGGTGCAACAAAGCGGAAAATATATTATAAAAGGCGTCGAAGGAAATGAAACCTGCCGGATCTTTTATGTCAACTATTCCGAGGAGATTCAGCAGTTGATTTACCGAACTTTCCAGACGGTTTCACAGGAAGGGACCTGATCATGGCGAGAGGGTTTCTTCCTTCCTGCAGAAAGAAGGAAGGTGGCCTATGCTGAAGCTGCATACCGTTCTCCAATCTCTGGCGTTGGAATTGCCGGGCTTTGCCGCAGCGGGGATTGTTCTGATCGAGGACGGCATTCCGGTCGCGGCGCTCGGGAAGGGTCCGGAAATCGATCCGACCGTGATCGCCGCTTATTTGACCGGCATGGTTCAGTCCAAGATGAAGGCCGCTCCATTTGTCGACGAGCACCCGTCCGTCGAGGACATCCTGATTTCCCGGGACGACGGCTACTATTTCATCCGGTTGATCCCCGAAAAGCCTTATTTCATCTTTGTCGCGGCGGGACGGAATGAGTGGCCGGGCAGGATCAGGCTGGTTGTGGAGGCCTACCAGAAGAGCATCACCGAAAATATGCGTTAACCCAGGATACGGCAAGGTATGCCGGCAGCGGCATCCGGATCGTGCAGGGTGCCGCAAACGGGCCATCCTTATTTCCCGAAGAGGCGTTGCTTTTTTTCATCGCCGCTTCCGATTTTCTATAAAAAACAAAAAAACCGAATGCTTGTCAAGTATCTATGACCACAGGTCACAAATTTGTTGACTTGCTGCTCTGATTTTCATATCATGACAGCCAAAGGGAAACTTGCTTTGGCATGGGCACATGATCCCGAACCCGCTGTTCAATATGCCTATTCCCAAGCAAGTTGCTCTGAGCATCTTTTGCCGATTATGCGCGGGCGCGGACAGCTGACGGTTTGAATAAAATCTTTGTCGTCCGGTCGCCCTTTCGGAAGAATTGCCGGGAGAAGTTCATAATTGTCGCAGCGCAGGTGTTTTTTTCAGGGCAACGCAAAAAACAAGGAGAAGCTTATGCCCGAAAAAAATTATCTTGCAGGAGAACCTTACGCGTACCCGTTAATCATCAAGAAACTTTTGAACACCCCTCTGATCTATGCGCCGGACCAGGAGATCGTCTACCGGGACGAATCCCGCTACACGTATCGGACATTGAATGAACGGATTTTCCGTCTGGCCAATGTGTTGGCTGATCTGGGCGTCCTGCAGGGGGACACGGTCGCCGTCTTCGATTATGACAGCCACCGCTATCTGGAAGGATTTTTCGCCATTCCGATGATCGGCGCGGTTTTGCAGACCGTCAACTGGCGGCTCTCCGCCGACCAGATCGTTTACACCCTCAACCACGCCCAAGCGAAGGTCGCCATCGTCAACACCGATTTTCTGCCGATCTTCGCGGAAATCCGCGAGCAGCTGACCACGGTGCGGACCGTCGTTGTCATTGCCGGGGACAAAGCTGCTCCCGCGGCCACTTTTCCCGTCGCCGGAGAGTATGAAACGCTGATGGCCGCGGCCGCGACAACCTACGACTTTCCCGATCTGGATGAAAACACCCGGGCCACGACCTTTTACACCACCGGAACGACCGGCCTGCCCAAGGGGGTTCACTACTCACACCGCCAGCTGATGCTGCATACGTTTTCTGTGGCGGTGGCGCTCGGCTCCTACGCGACGATCGGCCGCTTCCGCTCCGACGACGTTTACATGCCGATCACGCCGATGTTTCACGTGCATGCCTGGGGCCTGCCGTACGTCGCCACGCTGCTCGGCGCCAAGCAGGTATATCCCGGCAAGTACGAACCGGAAATGCTGCTCAGGCTGGTTGAACGGGAAAAGGTCACTTTTTCGCACTGCGTTCCGACGGTGCTCCAGATGATTCTGACAAGCCCGCGGGCGAAAAACATCGATCTTGGCGGTTGGAAGGTGATGATCGGCGGATCGCGCCTGACCAAGGGCCTGGCCAAAACGGCTATGGAGGCGGGCGTCACCGTTTTCACCGGCTACGGCATGTCCGAGACCTGCCCGGTGATCAGCATCGGCGTGCCCAAGCCGGACGGTTTGGTGAGGGATGAAGATGAAATGCTCGACACCGTGACGCGAACCGGTCTCCCCATTCCCCTGGCGGAAATCCGCGTGGTGGACCCCGACGAGCGGCCCCTGCCTAACGACGGCGTCTCCTCGGGAGAAGTCGTACTGCGGTCGCCGTGGCTGACGAAGACCTACGTCGACGCACCCGACAAAACAGAAGACCTCTGGCGCGAGGGCTGGCTGCACACAGGCGACGTCGGTCACGTGGACAACGGCTATCTGCAGATCACCGACCGCATCAAGGATGTGATCAAGAGCGGCGGTGAATGGGTGTCCTCGCTGGATCTGGAGAATATGATCGGCCAGCACGAGGCGGTTCTGGAATCGGCGGCCATCGGCGTACCGGACGACAAGTGGGGCGAGCGGCCGCTCATTCTCGTGGTGCTGAAGCCAGAGTATCCAAAGCCGGTCGGCGCGGCGGAGTTCAAAAGCCACATGCAGATCTTTGCCCGACAGGGGCTCCTGCCGAAGTACGGTGTGCCGGATCGCTACGAAATCGTCGATCAGATCGCCAAGACCGGCATCGGCAAAATCAACAAAAAGTGGCTGAGGGAGCAGTACCGCTCCTGACGGTTGCTTCTCAAACTTCCTTTCCGGATGGACGTCCGCGCTTGCGCGGGCGTCCATCCGGACGGCTTTCTTGACTTCGGGGCCTTCTTCCGGTAGCGTACGGCATCGAGCTTCCGGTCGACGCGACCGCAAAAAAGGAGACGGCCTTGCTGATCAATCAGGTCTGGCAGCCGCTGGGCGGAACCCGGCAGGCTTTCATCTACCCGTATCTGCGGAAACCGGACCTGCTTTCCTCCAATTCCTGCCTCATTTGCACGCCGGAGCAGATCGTGCTCATCGACGCGGGGGCGCTTGTCTCTCAGACGCATGATCTGGCGCGCGTCATCCGGGATTGTGAGCGGGAGAAACACCGGCCGGTCGTGATTTACCTCACCCACTGTCACATCGACCATACGCTGCAACTGGCGAGCCACCGGCAGATCTGGACGACCGCCTCCGTATGGATCGCCGCCCAGGAAGAGGGCGCCGATTATCTGCTGGAGGGAGACAGGTTCAAAACCATTGCCGAACTTTACGGCGTTCCATTTCCGTCGCTGCAGCCGGATATCCGTCTTTTCACCGGACAGGACCGGAAAAAAAAGATGACCCGCCGCATTGCTCTTGCGCCGGGAGTTCTCCTGACGCTGCGGATCGAGAGCATTGACGCCGGTCCCGGACAGACGATTGTCCGGCAAACCGCTTCGCTGGGCGGCGGCGATCATCTGGAAATCTATCCGGCGCGCGGCCACAGCCCGGACAGCCTGTGCATCCGCGCGGGAGAGGTCTTGTTTATCGGCGATTTGCTGGCGGCGGCCAATCCGATGGTGGCGGGTATTTCCGGCTGGCATCGGGACGATTACCTCGCAACGCTCGGGCAGGTCCGCTGGCTTTTGGAGCACCTGCCCATCCGCTTTTGCTATCCCGGCCACGGGGGCGTTATTCCGGCGGACAAGGCCCTTGAAATATTTGTCAGGCTGGAGCAAAAGACGGCCGCGCTGGGCGATGTGCGCCCGATGACTGAGGATCGTCTGTTTCAAATTACGGATTATGCGCTGGAACTCATCGATGAGGCGGAGGAAGTTTTTTCCGCGATAGCGGGCCGGCTGCTTTACACGGCCTATCAGCTGGAGCGGCTGGAGGAGACCGAAGCGGCGAACCGCTGCCGGCTGGCCATGGATATGGACTGCATCGACGCCTGCCTGCTCGATTTCCGGGAGCTGTGCCGCTGTCTCGATGCGGGAAAAATCCGCCGTGTGGAATTTGCGCATGCCGCCCTGGCCGTCGTTGAAAAGCTGCGATCTCTTTTCGACCCGCGTCCGCTTGGCGCCATTGTGCCGCGCTCGCTGGTCAACCGCGGCACCGCTATGCTTTTGGATTTCATCGGCGTCGCCGGCGGACGGCGCAACCTCGAGGAGTTTATTCCAGCCGATGTGAACGCTCTCATTCATGAGGTCGTCGAAGCATGGCGCGGGGGGGCTGAGCGCGACGCGTCCGTCATCGACGACGCGGACGATGACGGAAAATATCTGGCGGCGCTGATTCTGCGCATCGGCCACCGGCCGGAGGCCGGCCGGTCCGATCTCGTGTTCACGCCGGCCGAAGACCTGCCGTTTATCCGCCTGGCCGCCGGGCGCTTTACCGATACGTTCCTGGATTTTCTCTGCTGGCTCGGCAGACGCCGGCCGTCCGGTCTTGTCGTGGCCACGGCTGCCGTCGGGGAAAGCTGCCGGATCGACATTTTTCCAGCGGGCCGGGATAATCCACCGCTTTCCGCTCACGAAGAGGCGCGGCTCCGGTCGTTTAACCGACGGTTTTGCCTTTGCGGTATGCAACTGCGCGTGCAGCCCGGCGGATTCGGCCTGGCGCCCGCCGACGAGGAAACGCCGGGCGAGCGGCGCTGAATGACGCTGTTTTGCGCATTTTGTCCTGCTGCGTTTTTTACCGCATGATGTGCAGGAAGTGCATGTGCTTTTCGTAGTGATCGATGACGTCGGTAATGATTTGCTCTTTGGTCCAGCCCATCAGGTCGTAGTCCTGGCCGCCTTCGCTCAAATAAACTTCGGCCCGGTAGAATTTAAGCTCCTCGCCGCGTCTTTTTCTTGTATCGCGCATGGCGAATGCGGGCGGCGTATAAGTGCGCGGCCTTACGCTGTAATAAAAATCAAGCTCTTCGCCATGCAGAACTTCCAGCCACACCCGGCCGTCGGGACCGGACTTTACCTCGACTTCCATGTTTCTGCGCCGGAATTCCTCTGCGACTTCATCCAACGCGGGCCGGACCGTGTTGTTGATAAAATCGAGCACTTCCGTCTTGACGGGATGGCGCAGAATGCTCTGAAGCCTTTGTTGCCACAAAACCGGCTTCCCGCCGGTTTGCGGCATCAGTACGGCGCTGCGACGGGACGTCCGTTTGGCCACGTCCACGCGCAGAGCGCGCACCAGGCCCCAGCACATCAGCAGCATGATGATCGTAAACGGTAGTGCGGTGGCAATGGCCGCGGTTTGAAGCGCCCCCAGTCCGCCGGCCAAAAGCAGCGCCACGGCCACCAGACCTTCACTTAAGGCCCAAAAAATACGCTGCCAGACCGGCGGGTCGTCTTCGCCGCCGGACGCCAGCATGTCGATGACCAGCGAACCGGAATCCGAAGAGGTCACAAAGAATGTCACGATCAGAATCGTTGCCAGAAACGAAAGGATTGTGGAAAAGGGCAGATGTTCAAAAAAATCGAACAGGGCCATCGTTGTGTCGGCCGCCACGGCATTGCCCAGCTCGGTGATGCCCTGAACCATAATCATATGCAGCGCCGTGTTCCCGAAAAAGGTCATCCACATGAACGTGAATCCCGCGGGAAGCAACAAGACGCCGGTGACAAATTCCCGGATGGTCCGTCCCCGGGACACCCGTGCGATGAACATGCCGACAAAAGGCGCCCAGGCAATCCACCAGCCCCAGTAAAACAGCGTCCAGCCGCCGATCCAGCCGCTGGGCTGGTAGGCATACAGGTTGAAAGTTTTATTGACGAGATCCGACACGTACGCGCCGATGTTCTGGGTGAGCGTCTGGAGCAGATAAACGGTGGGGCCCACCACGAGGACAAAGATCAGCAACCCCGCGGCGAGGACCATGTTGAGTTGGGAAAGCCTGCGAATGCCGCCGTCAAGCCCCAGTACAACGGATATCGTGGCAAAACAGGTGATGACGGCAATCAAAAGAATTTGGATATAGACGTTATTGGGCGCGCCGGTCAGATACGTGATGCCGGCGTTGACCTGCATGGCTCCGAAGCCCAGCGAGGTCGCCACGCCGAACATGGTTCCCAGAATCGCGAAGATGTCGACCGCATGACCGATCGGGCCGTTAATCCGATCACCGATGAGCGGGTAAAAGGCGGAACGAATGGTCAATGGCAGGTCGTGACGGTAGGCAAAATAAGCCAGCGAAATGGCGACCACGGCATAGATGCCCCACGCGTGAACGCCCCAGTGGAAGAAGGTGATCTTCATCGCTTCGCGGGCCGCCTGCACCGTGGCGGGATCGCCCACCGGCGGTTTCATGTAATGCATCACCGGCTCGGCCACACCGAAAAACATCAGCCCGATGCCCATCCCGGCTGAAAAAAGCATGGCAAACCAGGATCCATAGCTGTAGTCCGGTTCGCTGTGGTCGGGGCCGAGTTTGATGCGTCCGAAATCCGAAATGGCCAGAAACACGACGAAGATGAGAAAAGTGGCCACGGCCAGAACGTAAAACCAGCCGGCGGAATGCACAATCCAGTTTTGCACACTGCCGAAAATTGCTCCCGCTCGGGAAGGCGCAATAATAGTAAAAACGACAAAAAGAATGATCAAACCCGCCGCGCCGAAAAAGACCGGCGGATTGATTTGCATTCGGGGCTTTTTTCCGGGATTTGTTTTGTCCTGGCTCATGGTTGTCCTCCCTGGGAAAAAAAGATGGATGGACTCTGTTTTTTTCCGGACGCTAAAAATAATAACCGAAATTGATATTGAACCGACCTTTCCACGTGTCGTTTCCGTTGACGCCGAAGTCCCCGACGAACGCATCGGCAAACGATCCGCTTGGAGCGAAGCTGTAATTGTCGCCGCGGTCGCCGATGAAGAAGTTGCCGTTGGATACCGCGTAGTCCACATAGATATACCATCCGCCGCGGGCAATGGCCATTCCGGTCACGTTCAGCGCGCTGTCATGAAATTTGCGGCCGGCGATGGACCCGTCCTTAAGAATAATGCTGAAATCGTTGTAAAAGGTGATCGAATCGATCCATTTGATCGGCTGCTTCCAGGTGTAGGACAGCGCCAGCGCCGGAATCAATCCCTTGCTTGCCGCAGGCCAGGCGAAATCATAGGCGCCTCTCACAATAAGATCGTTCGTGGGCGCCATTCCCGCGGGCGTGAGGCGGTAGTCGACGTCATAATCATAAGCGGTCAGTTGAAGCAGAAGCGTAAAATTATTCCAGACGGTTTTGGAATGCACGGAAAGTGCCCAGGCATTGGAACTTCCGGCGCGGGCGTCCTTGGCGTTCAGATACGACCACTGCGCGGAAACACCCACGTCGCTCAAAAGTTTCTTGATGGAGTAGACCAGGCGAAGATTGGCCTGATGGGTTTCTTCATAGACACCCGGAATGTCGGCTACGGTTTCCGGAACCACCGCAAACGAATACCTTGCGCTCTCGGAGGTGCCTCCGTTGCCGTTGATCATATCGCAGACGTAGTAGGCGGCATCGAGGGTCAGGTGATCAAAGGTCCGGGTATATTTCGCTCCGAGCTTCATGTGGTCGGACAATCCGACATAATAATGCTGATCGAAAAAATAACTGTTGGAAGGACCGTAAGGCCCTGCGCCGAACGGCACGCGGTTGAGGCCGGCCTCGATTCGTCCGAATTTCTTTGATTCGTAGCCCACCCAGGCGGTGTGCAGAAAATTGTAGCCGTCGTAGAAGCGGTATTCGGTCTTGCCCAGCCATCCTTCATGGGAAAAATCCAGGTTGATGCGGAAGATGTCAAACTCGAAGTTGCCGCCGTTTTTACCCCGCTGCGGCGCGCCTGTTGCATCCCCGGTGTAGTCGCCGTAAATGTAATTGACCCGGACGGCGCCGCCTATGGTGAACGGTCCCAGCGGGATTCCTCCCAAGCTCTTGGCCGGAAACATGGCGGCGGTTGCAACAATGAAAAACATCCACGTGGTTTTAACGGCAATACTCTGAATTCGTGTCATGGCATATCCCATTGCGGCTTTTCCTGGCCAAAGGAGCAAGGCAAGCGCCGGCAATCAAACAAGCGCGCAGGACGTCCGGCAAAACCAAAACAAGGCATTATATATTTTCTTCAGAAACGCTGCAACCTGCATAAAGTCTTCACAAAAAACGGGACAAGGGCAAGCGGGCCATTGTCCCGTTTTTTTAAGAATTGCCCGGTCGAAATCAGGATTTTGCTCCGGCGGGAACCGGCAGCCCCAGGGTTTCCATGGCTTTCACGGCTTTTTCTTTGACGGAGTTCGCCGCGGAAATGGCTTCCGCCAGGTTTCCTGAGCTAAAGCTTTCCTGGGCTTTGGCCCAGTCTGCTTTGGCCGCGGCCAGTCCGGACTTGGTTTCCTCAAACGCTTCTGCGGTCAGGTTGGCCGGAAGCTTTTTGGCCTGCGAGAGAATGTTCACGCGGCTTTCAACGGCTGCAACCATTTTGGGAAGCCCCTGACTCAACTCTGTCCATTGCTTTGTCAGTTCGTCTTTTTTGGATTGGGCCGACGCGACGACTTCTTTCGCTTTGGCGACCAGTGCCTGCGCATCAGTCAGGGCTTCTTTGTATTTGCCGCCAGAGAGTTTTTCCTTGACGGAAGCCAGGGCGTTTTCCAACTGCGCCACCTCATCGGGAATGATTTTCCCGGCTTCGGTCTTGGCGGCGCCGACAGCTTCTTCAGCCGCTTTGATGGCGAGTTGCGCCGGCTCTTTGCCCGCTTCGCCGCAAGCCATCAGCAATACTGCCGTGAATAATGCCAGTATCGCCAGTTTAAACAGATTCTTTTTCATGTGAACCTCCTTTAATTCATGAAATGATTGTGCGAATCCTGCAATGTTTGGTTGCCCCGGCAAAGGATCACGGGATATGGAGCTTCTGCCCGATTTTGATCATATCGGGATTTTTCAAAATATCGCGGTTGGCTTCGAAAATTTTCGGATACAGGCTGCCGTCTCCGTAATATTTCTCGGAAATTTTCCACAAGGTGTCCCCTTTTTTCACTTCATGGTACTGCTTGACGTCCCAGGGATCCTGACCGTCAGATTTTTTTTCATCTTCTTCCGCCATTTCTCTATCCTCCTTTTTTGGGATCCTGAATTGATAAAAAAGATACCTAAAGCCTCCCGGCGCTGAAGGTATCACATGCCTTTACGCTGCCCTGTTCGTATCCCCGTTTAAACCAGGTTACCCGTTGCGCTGAACTGCCGTGCGTAAAGGCGTCCGGAACGACATACCCTTGCGTTCTTTTTTGTATCCGGTCATCTCCCACAGCGCTCGCGGCATTGAGGCCTTCTTCGATGTCTCCGGCTTCCAGGATGTCGCGATTCTTCTGGGCGTGATGCGCCCACATGCCGGCCAGGCAATCCGCCTGTAGTTCCAGCATCACGCTCAATTTATTTTTTTCCGCCGCGCCCGCGCGTGATTGAAGCTCGGCGACCTGCTGAAGGATTCCTATTTGCGTCTGCACGTGATGACCGATTTCGTGGGCAATAACATATGCCCGGGCAAAATCGCCGGAGGCCCCGAACCGCGTATGCAGATCATCGAAAAACTCTAAATCGAGATAGACTTTTTGATCAGCCGGACAATAAAACGGCCCCACGGCCGATCCGGCCATTCCGCAGGCGGACTCGACCGCGCCGGTATAAAGGACCAGTTTCGGTTCCCGGTAACGTCGTCCCGCTTCGGCAAAAACGCCATTCCAGACGTCTTCAGTTTCCGCCAGAACCACGGCGACGAAACGACGGTCGTCATCGTCCCTGCCGGGCTGAACGTTTTGCTCTATGGTTGCGGAGGGTGACTGGAGCGTTTCGCCGACCTGGAGCATGACGCCCGGATCAATCCCCAGAAACATACCGACGACAACGAGGACGACAAGAGCCAATCCCCCGATGCCGCCGGCTTTTACGCCGCGGGAAACAGACATGCCCCGGCGGTCTTCAACATTTTTGCTTTGACGTTCGCCTCTCCATCGCATGAGGGCCGCTCCCGGTACCTGTTAAATTTATTTAATGCTGAGAACTCTGAAAATTTTTAAGGAGGCATGGCCGCTGGTCGGGTTCATGCGACCTTCTGCTTCGCCAAAGCGGGTGCAATAACGAACATTCAGCACAGGGAAATCCTCGAAGCGATCACTTTATGGCGGAGTATAGGAGGATCACAAGGCCTTGTCAAGGCCGTTCAACGGGCGTTTCCGGTTAACTGAAAAGACGCCCAGTAATAGGGGTGCGGATATTTGCGGCGGGTTTCCAGCTGAGCGTTGCGCAACGCGCTGAGCTTGTCTTTTTTTTGCAGCTCGCGGTAAAAGCGGATCATCAGATAGGACGTGGCCAGATCGTCCACCTGCCACAGGCTTGCCACGATGGACCCTGCGCCCGCATAGAGAAATCCCCGTGTCAGCCCCACCAGGTCGTCTCCGCTGGATACCGTGCCCAGCCCTGTCTCGCAGGCGCTCAGCGTCACCAGGGCGGCGCCGAGATGCAGGGAATAAAGCTTGTCAACGGTCAGATGGCCGTTCGAGCGGGCGTCGGGCGCCAACAGCAGAGCGGAGGCCAGCGGGTGGTCCGGTGAAAAACGGCCGTGCGTGGCAAAGTGGATGTATTGGTAGTCGCTGCCGTAACGACGCACGACGTCTTCCGTCGCGTCCTTGCGCAGGAACACGCGGGAGCGGGGCCATATTTTTGCGACTTCCAGCGCCTCCTTCTGGGCAAAGGCCAGATCGGAGCGGGGGTCGCCCAGGTCGGGATTCCCCAGGACCAGGATGCCGCCCGGCCCGTTTTTGGGCGCATTCTTGAGGTAGCGCATGGCGCTGGCGCTGGGCATCAGACGGATTTCATAACGGTCAATGAGAAAGCGTTTTCCGTCGTAGAGCGCGTTGAAGGGGATGTAATGCAGAGCGCCGTGCGGGACGATGACGAGCTGGCGGGCAGCAAGCGCCGGCTCCAGTGGTTTGAACAAACGCCGGTGCAGCTTTCCGGCAAGCGCGGCCGCATCCCCGGAGCGGGGATTTTCCAGGGCACGCCGGAAAGCGGCGACGTCTTCAGCCAGGCCCGGCAGATGCAGCTTTGCGCTTTGCAGGCCGCTTGCGGAGAGAACGAAGGCCAGCAGCTCCGAATCCGTGTAATAGTATTCGACCAGCGCTTCGTCTTGCCCCAGGGCAGAGCGGATGTCGGCGGCGGACGTGGAGGCGACCGTAACCAGGGACGCGAGTTCCGGCGCTTCTTTCTGCAAATCCTGCTTGGCCCGCAAGGCGATGCCGCGCGTGCGGGACTTGTCCGCGTTTTTATCCAGCGCCAGAAGATCCGCTTCGGACCGGTCGTTGGCGGCCAATGCCTGCCGTACCTGCTCTTCGCGTGCGGTTTCTTTGACGGCGAAGTCTTTCTTGCCGGCCAGAAGATCGACCAGAGCCCGGGATTTCGAGCGCTCCACATACTCAAACGCTTTGGCCTGCTGCCCGTCTTCGACAAGAAGCGTGATCAGTCGGGCGTAAACGGCCTGCTTGTCTCCGACGAAGCCGATTTTTCCCGCTTCGACGCTGATCGTGGCGCGCTGCTGTTCGATGACCTCCACGGCTTTTTCATAAAAGCGGATCGCTTCTGCGCGCCGGCCTTCCTTTTCGGCGATCCGCCCCCGGTCGTACAGAATGACCCAGTACATCTCCCCGCGGTCCGCCATGTAAGGATAAGCCAATAGCGCGTCATAGCCGGTCTTGGCGTCGGCGAGCCGGCCCACCTCGAAGAGGCTTTTGTTCTTCATGAATTCGAACGTCAGCTTGTTGTTGACGAAAACGTCCCAGCCGCCGATGCTTTTAAGAAAAGCGTTCGAATCCTCGAACTTATAAGATACGACCTCGATTGCCTCCTGGTATTTCTTCAGGGTGATGTAGATTTTCGCGAGCGCGATGTTGCGGTCGTCTTTGACGAGCATGTAAGGGTAGCCCAGGTAGACGTCTTTCAGGCGCTGCACGACAACGCCGGCCTTGTCCGTTTTGCCGGCCAGCGCGTAGGCGAGACCCAGCACTTCCAGGACCTTAACCTGTTCAAACGTGGTGAGACCCTTGTCCGTGACGAATTTGTCGGCCGCTTCGGCGGCTCGGACGGCTTCCTCGTACTGTCCCAGTTCGATAAGCGCAATGGCTTTGAGACGCGACGGCGTCGCCGAATGGTTCCAGGCGTCGGCCGTGAAGTCCCCGGCATTGACCTTGGCCTGGGCCGATTCCAGACAGGGAAAGAGTTTCCGGTAATTTTTCAGTTCGCTGTAGGCGGAGCACAGATAAATCAGGTCCTGAAAGGCGAGGCCGGAAAACCGGTCCTGGGCCGGCTCGAACTCGCGGACGATTTGCGAGAAGTTTGCCTCGGCGGCCAGGTTCAGCCCGCGGCTGTTGAATGCCGCGGCGCATCCGGACAAGAGTACCGTCGCCACAAGAATGACCGACAGGAGGGATCTTCTGTTTCGGATCATGATTTCCCGCTCCTTATGCAAATTCACGACGCCGGGATCGCACAACGCCGAAGCCGGGTTTATTTCATTTTTTGCAGCATGCTGCCCATCAGCTGGTGGACCAGGGTAATGGCCTTGAGCGGGCGGATCATGACCTTGAAGTCGGTAATCCGGCCGTCTTTATCCCAGGTGATCATGTCCACGCCGTTAATGGAGATGCCGTCAATGACCGTGAAAAATTCAAGCACGGCGTTGTTGCCGGAGACGACCTCGCGGCCGTACCGGAACGTGTCGTTGTTGAGCACGTGCAGCGCGGCGGCGAGGTAGAGCTTTGTGATCGGCTTTCCCTCCTGCGGCGTGTGCACGACCGGAGAATGGAAGACGACCCGGTCGGCGAGAATGTCGTCCAGAGCGGCCGCGTCTTTGTTCTCTACCAGTGTGTGCCAGGCGGCGACGGGATTTTCAATCATGGTCTCACCTCAAAAGGGGGATTGATTGCTCAGATGCCTGAGCAGCGTGTTAACTTGTGAACGCACAGTCTGATCTACTGCCCGGGCATGACAATTCTTGATTCCTCCTGGCGCTGCGCCTCCTGCGCTTCGGCAATCATCGCCTGGACGGCTTTTTCGATGGCATCGGGCAGTTTGTCCGCCGCGTCGGCCAGCGTTTTTGCCCCTTCGATCAGGCACTGCACCGGAATCGGTCCATTGGGGGACATGAGCTGGGCCATACCCGTGAACAGGGGTTCGCGGCTGTCGTCCGGGGTTCCGTCGATTTTGACGGGAGAAAGCCGCCGGATGGTGGCATAGGTCATGTCTGTAAAGACCTCCTCGCGGTAAAGATTGTCGGGATTAATCTTGATGTTCGTTACTTTGGGGCCTTGAAAATCACTCATGGGATGTCTCCTTTGCGTCAGGGGTTGATGGTTCATGCCTTTTGCTTGTCAGGCATCTGATGCCCCGAAAAATAAAGGGACGCGCAAAAGGGCCAGCCCATGTTTTTTTTCGGATCATTTATCGGTTTTCCTACACCCAAAAGACGGCAGGGTCAAGATGAAGGATGATTTTTAAAGGATGCAGGGAAACGGAATTCTTCCGTTACCGAAAAAAGCGCGGTGGCGTCGGGGAGTAACTGTCCGGATAGACCGGGCCGAATGAACTCTGCAGGGAGGAAGGTGAGGGAGAGGGTTCAGAGAGAGCATGTTGGATATGCCCTTGAGCCTCTGATCCCCTCCCCCTCGTCGGCAGGAAAAAAAGGGGATTTGGTAACGGCCTTTTGAAGTCGGCCGTGTAGCTTATCTTTTTTTTATTCTGGCGATTTCCTCATCGCGTAAAATTTTTCGCAGGATCTTTCCCACGGCGGATTTCGGGAGGCTTTCCCGGAACTCCACCACTTTGGGAACTTTATAGGCGGCCAGTTTCGTCCGGCAGAATTCCGTTACTTCCTCCGCCGTCAGGGTTGCTCCGGATTTGGCCACCACAAAAGCCTTGACTGTTTCCCCCCGGTATTCATGGGGAACGCCCACCGTGACCGCCTCGGCGATTTTGGGATGCCCGTAGAGCACTTCGTCCACTTCGCGCGGATAGATGTTGAATCCGCCGGCGATGATCATGTCTTTTTTGCGGTCGACGATATAAATGTAGCCGTCTTCGTCCGCCTGCCCGATGTCGCCGGTGTGCAGCCAGCCGTCGGTCAGCTGCAGCCGGGTTTCTTCGGGATTGTTCCAGTAGCCTTTCATGACCGAGGGGCCTTTAATCAGGATTTCACCCGGCTGGCCGGGTTGGACGTCCTGCGTTCCGTTTTCCACGTCCACCAGCCGCACGTCGTTTTCCATGAGGGGAACGCCGATGGCGCCGGTGCGGCAGGACAGAAGCGGATTGGAAATGCCCAGCGACGCGGTCTCGCTCATGCCCCAGCCCTCACCGTAGAAAATACCGAGGTCTTTCACTTTCTGGATGAGTTCTGCGGGCATGGGCGCGCCGCCGGAATTGAAAAAACGGAACCGCTGGTCGAGGTTCATTTCTTCCGCTTTGGGATGATTCACGACCGCCGTGATCATGGTCGGGACGGTCGGAAAGTAGGTGATCTGATCGACGCGCTTGATGATGCCCAGCACTTCGTCGATGTCAAAACGGGGCACCAGCACCTGTGTGGCCGCGTTGAGCATTCCCCAGTTCATGGCGCAGGTGTTGCCATAGATGTGGAAGTAGGGGAGGATGCCCAGAACATTGCGTTTTTCATAGGGCACAAAGGACGTGATGGAGTTGCCCCACAGCGAACACTGCAGCGCCGCAGCCACCACGTTGCCGTGGGTGAGCAGAGCGCCCTTGGGGAGTCCCGTTGTTCCGCCGGTGAATTGAATGAGGGCGGCATCGGAGGGGGTGAGGTCAATGCGAGGAATCTGAGTGTCGGAGCAGTCTTCGATGAGTTCGGAAAAATGATGCCAGCCCTCTTCAAGATCAAGTCCTTTTGCGGTGCTGACGCCCAGACCCGTGATGTAGTCCGTCACGCGCGTTACAACGAGGACGGTGTTCAGTTCCCGGGCCAGCGGGCGCATGGTAGGCAGCGCCCCGTCAAAGGTAATCAGCACCCTGACGTTCGTGTTATCCAGCATGAATTTCAGTTCATCATGCGTATAAAGCGGGTTCATATTGACGACAATCGCGCCCGCTGAAAGAATCGCGTAGTAGGCGATAAGATACTGAGGGCAGTTGGGCAGGGCAAGCCCCACACGGTCGCCTTTTTTCACGCCCAACCGGACCAACGCGTTTGCCATGCGCAGGGTCTGCGTGCGCAGCTGCGTGAACGACATTTCCGATCCGTAAAAATCCGTTGCGGCCTTGAAAGGGTACTGGGACGCCGCGAGATGGAGCAAATTCTGGACGGGAAAACGGGGAAAACGAATGGTCGTCGGAACGAGGTAGTCGTAATTCTTCTGCCAGGGTCTAGTTTGCAAAACGATTTTTACTCCTTAACGCAATCCAACCGCATCCGAAAAATCGGCGTTTGAAGAATTTCCCGCGGTTGGTTGCGGCGCCGGCTTAATGTACATAATGATTCAACCGCGGGAAATCAGTCTTCAACCCGTGCCCTAGCATACAATGTGCCAGGAGTAAAAGTCTGTAACTACTTGATATAATATATGTATATATTTTTAGCTGGACTTTTGTATCAAATAGTGATTCATTCGTGTCTCACCGAGACGTAATTGAATCATTTGTGAGACGGACCGAAAAGGTTCACCCGATCAGGGAGGCACGATGGCGGAAAAACAAAAATCCCCAAAGCGTCAGTTGCTCAGAGATATGAATCTCATGGGCGCCGAATATTATGAAAGGTTTTACCAGCAGACCTTTCACGAGTGGAGAAGATTCATATCGGGCGACCCCAAAGTCGATCCCGCCATTATTCCTCAGGAGGTGCTGGATTCCTGGTGGCGCTGCGCCAGGCTGGGCGTCGATCCGCTGTCGCGGCCGAACAACAAGGTTCTGGTCGGCGAGGAACTCGAGGATCTGCTGGAGCGAAACAGGGAATTCATCGACGTCAGCCGCCCTTTTATGACCAATTTGTACCGGTTTCTGGAAGGCTCGGGCTTCATGGTCAGCCTCCTGGACCGGGACGTCTATGTCCTGGAGGTGCTGGGTGATCCCGAGGAGGACAAGCTCGTCCGTACGGCGAAGGGCTTTGTCGGCGCCTGCTGGCATGAAAGGTATGCGGGAAACCAGGCGGGCGGAACGGTGGCCTATTACAAGAAGCCTCTTCAGGTGTTCGGCTCCCAGCACTACATCCGGCTGTATCAGGGAGCGACGGGCTCCGGCGCGCCGATTTTCAATCCGGACGGCGAGTTTGCCGGCGTCATCGCCATTTTCGGCCGGTATTACCGGGCCAACCCGCATACGCTGGGCATGGCCGTGGCGGCGGCGGGCGCGATTGAAAACGAACTGCGGATCCGCCGGGCGCTGGCCGAAAGCCGTGTGGCTGCGAGCTATCAACGGACCGTGATTTCCTCCATTCAGGAAGCGCTCATCGCGGTGGATTCGGCCGGCCGGGTGACGCTGATCAATGACAACGCGCGCAAAAAGTTCGGCCTGGCCGGCATCCGGGTGGAAGGGCGGCCGATCCGCGATCTTTACAGCCGCGACAATGCGCATTTTTTTACGCTGATCGAGTCCGGCGAGACGACGACGGACGCGGAAGTCCGGATTACCTCCCGGAACCAGGCCGGAGACTACACGCTCACCTGCAACCCGATTCTGTCCGCCGATCAGCAAATGATCGGCAAAATCATCCTTCTCAACGAGATTCAGCGCGCCAAATCCATGGTGACCAAAATGATGGGGGCTTCCGCCAATTTCCGCTTTGACGATATCTACGGCCAGAACGCCCGTTTCCTGATGACGGTGGACCAGGCCCGGATGGTTTCCCGAAGCAATTCCAACGTGCTTCTTCTGGGAAAAAGCGGAACCGGCAAGGACATTTTTGCCCAGGCCATTCACAACGAAAGCGAGCGGAGAAACGGTCCCTACGTCGCCATCAACTGCGGCGCCATTCCACGCGATCTGATTGCCAGCGAATTGTTCGGCCATGAGGAAGGCGCATTCACCGGTTCGCGCCGCGGCGGCAACCAGGGCAAGTTCGAGCTGGCCGACGGCGGCACGCTTTTTCTGGATGAAATTGCGGAAACGCCGCTGGAGTTGCAGACGGCGCTGCTGCGGGTCATTGAGGACAAATCCGTTTTGCGCATCGGCGGCACGCGCGTCCGCCCGGTGGATGTGCGCATCATCGCCGCGACCAACAAGGATCTGCGCGAGGAAGTGCGCAAGGGGAACTTCCGGGAGGACCTCTATTACCGGGCCAATGTTTTCGCCATTGAAATGGTTCCCCTCAAGGAACGGCTGGACGATATTCCGCTCCTGGCGGATTATTTCGTCAAACGCTACGCGAGTACGATGAAAAAAAGAATTACGCAGGTGGACAAGCGGGTGATTGAGGCCTTCATGAATTACTCCTGGCCCGGGAACGTGCGGGAGCTGCAAAACGCCATCGAACGCATGATCAACTTTCTCAAAACTCCCGAACTTACGGTGGACCTGGTACCGGACCACATCCGCCGGCCGACCCATGTCGTGGAACACCGGGAAGACGCGGAAGCGCCTCAGGAGGCCGAACGAATGATGATCCTCCGGATGCTCGGCGCAAAAATGCGGAAAAATCGCATTGCCGAAAAAATGAACATCTCCCGCGCGACGCTTTACCGGAAGATGAAACAGTACAATTTGAAATAGCTTGCTCTTCGGGAACTACTTTCCGTGTTCCTGAATTTCCCGCGCCACGAGACCGGAGGTTGAAACGCGGATCTCGTACATCTTCTTTTGGCCGGCGCCGATAAAGGCGGCGGATCCGTATTCCGCATCCAGAAGAAATCGCAGGAAAAGATACCGCCGGCGCAGTTCGAAGAGATCAATGGGTTTCGGCCGGGAAAGGGAATAGATGGTGCGGAGGCTTTGCTGTTCGTCAGTGAGGTCCAGGTACCGGCCGCCGATGCGGTCCAGGTCGTACGCGGTGTGCAGCCCCAGGAAGTTGGCTGCCGGTTTCCATTTCAGAAGATAGGCATCCACGTATACCTGATCGCCGGACAGTTCGTAGGAGACCCGGCGTCCATCCGGAAAAATCACGTGCGCGTGAAAACGCTTCTCGCCGCGTGGCTCGATCCGGATCGTTGCAGCGAGTTCTTCGTGCGTAAAGGCGCGGTACCCCGAAACGGCCACCATGAGCGTTCCCAAAAAAAGCGCGACGGCCAGAATCAAAAGCGCGACCAGCAGGAAGCCGATTGCGCCAAACGGCCTTTTCCCGCGCAGAGAGGCCGCAGCGGCCAGGAGAAACACCAGAACCAGAACAACCGCAATGATCGCGAACCAGAAAATGCAACTCATCCCGTTTTGTCCTTTCCTGCGGCCGGCGGTTTCGCTGCCGGCCCAACGGTCTTTTTTCCCCGCTGCCTGATGGGTGCAGACTACCATGCAGGCAGGAGAATGTAATCAATTCCGTCCGGAAATGCGGCGCAGTCCTGCGATTTTCCCGCGGCGGAGCGGACGGTTTACATCGCCTCCACCCGGCAGGGCACATAACGGTGCAGCGGCGTGCCGAACCGGTCGCGGTGCGTGTTCTTGGTGAGCCGGTTGACGTTGGCGCCGTATTTGACGCCGTTGTAAACCAGGCCGAATCCGTGCGGAATGACGACATGCCCCCGGCGCGCCGAAGCCGAAATTTCCAGTTCGATTTCCTCGCTCCCCGCTTCCGTGGTGACGCGGACCGGCTGGCCGTCCTTCACGTTCAGCGCCGCCGCGTCGTCCGGATGCATCGTCAGCGTGCAGGCGCGTTTCCCCTGATTCCAGGCCGGATCGCGCATGTTGGTGTTCGCGTTCGTGTCCATGTGGCGGCCCGCCATGAGGACGAGCGGAAATTCGGGATCGGCCGCAAGCGCGGCTTCTTCGCGCTTCGCTTCGATGTTTTGCAGTTCATTAAGCAGCTCGGGAATGTGGAGATTGATTTTGCCGTCGGGCGTTTTCAATTCGGCGAAGTTGTTTTCCGGATCGAGCTTTCCCACCCAGACGCCTTCGGGATGATCCAGAATCTGCCCGAAGATTTCTTCTCCCAGCGCCGGCCCCGACGGGTAGCCCGCGCGGACGGCGTTTTTATAAAAAGCTTTGGGCGCCGCCTGGAGCATGCCCCACAGAGCCGCCAGGTGCGCCGATCCCAGCGTTTTACCCAGCGTCTTGCCCAGGATAAACGGCATGGTTTTCAGCGCGCGGGGTTCCGCGACAGCGTATTCCATGAGCGCCCTGGCGTAAGTAGCGCGGTCGGCCGCGGCCGCCCGGTAAAGGGTTTCGGGGATCGGCGGTATCAGGCCCAGTTTGTCGGCGATCCGCAGATGGATTTCGCCCAGCTCCAACGGTTCTCCCTCCGGTTCGAGAATGGGACGGCGCATCTGAAAATAGATGCCCGGGTAAGTCATCGGGAAAAACGTGCTGTCCCAGGATTCGTAGCCGGTCCGCGACGGCAGCACATAGTGCGACAGGGCCGCCGTTTCCGTCATGGCGACTTCCGCCGTGACCAGAAGATCCAGTTTGGCGAAGGCGTTTTCGTAGGCCGTGGTGTCCGCGTAGGAACGCAGCGGATTCGATCCCGACACCAGAACCGCCCGCAGGCGTTCGGGATGATCGGAGAGAATTTCCTCCGGCATGACGTTGGGCGGAAAAACGCCGCAAACCGGGAAGGAATTGGTGGCCGCGGTGCGCCAGACTTTGGGATCTCTTTCATCCGTGTGCGATCCGATGGGCATCACGTGGCCGTGAATGACATTGCCGCCGTCCCTGCAAATCCTGCCGCAGATCGACTGGAGAATGACGAGCAAATAAGAATTGAGGGCGCTGTGGCGGCCCATGAAAATGCCCAGGTCGTAGCGCAGCGACGATTTGCGCGTGGCGAAAAGTCTGGCGACCTCGCGGACCCGGTCGAAATCCAGTTCGCAGACCGCGACGGCGCCGCGCGCGTCGAAGTTCGCAAAAAGGGATTTCACCGCGTCGAAACCGGACGTATGATCGGCCAGGTAGCCCTTGTTTTCCCATCCCTCGTCGAGAATGACGGCAATCAGCGCTTTGATGAGCAGCGCGTCCGTGCCGGGCCGGATCTGAAGATGGATGTCGGCCAGCTTGGCCGTTTCCGACAAGCGGGGGTCGACCACGATGAGCGTTTTTTCCGGGTCCCGGGAAAGGCGCTGCAGTTGCCGGGGCGCCTGGGGAATCTGATGGCTTTGCATGCCGTTCCAGCCGAAGGTCAAAAGGACGTCGGTGTTTTTCACGTCGGGCTGGTCGTGCAGGTACTGGCGTCCGTACGTGCGTCCGATTACCCAGAAGGCGCCGGCGAATTCCTGCGCCAGCGCTCCGTAATGGTACTGCGACCCCAGTCCGCGCAAGAGGCGGATGCCGAAGGCCGCTTCGAAATGGCAGCCCTGCGTGCTGGCTCCCATGTAGGCGAACGAGCGCGGGCCGTGCTGTTCGACGATATCCCGCAGACGGTCGGCGATTTCGCCGATGGCCTGATCCCAGGAAATCCGTTCGAATTTTCCGCCGACTTTTTTCAGAGGATATTTGAGCCGGTCGGCGTTGTGCTGGTGATAGGCGACGTTCAAGCCCTTGCGGCAGACGTAGCCTTCGCTTTTGGGATTGGATTTGTCCGCCCTGACTTTGATGATGCGGTTATTTTCGACTTCGACGACGAGACCGCAGTTTTGTGCGCACAGGACGCAGCCGGTTTTGAAAAGGATGCCCATGGTTGTTTCCTTTCTCCGGCTTCCTGTCCGGACGTTTGTCTTCTGCGCTCTTATGCCCTTGGCGTATGACGGCGCAGGATATGGATGATGTCGTGAAGGTTGCGCTTTTGTTCTTCGGTTAAGACCTGTAAAAACGATTGATTCGCTTCAAGGATAATCCGGACTGCGTCTCGGGCCATCCCTTTGCCCTGTTTGGTGAGATGAATCAGAATCGACCGCCGGTCGTCGGGATTGCCTCTGCGTTCGAGATACCCCGCCGCCTCCAGGCGGTCCAGAATGCCGGTGAGCGTCGCGCTGTCGAGTTCGGCCTTCCGTCCCAGTTCGCTTGAGGTAATCTGGTCTTCGTCGGCAAGAAAGCCCAGAATCATGGCCTGGACAGGGGTGAGATTGAGCTCGGACACTTTCTGGGAAAGAAAGCGGTTGCCCAGTTGATAGGCTTTGGCCAGCTGAAAAAAAATGCAATCCATTTCCTGCATGGGTCGATAAACATCCTCGTATGCAATTTACTCGCATGCAAGTGTAATCAAACAAACAGGGCTTGTCAATTCAAATTTTTAAGCGCCGGCTGGCCTGGGTGATCCCGGCTCCCCCGCGCGCCGGCAGAAATTTTTTCGGCTTCGGTTCCGGCGTCGTTCGATCTTTTCAGGAACCGTCGTCGTATCTTTCTGCAAGCGCCTGCAGCGGCGGAATGCCTTTCCGGCCGCCCATCTGCTCGCTTACGGCGGCCGCCGCCCATGCGCCCAGATCGAGCGCCTGTTCGGCGTGCCAGCCCTGCACCAGACCGTAGGTGACGCCTGCGTGAAAGACGTCGCCGCAGCCGGTGGTGTCGATCGTCCGGGCCGGGTAAGCGCCTTTTTCGATCCAGCGGCCTGCGGCAAAAGCAAGATAGCCTCCGGCGCCCAGTGTGACGCCCGCCAGTTTCACGCCCAGAGCCGCAAGCCTCAGGCAGGTTGCGGCGGGCGAATCGGCAAAGGCCCGGGAAAAGACTTCGGAGGTAATCACGCAGTCGCAGGCGGGAATGATGTCGAGCATGCCCGGACGCAGCGTTCCGGCGTCCAGGACAACGGGAATACCCGCGGCGCGGGCCTTGCGACAGGCCCAAAGCGAAGCTTCGGGAAACAGGCCGTCGATGTGCAGGGCCGAACTCTGTAAAAGGAGGTGCGCGTCAAGTTCGTCCTGTTGCAGCGGTTCGCCCGTGGGTCGCTGCCAGAAAATCGTTCGCCGGGCGCACGACGGTTCGCTTACGATGAAGGCGAACTGGGAGCGCTGCTGTTGGCGGATACGCAGCCCGGAGGCGTCGACGCCTTCGGCGGCCAGGAAAGACCGGATTTGCACGCCGAAATCGTCGTCGCCCACCACGCCGGCGAGATGGGCGCGCAGGCCCCAGCGCGCCAGCGCCACCAGGGCGGTTGCGGCGGGGCCGCCGCCCTGGACCACCAGATGGGAAAATTCGCACTTGACGTCGGGCGGAGGATAAGCGTCGACCAGGCCGAGATAGTCGAGCGAACACTGGCCGATGCCGAAGACGAGAGGAGTCTTGTTCATGATTTTGTCCTTTCCCTGCATCGATTTCATACCATGCCGAAAATGAAATGGAAAACCAAAAAATCCGGGCGGCGATTGCTTAAAGCATATTGACAAGGACGCCGCCGGCTGGTAGAAAGCAAAAACATTCGGGGTGGCGGGATGACGAATCCTGTCTGAGATTATACCCATTGAACCTGATCCGGATAATGCCGGCGAAGGGAGAATAGAGATGATTTTAAAAACCCTTTCTTCCTGCCGGGAGAAAGGGTTTTATTTTGAAAAACCAACAGGAGATGACAGGATGAAGATAACGGCAGCGGAGATTTTTCAGTCGGTAGAAGACATCCGGGCGAAAAGCCCGCTTGTACACAACATTACCAATTACGTCGTGATGAACAACACGGCCAATGCCCTTCTGGCCGTCGGCGCCTCCCCCGTGATGATTCATGCCGAAGAGGAAGTGGAAGACATGGCGGCGATCGCCTCCGCGCTGGTCATCAATATCGGCACGATGAGCGCTCCCTGGGTGCGGGCGATGTTCAAGGCGTTCGGCCGGGCCGTATCCGCGGGCGTGCCGGTGGTCATCGATCCGGTCGGCGCGGGAGCGACGCCCTACCGGACACAGACGGTTCGCGAACTCGTCGGCGCGGGCCGGCCGACGATCATCCGGGGCAACGCGTCGGAAATCCTGGCGCTGGCCGGCGACCGCCGCACGACCAGGGGCGTGGACAGCACGGCCGCTTCCGACGAAGCCCTGTCGGCCGCACAGTACTTGAGCGAGAAGCATCAGTGCGCCGTTTCCATCAGCGGGGCCGTCGATTATACCGTGGAGGGGCGGCGGGTGGTGAAGACGGCCAACGGCCATCCGATGATGACGCGCGTCACGGGACTGGGCTGCACGGCAACGGCCCTGTGCGGCGCCTTTGCGGCGGTCGATAAAGACGGCCTTGCGGCGGCCGCCAAAGCCATGGCCGTGATGGGCATCGCCGGAGAAATGGCGGCGGCGAAAGCGGCCGGTCCCGGATCGCTCCAGATGCACTTTCTGGATACGCTCTACGGGCTTTCGCGCGAAGATGTTGCCGGACGTCTGAAAATCGAGGTGGCATGATGCGGGGAATTTACCTGGTCACGGACCGCGGCCTGTGCGGCGGCCGGTCTCTGGAGGAAGTGGTCGGAGCGGCGCTGCGGGGCGGCGTGGCGTACGTGCAGCTCCGGGAAAAGAATCTTTCGACCCGCCTGTTTGTCGAAGAGGCCCGGGCCGTGAAGAAACTGCTGGCTTCGCGGGGCGTGCCGCTCATCATCAATGACCGCCTCGACGTGGCGCTCGCCTGCGAGGCGGACGGCGTCCACATCGGACAGGACGACATGCCCTACGAAACGGCGCGCCGGCTTTTGGGGCCGAAGGCGATCATCGGTCTGTCCGTGGAAACCTGGGCGGATGTCGAGGCGGCACAAAAGTTGGACGTCGATTATCTGGGCGTCAGTCCGGTGTTTGCCACGCCCACCAAAACCGATACCCGGGAACCCTGGGGGCTTGATGGCCTGCGCCAGATTCAGGCGGCAAGCCGCCATCCGCTGGTTGCCATCGGAGGCATCAACGCAGCCAACGCGCGGGCGGTTGCCGAGGCGGGCGCGCCCTGTCTGGCCGTCGTTTCGGCGATTTGCTCCGCCGACGATCCGGCGGCGGCCGCCGCAACGCTCAAAAAAATTCTCGACGGCGTATGGGGAGCGTGAAAAGTCATCAGGTGGTTGCGGTGTGTCTCAGGAGGCTTCTGCCTGCCGGATTTTGCTCCGGATCGTGGCGAGCGACCGGGCGGCCGCGGTCCGCACCCTGTCCGGATACACGCGCAGGCTGAAAAACGATTTTGACCGCGCCACGTCCGTGAGCGGCCCCAGGGCTTTGGGCGAGCCGATCATTCCCAGGGCCGTGCAGATTTTTTCTTCCAGAGCGGTTCGGGCGGCGGTGGTGATGAGCGGTCTGTCTTTCAGAAGATCGATGAGGACGGGCGTCGCTTCCTCAACTTTGGCCTGTCCCATGGCTTCGACAAGGCTTAACTTGAATTCGTCACCGACGCGGCAAAGCGCCGCCAGCAGAATCGCCCCCCGTTCATTTCCCCCGGTCTTGTAAATGCTTTTCAACGCTTCCTGCCGCAGACGGTCGTTGTCGTGCTCCAAAAGCGGCGCGAGCGACCGGGCGGTTTCTTCATTGCCGATCTGTCCCAGGAGATAGGCGAGATTTCTCAGATAAAACCAGGGCGCCTTCTGGTTGAGTTGTCCGGTGATCATCGGCAGCGCCCGCTCCTTGAGCGAGGCGATGAGGTGCATGATCCGCACGCGGTCGTCGCTGTCGGTCGCGTGGCGGAGCTGCTCCAACAGATCCGCCACGGCGTCGCTGCCCAGCGCCGTAAACAGGCGCCCGGCGTCCGCCCGCTGGGGGCTTTCGGGATCATTGATTTCGGCCAGCAGCAGATCGATGTTGGCGGGGCCGGCGAGCTCCGCGGTGAGCCCGGCCGCCAGGTTCCTGGCATCCTCCGTCGCCTCGTCGTCGCCGGCCGCGATGGTGTTGAAGGAATCCAGATACCGGAGCGCGGCGGCAAATTGTTTTTGCGCGATGAGGTTTTGAATGACGTTTTTCACGATGACGCAGATCCGCCGGTATTCCGCCGAAAAGTTTCTTTCCCTTTTGATCCACTCCAGCAGGCTGGCGGACAGTTTTTCAACTACGGCCTGCTGGAGGCCGGCGGGAAGGCGTTCGATAATGTCGGCGAGGCGGCCGGCGGCGCGAATGCGGATGTCGGCGTTGTCGCTGGCCAGATTGGCGGCGAGGCGCTCCAGCAGCTTTTCCATGGACTCCTGCTGTTTTCGCGCGATGAGCTGTTCGATGATTTTCGGCAGGTGGGCCATAAGCTCGTCATCGAGGAGCGTCCGGGAATCCCGCAGGCCGAGGCCGAATTTTTCGGCGACCTGCAAAAGCCTGCTGAGCGATTCGTCTTCCGCTTCATCCTCGATCGGTCTTGCTTCGTCCTGTCGCAGGCGGATGAATTCTTCGGTGAGGTAGCGCAAAAGACGTCCGCCCAACAGGCGTTCGATATTGCGGCCGGGAAGCTCCCGGGCCGTTTCCGCATCGGCGTCGATCAGCGCATCTCCGACATACCGCGACAGGACCTCCCGGTTTTCGTCATCGAGGTCTCCGGTAACTTCATGGAGGAGTTCCAGCAGGTTTTCCACGGTGGACAGAAACTGGTCGCCGGAGAGGCTTTCTTTTTGCGCCATGATTTTCGACAGGCCGGCGTTGAAAGCCACGGCAAGGGCTTCCGGCTGCCTCACCCATTCGTTGAGCTTGGGCGAGCCCGGCTCAATTTCCGGCCGGCTCAGCATAAACAAACGGGCGGCCGGGTCGGCTGCGGTGTCCATGGTGGAGAAGAGTTGCTGCCCCTTGTCGACGGCCATGTAGACTTTTTCATCCACCGCAGCGTGGATGATGTGATGTTCGGCGAGGAGGCGGGCGAAACCGCCTTCGCCGTCGATGCTTTCCGGATTACGCGCCAGAAGGCCGATGAAGAAGCCCAGTTCGTCTTTTTCCAGCCCCCGGTGAAACGAAATGCTGCGCAGACCGAAGCCCAGCAGAATGTTGAGCAGCGAAACGGCGGGCAATCCTTCCTGACCTTTTTGCGCCAGCGATCGGCCGCAAACAAGCAGCGACTTTTCGGATTCGGTGAAAAAGATATGGTCTTCTTCGTCGAGAAGGTTTGTCAGGGCCAGGTGCAGCCTGTTTACGGCGCCGGAGACGGTGGCGCTGGAGGGAGGATACAGGCGGACATTTTTAATGGCGGTGTTGAGCAGCGGAAGAAGGTCGAAAGCTTTTTTTATGATGTCCGTATCCGTAGGCATTGTCTTTCACATGTTTTCGCTTTTAGTCTTTCCGGCCGGTCCGCTCCGGCTTTCCAATGTGACGGCTGTTTAAAATTGCGTTAGAAGTTAAGACGATTGTAAAAGATGCCCCGTCGGGAGTCAAGGATATTATGGCCGGAAATAAAATAATTGCTTGACAAGCCCGATGCGCTCGTTTATAAGCAGCCCAAATTGGAAATACAGGAATCTTCAATGAACAGACAGATCGACGCGAACACACCTTTCTTCGGCTACTGGTTTTATTACGAGGTTGCATCGGTCTGCCTGACGCTGGGGAGGACTTGGTAGGATAAATTAAACCAAAAACAGCCATGGACAGACCGAAAGGACGCTGACCATGGCTTTTTTGTTTTTACGGGGCCATGGCGGCAAAAGCCATGGCCTTTTTTCATTTGAAGGGGGAAGATATGATTGTAGTCATGAAAAGTTCTGCGACGGAAAAGCAGGTTGAAGATGTGATGAACTGGATCGAATCGGTCGGGTTCAAAGCCCATCCCTCCCGCGGCGTGGAGCGGACGATCATCGGCGCGGTGGGCGACAGCCGCGACAAAACCATGCTCAAATACGCGGAATCGCTGCCGGGCGTGGAAAAAACCATGCCGATCCTGAAGCCCTACAAGCTGGCGAGCCGTGAAGCGCACGAGGGCGACACGGTGATCAGCGTCGGTTCCGTCCGCATCGGCGGGCCGGACTTCGTCGTCATGGCCGGGCCCTGCGCCATTGAAAGCGAAGAGCAGCTCCTGGAAAGCGCCTACATCGTCAAAAAGGGCGGCGGGCAGATTCTGCGGGGCGGAGCGTTCAAGCCGCGCACCTCGCCATACAGCTTCCAGGGCATGGAGGAAGAGGGCCTGAAGGTGCTCGACGCCGTGAGCCGGAAAACCGGCCTGCCCACGGTCACGGAAGTGGTCAATCCCGCGGACGTCGATCTGGTGGAATCCTACGCCGACATGTTGCAGATCGGCGCGCGCAACGTCCAGAACTTCGCGCTTTTGAAGAAAGTCGGCCATGCGCGCAAGCCGGTTTTGCTCAAGCGCGGAATGATGACGACGATTGAAGAACTGCTGATGTCCGCGGAGTACATTTTGTCTTCGGGTAATCCCAACGTCATCCTGTGCGAGCGCGGCATCCGCACGTTCGAAACGTCCACCCGCAACACGCTGGACATCAGCGCCGTGCCCGTACTGAAAAACCTGACGCATCTGCCGGTGGTGATCGATCCGAGCCATGCGGCCGGCAACTGGAAGTACGTCATTCCGCTGTCGCGCGCCGCCGTGGCCGTGGGGGCGGACGGCATCATCGTCGAGGTGCATCCGGAGCCGGAAAAGGCCGTGTCCGACGGAGCGCAGTCGCTCAAGCCCGAAAAATTTTACCAGCTGATGGACGACATCCGGCTCTTGTCGGGAACGATGCGCGGGTGAGGCGGAGGAAAAGATGAAAACGTTAAAGGTCCATCTGGACAAGAAAGCCGTTTTGTCGCATGAGATCCGCATCGGCCGCAGCATTCGCGACCGGATGATTCTGCTCATTGCGAAAAATCACCCCGCGCCGCTTTACGCCGTCGTGACGGACAGCAACGTCAACCGTCTTTACGGGCGGACGCTGGCCGATGCGATGATCCAGGCGGGCCTGAACACGTCCGTACTGGAAATTCCCGCGGGCGAATCGGCCAAGAACATGGCGACCGTTCTTTCCCTGGCCACCCGGCTCTTGGAGCAGGGCGCCGACCGGCAGACGCTTTTAATCGCGCTGGGCGGAGGTGTGGTGGGAGATCTCACCGGATTTCTGGCCGCGATTTTCATGCGGCAGGTGGGGTATATTCAATTGCCGACCACGCTGGTAGGCCAGGTGGACAGCGCCGTCGGCGGCAAAACCGCCGTGGACCTGCCGCAGGGGAAAAATTTGCTGGGCGCGTTTCACCAGCCGCGCGCGGTGTTTGCGGATTTGCAGTTTCTCGATACGCTGCCCGAGCGGGAATTTGTCAACGGTCTTGCCGAAATCATCAAGTACGGTATCATCGAGGATGAAAAGCTGTTTGGCCTGCTCGAGGACAACATGGAGGCCGTGTTGCACCGGGATCCGGCGCTGCTTTTGAAAATCGTCGAAACCTGCTGCCGCATCAAGAAATCGATCGTGGAAATCGACGAACGCGAGCAGGGCCTCAGGCGCATTCTCAATTTCGGCCATACACTGGGGCACGCCCTGGAAGCGGAATCGGGCTACCGCCTGTCGCACGGAGAAGGCGTGGCGCTGGGCATGATCGCCGCGGCGAAGCTGTCTTCGGCGCTGGGCTATCTGGCGGCGGACGAGGCAGGACGCATCGGGAGGCTTGTCGCGCAGGCCGGGCTGCCGGCCCGCATCGACGCGGACCTCAAGACGGAGGCGGTGCTCGACCGCCTGAAGGCGGATAAGAAGAAAAAGGACGGAGCGCTTCATTTTGTGCTCGTCAAGAAAATCGGGATGCCCTTTGTCAACGGCGGCATCGGCGAGGACAAAATCGGCTCAGTCCTGGAGGGGATGAGGGCATGAAACCGTCACTGGAGAAACTGCGGGAAGAGATCCGCGAAAAAGACCGGGAGATTGTCCGGCTGCTCAACGAGCGGGCGCGCATTTCCGTGCGGATCGGGCAGGTCAAGGGACAGGAGGGCCTTGCGGTTTACGATCCGGTGCAGGAAGCAAAGGTTCTGGACGATCTCAACACTCTCAACGAGGGGCCTCTGTCGGACCGCCAGGTTTCGTCCATCTACCGGGAGATCATTTCCTCGTCGCGCGATCTGCAGAAGCCCGTGGCCGTCGCCTTTCTCGGGCCGGAGGCGTCCTTCAGCCACCTGGCCGCGCGCCTGCATTTCGGGGCGGCGGGCCGCTTTGTGCCTGAGTCGGACATTGCGCGCGTCTTCGACGAGGTGGAAAAAGGCGCCCTGGACTGGGGCGTCGTCCCCGTGGAGAATTCGCTTGAGGGTTCGGTGAACGTGACGCTGGACCGGCTGATCCTGACGCCTTTGAAGATCCGGGCGGAAATGTATCTGCGCATCAGCCAGTGCCTGATTTCAGAGGCCAAAAGTCTCCGGAACGTCAAGACGGTTTACTCGCACCCGCAGGGGCTGGCGCAATGCCAGGCCTGGCTGAGAGCTCATCTGCCCAACGCCGTCTGGAGCGAAACGGAAAGCACCGCCGCCGCCGCGCAGCTGGTGCAGGGCCGGAAAAATGCGGCGGCCATCGGCAGCGCGCTGGCCGCTTCCGCTTACGGTTTGAAGGTTTTGGCCCACGGTATCGAGGACAATCCCTCCAACACGACGCGCTTTCTGGTCGTCGGCCGCGGCGACAATCCGCCCACCGGAGACGACAAGACGTCGGTGATTTTCGCCACGCAGGACGTTCCGGGATCGCTGCACCGCGCACTGGCCTCCTTTGCGCGGCGGAAAATCAATCTGGCCAAGATCGAATCGCACCCCGTCAAAGAGCGGGTATGGGAGTATCTGTTTTTTGTGGACATGATCGGCCACAGGCAGGACAAGGGGGTGAAAAACTGCCTTGGCGAGCTTAGAGACAAAACGGTGTATCTGAAAATCCTGGGATCGTATCCCCGGACCAAGGACAAGCTATGATTTGCATTCCCGTGACGGAGAGAACCCAGTGCGCGGCGCTTCGTTCGGCGGCCGCAGCCGCTCAGGCGGCGGATGCCGTCGAGCTGCGCATGGACATGATTGAAGACGGAGATCTGCCGCGCCTGATCGATGCCGCGCGCCGCGCTGCGCCCCGCGTCCGGATTGTCGTGACCTGCCGCCGGAAAGACGAAAGGTCCGTCCCCGACGGAGTCCAGCCGTCCAGGGAAATGACGAAGAAGGCGAAAATGGCGCTTTTGGAACAAGCCATCGCGCTCGAGGCGGATTTTGTCGATATCGAACTGGCCGAAGGCGTGCGGGCGATCGGGCGGCTTCAGTCCCTGATCCGCAGGCGGCAAGGCAAAACGCAGGTGATCGTTTCCTGGCATGACACGGCCAAAACACCGTCGCTGGCGAAGCTCAGGGAAATATTCGCAGCGTGCGTCCGGACGGGCGCCGATGTGGTGAAGATCGTTCCCACCGCGCGCCGCGCAGACGACAACCTGAAGGTGCTCGCGCTGATCCGCCATGCGCGGTGGCGCGGCGTCCGGATCATCGCCATGTGCATGGGAGAAGCAGGGCAGCAAAGCCGGGTGCTGGCGCCGCTGCGGGGCAGCTTTCTGGCCTTCGCGGTTTTGCCGTCGGGCCGGAAATCGGCGCCGGGGCAGCTTTCGGTATCCACAATGCGCGGCCTGGAGCGTCTGCTGCAGGACGGACTCTCAGGCATCCGGCCGCGGTTTTCACCCGGCGGGCCGGCTTTTGTTCTGCTGGGCAATCCCGTCGCGCACAGTCTTTCCCCGCTCATGCACAACGAAGCGCTCGCGGCGATGGGCATCGACGGCCATTACAGCGCTTTTTGCGTGACGGATCCGGCCGCCGCCGTGGCCGGCATCCGCGGCCTGAACATCCGCGGCGCGTCGGTGACGCTGCCCTTCAAAACGGCGGTGGCGGGCTGCCTCGACGGGCTCTCCGCAGACGCGGCGGCGCTGGGCGCGGTGAACACAATCGTAAACGAACGGGGGCGGCTCATCGGCCACAATACGGATTGGGTGGGGCTTTTGCAGGCGCTCCGGGAAGAGACGGACATTGCAGGGCAAACCTTTGTTATTCTCGGCGCGGGCGGGACGGCGCGGGCGGCGGTTTACGGCATAAAAAAAGAAGGCGGCCGGCCGGTGATCGTGAACCGCACGCCGGAAAAGGGCCGGCTCCTGGCCGCCGCGTTTGACTGCCCCTGCTATCCGCCGGAGGCGCTCGGCAAAATCCGGGCCCGGGCGCTCATCAACACAACGCCGGTGGGCATGACGCCGCGGATCCACGAATCGCCGGTGCCGGCAAAGACGCTGGCGCATTTTCCGGTGGTGATGGATGTGATCTATAATCCGCTTGCGACCAGACTGCTTAAGGACGCGAAGGCGCAGGGATGCCGGATCGTGTCCGGACTCGAGATGTTTGTCCGCCAGGGGGCGGCGCAATTAAAATTATGGACGGGCAGGGAAGCGCCCTTGGCGCTCATGAGAGCTGTCGTCCGGGAAAGGTTGGAGACGCTTGACAACGGTTAGCGGCAAGCCGGCGATCCTCGTGGAGGTTCCCGGTTCGAAGAGTTTGACGCAGCGGGCGCTCGTCGCCGCCGCCCTGGCCCGGGGGCGGTCGGTGATCCGGCGGGCGCTGGTCGCGGAGGATACGCAATACCTGATGGACGGCCTGAAAATTCTGGGAGCGGACATCGAACCGGTTGCGGACGGTTTTGCCGTGACCGGCACCGGCGGCGCCGTCGCCGGCCGGAATTCGGAAATTTTTCTGGGTAACAACGGAACGGCGCTGCGCTTTCTCACCGCGCTGGTTTGCCTGGGGCGGGGCCGCTACGTGCTTGCCGGCTCGGAAAGGCTCAGTGAAAGGCCGGTGGGGCCGCTTGTTGCGGCGCTTCAGGACATGGGCGTGGCGATCACCTGCCGCGGCAACTGTCCGCCCGTCGAAGTCGCGGCCAACGGCCTGAGGGGCGGCAGAATCACGCTTGGCGACATCGAGAGCTCGCAGTACGTTTCCGCGCTCCTCCTGTGCGGCCCCTACACCGCCAAGGGCATCGAGCTTACGCTCGCGGGGGGCATCGTCTCCACGCCATACATCGATTTGACCATCGGCGTCATGAGGGACTTCGGCGCGAGAATCACGCAAACCGGCCATCGCCATTTTATCGTCGGCACCGGGTCGATTTACACGGGCCGCGACTACGAGGTGGAAGGCGACGCCTCGAGCGCGTCCTATTTTTTTCTTGCGGCGGCGCTGACGAAAAAAACCATCCGCGTTTCCGGCGTCAACCGGCAAAGCGCGCAGGGCGACATCCGCCTTCTGCCTATTCTGGAAGAGATGGGCTGCCGGGTGACCGGCGGCGACAACTGGGTGGAAGTCGCGCGGGAAGGAGAACTGGCTGCAGGCGACATGACGTTCGACATGGGCGATCTGCCGGACATGGTGCCGACGGTCGGCGTGCTGGCGGCCTACCGCCCCGGGCAGACCACGATCACCAATGTCGCGCATCTGCGAATCAAGGAAAGCAACCGTCTGGCGGCGATGGCTGCCGAGCTGGGCCGGATCGGCATCCGGGCCCGGGAAAGCGCGGACGGCCTGGTGATTGAAGGCGGCCGTCCCGGAGGCGCAGCCATCGAAACCTACAACGATCACCGGATTGCCATGAGCTTTGCCGTGGCGGGACTGGTCACGCCGCAAATTGCCGTTGCGGACAAAAAGTGCGTGGACAAGTCCTTTCCCGGTTTCTGGCGGGAGCTTGCCAAACTATGAAAATTTTCCTCATCGGCTACCGCGCAAGCGGCAAGACCACGGTCGGAAAACTTCTGGCGCAAAAGCTCGGCCTTCCGTTTGCGGACACGGATCTTCTCAGTGAGAAGAAGGCGGGCATGACGATCAAAGACTTCGTGGCCGGCCGGGGGTGGGAGGCGTTCCGCCGTCTGGAGGCGGAAGCGGTGGCGTCGCTTTGCAACGCTCCGCCGGCCGTTGTCGCCACCGGCGGCGGCGTCGTGATGGCCGGGGAAAACCTCCTTCTTCTGAAAAGCATGGGGCCTCTGGTTTATCTGCAAACGCCGCTTGCGGATCTTCTGGCCCGGCTGAAGCGCGACGCAAGCGGGCCGCAGGTCCGGCCGCCGTTCACGGCGGAAGACCTGGACGTGCAAACGAAGGCGGTGTTGGCCCGGCGCCTTCCCGTCTACGAGGCGGCCGCCGATTTTACGGTGGACACAAACGGCAAAAGTGTTGTACGGGTCGCAGACGAAATCTACGGGCGGCTGCTCGAGGCGGGCATCGTCGCCGGCATGGCCAAAACAAAAAAACGGAAAAATTCAATCTGACGGGAGAGGGTATGGCGGGAAATACTTTTGGTTCGGTATTTTGCGTGACGACCTGGGGAGAGTCGCACGGCGCCGCGCTGGGCGCCGTGATCGACGGCTGTCCGGCGGGCCTGGCGCTCGGGGAAAGCGATATTCAGCAGGCGCTGGATCGCCGCAAACCCGGCCTCACGCCGGGCGCGACGCCGCGGGCGGAAGAAGACCGGGTGGAAATTCTTTCCGGTGTCTTTGAGGGAAGAACCACCGGTACGCCGATCTCATTGCTGCTCTGCAACGCCGATCAGCGGCCGTCCGCCTACGAGGAGCTCCGGGACGTTTTCCGTCCCGGCCACGGCGACTACACCTACTTCAAAAAATACGGCCTGCGCGACTGGCGCGGCGGCGGCCGCGCATCGGGGCGCGAAACGGCGGCCCGTGTGGCGGCGGGGGCTGTGGCCGCCAAAGTGCTGGCTGCGGCGGAAATCGAGGTGCTGGCCTACACGAAAGCTATCGGCGGCATCTGGGCCGATCCGGAGGCGGCAGTAGCTGGAATCACGAAACAAAGCATTTACGCTTCTGCCCTCTACTGCCCCGACGCGCGCGCCGCGGCCGCGATGGAAGAGCGCCTGGCGCAGGCGCGCCGGGAGGGAGACACGCTGGGCGGCGTGGTGGAAATTCTGGCGCGCGGCTGTCCCGCGGGTCTGGGCGAGCCGGTATTCGACAAACTCGATGCGTCCCTGGCGGCGGCGCTCATGAGCATCGGCACGGTGAAGGCGGTGGAAATCGGCGACGGCGCGGCGGTTGCCGCCAAAAAAGGCTCGGAGGTCAATGATCCGATGACCGAAGCGGGGTTTGAAAAAAATTCCGCCGGCGGCATTCTGGCCGGCATCAGCACGGGACAGGACATCGTGCTTCGGGCCTACTGCAAACCGATTCCCTCTTTGTCTCTGCCGCAAAAAACCGTGGACAGCTCAGGCCGCCCGCGAACGATTACCGTTGCCGGCCGGCACGACAGCTGCGTTTTGCCCCGGATTGTGCCGGTGTGCGAAGCGATGGTGTGTCTGGCGCTGGCCGACTTCCGGCTCCGGCAAAAGGCGGTGCGTTTATGACGGAGCCTTCCGTGGGCATCATCGGGGGAACCAACGGCATGGGGCGCTGGCTGGCCGAACTGCTTGCCGCCCGCGGCTGCCGCGTCTCTGTGACCGGCCGGAAAACCGCCGTGACGGCGGCCGACGCGGCCCGCAGCTGCGATGTGGTGGTCGTGGCCGTGCCGATTGCGGCGACTTCCGACGTCATCGCCCAGGTCGGGCCGCTTCTGCAAAGCTCTCAGGCGCTCATGGATCTCACCTCGCTCAAGGAAGAACCGGTGGCCCTCATGCTGTCTTCTTCGCCAGCCGAGGTGGTGGGCTGCCATCCTCTGTTCGGACCGCAGGCGGCGGATCCGGCGGAGCACAGCATAGTTTTATGCCGCGGCCGGGGAGAAACCTGGTATGCATGGATGAAGGCGGTCTTTGAACAGGCCGGTTACACCGTCCTTGAAAAAACGCCGGCCGAGCACGACCGGGTGATGGCCGTGGTGCAGGCCTTAAGCCACCTCAATACGATTGCGCTCGGCATGGCCGTCGCCGCCGCGGGTTTTTCCGCCGCCCAGCTCGAGCCGTTTGCCACGCCGGTCTTTAAGACCAAGATGGAGCTGGTGAAAAAAGTCTTCACCGAAAGCCCGGAGCTTTACGCCGATATCATTGCCGGAAATCCGAACCGCCGGGAAGTGTTCGCCGTTTATGAAAACGTCCTGCGGACCCTTTCCGAACCGGTTGGATCAGGCGACGGCAAAAAGCTCAAACACGCCATGGAAACCGCCGCGGAAAAACTCTTTGCTCCAAAGCCCTGAAGGCCGCGACGCTTTACCGATCCTTGCCCCCATCAATCGGCGGCCGGTCCAACCGGCCGGCGTCAGTCACCCGGCGCCCGGGCCATCCGCCTATTGCCTCATTAATAAATGTTACCGAGTGAAGGGCGAGGATGTTGAAGGTTGCCTCATAAAAGATGTTACCGAAGTTGGGTAATTTTTTTAAGCTTCATCTCCATGATGGTTTTTAGCTCAAA